>JAWXCE010000061.1:0-75644 GCA_034440495.1 Hyphomicrobiales bacterium | reverse complement strand
TCAATGCAGGGTCAAATCCCTTGCGTACCACGAGCGGATCGTTCGGCAACGGCTCGGACTTCCACACGATCTTGATCTGCTCCGCCTTGATCGCCCCGCGCGCCACGAGCACGTTGATGTTGCGGTCGAAATCGCTTGCCAGATCGACCTGATCGTTGATGACGGAAATGGCCTGCGCCGCGTGACTGGCGCCGTCGCGATACTGGAAATAGGTCTTGGGGTCGATGCCGTTCGTCTTGAACCAGAATGTCGGGATCAGCCAGCCGGAGGTAGAGCCGACATCGGCCAGCGAAAGGCGCAGACCCTTCGCGTCATCCGGCCATTTCTCAACTTTAGCGTCGGCGCGCGCCATGATGATCGAGTGATAGGTCGGCTTGCCGTCGTATTTCACAGTGGCGATTGCCTGCGTGCCGCCCTCGTTATTGGAGAGCACATAGCCCCACGGCCCCATCCATGCGACGTCCACCTGACCCGTCGCCAGAGCAACCGCGATGCCGGCCCAGTCTGTGGTGACAACCAGTTCATACTCGCGCCCGAGCTTGTCGGCGATATGTTTGAAGAACGGCTCGTAGGCCTTGCGCGTGTCGCCGGCGGTCGGCTGGAACGGTCCGACGGCAAAGCGCAGCTTTTCCGATGCTATTGCGGACTGCGGGCTAAGCGTTTGCGCAAACGTGAAAATTGCGGCGGCAAAGAGCATCATTCGGGAGAGCGTGCGGCCCATGCATAATTTCCTTTTAGCTAAAGTTTTGCTGGTGGCGTCTGGCATTCGTTGAAATGCCCCGCCGCGTTACAGCACGAGGCTTTTATCGGTTGCGGCGATGGAGTGTCGGTCTCGTTCTCGTGATGCGCGGCGCCCCGCCATATAGCTGTCGCTCCGCATCTCCATCAGGCGGGAGGCCGTGCGCTCGAAGTGATCCGCTCCGTCGCCGCTTGGATAAAGCGCATCCGGCTCGGCTTCCGCCGACATTACCACCCCGGTTCGCCGATCATAGAGCGTATCGATAAAGCTGATGAACCGCCGCGCATGATTGCGCCGGTCCGGAGTCATCACCGGCACGCCGTCGACGAAAATCATGTGGTAGGCGCGAGCGAGTGCAAGATAGTCGCTAGCGCCCAGAGGTTGCTCGCACAGGTCAGCGAAGTCAAACCGCGCGACGCCCATCGCCGCCTGCGGCACGGTCAACGCGCGCCCCTTGACCGTGAGCGTCTCGACGTCGCCGCGCGGCTTTCCGGTGAGCTTGAGCCACAGCCGATCCATCGATGCGGACGAGGCGCTATCGAGAGGCGTGAAATACAGCGGCGATCCGAGCAGTTTCTCCTGGCGATAATCCTTCGCGGACTCCAGCGCCAGAACCTCCATCTTTTCCTCGATGAGATCGACGAATGGCTTGAACAGCGGGCGATTAAGACCATCCTTGTAAAGCTCATCAGGATGCGCGTTTGACGTGGCGACTATCACCACGCCGTGCTCGAAGAGCGCTGAGAACAGGCGGCCGAGGATCATTGCGTCCGCGATGTTAGTGACGAAAAGTTCGTCAAAGCAGAGAAGCCCGGCTTCGGATGCGAGGCTGTCCGCCACCGTTTTTAGCGGTTCTCCCGCCTCGCCCGCCCGCGCCGTGGCAATTCGTTCATGCACATCGGCCATGAATTCATGAAAATGTGCGCGCCGCTTTTTCTCGAAAGGCGCCGTGGCAAAAAACATGTCCATCAGCATGGTTTTGCCGCGCCCTACGCCGCCGTAAAGATACAGTCCGCGAGGCACTTCGCCTCGCTTGCGCGTAAAGAACGAGAGAAAATCCGTTTTGGCAGGCGGGGTGTAGCTGCTCAGCCGATTGGCCAGAATCTGTAATTTCTCGACGGCGAGCGCTTGCGCCGGATCGGCCACGATGACGCTAGCGTCCACCATCCCCCGGTAAATCTGTTGTAAGTTTTGCGCCATTACCCGCACTGCGTCGGCAGAGTTAGCTGTACTGCGGGTTTGGGTTCATGAGCAAAATGACGGCGTTCAACAGGCCGGCATAGGTTACCCAGATAAGATAGGGGATAAACAGTAATGCGGCACGCTGGTCAATCAGTAACGCGCTCATTATGAAGCCGATGATCAAAGCCCACATCATCGTAAGCGTAACAAGCGCCACATCCAACTGCTTCCGGCCAAAGAAGATGTAAGACCATACTGCGTTGATGAAAATTTGCCCGTACCAGAAGTTTAGTGCGGCAGTGCGATTGCCGCTCTCGGGGGCCATCCAGACGAACCACCCCGCCGTAGCAATCATGAGGTAAAGAATACTCCAGGCGACCGGGAATGCCCAATCGGGAGGGGTAAAAGACGGTTTGTCCAGGTTGCGATACCAATCATTCCCTGCCCATTGACCGGCGAAAAGCGCGGCGGCGGCGACCGCCCCCAAGAAAACGCCGAATGTGGCGGCGTCGGATAGACTAAAGCTCATCGGCCCTCACAAGTTTCACGCAGGGCGGCGGGCAATCAGCCGCACCACCGCGCCCCGCCCTTTGTGGCGATGGCCCTCAGCAAGGTCAACAACGCTTTCCTCCAAAAGTTCGATTTCAGCGCCAATAAAATCGCCGCGCAGTTTTTCGGCGGAGAATAGCATGTCGGCGGTTTTCGGCCCGCCGGAGCCTTCGGTCTTCTGCATCTCAAGCTGAGCGGGGTTAAAAGCTTCGAGGATGAGCACGCCGCCGGGTTTCAGCGCGGCCAGCATGGCGCCGTGGATGCGCGCGCGGTCGGCATCGAAAAAGTGCAGGTAAATCGAGGCGATAACGTCATACTCTGCCTGCGGCCAATTCCAAGTCAGCAGATCGGCGAGCTGCGCGTTGATCGTAACGCCGCGCTGCCGCGCAAGCGCCTGGGCTTTCTCAACGCCAACTGGCGATATGTCAAGCGTGTCCACTATCAGGTTTTGCTCCGCCAGCCAGACGCCATTGCGCCCCTGACCATCGCCTGGAACCAGCGCGCGCATGCCCGCTTTCAGCAGATGCGCCTGAGCCGCAAGAAACTCATTCGGCCCAGCGCCGAACGCCATCGTTTCGCCCGAATAGCGCTTGTCCCAAAACGCCTGGCTATCCGCGCCGGAGTCCGTCACTCTGCGGCCTCGCGGGAATAGCCGAATTGAGCATTGAGCTTGCCGATGAGGTCGGCGGCCGCGTCGGCGATGACGGTGCCGGGGCCGAAAATGGCTGTCGCGCCCGCTGCATAGAGCGCGTCATAATCACTCGGCGGGATAACGCCGCCGACGATCATCATGATGTCCGGGCGTCCTTGCGCGGTTAGTTCGGACTTTAACTCGGGCGCTAGGGTTAAATGCCCAGCGGCGAGTGATGAGATGCCCAAGATATGCACGTCGTTCTCCACCGCTTGCCGCGCGGCCTCGGCGGGCGTAGCGAACAGCGCGCCGATGTCGACGTCAAACCCTAAGTCGGCGAAGGCGGAGGCGATCACCTTCTGCCCCCGGTCGTGCCCGTCCTGGCCCACCTTGGCGATGAGGATGCGGGGGCGTCGGCCGTCGCGGCGCTCGAACTCCTCCGCCATGCTGACCACATTGCGCACCGCGTCGTTCATTTGCCCGATCTCCTGCCTGTAAACACCCGAGATGGCGCGGGTCTCGGCGCGGTGACGGCCATAAACCTTCTCCATCGCGAGGCTGATTTCGCCGACAGTCGCCTTGGCGCGCGCCGCCTCGACCGATAGCGCGAGCAGGTTGCCGCCGCCAGACGCCGCCGCTTCGGTGATTTCGGTCAAAGCCCGCTCTACCGCAGCCTCGTCGCGTTCGGCGCGCAAGCGATTGAGCTTCTCGATCTGGGCACCTCGCACGGCGGAGTTATCTACCTTCAGCACGTCAATCTTTTCGTCGCCAGACACTTTATACTTGTTAATGCCGACGATGGTCTGCTTGCCGCTGTCAATGCGCGCCTGCGTGCGGGCGGCGGCTTCCTCGATGCGCATTTTCGGCAACCCGGCGTCGATCGCCTTCGCCATGCCGCCGAGCTTCTCCACCTCGTCGATGTGCGCCAGCGCTTTCACGGCAAGATCGTGCGTCAGGCGCTCCACATAATAACTACCACCCCATGGGTCTATGACGCGGCACGTGCCCGTCTCGTTGATGAGAAAAAGCTGCGTGTTACGGGCGATACGGGCGGAGAAATCTGTGGGTAACGCTAGCGCTTCGTCGAGCGCGTTGGTGTGCAGGCTCTGCGTGCCGCCGTGCGTCGCCGCCATCGCCTCCACGCAGGTGCGCGTCACGTTGTTGAACACGTCCTGCGCGGTGAGGCTCCAGCCGGAGGTTTGGCAATGCGCGCGCAGGCTCAGCGACTTCGCATTTTTCGCGCCCAGATCCTTCATGGCCTTCGACCATAGCAGGCGGGCGGCGCGCATCTTCGCCACCTCCATGAAATAATTCATGCCGATGGCCCAGAAAAACGACAGGCGCGGGGCGAAGGTGTCGATGTCCATGCCCGCTTTCATGCCAGCGCGGACATATTCCATGCCGTCGGCGATGGTGTAGGCGAGTTCGAGGTCTGCGGTCGCCCCCGCCTCCTGCATGTGGTAGCCGGAAATTGAAATGGAGTTGAACTTCGGCATCTCCTTCGACGTGTAGGCGAAAATGTCCGACACGATGCGCATTGATGGGTTTGGCGGGTAAATATATGTGTTGCGCACCATGAATTCTTTAAGAATGTCGTTCTGAATGGTGCCGGAGAGCTGTTTCGGCGAGACGCCCTGCTCTTCGCCCGCCGTGATGAAAAGCGCCAGTACGGGCAGCACGGCGCCGTTCATGGTCATCGACACGCTCATTTCCGACAGCGGGATGCCGTCGAACAGGGTGCGCATGTCATAAATGCTGTCAATAGCGACGCCCGCCATGCCCACGTCGCCGCGCACGCGCGGATGATCGGAATCGTAGCCGCGATGGGTGGCCAGATCGAAGGCAATGGACAGCCCCTTTTGCCCGGCTGCGAGGTTGCGGCGGTAGAAGGCGTTGGAGTCCTCGGCGGTGGAGAAGCCAGCATATTGCCGAATCGTCCATGGCTGCTCTACATACATCGTAGGGTAAGGCCCGCGCAGATAAGGCGGCAGTCCGGGGTATGTCTGCAGGAAATCCAGCCCCTCAATATCTGCAGGGCGATAGATGGGTTTTACCGGGATGCCCTCTGGCGTCAGCCAGTCCTCTCCACCCAGCGCGGCGGCGGCGCTTTCGGGGAGGCTCCACGGGGTGTCCTTGAAATTTAAAATGTTACCCATTGGCGTCCGCGCTACAGCCTGCCGTTACCCGGTCAGCCGTCCTCTTCGTTATCATAATCCTCGTATGCGGCGCTGCCCATTTCCTCGACGCGCATGATCTGGTGCAATTCCGAGAGCAGGCTTAACGTGTCGCAGCCCTGATATAAAATGCGGTCAATCGCTTTTTGATCGGCAGCGTTAAAACTGTCCAGCCCCGTCGGCTGCGTTGCCACATAAAGGGCGGCGGCGCCCGCCTTTTTCAAGGCATCGGCGGCGCCTGTCAACGCCCCGTAGTACTTGTCGGTGGAACATAGGCAAGCTATCGGCGCCGGGCTTTCGCGAAATGCGCGCTGTAGTGCATCCAATGTCTGAAAGCCATGGCCTGTAAGCACTTCGACTCCGCCGGATTCAAAGAAGCTTCTTAACCATGTCAATCGCGGCGTGTAATCGGCGGCGTCGCCGAGCAGCGCAACGAATACCGGCGGCCTGGCGCCTACACGATACAGAGCGAGATCAGAAGCGCGGCGAAGCTTCTCGAAAGGCTCCGCAAGGCGCTCTGGAGTGGCGGGCAGCAAGGTGCGGCGTTCGTAAACAGTTTCGAGCGCGCGCTCGATCCCGCGCAACGTTGCGCCGGATTTGACAGCCTCGATCATCGCCGCAAAACGCTCGCCTTTCCCAGCAGGCGGCAAATCGGGAACCACACCTTCCCTATTCAGACTTTCAATGTCGAAAACCGCGTCCGCTTGGTGATAGCCAACAGGCGTTTCCTTTAACTGAGGGAAACTCGAAACTCCGGTTATCGCCTCACGGCCAGCGGATAAATTCCGTTCGCGCTTTTGCTGAAGCGGAGCCACAGCGTCATAAATTACTCCCTGCTCCAGGGCAGCGAGCAGGCCTCCGCAGGCTTCAATGGCGCGAAACTCCTCCCACGAGCGGGCGGCGATCTCGGATGTGAGCGTTTCGACATACCACGAACCGCCAGCTTCATCTCCTACGCGGCCAAGATGAGCTTCCTCCATCAGCACGAGTTGGGTGTTGCGCGCCATGCGCCGCGAGAAAGCATCGGGTGTCCCGGCGCGGGTGTTGAAAGGGATCAGCAGCACTGCCTCAGCCCCACCCAATGACGCCCCGAACGCTGCGGCCGCGCTGCGCAAAATGTTCATGTGAGGATCACGCTCGGAAATGGCGCGATAAGACATCTCAGCCAAAAACTTGACGGGTCTCGCCGCACCACCCGCCGTCTCCACAGCCTTGGCCCAGAGAAGCCGTGCTGCGCGGAATTTCGCGATGGTGAGAAACAGGTCGCATTCAGAGGCAAGGATAACGTCAACCGCGGCGATCGCTTCATCCGCTGTAAATCCGGACTTCTCCAGCGTCCGCCAGTATTCGACGCTTGCCGCCAGCGTCCAGGCCAGTTCCTGAACTGCGGAGGCGCCCGCCTGATGCCATGCACGGCCGGACGCGAGAAAAGGCGTAAGACCACTTTTCTGCGCTTTAAGCCACCAAGCCGCGTCCGCGAAGTCCGCCATGATATGCTGGCGCTGGGCAGGGATATACCCGCTCGCCGCAATAATGCTGATTGGATCAAGCCCGGCGGATCCTCGAAGGGACGGGTGTGGCGTGTCAGTCGCGTCTGCCAGAGCGGCGACGAGTGCAAGTCCTGGGAGGCCGTCAAAGCCGCCGGAAATGTAAATTTCGGCGCTGGTAAGGGGCGCGCCAATGAACACTTGTTGAAATTCTTCCAGAGTGCGTGCGCCGAGGTAGGCGCCGCCAAACGGCAGGTTGCCGCCAAGTTGAAGCCATAGCCCACGCGCACCCTGAGCCAGATCGTCAAGAAGCTGCCGGTTGGCGTCAGCAAAATCGAGATGATCGACAAACTGGATCACCGTCCAGGGGCGCACCGCGCCGCCAGCTCGCGTCCTTAAGTTTTCGGGATAGGCTACGCGTGTACCTTCGCTCGCGTCGTACAGCGCAGATAGCGAAAAGCCCTCGTATAATGGACTTACTGCGCTTCCGGCTGCAGACGCCAGCTTGACCCAGTCAGATCTCGACGCGGCCGCGAACTCACTTGCAAGACGGGTGTTTTTCATGAAGACGGCGCAACCAATTTACCCTGACATCGCCTTCACACTAGTCGTCTCCGCGTGGCATCGCAAAGCAAAAAAACCGGGCAGAAACTGAGATGCGGCGGTTTAATAGGTCATCGTCGGCGGCAAGGCCTTGGCTTGAGTCACCCAGCTTTCGACTTGCGGAAGCCCCGGCGTCTGGCGAACCAGCTTGCTTTTGGTGTTAGCCTCGCAAATTGCTTTCCAGAGGTTTTCGGGTTTGCGCTGTGCGAGTTCCTTAACGGTGTCTACGCCTGCTGCCTCCAGAAGCTCGGAAAATTCCTCGGCGACGCCCTTGATGCGCATCAGGTCGCACATATTGGCCCATTTCAGAATCTTCTGCTCATCAAGGCCGGTTTTCTCGGCGAGATCTTTACGTCCTTTTTTGGCGGCGGCATGATCCAGCAACTGCTTTGTGTTTTTTATCCCCGCCTTGCCCAGCACTTCGGCAAACTTGGGGCCAATACCTTCAATTTTGTCAACTTTATAGTTCATCTCGCTTCTCCGTAATGGATTGCTTACTAAAGTCCTGACATTGGGCGTACGGCCACGCAACAAACTTCAAAACCTACCTCGCTCCAGACTCAGCGAAATATAATGTGATTTTTTAGTCTGCTTTAGCGAGAAAATAAATATGTTGTGAAACAAAAATATCGCGAGTTAGTTCAGGCGCCGCAGACCAGGAATTTTGTCGGTGACGCGCCGCAACACCTGGGATCCAGCTTTTTCCTCGGCAAATTTTAAGAATTCCTGTCCAGCCAATAAAGCCTGCCCTGACTTAAGGCCTGCGGCTTTGACATCCGCTAACATGGCGATAAGCGGGTCTTCATAACCGAGCGCGTTCTTCATCGCCGAAAGCATCATCCCTTCTATCCCGGACGCGATTGTTAGGCGTCTTTGCAGATGAGTTTGTTCGTCGGTGAGATCGAAAGCCCCAGGCAGCGCTTTAAAGAGACTGAATGATACTGGCGCCGACAAATGTACTGTCGCCATTCTGAGGAATATCTGCGTAACCCGTAGAGCGGACTGACGGTCAATGTTAGCTGCTGCGGTTAGCCGGTCAATAAACTCATCCATGTCAAGCTTCCGGTTGTATCCGGCTAGAATAGCTTGGCATACAACTTACCGCCAGGCGAACATGACAGAACGGTTCATTTATGATTAAAATAAGCCATGAGCTGTTAACAAAAAAGAAGTCAGGGTTGTCGCTTTCGTTCTGCGCGCCCGATTGCAATTGCACGGGGCTGCTTTGTCCATTACCGCTAGCTGTGCATAACAACCTCCGCTTGGTTTCCAAATCGGCACGGTTGTGAGACCCGCGTATACTAGACCCGATCTCGATTTGATTGATCCAATCAAATCGAGTGAATCGGCTCTAGCTTTATAACTAGAGCCGTTCCAACCCGAAAACCGCGTAACACTTTTTGGGAACGGCTCTAACGGCACAAGGGGGGAGCGATGAGCGAAGGTCAGATATACGTCGGCACGAGCACCAAGAAGGAATATCTGCTGCTGGCGCTCGCCAACCGTCACGGCCTGATCGCGGGCGCCACGGGCACTGGCAAGACGGTGTCTCTGCAGATTTTGGCCGAAGGTTTTTCCAAAGCGGGCGTGCCTGTTTTTTGCGCCGACGTGAAGGGTGATCTCGCGGGCATCTCGATGAAAGGCGTCTCCAAACCATTTCTGGAGGAGCGTGCGCAGAAAATCGGGCTTGAGGATTATACTTACGGTGCGTCGCCCGCCATACTGTGGGATTTGTTCGGCGAGCAGGGGCACCCCATCCGCGCCACCATCAAGGATATGGGTCCGCTGCTGCTGTCGCGCCTGATGGAGTTGAATGAGACGCAGGAGGGCGTGCTCACCATTGCTTTCCGCCTCGCTGCCGACCAGAAGCTGCCGCTCATCGATTTAAAGGATTTGCGCGCGCTCATCATGGAGGTGGCGGACAAAGCCGATCAGCTCACGAAGGAATATGGCAACGTCTCGAAAACCTCGGTCGGTGCCATCCAGCGGCGTTTGCTCGTGCTGGAAGAGCAGGCGGCGGAGAATTTCTTTGGCGAACCGGCGCTCGACATCAACGATCTGATGCTCAAAAATAGCGAGGGGCGCGGCTACGTCAACGTGCTCGCCGCCGACAAGCTGATGAGCAATCCGCGGCTTTACTCAACATTCCTGCTGTGGCTGCTTACCCGCCTGTTCGACAAGCTGCCCGAGGTCGGCGATATCGAAAAGCCCAAGCTCGTGTTCTTCTTCGACGAGGCGCATTTGCTGTTTACCGAGGCGCCGAAAGCGCTGCTAGAGCGCATCGAGCAGGTGACGCGCCTTATCCGCTCCAAGGGCGTGGGCGTCTATTACATCACGCAGAACCCGCTGGACGTACCGGACACCGTGTCGAGCCAGCTTGGCAATCGCATCCAGCACGGCTTGCGGGCATTCACTCCGAAGGAGCAGAAGGCGGTGAAAGCAGCCGCCGAGACCTTCCGGGCCAATCCCAATCTGGACACCGAGAAAGCAATTCTGGAGTTGAGCGTGGGCGAGGCACTGGTTTCGCTGCTCGAAAAAAAAGGCCAGCCCTCTGTTGTCGAGCGCACGCTCATCCGCCCGCCTGCCTCGCGTCTTGGGCCGCTGACCCCGGACGAGCGGAAGCAGTTGATCGCGGATAGCCCTGTCGCGGGCAAGTATGATGAAGAGTCGGAAACTGAGTCGGCGTATGAAAAGCTGAAAGAGCGCAAAGCTGGCACGGCGAACGGCTCCGCGACCGGTGACGATGGCTTCGAGCGCCATGGGGAGTTTCGTGTGCCCAAACCTGGCGACGCCCAGCCGACCCCAAAACGTCCCCCCGCTGCGCCGCGAAGTGACTCAGCCGGATCTGCATTCACGAAATCCCTTCTGCGGTCGCTTGGCGCCGCAATCCCCCGTATTCTGGAGCGTGTTTTGCGCGGCCGCATCGGGCGGTAGGTTTACAGAACCCTGATTTGTGAGGCGGAGTTGGAAAAGTCGCGGTGGGCAAGCGCCATGTTTCTACGCCTTAACACAGCGTTGCTCGTTTTTGCGGTGCTCGCAGCCATCAGCACAGTGCGCGCCAAGCCAGTTCCGGATCTCCACCGCGCTGCCGCTCCTGTTACCGGCGTTGGGGAGGCAGAACGGCTGCGCGGGTTTCGCGCCGGTCTGGAGGAGGTCATCATCCGGCTGACAGGCGATGCAAGCCTTAAAGGCGCCTACCGAATTGAGCCTATCCTGGACTTCGCGCCAAGTTTTGTGCAGACCCACAACTATACTGAGGGCGTCGAGGATAGGCTTAAGCCCGATGACTCGGGCATGAGCCAACCTACGCATACTTTGACTATTGAGTTCGACAAGGCAAAGCTGAATTCCGCCATCGAGGCATTCGGATTGACAATCTGGAGTTCCGACCGACCGTTGACCGCCGTGTTCCTATCCGTAAAAGACAAAAGCGAAGCTTATGTTTTGACCGAAAACAACGAGAATGCGCTTTATCAACGAGGCGTTTTAAACGATATTGCCTTAAGGCGCGGCGCGCCAATTGTCCTTCCCACTGTTGAAACTTTGTCCGCCATCAGTTGCGAAACCATCTCCACCGGCGATACGGATGTGCTAACCGCAGCGGCTAAATCGATGGGCGCCGACGCGGTTTTATTCGGCACGCTTGAGTTTGATGGCGACGCTTACTGGAGTGTGAACTGGACTTTGATCTGGTTTGGACATGATATACAAACATGGGAAAATCGAGGGGTTCATTACCCCGTCGCAATACGTGAAGCCGTGGAAAAGTCCGCCAAACTCTATTCTCAGTTCTCTGCGCGATAGTAACCAAGAAAGTTCTAAAGAATGCTCAGACTTGTTTTAGTGAAGCGTTGCAAGGGCGTTCGGTTATGGTTCGGTGTAGCTCTGCTGGCGATGCTTGCCGCGCCTCTTATGCCCGCGCCTGCACGCGCCGCAGGAGAACCTGGCGACTTTGACTATTATACGCTTGTTTTGAACTGGTCGCCGTCATTCTGCGCCACATCCCGCCGTAACGACAACGGCCCGCAATGTGCTGGTGAAAAACCTTACTCATTCATTCTACATGGATTATGGCCGCAATTTTACCGCAGCTATCCGGAGTTTTGCCGCACCCGCAAACGCGAATGGGTCTCCAATGAAATCATCGCGGAAATGATGGACATCATGCCGGGCAAAGGTCTCATCATTCATCAGTATCGCAAGCACGGCTCGTGTTCGGGACTGTCGCCGGAGCAATATTTCGGAATCTCTCGCACATTGTACGAAAGCATAAAAATCCCTGAGCGGTACAAACGGCCGGACGCACCGGTGAATACGACACCGGACGAGGTCGAAAAGGCATTTATGGACGCCAATCCGCAACTGAACGCGGATATGCTGGCCGTATCATGCAAGGGCGAGTTCGTGCAGGAAGTTCGGGTTTGCTTTAGCCGCGACCGCAAGCCAACCAAGTGCGGATCAAATGAAGATCAGGGCCGGATTTGCCGCCGCGACAAGATTGTCATGCCACCCGTGCAGTGGCGCCCATCAGGTATTTAATCGACAGAAGGTCTTAGTTTGCTGTCCGCGAAAGTGCATAACCTGGGTTGAGAGCGGCCTGCGAAGCGGTCTCCCCATTCCCCTCAGCGTTAAGTATCTTGCCATCCAGCGCGGCGATAGCGCTAGCAAAGCTGTTTTCTACGCCTTGCCAGAAAAATGAAGGGCTGAACCGGCTTTCGACGGCAATCCAAAAAAAGCACAAGACCGCAATTGCAATTCGCGTACGCATGCTAAAGCCCCCTGAAATGATATCAATTTGTACCGACTGCAGACGCTATTCTGCGTTTGCAACGTGTATAATTATAAGACGTTTAGTTAAAATTCGGTTCCGCATGGCAAGCAAAGCGGAAAATTGCCTCAAAAAAAAAGCCGGATCCAGATGGGGGCTGGGATCCGGCTTATGCACGAGAGAGGTTGCATCGACTGTAATTTATCAAGCTGGGAAAACTTGGGTTACAGGCTATGACTACACTTTACGCCAACGCTTACATGAATCTGCTATCAGAAGTGTTTATCCGGCAGGGGCCACCCTGGCAGGCAAATCGTTTTAGAGACTGGGCTTTCTCTAAGAGGTTGGACGAAGCGAGTATTATCGGCTGTTGAAATAAGTTTATACGCGCAGAAGTTGTTTCGCAACAGGAATTAGAGACTTTTTGCGTTGTTTTTGCACATTTGCACCATACAGCAAACTGGGAGTTTGACACTTACGTAACCAGTCACCAATGGGCGTAATTGGAACGGCTTTATGGCTGAAGATAGCGGCACTGCTCTTATCACCGGCGCGGCGCACCGTATAGGTCGGGCGATTGCGCTCCATCTAGCAAGTCATGGCTGGCGCATCGGCGTGCATTACCGCTCGTCTCAGGCGGAAGCCAAACGTCTGGTTGACCATATACAAACGTCCGGAGGGTCGGCTGCCGCCATCTACGCCGACCTAAGCGACATCGGCGCGGTGCAGACTTTGCCGGGCAAATGCGCCGACCAGCTTGGCACAGCAAACCTTCTCATCAACAATGCATCGCTGTTCGAGGATGATAAGCTGCAAACAGCCTCGCTCGAAAGCTGGGATGCGCATATGGCCTGCAACGTGCGTGCGCCGGTGTTTCTGACCCAGGCATTTGCTTTGCTGGCGCCTCATAACAGTTGCGTTGTCAATATTATCGACCAGCGCGTACTAAAGCCATCACCAGAATTCTTCTCTTACTCGGCCAGCAAGGCGGCGCTCTGGGCAGTGACGCGGACAATGGCTCAGGCGTTAGCGCCCCGCATTCGTGTGAACGCTATCGGGCCTGGGCCGGTGCTGCCCAGTATTCATCAAACGCCGGAGGATTTTGCTGACGAGTGCGAGAGCACTTTGCTGAAACGCGGCGTCGAGGCGACCGAAATCGCCGCAGCCGTGCGCTTTATCCTAGATAGCCCCTCGATGACCGGACAGTTGATCGCTCTGGATGCCGGTCAGCACTTGAGCTGATGAAAGCTGGCGTCAGGGTTTCCGGCCCATTTGCCGCTTGAACTCCAAGCACGGATCAGGGCGCTGGAAGCCCGGTGTAAACCAGACGAAATCCGTTGCCGCCTCTCCATCCGGGTTTTTGGCGATGAACGCTGCAGGATCGTTCTCGCCAGCCTGTGTTTCAGCCATCATGACAGTGATGGTTTTTAGAGCGGAGGGGCTTTGCTTGGCGAGATAAACAGGCACGCCGCGATCCTTGCGAACATGGCCGTTGCCGGCAATCAAAACCGCCGATCCGGCTTTTGCATCGACCGCAGCGTCAATCATGTTGCGCGCAAGAGTAGCATCGCGATAGCGCTGCACATCCACCATGGGCGCCAGCAGGGCAGGGGCAACCATTTCGCAATGGCCCCGAAACAGTTCATCGAGAAGAGCTTTTTGCAGAGGCTCCTCTAATGGATTTTCAAGGGCCATACGTTGTTTAACGTCCGGAGAAAGTGGTTTCAAATTCTGGCGGCTGGCGTCGTGCAGCATATCGCGACTGGCGTCACCGGGTACGATTTTCAAACCCTCCTGAAACGCCGCCGTGGCGATTGGCAAATAGATGGACCAGTCCGGCCAGCCTGCTTTCTCCCACTCGATAACAGCGCCTAAATCCTCCGCGCTTGCCGTAGGCTTCGCCAGATAATCTCGCAACGTTTGCGCCTGCTCCTGACGGATCATCTCGAACACCACGGGAGGTTTCGGTTTGCCAGCGCTCGCCCTGGCTTTCGCAAAAGCCTGCAAGAGCCATGCTTGCAAGCGATGATGGTCAGCGTTGTCGTGATACTCGCCAAGCAGCAGCATATCGGCTTGGCCGACTGCGTCGGCAAGTTCATCGCTGGTGACAAACCCCGCTTTTTCCTTCGACCAGATTTTGCCATTTAGCGGATGGCTGCCGACCGTCTGGTTCGCCCATGAAACCCAAGGATCGGTAGGCGCTGCGACGGCGCTGGTTAAAAGAATTGGCAGTATCGCTGAAAGAGCGGCGACAACGAATACTTTCACTTTATAATATATCCGTGTTCGGCCACGAGCGGCTTTTGTTTGCGCTCCCTTAGCATGTTAACAAAGCGAGTAAAGAGGTAGTGGCTATCCTGCGGGCCCGGTGACGCTTCGGGGTGATATTGCACCGAAAACACCGGGCGGTCTTTTAGCCGTATGCCGCAGTTTGTGCCGTCAAACAATGAACGGTGGGTTTCCTGTAGAGTGTCAGGAAGGCTTTCCCTATCGACGGTAAACCCGTGATTCATCGACGTGATCTCGACCTTGCCCGTGGTATAATCCATAACGGGATGATTGGCGCCGTGATGTCCGTGCGGCATCTTTTTGGTCGTCGCGCCTAACGCCAGCGCTAGCATTTGATGACCAAGACAAATGCCGAATACAGGCATATCCGCATCCACGAGTTTTCGTATTTCTGGCGCGGCGTACTCACCTGTCGCCGCAGGGTCGCCTGGGCCATTGGATAAGAATACCCCATCGGGTTTCAATTGCAGAATATCGGCCGCAGTCGTGGCGGCTGGCACAAGCGTCACTTTGCATCCCGCTTCAGCCAGGCACCGCAGAATATTGCGTTTAACGCCATAATCGATAGCGACGATATGATACTCGGGTTGGCCCTGATGACTGAATCCGGCACCTTGCCGCCATGTGGTCTCGTTCCACTCCTCGACCTGATCGGATGTTACGTTCACGACAAGATCCATGCCCTCGATGCCTGGCCATTCACGCGCACGGCAATTGAGTGCGTCAATGTCAAAATGGCCTTGGCTATTGTGCGCGATTACCGCGTTCGGCATACCGTGCTCGCGGATGTGCATTGTGAGCGCGCGCGTGTCCACGCCGGAAATCCCAATGATGCCGCGCGACTTGAGCCAGGCGCCCAAACTCTCCATGGCGCGATAGTTTGACGGCTGGGTGACGGCGGCGCGCAGGATGCAGCCGCAAGCCCCAGAAGCCGACGCGGCGTTGAGAGTCTCCACATCGTCGATGTTGGCTCCGACATTGCCGATGTGCGGAAAGGTAAAAGTGACGATCTGTCCAGCGTAGGAGGGATCGGTGAGAATTTCCTGATAGCCTGTGATCGCAGTATTGAAGCAGACTTCCCCGACTGCCTCGCCCAAAGCCCCGAGACCCATCCCTTTTATAACCGCGCCGTCGGCAAGCACGATAAGCGCGGTTGGTTTTTCAATCGCCCAGGCCGAAATATCACGCGCTTGGCTATCGCTTACGGAGTTGTCGGTCACCTGCATTAATGCTCCCGTCTCGCCGCTTGGTCTTTGTACAAAATAGGCGCGTATAATTGGAATATCAACAGCGCGGAAGTGCACATTCAAGTTTAGCAGACGAACTGGCAGGTTGAGCAGACGAGTTGGCCAATTGTGCCCATATGCTGGCGTCGGCGAAATCCGGCATGATCCATACGAGCCCGAGATCAGCATCAGCGATGGCGACGGGCTGGCCGAAAAACAGTAACTCAGCGCTTTCAGTAGTGTTGTCGCCGGTTATAAGTTTCAATCCAAGATCCAGAAGCGGCGCCTCGGCGCTTTCAAAATCGACACCAAAATTAAAATCGGTCGATGATTGACGGAGCTGCATTCCAATCGTGGTTTCATCGCTGAAAGAGGCGCCGTCTAGCGAGAAGGAGACATAAGCTTTTACTTCAGCGGTAGCGCCATCGTCAGCAAGGGCGCTAGCCGGAAAAATAACGCTGTTTATGATGATTAATGTAAAGAAATTAAGAAATAACCGGCGCATGAACTGAACTCCGCCATACAAACGAACGGCGGAGGTTAACGCCACCGCACACAACAATCATGTGCGGTGAAATAAGGCATCAGGGCTAACAAAAGGTAAACGCGGCGGTTAAAGTTTCATGCGCCATCGCCTTACGGGTTTATTTTATGCCGTCAACGCCGAACTGGATTTCAAGGATTTCATACGATTTCGCCCCACGCGGCGTTGTCACTTCGACAGAGTCGCCGACCTTTTTGTTAATCAGTGCGCGCGCAATCGGGGAATTGATCGCAATGCGACCCTTTTTCACGTCAGACTCCACTTCGCCGACGATCTGATATTTTTGCTCTTCTTCAGTATCTTCATCGACGATTTTGACCATGGCGCCGAATTTAACCGTATCGCCGGAGAGCTTAGAGATGTCGATAATTTCCGCCCGCGAAAGCTTGTCTTCGATGTCCGAAACACGGGCTTCGTTCATACCCTGCGCTTCCTTGGCGGCGTGATATTCCGCGTTCTCCGATAAATCTCCATGTGCGCGAGCTTCTGAAATCGCTTTGATGATGCGATGACGCTCGACTGACTTTAAAATTTTTACCTCGGCTTCCAGAGCTGCGTAACCCGAGGCGGTCATGGGGACTTTTTCCATCGACATTAAATTTCTCTCCTATGGCCAGGTTATGTTCCTTGCCCATCTAGTCTTTTAGGTTTTTTGAAAACACGGGATGCACGGACGGCCAGCGCTAGATGCGTTCAGCCATCCGAGAGCATATATTTTTGCAGGGGCGTAACTTCAAGTATGCCCGCCCGCAAAGCCGCGATTGCCCGTGTGACAGCAAGCGCGCCTGATAGAGTTGTATAATAGGGTATGCCGTTAAGCAAGGCCGTGCGGCGGATGATCGAGCTGTCCGCAAGCGCCTTGGAGCCCTCAGTGGTGTTGAACACAAGCTGCACCTCGCCATTTTTCATAGCGTCCACGATGTGCGGCCGTCCTTCAAGAACTTTGTTGATTTTTTCGCACGCGATGCCGTGCGCGTCGAGATGGCGCTTTGTGCCGCGCGTGGCTACGACCTTGTATCCCATCGCGACAAGCTCGCGAACCGGCTCCAGAATGCGCTCCTTGTCGGCGTCCTTCACTGAAACGAAAAGCACGCCCGATGTCGGCACCTTGCTGCCGCTCGCAATCTGGCTTTTGGCGAAGGCGAGCGCATAGTCGCGGTCGATGCCCATCACCTCACCCGTCGAGCGCATCTCTGGGCCCAGAATAGGATCGACTTCCGGGAAGCGGGCGAACGGGAACACCGCTTCTTTCACCGCGATGTGCGATACTTTCCGCTCCTTAAGCGCCAGTTCTCTAAGTTTTTTGCCGCCCATAACCCGCGCCGCGATGCCCGCAACCGGCAGACCGACCACCTTGGCGACGAATGGCACAGTTCGGCTGGCGCGCGGATTGACTTCGAGAATAAAAATTTCGCCGCCCTTGATAGCAAACTGCACGTTCATCAGGCCGACGACTTTCAGGCCGCGTGCGAGCTTGTCCGTTTGCTCGCGTAAACCTTCGATCAACGCCGGACTAAGGGAGTAAGGCGGCAAGGAGCAGGCGCTGTCGCCCGAATGCACCCCGGCTTCCTCAATGTGCTCCATGACGCCGCAGATGAACACGTCATCGCCATCGCAAATAGCGTCAACATCGACTTCGATGGCGTCGCGCAGATAGCTGTCGATGAGAAGTGCGTTCTTGGCGAGCATAGCGTCAATCTGGGCAATGCCGCCATTAGGATGCTTCTGGCGAATATCCGGGGGGACAGACGCGGCAAGCGTGCTGTCGATATAATCTTTCAGGCCCAGCTTGTCGTGCACGATTGCCATCGCACGCCCGCCCAGCACGAAAGACGGGCGTATCACCAGCGGATAGCCAACTTCATCAGCGCGCGCCTCGGTTTCGGCGACGCTGTATGCGATAGCGTTGTGCGGCTGACGCAGACCGAGCTTGTCGATCAGCGTTTTGAACTGGTCGCGATCCTCCGCCAGATCAATGGCGTCCGGCGACGTGCCTAAAATCGGTACGTTGGCGGCCTCGAGCGCTCGGGCCAGCTTGAGCGGCGTCTGCCCGCCGAACTGCACTATGACGCCCTTTAGCGTGCCGTTACGCTTCTCAACCTCGACAACTTCCAATACATCCTCAGCCGTCAGCGGCTCGAAATACAGGCGGTCGGAGGTGTCATAGTCGGTCGAGACAGTCTCTGGATTACAGTTCACCATAATGGTCTCGAAACCATCGGCGGCGAGCGCGAAGGCGGCATGGCAGCAGCAATAATCGAATTCGATGCCCTGGCCGATGCGGTTCGGGCCGCTGCCTAAAATCATGATCTTGTCGCGCGTTGTCGGCGCGGCCTCGCACACGGGCAGGTCGAATAGTCCGGATTCATATGTTGAGTACATGTATGGCGTGGGCGCGGCAAACTCGGCGGCGCATGTGTCGATGCGCTTGAATACGGGACGAACGCCCAGTGCGTGACGACGTGCGGTCACATCCGCTTCCTCAAGCCCGCAAAGCATGGCGAGACGCGCATCAGCAAACCCCATGGCTTTCAACTGGCGGAACGCGGCTCCGTTATCTGGCAGGCCGTGTTTGCGGACCTTCTCCTCGACATCGACGATGCCCTGAATTTGCGACACAAACCACGGATCGATGCGGCAGGAATCATGAATTTGCTCATGATCGACGCCAAGCCGCAGCGCCTGCGCGACTTTCAAAATCCGGTCGGGCGCGGGCGTGCCGAGGGCTTCGCGAATGACATTTTTATCGTCGCCAAGGCCAAGGCCTGGGAACACGACGTCGTCAAAGCCCGTCAGGCCGGTCTCCATGGAGCGCAGCGCCTTCTGGATCGATTCGGCGAAGGTGCGGCCGATGGCCATCACCTCGCCCACGGACTTCATACTCGTGGTCAGCGTGGAGTTGGAGCCGGGAAATTTCTCGAAGGCGAAGCGTGGGATTTTGGTGACAACGTAATCGATGGTCGGTTCGAACGAGGCGGGCGTCGCGCCTTTCGTGATGTCGTTTTCCAGCTCGTCGAGCGTGTAGCCAACAGCGAGCTTGGCGGCGATCTTGGCGATAGGGAAGCCGGTGGCTTTCGACGCCAGCGCCGAGGAGCGCGACACGCGCGGATTCATTTCGATAACGACGAGCTTGCCATCTTCCGGGTTCACCGCGAACTGCACGTTCGAGCCGCCCGTCTCCACGCCAATTTCGCGCAGGCACGCGATCGAGGCGTTGCGCATGACCTGATATTCTTTGTCCGTCAGCGTGAGCGCGGGCGCAACGGTGATGCTGTCGCCCGTATGCACGCCCATCGGATCGATGTTCTCGATAGAGCAAATGATGATGCAGTTATCCGCCCTGTCGCGGACGACCTCCATCTCATACTCTTTCCAGCCAAGCACCGACTCCTCAACCAGCACCTGCCGCGTCGGCGAAGCGTCAAGCCCCGTGCCGACAATGCGGAAAAATTCTTCACGATTGTAAGCCACACCGCCGCCTGTTCCGCCGAGCGTAAACGAGGGACGGATGATAGCGGGCAGCTTCACATGCTCCAGCGCACGCTCCGCCTCATCCAGATTGTGCGCTTGCATGGATTTGGGTGTGGCCAGCCCGATTTTGTGCATCGCCATGCGAAAGCGCTGGCGATCCTCGGCCTTGTCGATGGCGTCGGCGTTGGCGCCAATCATCTCGATGCCGAACTTCTCTAGCGTGCCGTCGCGGAACAGGGCGAGCGATGTGTTGAGCGCTGTCTGGCCGCCCATCGTGGGCAGCAGCGCCATACGCTCGTTCGGGTTTTCAGCGCGCTCGCGGGCGATGACCTTGGCGACGAACTCAGGCGTAATCGGCTCGATATAGGTGGCGTGCGCCAGATCCGGATCGGTCATAATCGTCGCCGGATTGGAGTTCACCAGTACGATACGGTAGCCCTCTTCCTTCAGCGCCTTGCACGCCTGCGTGCCCGAATAATCGAATTCGCACGCCTGACCGATCACAATCGGGCCAGCGCCAATAATGAGAATGGCGTCGATATCTGTGCGTTTGGGCATGGTGCGCGCGTCCGGGTTCCGCACGCTTATAAAGGATTGCGGAGCGGTTGCAACAAGGGCGTGTCAAGGCTGTGCCTGTGTTACTTTTTAAGGAAAGGAGCGATTGCGGAGGCTATAATGCCCGGTAAGTTCCCGCGCAAAAGCGTAAAGTCATTGCCGGGAAACCGTTTTTTCGCCACGCATCTCTTCCTCAAGCAGTGAGATGCGTTGACGAAATTGCAAGATTTCGCTTTCTTGATCTTGTGACATCTGATTCCTGTCGTGACCCCATTTAAGCCAACATACTGTATGGCGATACAAAAGCGAAAAGTTTTACAGCAACTAAACAATGCGGCGGTAGGCTGGGAGGGTCAGGAACGACTCCAGTTTGTCCGCCATTATTAGCTCATGGAAGATAGCGATGGCCTCGTCGAAGCGGCCGCCGTGGAAGGTGCTACAGCCGAGGCTAGCGTGCAGTTTGTTCATCTCATCCTGCAGCAGCTCCTCGAACAGCGCGCGCGTGACGACGCGGCCGTCAGTCAGCCTCGCGCCGTATTTCACCCATTGCCACACCTGCGTGCGCGAAATCTCGGCCGTGGCGGCGTCTTCCATGAGGTTATAAAGCGGCACGGCGCCCATGCCGCGCAGCCACGCCTCGATATACTGCACGCCGACGCGGATGTTGACGCGCATGCCCTCCTCGGTGCGCGCGCCGTGGTGCACCTCCAGCAACTCGCGCTGACTGGCGTTCACATCGTCGCGCGGCTGCCTAAGCTGGTTCGGTTGCGGCATTTGGGCGTTGAAAATTTCCAGCGCGACAGGCACGAGGTCGGGGTGCGCGACCCATGTGCCGTCGTGACCGTACTCGACCTCGCGGGTTTTGTCGGCGCGAACGGCGGCAATGGCTTTTTCCGTCACCTCGGCATCCTTGCGGTTTGGGATGAACGCCGCCATGCCGCCCATGGCGAAGGCCGCGCGCTTGTGGCAGGTTTTGATCAGCAACTCGCTGTAGGCTTTCAGGAATGCTTTATCCATGGTGAGCTGGCCCCGGTCGGGCAGCAAAAATTCCGGTTTGGCGCGCAGGGTTTTGATAAACGAGAACATGTAGTCCCAGCGGCCGCAGTTCAGGCCCACGGCGTGGTCGCGGAGTTCGTAGAGGATTTCATGCATCTCGAACACGGCGGGTAAGGTCTCGATCAGCATCGTCGCCTTTACCGTGCCTATGGGGACGCCGAGCACTGATTGCGCGTAGACGAACACATCATTCCACAGTCTCGCTTCGAGATGGCTTTCCATTTTGGGCAAATAAAAATACAGTCCCTTGCCCTTGGCGAGCACGTTTTTGGCGTTGTGATGCATGTAGAAGCCGAAATCGGCGAACGCGCCCGCCAGCGGCTCGCCGTCGATGCGGATGTGCTCCTCCAGCAGATGCCAGCCGCGCGGCCGGATCATGAGCACCGCCGGGTTTGCGCCAACCTTATAGTCCTTGCCATTCTCGCTGAAGTCGAGGCGACCCTGCCAATACTCGATAAAGTTCAACTGCCCTTCAATGACATTATCCCAGGTTGGCGAAGTCGCGTCCTCGAAGTCCGCCATGAATACTTTCGCGCCGGAGTTGAGGGCGTTGATGATCATCTTGCGCGTCGTCGGGCCGGTGATTTCGACGCGGCGATCCTGAATGTCGGCGGGAATGCCGCGCACCAGCCAGTCGCCCTCGCGGATGGCCGCCGTCTCGGGCAGAAAGTCGGGCAGCGCGCCCGCATCGAACTCGGCCTGGCGGGCCTCGCGACGGGCCAGCAACTCACGCCGCCGCCCCTCGAATTTGCGCGCGAGCCCCGCAATGAACGCCATGGCGGCAGGCGTCAAAACGCGCTCAAAGCCCGGCTTCATAGCTCCGTTGATTTCCACGCCGGGAGAGGCCTCCGAGGCGTTCAGACGCGCTTCATCCATCACCGCTCTCCTTCAAATTAATAAGCCAGACTTAAATCTGACTTCAGATTAATTTAATCTAGAAGGCGCGATGTTGCAACGCACCTAGAACGCAATTCCGCAATGCGGAAGGAGCGAGGCAGGGCGAATAGAATTGCGGAGATGGGGACGCTTTAGATATTAAGCGGCTGGTTGATGTGATCGGCACCTTATGGCGGGCAGGATGAGATGCTGAAGGATTTGAGAGAGAAGGTATTTCCGTGTAAGGGCGTCCACTACCTGATCGATGGCAAGATAGTGCGGAGCGTGTGATGGATAAAGCTTACATCGTCGGCGTAGATATGAATGCTGGCATAGGCGCGACGAGATGGGATCCGCCCTTACCCGAGTTCTTTCACAGCCGATTAGCAACAGGGACAATTCCTGAAGAAGAATTATCTTTGTTCAAGTCGGAGCAAACGCTCGTAATCAACAATTTGTTGCTTCCAAGTTCCGGAAGCCATTGGCATGT
This sequence comes from Hyphomicrobiales bacterium, assembly GCA_034440495.1. GTDB lineage: Bacteria > Pseudomonadota > Alphaproteobacteria > Rhizobiales > Rhodomicrobiaceae > JAWXCE01. The sequence goes on along the minus strand of JAWXCE010000061.1, from coordinate 53,004 downwards.
CAACAGTATCTTTCGTGGTTGCGCCTGTTTTGCGCAATTTTATTGAGGAAATGGAGCCAAATGTTCACCGCTTTTTTCCCGTGCAAATCCGGACGGCAAAGCCGATTGATGGAAAACAGGATTTTGGCACGCATTGGTTATTGTATCCGCCGCCCAGGGTAGACTGCCTGGACTTTGCGCGTACGGTTTTTATAAGCGATATCCAAGGCAAGCAATGGTCAAGGCAGCGTTACGATGGCAATCCGTGGGCTGGGGGGCATTCCAAAACATTTGGGCAAGAAGGAAGACCTACAAGGAATGCAAGATGATAGGCTGGACGATCGAAACTTACTCTCGTGTTCAGTATTAAAATAAGGGGTAATATCTACTGCCGTATGACAGTTAGACTTTGAAGAAAAACCGCTAAACCAGATGGAGCATCGAGGCGGCTGCGGGCAAGCTGTTGGTTTAGCGGTTTAGTGTTTGCGGGCTTAGGCCTTCGCGGGGGTGCGACCGCCCATGTTGGCGGTGATTTTTTTCGCGGCCTCGAACACTGCGTCGCCCAGGCCAGCGATGCTATCATCCGAGATGCGCGCCATGGGGCCGGAGAGCGACAGGCCCGCGACGGGGTGCGCGTGCTCGTCATAGACCACGGCGGCGATGCAGCGCAGGCCGATGGCGTTTTCCTCGTCGTCCACCGCATAGCCGCGCTGGCGCACGATGGCGAGTTCGGTGCGCAGCTTGGTGGGCGTGGAAATGGTTTTGTCAGTCTCGCGCGGCAGGCCGTGCATTTCGACGATTTTATCGACCTCTTCCTCCGACATGGCCGACATCAGCGCCTTGCCAATGGCGGAGGCGTGCATCAACGCCCGCCCGCCGGGCCGGGTGATGGCGCGCATGAGCTTGCGGCACTCGACCTGCGAGACGTAAATCGCCTCGCCCCGATCCTCTACAGCTAGGTTCACCGTCTCGCCGCTGCGCTCCATAAGCTGGCGCATGAACGGCCTAGCGATGACGGTGAGTTCGCGGGCGCGCAGAAACGCGCTGCCGACGGAGAACGCCTGCACGCCGATCGTCCATACGCCGCGCTCGCTATCGAAGCGCACGAAGCGGTCCTGCTGCAGCGTGGTGAGCAGCCGGTGTGCGGTAGAGACGGCGAGGCGTGTTTCCTTCGCGGCTTCCGAGAGTGTGACGCCGTGCTCGCTTGCCGCGATGGCGTTCATTAAATTCAGCGCGCGCGAAAGCGATTGCACCGTGTCGCGCCCCCCAACTTTCTCTTTTCTGATAACCTTTAACGGTATGGCATCCTGCGTCATGGCGATCTCCGCGTTTATTTTGAGATTATGTCTCACTGTGCGGGATGCTTGTCAATGATAACGCCAAAACTGCTCCATCACGGGAGTGCGCGGCGTCCAAAGCTGATTTTAAACCATGTTTTGTTTGCGCAACTACAGTTGGCTTCGAGCGCTCCAACTAAAGAATAACATTGTGTTTTCAGACTTGTCAGGCATGATGCGCACGCAAAAGGCCGTTACGGGAGAACAGCTACAATCCGAAATACGGCTTGGGCACGCCTGACTGTTTTTAAAAAACTTAAGAATGCCTTAAGGAGAGCAACGTCATGTCTCAGAGTTCACAGGATAAATCCGTCAATCGACGCAAATTTCTAAAAGGTGGAGCTGTAGCGGCAGCCGCCACTGCAACGGTCGCGTTTCCAAACGTGTCGCGCGCGCAGACAAAACTCGTTAAAATGCAAAGCGGCTGGCCCGCGACCGAAATGTTCCAGGACATGGCCCGGCAATATGTCGAGCGCGTCGAGAAAATGTCCGGCGGCCGCCTGAAGGTCGATCTTCTTGCCGCTGGCGCTGTCGTCAAGGCGTTCCAGGTGCAGGATGCGGTCGCAGCAGGCACCCTAGATGGCGGGCACCACGTCGCGGCTTATTGGTACTCCAAGAACAAGGCGGCGTCCTTGTTCGGCACCGCGCCCGTATTTGGCACCGACGCTGCGCAAATCATTGCCTGGATTCACTACGGCGGCGGCAAGGAGCTGTATCGCGAACTCATCGAAGATATCCTGAAACTCGATGTTGTCGGATTTTTCGCCTTCGCCATGCCGACACAACCTTTCGGCTGGTTTAAGAAGGAAGTTAAAAACCTCGCCGACGTTCAGGGCTTGAAATACCGCACTGTCGGTTTGGCCACAGAAATTCAGCAGAGCATCGGCATGAGCGTCGTGCAGTTGCCAGGCGGTGAAATCGTCCCGGCGCTGGAAAAAGGCACCATTGAAGCATTCGAATTTAATAACCCATCATCCGACAAGCGCTTTGGTGCCGCCAACGTGGCGAAAATTTATATGCTCGGCTCCTACCATCAGGCAGCCGAATGCTTCGAAATCATTTTCAACAAAACCTTCTACAAAGCTCTGCCCGCAGAACAGCAGGCCATCCTTGAATTCTCCGCCGAAGCCGCAACGACCGCAAACTACGGCCTAGCCATGCGCGATTATTCAAACGACCTGCAATCGCTCATCAAGGACAGCGGCGTTACGGTTGTGCGCACGCCTGAAGATGTGACAAAAGCGCAGTTAAAGGGCTGGGACGCCGCGTTGACAAAATTCAGCGCCGATCCATTCTTCAAGAAAGTCGTGGACAGCCAGAAAGCCTGGGCAGAGAAGGTTGGTTATTATCATCACCTGAATAGCGCCGACTTCAAAGCGGCTTATGAACACTTCTTCCCCGGCAAACTACCCGCCTAAAGTTAGCCAGAAGTTTGAGGGCGGTGATGTGCATCGTCCTCAAACTCTCGCTCGTGAACGTCCTTCGCGCAATCCAAGATTATATCATGCTCAATTTCATCTACTCCATCAACAAGCTCTCAGCCTGGGTTGGCAAATCATTTGCATGGGTCATTCTTATCATGACCTTCGGCGTAACCTATGAAGTTATAGTCCGGAAGTTTTTGCGCGCGCCTACGCCTTGGGCCTATGACGTGAGCTACATCATGTACGGCGCGCTTTTCATGATGGCTGGTGCCTACACGCTATCCCGTGACGGCCATGTGCGGGCCGATATGTTTTACCGCAACTGGCGACCGCAGCGTCAGGCGATACTTGAAATTGTGCTTTATTTCGCCTTTTTCTTTCCAGGGATGCTTGCGCTTATAATTGCAGGCGTAAGATTTGCTCTGGCGTCTTACAGCTATGGCACAGCGGGGGAGTTAAGCATTAACAGTCCCGCCAACATCCCGATTTACCAGTTAAAAATGATTATTCCCCTAGCCGGGTTTTTCCTGCTCCTTCAGGGTATGGCGCAGGTTTGCAGGGCAATTGTCTGTCTCCGGACAGGCGCGTGGCCACCTCTGTTACATGATGTGGAGGAAACAGAGACCGCGATCGTCCACGCAGTGCAAGATCACGAGCAATTAAAACAAGAACTCGGCTTGGAGAAGAAGTAGATGTCGCCACCAGAAATCGCTGTATTGATGCTGGCGCTGTTTGTCGTCGTCATTATGTTCGGCTTCCCCATCGCATTTACGCTCATGGCCATGGGCCTTGGCTTCGGCTACTACGCTTATTATGATCCAAGCCGTATGAGCCATCTGCTGGACAACCGCGTGTTCGATCTGTTCGTCCAGAACACATACGGCGTGATGTCAAGCGACGTGCTGGTTTCGATTCCACTTTTCTTATTTATGGGCTATGTCGTCGAACGCGCCAACGTGGTTGACCGCCTGTTTAACGCTTTCTACCTTGCAGCATGGCGTTTACCCGGCTCTATGGCCATCGCGACGCTAGCAACCTGCGCGCTTTTCGCCACCGCCACCGGCATCGTGGGCGCCGTTGTGACGCTGATGGGTATTCTTGCCCTCCCCGCCATGCTGAAGCAGAAATATGACAACAGCTTCGCCACCGGCGTGATCTGCGCTGGCGGTTGCCTCGGCATCCTTATCCCGCCCAGCATTATGCTTATCGTCTATGCGCAAACTGCGAGCGTATCGCCGGTTAAGCTTTACGCGGGCGCTCTTTTCCCCGGCTTCCTGCTCGCTGGCATGTATATGACGTATGTAATTGTTCGGGCTGTCATCAACCCGGCGCTTGCTCCGAGACCGCGAAAGGAAGATCTTCCTGATATTAGCAATCTGCAACTTTTGTGGTTGCTTTTCACGTCCTTCGTGCCGCTCGCATTCCTGATTCTCGCGGTGCTGGGCGCTATTATGGCGGGCTGGGCGACGCCAGCAGAAGCTGCAGCCCTTGGCGCTTTCGGCGCGCTCGGTCTGGCCGCTGCTTACCGCGCTCTGACCTGGGAACGCCTGAAGGAGTCCGTCTATCTCACGGCGCGCACATCGGCCATGGTCTGCTGGCTATTCGTAGGCTCGGCGACCTTTGCCGCAGTGTTCGCGTATCTTGGCGGCAATGACATCATCCGCGATTTCGTGCTGTCCCTTAATCTAAGCCCGCTGACATTCCTGATACTGGCGCAGATTATCATCTTCGTGCTCGGATATCCTCTCGAATGGTCGGAAATTATTATTATCTTCGTTCCTATCTTTCTGCCTCTGCTGCCTCTGTTTAATATTGATCCGTTGTTCTTCGGTATTCTTATCGCCCTCAATCTGCAGACATCCTTTCTGACGCCCCCGGTGGCTATGGCGGCGTTCTATCTGAAAGGAATTGCACCGCCAAGCGTGAGCCTTGCCGACATCTACCGGGGGCTTACGCCTTATGTGATGATGGTTTTCCTCGCCATGATTATCGTTTACGTATTCCCCGGCGTTGCGCTGTGGCTGCCAAACTACCTTTATCCCAACTAGTGGGTGATATTAATGATTGAAGTTGTTCGGGCGGTATTCGCTTTAAGCCTGTTTTTCGCGTTTTCCGGCATCCTTATCTGGTATGTGGGACACCTCGATCTCGCGATCGTCGTAATCGTGGTTATGGTTATGGCTGGCTACGATTTTTACCTCGAATTGCGTGCCCAACGGAATGATGAGTAAGCCTGTAATTTTCCGCATAAATTTTGGTTTCACAGATTGCCCCGCGGATGCTGACTATTCGCATGGACGCCGCACCTAACTGGCGGATAACAGATTGTTCAAGCTGCGTTCATTTTAAAGAGACTAGTTTGCAAAGGTACAAGCAAGCCAGTTTAAAGGATAACTATTGGTTTACCGGTCAAGTTAGGTTGCCGTTTAACTCGATCCATCAACAAGAATTCGTCATCACCAGACTTAAAACTGTTACGCCAAGGAAAGATTGACAGGAGAGTCATATGTTAAGATCTGTTTTCGCATGCTTACTAACTGCGTTTATCGCCCTCACTTCTGGTCAATCCAGCGCTGAGCCAGTGATAAAACTTACTCAAGACAGCCAGGATAGTCTCGTTCTTAAGGTGGGCGACTATTCGTGGCACCATAAATACCGCAGCCACCAGCGCTGGGGCAGCGTCGGATACGGCGGCCACAGCCAATACAACAGCCACAACCGCAACGGCAGCCATAGCCGTTACAGCAGCCACAATCGTAACGGAAGCCACAGCCGCTACAATAGCCACAACCGTAATGGAAGCGGCGGATATGAAGGCGGTCACGGCCGGTATTCCAGCCACAACCGTCACGGAAGCGGCGGCGGCGGCAATTATGACGGTCACGGACGCTGGAGCAGTCACAACCGTCATGGAAGTGGTGGTGGTGGTGGTGGTGGCGGCGGATACGGCGAACACAGCCGTTGGCAGAGTCACAGCCGTTACGGAAGCCGTCACTAACTGGACATTTAAAAAGAATTATAAGCTACAGTCATCTTCGGGCAGCCCCTTCCAAAGAGGCTGCCTTTTTCTTTTTCGCCGTTGGTTGCGGCAGCGCGCTGTACCCTACAGACGAGGATAAACCATCCAAGAATGCTTGCGCGCTTTCCACAATCGCTCGCAAACGGTCTTCGTCCATCTTCTCCAGAACCCTATACATTGGCGCAAGCCGCTGATTGCCTCGCAACTTGTCTTTATTGCGCGCCAGAAAATCCCAGTACAAGTAGTTGAACGGGCACGCGCGCTCACCAATCTTCTCGCGAACATCGTAATGGCAGCCCTTGCAATAATCGGACATCTTGTTGATGTAAGCGCCACCTGCCGCGTAGGGCTTGGAGCCAAGCAGCCCCCCGTCAGCGAACTGGCTCATGCCGAGCGTGTTCGGCAACTCGACCCATTCATAAGCATCGGCGTAAACAGCTAAGTACCATTCGCAGACGAACGCCGGATCGACACCCGCAAGCATTGCGAAATTGCCAGTCACCATCAATCGCTGGATGTGATGTGCGTAAGCCTCCTCCCGAGTCTGGATCACCGCTGCGCGCACGCAAGCCATCTCGGTCTCCCCCGTCCAATAGAAATCCGGCAAGGACCGCGACGCGCCGAGATAGTTCTGGGTCACATACTCCGGCATTTTCAGCCAATAGATGCCGCGCACATATTCGCGCCAACCGATAATCTGGCGAATAAAGCCTTCCACGGCGTTCAGCGGCGCTCGCCCGGCCCGATACTCCGCCTCTGCCTGCCTGCACATTTCAATGGGATCGAGCAATCCAGCGTTTAGGTACGGCGACACCACGGCATGGTATAAAAACTTCTCATCGCGCAGCATGGCATCCTGGTAATCGCCAAAGTGCGGAAGGGCGTGCTTTAAGAATCCGTCGAATGCGGTCTTGGCGTCAGCGCGCGTGACGGCGAAGCCGAACGGCTCCAGATCGCCGAAATGATTGCCGAAGCGAGCCGCCACCAGCGTGAGCACATCCCGTGTGACATCATCCGGCTTGAACCGCGCGATGTCTGGCATAAACAGGTTTGATTTTGCAGGTTTGCGGTTGTGCTTGTCAAAATTCCATTGCCCGCCCACAGGCTGATCGCCGTCCATTAGCAGGCGTGTTTTTCGGCGCATCTCGCGGTAAAAATACTCCATGCGAAACTGTTTGCGGCCCTCGGCCCAAGCGGCAAACTCATCGCCAGAGCAAATGAACCGATCATCCGGCAGGATGTGCACTGGCAAATCGAAAGCGGCATTCCAGGCGTGCATCATCTCTAGCACGCGCCATTCGCCAGGCTCCGTTACCTTGATGCGCGCCACGTCATGACGCTTAAGCGCGCGCCCAACCTCTCCGGCGAATGAGCCTGAGTTGCCGCTAGAATCCAGTTTGACATAGTCAACGCGCCAGCCTTCCCCTTCAAGCTCCTTGGCAAAATGGCGCATTGCGGAGAAAATAAAGGCGACCTTTTTCTGGTGATGCCGCACATAGGTAGCCTCTTCGACAATCTCCGCCATCAGGACGGTGTCGCGTGCTTTATCGGCGCCGGAGAGCGACGATATACTGGAGGAAAGTTGATCGCCGAGGATGAGAATCAGGGAAGACATTGTGCGTGCAAACTCTTAATAGATAACAATGCATCGGATTACGAAGGTTATGCTTAGAAGGATCGCAGGCTCAAACCTATCGACGCGAGCAGTCGCAGCACCCAATCATATGTGTAGATTGAGGACGGAAAACCTAATTATACCTAAAGCAATCGTTAGCTCTTCCCAAAAGCCCTTTGCGAACGAGTATTTGTCTTGCATCCAGTATTGACCTTGCTGTCGCTGGCTTTTTTTGCGAATTAGCAGACGGTTGTCCTCTGCTTTCACCGCGTCTCGACCGACCTCTTAGAATCGGGCGACACAACTCAGGTCAAAACTCGGACTTCGCTGCGCCGATAACCATGCCTGTTTAAGACGATAAAGCACTCGCTTTTAAACGAACCGGCTACCGGCGCCTTGCATCGCAGGCAAAGACGGGGATATGTTGTCGTGCCCTTACATTGCGAATCGTTCGCACAGTGTAGTCAACACCGTCATACTCAACATTCGGCGCTACTACGGCTATGAGTTCAAATTCCTTTCAGGATCAGGCGCGCGTCGCCATTGCATCGGTCGGAACGGCAAGCCGCACCGCGCTGCATTATGCTCTGCGCTCGCCGGTTTCGCGCTGGTTGTCCGGGCCTCCCGCCGCGCATCACCTCCTTATCGTGCCGCAGGATTTGCGCACCGCCGATCCGAGTTTTGCGAATGAATTGAGCGATGGCTACTTCGGCCTCGCTGGCGCCGTCGCTCTTACGGGCAGCGAGTCCCCTTTTTCCATTACGCCACCGAGCACGGCGTGGCATCGTGAACTTTACGCCTTTTCCTGGGTGCGAAATCTGCATGCGGCGGACGGTGAAATCGCGCAGGAGAGGGCGCGCGCCCTGCTCGCCGATTGGGTCGCCCTCGGTCGCTCGGCGCCGTCCATTGCCTGGGACGAAGATGTGGCGGCGCGGCGCGTGATTTCGCTGTTGTCTCACGCAGGGTTTCTGCTTGATGGCGTGGACGCCGAATTTTACGACTCGTTCATGCGGGCGCTGACCGCAGAACTTCACAATCTGACCATCACCCATGGCGGGCGGGCGCACGGCGTGCCCAGGCTGCGCGTTCTAACCGCCCTGTTGCTTGCAAGCCTGTGTATAGCGGAACAGCAAAGTTTCCTCCCATCCTACCTCGCCAATTTCCAAACCGAACTTGAGCGGCAAATTCTGTCCGATGGCGGGCATATCTCTCGCAATCCCGGCTGCCTTATCGACATCCTGCTCGACCTGCTGCCGCTCAAACAATGCTTCATAGCGCGCAAAATGGAGCCGCCGGACTTTTTATACGCCGCGATCAACCGGATGCTGCCCATGCTGCGCTTTATGCGGCTAGGCACAGGTTTGAGCCGGTTCAACGGGATGGGCGAAACGCCGCTCGATTTCCTAGCCTCAGTGCTGGTCTACCATGATGAGGCATACAAGCCCGTAACACAGTCAGCCCCGTCGGGATATTGCCGACTTGAGCGCGGGCAGACTGCGATCTTGGTTGACGCCGGGACGCCGCCGCCCCTGTTAAGCAGCACACTCGCCCACGCTGGATGCCTCTCGTTTGAGATGATCTCCGGTGGCGAACTGATAATCGTCAACTGCGGCGCCCCTCGCAACACGGAAAGCGATTGGAGCGTCGTATGCCGTTCAACGGCCGCACACTCGACGCTTACCATCAACGACTTGTCATCATCGCGGCTGATAACATCGCAGGCGCAAACCGAGGGGCGTGAAGCACATTTATTGTCCGGGCCAAAAAGCGTGCGCGCCGAGGTAATTGAGGAACCGGACGGCGTTGTTATGAGAGCCGCTCACGACGGCTATCGAGATCGCTTTAATGTCAGCCATCGTCGGCGCGTCAAGCTGTTCGCGGACGGATTGAAAGTGGAGTGTAGCGATCAATTGGCTGGCCCGTCCGGCAAGGCGCCGTTCGGCATCCCGGGCGCGACATTCGCCATCCGTATTCACCTTCATCCAGCAGTCGCGGCCGTTCGAACAGCCGAGCCGGGTGCTGTCGTTTTGGCGTTGCCAAATGATGACATGTGGCGATTTACGGCCAAAGGCGCCCAGATCGATATAGAGGAAAGCATTTTCCTCGCCGATCCGATTGGCCCGCGCCGGAGTCTGCAATTGGTCATGACCGGCCCGTGCGCTAGCGACACTCAGGTTGTATGGACGCTCTCCAAAGCCCCGCTATCGGCGCAAAAACCGTTCCTGTCGTTACCCATTGAGCTAGATTTGGAAGACGCCGATTTTGACGAGGACGAGTAGCAAATGAGCGAGCCACAAATCCGGTTTGCGCTGCTTTCTCTATCCGACAAAACCGGCGCCGTGGAATTTGCGCGCGCGTTAGCCGATCTTGGAATAACACTTGTATCGACTGGCGGCACCGCCGTGTTGCTTGCAAACGCGGGCCTGGCCATTGTCACCGTCGAAATGTTGACTGGCTTCCCTGAAATGCTCGACGGTCGGGTAAAGACGCTGCATCCGCGCGTGCATGCCGGTTTGCTCGCAGCGCGCGGCAATGCCGAACATGACGCGGCCATGGCCGCAAACGGCATCGCTGAAATCTCGCTTCTGGCGGTAAACCTCTATCCGTTCGAGGGGACGGTTGCGAGCGGTGCAGGCTACCATGATTGTGTCGAAAACATCGATGTGGGTGGCCCTGCAATGATCCGCGCGGCGGCCAAGAACCACGACCGGGTGACTGTTCTCACCGATGCAGCGGACTACCCGAAGGTGCTGGCGGAAATCGAAGGGTCGAGCGGATCGACCACCCTCGCAACACGGCGCCATCTGGCGGCCAAAGCTTTTGCGCGCGTAGCGGCTTATGACGCTGCCATCGCCGCATGGTTTGCTAGTGAGCTGCGCTTTGAAGCCCCGCAAAGGTTCACCCTGTCCGGCTCGCTCGTTAAACCGCTTGTGTATGGGGAGAACCCGCATCAACGGGCCGCGTTTTACGCAACCGGAGAGCGGCGCGAAGGTGTCGCCACAGCGCGGCTCATCCAAGGCAAGGAGTTATCTTACAATAATATCAACGATACGGACGCCGCCTTCGAGCTTGTCGCCGAGTTTCCCGCTGAAACCGGCCCAGTGACCGCCATCATAAAACACGCCAATCCGTGCGGCGCCGCGCGGGGGTTAACGCTGGCGGAAAGTTATCGCAAGGCGCTGGCCTGCGACCCCGTAAGTGCTTTTGGCGGCGTTATCGCGCTTAATCAGCCGCTCGATGAAGAGACCGCGCTGGAGATCGTAAAGATTTTCACCGAGGTCATCATTGCGCCAGGCGCCAGCGACGCCGCAATGGCGATCCTTTCGGCTAAGAAAAATCTGCGGCTCTTGCTAACTGACGGCGTCCCGTCTGCGCGCGCAGAAGGAATGCTCGTCCGAAGCGTGTCCGGCGGCTTTCTGGCCCAATCTCGCGACAGCCGCGTGGTGAACGACCTCGATCTGAAAGTCGTGACCAAGCGCGCCCCATCCGACCAGGAACTAACCGATCTGAAATTTGCGTTTTCAGTTTGCAAGCACGTGAAATCCAACGCGATCGTTTATGTGAAAAATGGTGCAACCGTCGGAGTTGGCGCCGGGCAGATGAGCCGTGTGGACAGCGCGCGCATCGCCGCCTGGAAGGCTCAGGACGCGGCAACGACCGCCGGGTTGGCGCAACCTCACACCAAAGGCGCAGTCGCAGCTTCCGACGCCTTTTTTCCCTTCGCAGACGGACTTTTAGCAATAGCAGAGGCAGGAGCGACCGCAATTATCCAACCCGGAGGCTCTATACGCGACGCTGAGATTATTGCGGCGGCAGACAATGTTGACCTCGCCATGATCTTCACCGGAACACGTCATTTCAAACATTAACTTGCATACAACTTTATAAGCAGCTTGTTTTTTACTGCATTGTTGGTTTGTGGCCTTAATTTGGTCATATCCTGTAACGCAACTACAATACTTCGTGTATTTTCAATCTCACTCAAGCTTTCGCTCAACGGCGCTCATCACACAGTTCTGCATTGGATAGCCAAAATGACTTTCCGCTTGGTATTTCTGCTTTTTGTCACGTTTTGCAGCGCCTACGCCAGTAAGGCGCAAGCGGCGCCCGGAGACGACAAAATTACGATCGTTCGGCTTGCAGCGCGCGGCGGCCAGGTCATCGGAGCGGCGTCCGGATGTCGCGAGATTGCGTCCTCTCGAATAAAGTCGATGAAAGACCGTGTCATCGCCCTCATCGAGTCATCCGCTGTAAGAAGAGAGGATGTTACTTTTCTCATAGAAATGTTCGAGAGTAGCTATGCGGCTGGACAACGGGCCATCACGACTACGCAAGTGGTTTGCGACGCCGCTGAGCGCGACTTCGCCGCCCTTGAGCGTTCGACACCGCAGCAGCCCGAGCCGGTAGCTGTGCCAGCGCCGCAGCCGCAGAAAGCTTCGCCTTCAACGACAGCAGCAATTACAGCTATTCCGGCGACTTCAATTGTTCGCGGTTTGACGGAAAAAGAAATCCGTTTCGGCATGGCGGCCCCTCTTTCCGGCTCCGCCAAGGAACTGGGCACGCAAATGAGAATTGGCGTTGAAACGGCTTTTAACGCCGCCAACGACGCGGGTGGCATTCATGGGCGACAGGTTAAGCTCATCGCGGCGGATGACGGGTACGAGCCAGTCCGCACCGCCGAGGCAATGAAGCAATTGTATGAAAAAGATCAGGTATTTGGCATTGTCGGTAATGTCGGAACACCGACGAGCGCCGTCGCACTCCCTTACGCTCTTGAACGCCGTATGCTGTTTTTCGGAGCATTCACTGGCGCTGGTCTGCTGCGGAAAGACCCGCCCGACCGCTATGTTTTCAATTACCGCGCCAGCTATGCTCAAGAGACTGAGGCTGTTGTCCGCTACCTGGTTAAAGTGAGACGCATAAAGCCAGAACAGATCGTGGTGTTTGCCCAGCAGGACTCGTTTGGCGACTCTGGCTTTGCAGGCGTTGAGAAAGCGATGCGCAACCTGCGCGGCGGCGACGCCGGCGTAACCGTGCGTGTTGGATACAAACGAAACACCCTGGATGTAGACCCCGCGATCGCGCAATTAAAATTACAGCCTGGCATACGCGCGGTCGTCATGGTGGCGACTTATCGCGCCGCCGCCAAGTTTATCGAGAAAACCAAAGCGGTTTTTCCGCAGCTCATATACACAAACGTTTCGTTTGTCGGAAGCACGGCTCTAGCGGAGGAGCTTTTGCTATTAGGGCCCAAATTTACGACGAACGTAATCGTCACACAGGTCGTTCCTGCGGTGAACGATTACTCGTCAGTTATTCTCGACTACAAAAATGCTCTTGCGAAATACTTTCCAGGAACACCACCGGATTACGTTTCACTGGAAGGTTATATTTGCGCAAGCGTCTTGCTAGAGGGCGTAAGGCGCGCCGGGCCTCAGATCGATACTGAAAAACTGGTCGAAGCGCTGGAGAGTATGAAAGACTTCGACATGGGGCTAGGCGCGCTGATAAACTACAGCCGCAGTGAGCATCAAGGCTCCCAGAGAATTTGGGGGACACAGCTCGACGAAGCAGGAAAATATCAATCCATCGATTTGCAGTAGGTCATGTCGGAAATAGTCGTCGCAAGCTTTTACAAATTCATTGCGTTTGAAGACACCACCTCTGTAAAAGCGCTTGTGGAAAACGCGGCGATTGCGGCTGGCGTATGCGGCACAATTCTGATTGCGCGCGAGGGATTAAACGGCTCGATCGCCGGAGCACGGATTGGCGTTACAACTGTGCTCGCCACGTTGCAAGCTTTGCCGGGATGCGCAGATCTGGAACATAAAGAGTCACTCGCCGAAAGCCAGCCGTTCTACCGTCTGAAAGTGCGCCTGAAAAAAGAGATCGTGACCATGGGGGTGGCGGACGTCGATCCTGCAGCGATGGTCGGAACTTACGTCGAGCCTTCGGACTGGAACGCGCTCACCGCTGATAACGATATGGTCGTTATCGACACCCGCAACGATTATGAGGTACGGGTTGGCACATTTCCGGGATCAATCGATCCCAAAATCGGGTCGTTTCGTGAATTTCCGAAATGGTTCGAGCATTTCTCTAAGGACGGGGCGCCGGCAAAAGTTGCGATGTTTTGTACCGGCGGCATCCGTTGCGAAAAGGCGACATCGCTACTTAAGTCGCTGAACATTCCGCAAGTTTATCATCTGAAGGGCGGCATTCTGCGGTATCTCGAAGTGGTGCCTGAGGATGAAAGCCTGTGGCGCGGCGAATGCTTCGTATTCGATCAACGCGCGGCGCTGGCGGCAGGTCTCCAGCAGGGATCGCATGAATTGTGCTACGCCTGCCGCAATCCTGTAAGCGCCGCCGATAAGGCATCGGAAAAATACGAAGCGGGGATAAGTTGCCCGCATTGCCACGGCCAATACAGCGATGAGCGGCTTGCGGCGTTCAGGGAGCGCCAGCGGCAGATCGAACTAGCGAAGCGCCGGGGCGAGCGTCATCTCGGAGCGAAGCCGCTTTCGCGCGCAACGGATAACTCAACGGATGCGGACAGTGACGCGCTGCGATTGCCCATTCGCGTCAATCACGGTTAAATTCGCGAACCCCTTACCACCCGGCGTCCATGCAAGTTGGCGGCGATGCGCATCAGATTGTGCGGGCGCGTCGTCGATCAGCCATGTAAGCGGCAACGCTCCGCCCTCCGCTTTGAGAATGACAGGCAGCATCGCGCCTCCTATGTCGTGAGGGATTTCGATCTCGGCATTGTTCGGCGGAAACGCGATGCGAAGGGCGGCCTGCGCAGCGTTTGCGTCCCCTACCGCAGCGTCGGGCTCACGAAAACGGGCGAGTGGCGGCGCCAGTCCATTCGCACCAGCGAGGATTGCTGACGCGGGCGCTGGCTCGAAGTGCGCACGATTCGGCGAGAGTTTGGCGAACATATCGAACACGACAGGCGCGGCGGCGGTGAGACCGGTCAAACCAGGCGTTGGGGACGCATCTGCCCGGCCCACCCACGCAGCAACAATATAGCGGCCATCATATCCCGCCGCCCAGGCGTCGCGGTAGCCATAAGATGTGCCGGTTTTGAACGCGATGCCGCCGAATGGAGCGTTATGCGGCGGCGGCGACTGGCGCAGAATATCCGTCACATACCACGCCGCTAGCGAGGATAGCAGGGACTGAGAAGTCGCGACCGCCGTGTCGGACTCTGGCGCCAAAGCCCTTGCATATCGCAACTCTACGGGTTCGCCCCCGCGTGCGAGGGTTGCATAAAGCCCGGTCAGTTCCTCCAGAGTAAGCCCAACCCCGCCGAGGGCTACCGATAAATTACGTGGTATGCTGGCTTTCACGCCTGCGCGGCGAAAGCGGGCCGAAAGTTGTGCGGGCGTTACCGCCGCCAGCAGCTTAACGGCGGGAATGTTAAGCGAAAACTGCAGCGCAACGGCTGCCGTTACCTCGCCGCGATAGGTTTTGTCAAAATTCTCTGGCCTATAACCATGGAAGTAGGATGGCGCGTCGTTGATGAGCGTTTGCGGGTGGGCGTGGCCATCCTCGAACGCCAGACCGTAAATGAACGGCTTGAGCGCGGAGCCAGGCGAGCGCACGGCGGCAGTCATATCGATCGAACCTTGCCGATCAGTGTCGAAATATCCGGCGGAGCCAGCATGCGCCAACACCTCGCCCGTCGCGTGATCGGCGGCGATGATTGCAGCGGATAGTTTTGGCCCGAGCGCTGCGGCCTGACGCGCCGCTAGAGCTTCGGCCGCTTCCTGCAAAGCTTTGTCGAGCGTAGTGCGAATCACGTTTTCGCCCGGCCGCTCGGCGATCAACCGGTCTGACAAATGCGCGGCTAGTGCGGGGAATTCGCGCCGAACTGTAGGCAAAGGTTGCGATTTCGCCCACTCCGCATCGGCCGTCGAAATCACGCCTGTTTGCGCGGCGCGGGTCAGCACCAGATTGCGGGCGCGCTTGGCCGCCGCTTGGCTGCGGTCGGGCCGACGGGCCTCTGGCGATTGCGGCAGCGCGACCAGCAACGCCGCTTCATGGATGGCGAGGCGTCGCAGCTCTTTGCCGAAATAGGCCAGCGACGCCGCGCGCACACCCTCAATATTGCCGCCGAATGGCGCAAGGCGCAAATATAGCTCTAGGATTTCGCGTTTGCTGAACCGCGCCTCAAGCTGGCGCGCGCGGATCATCTGGCTGATTTTAGCAGCGCCCGAATGCGTCGGCGAACCACTGAGCAGCCGCGCCGTCTGCATTGTCAGCGTCGACGCGCCCGACACTGTGCGCCGCTCACGTAGCATTTGCCAACCGGCGCGCACGATTGCGAGTACATCCACGCCGCCATGTTCGTAAAAGCGCTTGTCCTCGAATGCGAGAAGCATGGCGAGATAACGCTGATCGACGTCTGGCGCAGTTGCGGGCAAGCGCCAGCGGCCCTCCGGCGTTGTGTAGGCGCGCAATAACTGCCCGTTGCGATCAAGCACGACACGGGAATTCGCGCTTGCCGCATCCAGATGCGGCGGCCCCATGCACCACGCCGCAAAGACTACCGCCCCAACGATCAGGATAAGCACGCAAAACACGCTGGCGCCCACCTTGATGATAGCTGGCAGCCAAGGCAGGCGCGTGCCCGTTTTTTTCTCCCCCCGTAAAGAGAAGGGCTGAGGCGAGGGTCGATCCACAAATCTGCCCATCGCGCGCTTCCGCCTTTACTTAGCAATCTCGACACGCGCCGCCGCCGTCCGGGCGAAACGCTCCGGGCGATACATATCCTCGACAGTAGCGCCGGGGTGCAGATAGTCCCCCGGCGTCAAAGCGCGCACGACATAAGCCAGCGTCATCTCCGCCGCCTTCTCGCGCGCCGCGTCCGTAAAGCTGAAGGCGGCGACGAACTTATCGTCACGGAATTGCGTATGCGCAGGCGTTAACTCGGTTTTAAGCCACGAGAACGCTTTCAGGTCGGCGCTTTTCAAAAGCTTCGGGTTCTCGATCTCAAACCCGGCTGGCAGCCTGTCCTCGATTACGATATGCCCAAGCATCGTCTCCGCTTCCGTGACCTTGAGCACGACCACGAAGCGGTCGTTCTGCATGGCTTTAGCGAGGCTCGCCGCCTTGCCGTCCGGCGTGAAAATCTGGCGCTCGATGGCGAAGCCATTGGCGGAGGCGGGCTCCGGCTGCGCGCCCGAGCCGCTGACGATGATCGAGGCGGGGATTGGCTGGGCGCCTGCGTTGGTGATTTTAATCGGTGTCGCGGCAATTTGCGGCGCTGTCAAAATACGCTGCACTTGCCCCTTTTGCGCCACGCCGTTTACAGCAAGTAAAAGGCCCTGGTTGTCGTCGATTAGCGCCTTAGCCGCGAGCAACAACCAGGCGTTTTCCTGCGTACTGGTATAACGCGAAAGGTCACGAAAGCGTCGAACGTTTTCAACTACGCCGGGGACTGCGCTCGCCATGGTTCCGCTCTCCGAAATGAGCGTCAAAGTGGCAGCGCTGTCGCGAAGCGATGTGCCGAAGTCGGCGCGGGTGGCGAGGAAATTGGCGTCTGGCGCAGGCTTTAGCGCTTCCAGCGAGGCGGCGAAGGCGCGTTCAGCGCGCTCTTTGTCGCCATACATGGCGAGCGATGCGCCGAGCTGGGCTTTGGCAAGCGGCGTCGAGAAAGCGTCGAGTTTGGTGTCGGTATAATAGCGCAGGTCGCCGATCACGGTGCGGCCTGAGCGGGCGAGCACATAGAGCGCATAAGCCAGCTCCTCGCCGCCAGACTCGAATTCCTCAGCCGAGTTGACGCTGTTTTTCAGCCTGTCGAGTGCGGTTTCAAGCACGAGGGCGGGAACGGTGTGGCCCTTCTCCTTCGCCCGCGAAAGGAAATCCGTCACATAGGAGGTGAGCCACACATCTCCGTTGCCGGCCGACCAAAGGCTGAAGCTGCCGCTGGAATCCTGGAGAGCCGCGACCCGTTCGATCGCTTTGGCGATGCGATCGTTCGCGCCCTTCTCCCCGGCAAGACCTGAAGCCTGAGCCACCTCGTTAAAATACAGAAGCGGAATGGCGCGGCTTACGGTCTGTTCGGCGCATCCGTAAGGATAACGGTCAAGGGAGAGGAGCAGGCCGGGCACGTCGAACGTTGCGCTGCGGCCCGCATTCACCGTCACTTTCACGCTGGATGGGATGAGGTTGGCGATCAGGTTTTGGCCGATAGTGATCGAGCCGGTGTTGGCGGCGAGCGTCTGCACCGTGCGGCGCGTCACGTTCGGCGCAGGCGGGGCTACATCGAGCCTGAAGCTGCGCTCCGCCTTGAAGCCATCGGGACCTGAGAGCGTCACCGCGATGGTGCCAGAGCCAATGTCGTCACCAGAGATTGGCAAAGTCAGGCTAACCCGTTCGTCAGCCTGGAGCGTTATTTTGCGCGGCTCGGCGTTGGCGAGTTTAATACCGCCCTCAACAGTTGCGGCGAGTTCATAGTCGCCAGCGGCGCCCTCCACGTTATGCACGCTCACCTGCATCTCGGATTTGTCACCAAGCGTCAAGAAGCGCGGCGGCGTCGCGGCCAGCACGACAGGATCGCGCACGATCACGTCCTTCACCGCATGGCCGATTTTATCGGCGCTCCAGGCGGCGGTCATCACGCGCAGCGTGCCGTCAAAGGCGGGAACGTTGAAGCTGACCTCGACCTCCCCGCTTTCGGGTATTTCGACGATGCCGGAGTAAAGCGCGACTGGCTCGCTGTTCAAGGGGCGACCCTGGATGCTCATGCCGCCATCGCCGCCGGAGCGGATCGAGCCGCGCACGCCCTGCATGCCATCGATGAGGCGGCTGTACAGATCCCGTAACTCTATGCCCAGTCTACGCTGGCCGAAGTAATAGGCGTCTGGCTTGGGCGCTTTGTAGCTGGTGAGGTTGAGTATTCCGAGATCAACCGCCGACACCACGATGTGGGCCTTCTCGCCAACGCCGAGACCGGTCAGCTTAACGGGCAACGTCAGCACTTCATTGGGCCGGGCGCGTTCCGGCGTTTTTACCTCCACCGCGATGGTGCGCGCACTTGTGTCGAGCGCAAGGTATTCCACACCAATGGCGCGGCCTGGCATACGCCTGGCGGTTTCGTCCATCGGTCTGAACAGGATCGCGGTCACGTAGGCGCCAGCGCCCCACTCCTTGTCGACGGTGAACGTGGCCTCGCCGCCCTCCGCCGTAACGGGGATTGTTTTCATCGCCAGCAGCTTGTCGCTGACCACGGAGACGACAGCCTGCCCCGCCATGCGCGGCTCGATGCGCACTTTCATTTCGTCGCCCGACGCGTATTTTTCCTTATCTAGCGCGAGATCGAGGATATCCGGCTTATCGGATGTCTCGGAAACGTACCAGCCTGAGGTAAAGTTGTAGCTGGTGAATAGCCCAGGCTGGTTCGCCGCACTGACCTCCAGACGATACGAACCGCTGTCTAGCGCTGTCTCGATCCGTCCCGGAACTGTCTCGTTTGTGTCGATAACGCCATTCGCGATCTTGCGGGTGTATTGTACGACTTCGTAATCCCAGCGACCGTCACGGTTGTACCACTGGAAACGCGAGTCGACCTTAAACGCCTCCCATTTGAGGCTCTTCACGGCGATAAGTTTGCCGTCCGGATTGGCGGCGATCATGTCGAACTGCGCGGGCTGGCCGTTGGCAAGATGGTTATCGGCAAAGGCCGGTTTTACGCCAATCGCAACGGCTCGCGCCTTCACCGGAAGCGTTACGGTTTCCTCGATGATGCGTCCGGACGGTTCACGCAGGCGGATATTGGCGCGTGCCTCAAGCGGTTGTGCAGTGTCAGGCAAGGGCGGAAGCGCCGCTTGGATGACCGTCTCGCCGCTGGCGTTCGTTACCGGCAAATTGGCAAGCGGCTGGCGCGTCTGCGTCACATCCTGACCGTCAACGCCGAACACATAGCCGGGGTGCTTAGCATCGCCGCCTTCGCGCTTGGCGACGACGATCTCGCCCTCAAGCTCCAAACTGGCGGCTGGCGCTCCGTAAAGGTATCGCGCATTGACGCCAATTTCGACGGGCTGACCAAGGGTGGCCGCGTCGGCCTTCGGCTTTAAAGTCATCTCAAGCCGCTCAGGCGTGTAATCCTCCACGAGGAACGAGACCTGACCAACTGAGGCGCCTTTCGGATCGGCGTGCGCCGTTATCCGCCACGTGCCGGTCATCGAGGTTGTGGGCACCGAGAGCGAGAGGCTGCGTCCGCCTGATCCGCCGTCAGCAAGCATTTGCGATTTATACTCAACGCCATCCGGCCGCATGATTTTTATCGTCAACGGCAACTCAGCCGCGCGAGCTGCACCGTCGCGCAGGAGCGCCGTCAGGTACACGGTTTCCCCGGGGCGGTAAACGCCGCGCTCGGTGAACAGCATCGCGTCGAGAGCGCCCGGGTTCTGCCGCCCGCCCACGCCACGATCAGTCAAATCAAACGCGGATTTAGTGAGGTCGAGGAAGCCGTAATCATTATCGGCCCCCCGCACCACGAGAAGCGCTGGAGCCAGACCGCCCACGCCGCGAGCCAGGCCAGCGTCAAACTTCGCATAGCCTTGAGCGTCGGATTTCAGCGTCGCAAGCACTTCGTTGTTGCGGGCGACAAGACGCACTTCGACGCCCTCGGCGGGGCCACCCGTCGCAAGCGAGCGGACGAGCGCGTGCACGCCGTCCTGG
This sequence comes from Hyphomicrobiales bacterium, assembly GCA_034440495.1. GTDB lineage: Bacteria > Pseudomonadota > Alphaproteobacteria > Rhizobiales > Rhodomicrobiaceae > JAWXCE01. Next base: position 32,940 of record JAWXCE010000061.1, on the reverse strand, counting down.
GCAGACATCGCGGTTAAACCCAAATCCGACACGACAAACCATTGCGTAGCTTTGTCCGCCCATTCCTCGGCGCTGCTGCCTTCGGCTGTCGCCACCATCACGTAGAGGCCAGGCTTCAGATTGGGTAGAAGTTCATCGATAGGGAAAGCGGTCGTGATCTCCTCGTTCAGCGCCGTTTTGACCGGCATCGAGCCAGACCAGAGTTTCTCCCCTTGCTGGTCGCGCAACTGGTCGGCTTTATATCCACCAATTGCGTTGGCGAAATCGCCGTCGATCACCTCGTTGGCAAGGCGGCGGTCGCCGATGTGATAAATCTCCGCGTTAACGCTTTTGGTGTTTACCGTAACCAGTGGCACGCCCTGTTGACCGGTGCGGGGAAGCACGTAGTTACGCCCGGTGAAGCGCACCAACGGCTTGCGGTCGCGGATGTATATCGTGAGGTCGAGCGGTTTGGCGAGCGGCTCCTCCGCGATAGCGGACGGCAGACCGCTGCGTACCTTGAGTTCATAACGCTCTCCATGCCGCAAATCCTCGACGCAAAGCTGCTCGTTCTGCGCTTTCACGGCAGGGGCGGGCGCGCCGTTTACGGTCACGAACTTGCCAAAATCGCTCTCGGCTTTCGATAATGGCTCTGAAAACTGCAGGCAGAGGCGCGGCAATGCGGCCTCGCTGTCCACGGTGTAGTCCAGCATCCGAAAGCCATGCTCGGCGACCAGGGTATCGAAAGCGGCTTTGATGACTGTGGATGGGGCCAGTTTCAGGCTGGTTCTGTAGGCGTCGATAGCTGCTCGCCACATCGAACGCAAGGCAAGGCTCTCGCCGAGAGCCGAGAGCGCGGACGCTTTCAATGCAGGCGTCTTGGCGCGTGCATATGCGAGATAAGCGGTCGATGTAGCGGAGCGCGGGAAACTCTGCTTCTCGTTTGCATCGCTGGTCTGGATGGAGAGATAGGCGCGGGCGAAAGCGAGCCACACATCGGCGTTGGCTTTGTCCAGCACCACGGCAGACGCGAAATGGCCAGTGGCGCGGCGCGGGTCTTGCGCTTTCAGAGCTGCGTTGGCTTTCGCGAGCCAGCCCTTTGCGTCAGAGCCGGACGTCGGCCATTGCGTTTTGAGGTAATCCTCATATTCGAGCGCCGCTCGCTCAACCTCGGCGTTGAAAAACGGCTTTTCCTGCGACTTAGCGGCAAAGGCGAAAATGAAAATAATGGCAAGCGACGCAAAGCAACGGAACGCGGTTTGCATGATCACCCCTTGGACTATCGCCTTATTTTGGCGGAACATTATAACGCTCAGATACTCAAACTAACTTGAAGACTTGCTATAAAGACTTTCGTGACTGCGTAGCAGACAAAACGCAAATACGTGTCAAATTCATGAATGGCCGTTCTAATTCCGCATTTGAAAAGGCTTTAAAGCTTGTGAGTTTCGGGGATAAGGCACATCGGCATTGACATGCTGTAAATTGCGCGGTTAGTTATATCAACCTGAGATTGCAGAACAGGTGATGTTGACGAAAACGGGTTGGCCTTTAGCCCTAATGCCAAACCTGCCTTGCCCAGCAGCGGCCTGTTCTCGTTCGTCACTTGCTTCCGGCGCATCTTTAACGGCTTGCCCGAGCCAATAAAAACAGCGCACCCGTCCTAGACCGGTTTGTTTTGCATATCAGGCCGAAGCGAACTTCAGAGTTTCGTCTGTTGACGCTTCCGGTTGTCCCGCCGGAAGGACAACTCCTAATCTTCCTGTCCTATATTATCCTCTATTTGTCAGGGACGCCATAATGAGCCGCGCGCTCAAGTGGCATGATTTTAATGCATTTCACGGAACCGCGCGATGCGTTTTTCGTTACTTCGGCTTAACGCACAGGAGCAACACCATGGCCATCTCAACCCTTGACGATCTTTTTCTTCATACACTTAAAGACATTTACTACGCCGAAAAGCAGATTAAAAAAGCGCTGCCAAAAATGACGCGCAAGGCAAGTTCGCCAGAACTCGTGAAAGCGCTTGAGGCTCACCTCGAAGAAACCAACGATCAGATCGAAACCCTGCAAAGTGTTTTCGAAATGCTTGGCAAGCCCGCGCGCGGCGTGAAGTGCGAAGCGATTGAAGGCATTCTGGAAGAGGCCGAAGAAATTGTCAGCGAAGTGACGGATGAAAAAGTGCGCGACGCCGCGATTATCGCATCATCGCAGGCGGTCGAGCACTACGAAATCTGCCGTTATGGTTCATTGGTCGCTTGGGCAGGCACGCTTGGTCATACTCAAATGGTCGAGCCTTTGCAGAAAATTCTCGACCAGGAAACTGCAACCGACGCCAAGCTCAGCATGATCGCCAAGTCAACCGTAAACGACATGGCTAAAAGTGCAGAGAAAACGGACGATATGGATGATGAAACGTCCGAGGACATGGACGAAAAGCCCGCTAAAATGACAGGCGGCAAATCTTCCAAAATGAGTGAGCCTGCATCTTCAAAAAAATCCGGAATGAAAAAAGCCAGCTAAACTCTGCATTCCGTTCTAGCGTCTATTCGGTTTGGATGGAAATAGGGTGCCTTATGTCATGGCCGGGCTTGACCCGGCCATCCAGTGCTTTTATTTCAACGCAATTTGGTGCTGGTTGGCCGGGTCAAGCCCGGCCATGACTCAGTTTCGTAATATTCGCATACTAATTTCTTGCTTTCAGGCGCGGTTCATCCGGTTATCGATCAGATCGTTAACGACCGCAGGCTCAGCCAGCGTCGAGATGTCGCCGAGATTTGAAAAGTCGTCTTCCGCGATCTTGCGCAATATGCGGCGCATGATTTTTCCGCTGCGCGTTTTTGGCAACCCGGGCGAAAACTGGATCAAGTCTGGCGCAGCAATCGCGCCAATTTCCTGGCGCACCCAGTTGCGCAGTTCAGAGCGCAACTCTTCAGTCGGCTGTTGCCCATGCATCAGCGTTACATACACATAGATTCCCTGGCCTTTGATGGCGTGAGGATACCCAACGCACGCCGCTTCAGCGACCTTGGGATGCGCGACGAGCGCGGATTCCACCTCAGCCGTGCCCATGCGGTGCCCGGAGACGTTAATGACGTCGTCAACGCGGCCGGTGATCCACCAGTAGCCATCCTCATCGCGGCGGCAGCCGTCGCCGGTGAAATATGTGCCGGGATAGGTCGAGAAGTATGTCTGCACGAAACGCTCGTGGTCTTTGTAAACCGTGCGCATCTGCCCCGGCCAGCTATCCGTGATGACCAGATTTCCCGAACCCGGGCCTTGCATAACGCGGCCTTCCTCATCCACCATCGCAGGCTTTACGCCAAAGAAAGGTCGCGTGGCGGAGCCGGGTTTCATCCTGGTCGCGCCGGGCAGCGGAGTGATAAGGATGCCGCCGGTCTCCGTTTGCCACCATGTGTCCACGATCGGGCAGCGTCCATCGCCAACCACGTTGTAATACCACTCCCACGCTTCCGGATTGATTGGCTCCCCGACAGAACCAAGCAGCTTGAGGCTGGCGCGACTGGTTTTTTTAACGTGCTCATCGCCCGCGCCCATGAGCGCGCGCAGAGCGGTCGGGGCGGTGTAAAAGGTGTTGACTTTGTGCTTGTCCACCACGTCCCAAAAACGCGACGGCGTTGGATAGTTTGGCACCCCTTCAAACATTAGCGTAATGGCGCCGTTGGCCAACGGGCCGTAGACGATATAGCTGTGGCCCGTCACCCAGCCTACGTCCGCCGTGCACCAGTAAACATCGCCCTCTTTGTAATCGAACACGTATTTATGCGTCATTGCAACATAGAGCAGGTAGCCGCCTGTCGTGTGCAAAACGCCTTTTGGCTGGCCGGTGGAGCCTGACGTGTAGAGAATGAATAGCGGATCTTCCGCGTCCATTGGCTCGGCTGGGCAGTTGGACGACACTTTCTCCATTTCCTCATGCAGCCAAACATCTCGGCCCTTCGTCCAAGCGACCTCGGCGTTGGTGCGCTTCACGACCAGCACTTTCTCAACCGTCGGGCACTTTTCCAGCGCTTTGTCGGTATTGTCTTTCAGCGGCACTTTCTTGCCGCCGCGTAGACCCTCATCGGACGTGATGACGATGTTGGAATCGCAGCCCTGGATACGACCCGCGAGGCTGTCTGGCGAGAAGCCTCCGAACACGATAGAGTGGACGGCGCCGATGCGCGCGCAGGCAAGCATGGCGTATGCGGCTTCAGGGATCATCGGCATATAAATGGTAATGCGGTCGCCTTTTTTGGCTCCTAGAGACTTCAACACGTTCGCGAACTTGCACACCCGCTCATAAAGCTGACGGTAGGTGATTTTCAGATCCATCGACGGATCGTCGCCCTCCCAGATGATGGCGATCTGATCGCCGCGATCCAGCAGATGCCGGTCTACGCAGTTTTCGCACACGTTCAGAACGCCATTCTCGAACCACTTGATGGATACGTTGTCGGGCGCGAACGACGTGTTTTTCACTTTGGTGAACGGCGCCATCCATGTCAGCCGCCGTGACTGCTCACGCCAAAACTTGTCCGGATCGGCAATGCTGGCGAGATACATATCGAGATATTTGGCGTCATCGAGATGCGCGGATTTGGCCCACTCCTCGGAGACGGGGTATACCTTAACCTCGGACATTGTATTCCTCCCATTTTTGTGCCGATTGATCGCATTATGTCGAGCGTTGCCATGCGCTGCAATAACGCCATTGGTGGTATCGCGGGTAAGAGAATGAAGCGATCCCGCGCGTGCGCATTCGCCGGCTAAAATTTGCTTTTTACCTTTTGCGCTTTCCGCAGTATTTGTCTGTCACACGCCACAGAGCGCGCACCCATTAAGACTTAAGGCTTTAGAATGAGAGGGGTCGAACAAGATGTAGACCAGCGCAAACCGGGTGCAATCTATGTTTGCTCATTCGCGGGCCTTGATGACGCTGTCGCTCTATCGAGCGGCACCTATCTCGTCTCACTTATTAATGCGCAAATGATGAGCGAATTAAAAACCCCCAGGGGTATAGACCCCGCAAGGCATCTGCGGCTTATCATGAACGACATCGAGGCGCCTCAGGATGGGATGATTTTGCCCAACGCCGCTCATGTCGATCAACTGATTGCTTTTGCCCGTGAGTGGGCGAGGCAGGCGCCGCTGCTGATAAATTGCCGGGCGGGGCGCAGCCGCTCGACCGCCGCCGCCTTCATTATCGAATGCGCGCTTAACCCAGATATGCTGGAAGACGATATCGCTGCCGCTCTAAGAGCGGCGTCTGGCACCGCCCAACCGAACCGCCTGCTTATCAAGCTGGCGGATGAGGCGTTGAAACGCGATGGACGTATGATCGCTGCAATCGAACGTATTGGCGCTGGCGATGCCGCGCACAATCACGTCTTCCGCCTCCGCTAAGTTTAGCCAGCAGTGGCGAATGACGCTTCAATCTCGGCAAACTGTGCATCCACCGCACGGAGCTCTTCCGCCAGGTCGAGCAGGCGCTGCATGAGCTTGTCCGAGAAATGGCGCGCCATGGACGGGTCTGCCTGCATGACCTGGTACAGACCCTCGCGGGTTATCGCAAGACAGCGGATACGTTCTGTCGCGACTACCGTAGTCGTGTATGTCATCTCGACAAGCATACCAAGCTCGCCAACCAATGCGCCGGGAAGCAATGTCTCGATTGCATGACCGATGGTTGCGGCGCCTTCGCTAGTCGCTTTGCCTGAGAGGATAATATAAGCAGCGTCGCCTGTAGCTCCCGCTTCGACCAGCTTTTCGCCTGTTTCAAAGAAGGTTTTCTTGGCTTTCACGATAATTGCTGCAATTTGCGGCTGCGCAAGGCCTGCAAAAATCGGAATACGGCTTAAAAGTTCAAAGTTTGCATCGATCGACATGGACGCTCCGCTAACTGTGACTCCTTACGCAGCACAGGGTGAACGCAACACACAATTGCAGTGTCCAATGAGTCGGGTCACTGCGGCAACTCCATATTTGCTAGCGAAGCGTTTTAGGGCACAAGTTTGTAGCCGCCGGTTTCCGTGACAAGCAGTGCGGCGTTCGACGGGTCTTTCTCGATCTTCTGCCGCAGCCGGTAAATGTGGGTCTCCAGCGTATGTGTCGTAACGCCTGCGTTATACCCCCATACTTCATGCAGAAGCACTTCGCGAGATACGACTTTTTCCCCAGCGCGATAGAGATACTTAAGGATCGAAGTCTCTTTTTCGGTAAGCCGGACTTTGCCGCCCTTTTCCGCGATCAGAAGCTTTGAGGATGGCTTAAAGCTGAACTCGCCAATGGCGAAAACAGCGTCCTCGCTCTGCTCGTGCTGTCGCAACTGCGCACGGATGCGCGCCAGCAGCACGGCGAATTTGAATGGCTTGGTGATATAGTCGTTGGCGCCTGACTCAAGCCCTAGAATTTGATCCGAATCTGCCGATTGCCCGGTCAGCATGATGATGGGAATCTTCAGCCCCTGTTTACGCAACAGTTTACACGCCTCGCGGCCGTCCATATCGGGCAGCCCAACGTCTAGCAGCACCATATCGACGGTTTCCGATTTCGCCGCCGCTACACCCTGGGTCGCAGTCGAAGCTGTAGCAACTTCGAACTCATCATATAATGCGAGCTGTTCGGCGAGCGACCCGCGCAGATCGTCATCGTCATCGATGATGAGAATTTTTCGCGCCATGCTCATGAGGTGCTCCGTCAAAAATTTGTTATATTCACCGGCCTGATTTAAGCAACGTTGTGGATCGAGGCAATGGCGGGTTTCCCGATAGCCGCCAACGTTGGACAGCTTATGCAGATACCACTATCTACCAGATCACCCAGAGCTTCATCCGGTTTCGTAATGTTCAGCCCGTTAAGGCTAAAGTGCGCGCTAGGCCGAACCGGCGTAAGCGTTGCAAAATTTGAAGGCGATGGCGCTACTCCCACAGGCCGGTTCAGGCTTTTGCGTGTCTATTACCGCCCCGATCGGCTTTCGCGTCCAAAAACACAAATTCCGATCTTCGCACTTCGCTCAACAGACGGCTGGTGCGACGCTTCCGGCGACCGCAACTATAATCGCCATGTCCGGCTGCCATATCCCGCCAGCCACGAGCGGCTTTGGCGCGCCGACAGCCTTTATGACATAATCATCGTAATCGATTATAACATTACGCAGCGCATACAGATGCGCGGCAGCGCGATTTTTATACATGTGGCAAGGGCGGGTTATAAGCCCACATTGGGGTGCATAGCTCTCTCGCGCCCCGATCTGCTCAAGCTAATTGCGCTATGCAATTCTGGAACCGAAATCGAAATCGGCCCCGTCTCTCAACGAGGGCGGCGCGGATTGAGATAAAGATCGACCTCATGGGAGTCGAGCGCGGGTGCCGCTCCGTTTTTCATCTGATCCACTAACGCGCCCACATGCTTTCGCGCGCGGGTGTTATAGCGCAACATACCGCAGAACAATTGCAGCACAGTGTTGAGCTTCGGGTTGTCGTGCGCCTTGTCGATGTCCACATCCCAGCGCCCGCCGATATCGATAATGCGGCCGTTCAGGTGCCCAATGCGCTCGCCGCGCTGATCGTAAAGCGTGAAGTCCCCGCCGATGTCGATCCAGTCGCGACGCAAGCGGTAAAGCTTCGGCTCATTACCTTCCAGAATGAAGAACGAGAATTTCTCCGGCACCAGCGGCCATTTGCGGGCGGAGCGCTCAACGTCGATAATCTGCTCGTGCCCCGACACGTTCACGGAGAACGCCGTGACCGGAAATCCGCCAGCGCCGAAGGAAAGCTGCAAGCTGCGCCCTATGAGCAAGTCCAGAGTGCCCCGCCATGTCATTGACGGTGAAAACAGCTTGATGACCAGGCGCCTATCCGCAGGGTTCTCCGCTTTCCAGAGGCTTTCGCGATAGGAGAGTAACCCGGTGCGCTCGCCGTTTTGCTTGATTTCCCCAATAACGTCACTGTCAGCGGTGAACTGGCGCGACTTGGCCCGGTGCCTCGATTGCCGAAACAGCCCGAACTCCACATCGTTCAAATCTGTCCACCAAAGATCAACCGTGTATTGCGTTGACGCCGCTGCCGCCATAACTGCCCCCTCATTGCGAATCAATAAAAGAGTTTTGCGGTATGTACGGCGTAAATCCAGCAATGCGATCCCAAGTCCACAGACATTGAGCGAAGCCAACATATCGGTTATATTGAGAGTATGAACCAACACTTGGAATCCGCGATCCCCGAGCCGATAGTTTCGGAGCGTCAACGCAGAAGCACGCGCGCGGCTGAAGGACTAGACCGGCTCGCCTTCACGGCTGACGACCTGTTTGCGATGGTGAAAGCAGGAATCCTGAAAGAAGATGACCGCGTTGAACTCGTTGATGGTGAAATCGTTGTCATGGCCGCAAAAGGCAATCGCCACGAGCTTGTTAAATTTGCTCTCCTTAATTTTCTTTATGCCCAAAAACCGGACAATATTTCTGTGATACCCGAGACGACTTACCGGTTTAGCGACAGCGTTGTGTTGGAACCGGATATAACTCTGTTTTGGCGCAGCGCTGGGCTTGCCAATCTGGCGCCGGATAACACCCTGCTTATCATCGAGGTGGCGGACACCAGTTTGCGTTACGACAAAAAGCGCAAGGCCGCGATCTACGCGCATTACGGGATCAAAGAATACTGGGTGGTCGATGCGGTGACATTGACGACCGAGGTTTTCAAGGAACCCAGCCCCGAGGGTTACAAAAAAATTCAGGACAAGGCGGCAGGAGATTTGCTTACCCCCGAAGCCGACCCGTCGCTTGCTGTGAGGCTTGCAGACCTCGACCTGCGTTAAGCTTCCATGCCCCCGTCCACGTTGATGGCGGCGCCGGTGATGTAGGTTGAGTTCGGCCCCGCTAGAAATGCGACCAGATCGGCCACTTCGTGGGTTTTTCCGTAGCGGGGAATGGCGAGACCGGGGATGAGCATCGGGGCGAAATCGCCAGAAGCCGGGTTCATGTCTGTGTCGATAGGGCCTGGCTGCACCACGTTCACCGTAATGCCTTTTGGCCCGAACTCACGCGCCCAACCGCGCGTGAAGCCTTGTACGGCAAACTTGGTCGCGGCATAAAGCGCCCCGCCATTAAACGGAACGCGCTGACCATTCACCGAACCAATCGTGATGATGCGGCCACCGTCGCCGAGATGTTTAGCGGCCTCACGAACGCCCGCGAAAACGGCGCGGACGTTAATATCAAACGACTTGTTATAAACCTCATCCGTGACCTCGGTCACGGGAAGTAACTCAAATACGCCCGCGTTGTTGACGAGAATGTCGAGCCTGCCGAAATGAGCGGCGGCGTCATTAACGAGCTTGGCGACCTGCGCGCTATCGGCGGCGTTAGCCTGGAATGCGACGGCATCGCCGCCGTTGGATTTGATCTCCGCCACAACGGCGTGAGCGGCGTCTGGCGAAGCTGAATAGCTAAGTGCGACCTTTGCGCCTTCGCTCGCGAGCTTTTTCGCGATCGCTGCGCCAATGCCACGGCTGCCGCCCGTGACTAGCGCGACTTTTCCTTGTAGTTCCTGATGATGCGACATGACGTTTCTCCTTCTGTTAACTCAGATTGGCGTCATATGCCTCCGCTACTCGAAGAGTTCAAGATCATTGAACTGTTGTATTTTTGCGCCGCTTAGGCCACGTTACCCGCTATGATGTGTTTTAACCACCCAAACGCCGCCGATATTCGCCTTGAGCGAGTGCTTTATGCGCTTGGCGACCCGATCCGGTTGAAAATTGTCGAGAGTCTGGAAAGGGGGGCGGAGCTTGCTTGCTCCAAAGCCTCGTGCGGCCTCGACCTGGCGAAATCCACGCAATCGTATCACTTCCGTATATTGCGTGAGGCAGGGATTATTCGCACCCGCAAAGCGGGCATCTATTACATGAACAGCTTGCGGCGGGAGGATTTGAACGGCAGGTTTCCAGGTTTGCTAGACGCGGTGCTGGCGGCGCAAAAAGGCTCTGGCGAGTGTGCGCCACCAATGGATAGCCCGGATCAGTGTTAGAGCAATTAACGCTGTTGCGTCGGCGCCTGGTTCATAACCATTGGATAGACCAAAAAGCCGAGCAGCACGCCTAAAAAAGCGCCGGCAGCCGCACCCACTACAAAAGCCCAAGCTTTCCGCATCGCATGTCCCTTTATATCAGCCTCCCGCGTATCGCGGCGAACCGTGCGGCGCAATGCTGTTGCGCATGGGGTGGGCCGATTACTGCGCCGATGTGGCGCGGGCGCCGAAAATCGCCGATCCGATCCGGACATAAGTTGCCCCCATCGCGATGGCGGTCTCGAAATCTGCGCTCATGCCCATGCTGAGTTCGCCCAAGCCAAGCCGCGTTTTCAAATCCGCCAGCATCTGGAAATGCTGCTCAGAATCGTCCTCGGCGGGCGGAATGCACATCAGCCCCTCGATACGCAAGCCAAGCTCACCCTGGCATCGGCGCACGAATGCCTCAGCCTCGGCGGGGAGCACGCCCGCCTTCTGCGGCTCCGCTCCTGTGTTGACCTGCACCAGCAAGCGCGGCGCGCGACCCTGCCGCGCCATCTCAGCCGCCAGAACTTCGGCGATCTTGGGCCTATCCACTGTATGGATAACATCGAACAGCTCGACAGCCTCGCGCGCCTTGTTCGATTGCAGCGGGCCGATCAGATGCAGCTCCAAATCCGGAAAGCGCTCTTGCAATGGCGGCCATTTGCGCATCGCCTCCTGCACGCGGTTCTCACCAAACAAACGCTGCCCGGCCTCAATGACCGGCAGGATTGCGTCCGCCTCGTAAGTTTTTGAAACCGCGACCAACCGCGCCGCGCCGCCCGCACTGGCCAGCCGCGCCTGCACCGCATCATAGCCGTTGGTCATGCCGCAAATCTCCGGGCGCGTTCTTGACGTTGCAAAGTTTCGACGCTCTATTAGGCCGAAGTTTTCCATGCTCGGACTTGATCCAGGCATCTATAAACTGTCAGTCTGCCGGTTTGGATTGTTGGGTCAAGCCCGGCATTGACGCATTAGGATGAATCGATGGCCGCAGAACGTTATAATGCTCCCGACCGCGAACGCCATTGGCAGCAGGTCTGGCGCGTGCAGGAAACTTTCGAGACGCGGCGCGACCCCGCCAAGCCGAAATACTACGTGCTGGAGATGTTTCCGTATCCGTCCGGACGCGTCCATATGGGCCACGTGCGCAACTATACAATGGGCGACGTGGTGGCGCGCTACAAACGCGCGCGTGGCTTCAATGTGCTGCACCCCATGGGCTGGGACGCTTTCGGCCTGCCCGCCGAGAACGCGTCGATGGAGCGTGGCGTCAGCCCGAAGGGTTGGACATATGAGAACATCGCCGCCATGCGCGCGCAGTTGCAGGGTCTTGGCCTATCGCTCGACTGGAGCCGCGAACTCGCGACCTGCGACGAAAGTTATTACAAACAGCAGCAGAAGCTGTTCCTAGATTTTTACGCCAAGGGCCTCGTTTACCGCAAAAAGAGCAAGGTGAACTGGGATCCGGTGGATAATACCGTACTTGCCAACGAGCAGGTGATCGACGGCCGCGGCTGGCGCTCTGGCGCGCTCGTCGAGCAGCGCGAGCTGGAGCAATGGTTCTTCCGCATCACGGATTACGCAGAGGATTTGCTTGCTGGGCTGGACACGCTCGACCGCTGGCCGGACAAGGTGCGGCTTATGCAGCGCAACTGGATCGGCAAATCCGAGGGCGCCCGGCTGCGCTTCAAGCTGTCCGGCGAACCGCTGCCTGGCGGCAAAGGCGAACTGGAAGTCTACACAACGCGGCCCGACACAATTTTCGGCGCGAGCTTTCTCGCTATCTCGCCCGGCCATCCGCTAGCGCTCGTGCTGGCAAAGAAGAACCCTGCACTTAAGGACTTTCTGGCCGAGTGCGCGCGCATGGGCACGAGCCAGGAAGAGATCGACAAGGCGGAGAAAAAGGGCTTCGACACCGGCGTGAAGGCCGCGCATCCGTTCCGCACGGGCGCGAAGCTGCCGGTTTATGTAGCGAATTTTGTGCTCATGGAATATGGCGCGGGCGCGGTTTTTGGCTGCCCCGCGCACGATCAACGCGACCTCGACTTCGCCAATAAATACAAATTAAAGGTCCGCCCCGTCGTCATCCCACAGGACAAGGACGCCACAAATTTTAAAATCGCGAATGAATCCTACACGGGCGACGGACGAATCGCGAACTCGATGTTTTTGGACGGCATGAGCGTGGACGCGGCAAAAGAGGAAATCATCCAGCGCCTCGAAAAGAAAAAGATCGGCAAGCGCGAGACCAACTATCGCCTGCGCGATTGGGGTGTCTCCCGCCAGCGTTATTGGGGTGCCCCGATCCCAATGATCCGCTGCCCGGAATGCGGCGTCGTGCCCGTGCCGGAGGCGGATTTGCCCGTCACACTGCCCGACGACGTAACGTTTGACGCGCCCGGTAACCCGCTCGACCGCCACCCGGCCTGGAAGCACGTGAAATGCCCAAGCTGCCAAGGCGCGGCCCAGCGCGAGACCGACACCTGCGACACCTTCGTTGATAGCTCGTGGTATTTCGCCCGATTCTGCTCGCCGCACGAGGACGACCGCCCTGTTGACCCCGAGGCGTGCGATTACTGGCTCCCCGTCGATCAATATATCGGCGGCGTCGAGCACGCGATTTTGCACCTGCTCTACTCGCGCTTTTTCACGCGGGCGATGCGCGATTGCGGACACCTGAACCTTGCAGAACCGTTCGCCGGGCTGTTCACGCAAGGCATGGTCATCCACGAAACCTATAAGGACGCGGGCGGCAAATGGCTATCTCCCGACGACATCCGTTTCGCCGACAATGGCGGCGAAGGCGAGCGGTGCGTAACGACGATTGATGGAGCGCCGGTGGAGATCGGCGCGCCCGAGAAAATGTCGAAATCTAAGAAGAACGTTGTCGATCCCGCCGTTTTTCAGGCGCACTACGGGGCCGATACGGCGCGCTGGTTTGTGTTGTCGGACTCACCGCCCGAACGCGACCTGCTGTGGTCGGACGATGGCGCGCAAGGGGCGTGGCGTTTTATCCAACGCGTCTGGCGCATTGTTGAGGACGCGGCGGAAAAAGGCGCGCAACCGGATGCGAAAAAACCGCCGGAATTCAGCGCCGATGCGATGGAGCTGCGCCGCGCCGCGCACCGCGCGCTTGATAAGGTCGCCAAAAGCATCGAAGGGCTTGGTTTTAATCGCGCCATTGCGGCATCGTATGAGTTTGCCAATGCTTTCGCTCCTGCGCTGCAAAAATCGAACGATGACAGCATGAAATTTGCGATTCGCGAGGCGGCAGAAATCTTCTCGCACATCGTCAACCCATTCATGCCGCATTTGGGTGAAGAATGCTGGTTGCGGCTCGGGCACAACACTTTGCTGGCAAACGCGCCCTGGCCGGACGCCGACCCTGCTTTGCTCGTTGACGACACTGTGACAATCGCCGTACAAGTGAATGGAAAACGCCGGGATGAATTGGTAATTGCGCGCGGTGCGTCGCGTGAGGATACAGAAGCCGCAGCGCTGAAGCTCGACAGCGTCATTCGCGCCATCGAGGGGCGGCCGGTGAAAAAGGTTATTGTGGTGCCGCAAAGGATCGTCAATGTCGTTGCTTAAACTGATACGAACATTGGGCGTGGTTCCGCTACTCGCAGCAGCGAGCGCTGGCTGCGGTTTTCAACCTTTGCATGGCCCAACAGCAAGCGGCGGCAGTTTAAGTGACGCCATGAAGTCCGTTGATGTCGCCCTAGTTCCCGGGCGTGTCGGTCAGAAAATCCGCAATGAGCTGTTATTCGCAGCTCAAGGCGGAAACGGTGATGGCGGCGTAAAGCAGAAATACAAACTCGAAATCACCGTGAAGGAAGAGCTGCGCAACACGCTAGTGGGATTAGACGGCGATGCGCAGGGCCAGATCGTTGAAGTCAACGCGGATTTCAAACTGATTAATCTTACAGACAATAAAACCGTGTTTACTGGTAAAGCGGCCGGTCGTGCTGCTTATGACAAGGTCGACTCGGTATTCTCGGACGTGCGCGCCAAACTCGACGCAGAAAACCGTGCAGCACGCACGATCTCCGAAACGATCAAAATTCGCCTGAGTGCCTATCTTTCCGGCAACGCATAAACAAACTCGCACTTATGGTCGCGATCAAAGCTGACGATGTCGCCCGCGCAGTTCGAACTCCCAAAGACGACACTGGCGGCTATTTAGTTCACGGGACTGACCCGGGACAAATATCGGACTACGCGCGCTTGCTAACGATAAGCCTTACCGCCAAGTCGAGCCCGCCTGGCGAAATACTGAGACTGAGCGAACAGGACATATCTCAAAGCCCTGGCCGCATAGGCGTTGAACTCAACACCATCCCCATGTTTGGCGGGCGGCCAGTCATCTGGCTGCGGACGGCGCAAAATTTGCCGCTCGACGAAATCGAAGAGTCGCTGCGCACCACGCCGCCCGCCGCATATCTCGTCGTTGAGGCGGGCAATCTTCCGAAAACCTCCAAGCTCCGCCAGCTTTTCGAGAACGCGCCACGCCTTGCGGCGCTGCCCTGTTATGGCGATGACGTAAACGGCGTTTCGGCCATGGTGGAGAGGCAGGCCGCCGCAGCTTCCCTCAAACTGTCGCCGGAAACCGGGAGGCTGCTGAAGGATGTGCTGGGCTCAAACCTTTCAGTCGCGCGCGCCGAGATGGAAAAGCTCGTTCTTTTCGCTGCGAAAGACGGAGAGATCACACCCGAGACCATCGAAGCGGCTGTTGGCGACGTGCTCGAAGGCGCGACTGACGCTGTTATCAACGCCGCGTTTGCGGGAGATGCCGCCACCGTTCTATCCGAGTTTGACAAACTCGTAGGTGCAGACGTGGCCGCGCAATCGATGGTGAGCCTGTTAAACATGCACCTGCTTCGGCTTATGCGCGTGCGGGGCGCCATAGATGCCGGAGAACCGTTCGCCATGGCCATAAAGAAACTACGCCCACCGCTTTTCTTCAAAGCCGAGCGTGCATTTTCATCGCAAATTCGATTATGGACTTTTGAAAGGCTTACTAAAGTAAGCGCTCTATTACAGCAAACGACGCTATCAAGCCGCCTCAACGCCGCCATAGAGCAGGCGATGATAGAGCACCTGCTTCTTCACATCGCCGAAATGGCTCGCGAGCTAAAGCCGGGCCGAGCCGCCTGAGGCTTAACGGCTAGCGATAAGCCGGCCCCGCACAGCCTCAAACTGGTCGAGCGTTTTGTAGCGGATGATGATTTCGCCGGTATTGTTGGCGCCGGGTAAAATCGTCACGGCAAGCCCCAGCGCGTCACACATTTCGCGCTCAACGGCGCGTGTGTCGGCATCCTTTGTTATCGGCGCAGAATTGCCACCGGAGCCGCCGTTTGACGCTGATGGCTTCTTAGCCTGAAATAACGCCTCGACATCGCGTACGTTCAAGCCGTCTTTCACAATCTCTCTGGCGACAGTCTCCGCATCCTCGCGACCGACAAGTGCGCGCGCGTGTCCGGCGCTCAAATCGCCGTTCCGCACCAGCTTTTGCACGCTGTCCGGCAGCTTCAGCAACCGCATCGTATTGGCCAGATGGCTGCGGCTTTTGCCGATGATGTCCGCCAGTTCTTCCTGTTTGTAGCCGAAACGGCTGATAAGCTCGCGGTAGCCTGTCGCTTCCTCGATGGCGTTCAGGTCAGCGCGCTGCACGTTCTCGATAATTGCAATTTCAAGCGATTCCTGATCGGTCAGCGCCCGCACTATGACAGGGATAAGGTGCATCCCCGCTTTCTGGGCCGCGCGCCACCGCCGTTCGCCCGCGACGATCTCATATTCGGCACCCATAGGCCCGATAGGACGGACAACGAGCGGCTGCACCAGACCGCGTTCACGGATCGAGGCGGCCAACTCGTCAAGCTCCGTTGCATCGAAAGTTTTGCGCGGATTGAATGCGCTGGGCTTTACCTTGTCGATGAGAACCATGCGCTGCTCACCCTGGTTGGGGAGAATGCGCCCATTGACCGGCACGTTATCGCCAATCAGCGATGCAAGGCCGCGGCCAAGGCGATTTTTCTGAGCAGCCGATGGTAAAGATGCGTTCATAAGTCCCCCGCAGACAAAAAGGCGATGCCTTCAAATTCAGTATCGAGACGCAAAATGATGTTAGGCGGCGTTCGCTTTTTCTTCGCGGCGAATGATCTCAGCCGCCAATTCCGTGTAAGCGCGGCTACCGGGGCTTTTTACGTTATAAAGCTGCACGGGCTGACCGTGTGACGGCGCCTCGGCCACCGCCACGTTGCGGGGAATAACCGTTGAGAACACCTTTTCCTTGAAGAAACTGCGCACCTCGGTCGCTACCTCGTCCGCCAGCTTCGTGCGGCTGTCATGCATGGTCAACACCACCCCGTGAATTTCGAGCATCGGGTTCAGGCTGGCGCGCACGAAATCGATCGTCTCTTTAAGCTGCGTGATCCCTTCGAGTGCGAAAAACTCGCATTGCACAGGAACCAGCACTGAGTCCGACGCCGCCATGGCGTTCAACGTCAGGATGTTAAGCGAGGGTGGGCAATCGATCAGCACATAAGCGAGACGGTCATTCGCAGGGCGATCCTGCTCGGACGCCTTTAGCGACATGATGGCGTCGCGGAGGAAGTACGCGCGATTAGGCGCGGCGGATATCTCCGGCTCCAGACCCGCCAAATCTCGGGTAGCAGGAGCGACGTAAAGGCCGGGAATCATCGTCTCCATCATCGCCTGCTCCATGGCGGCGGCGCCCGCGAGCACGTCGTAGGTGGAAACTGGCCGGTCATCTTCAGAAATGCCAAGCCCCGTGGAGGCGTTGCCCTGTGGATCGAGGTCAATCACCAGCGTCTTTTGCCCGGCTGTGGCCAGCGCCGTACCCAGATTAATCGCCGTCGTGGTTTTGCCAACGCCGCCCTTCTGGTTGGCGACCGCCAGCACCCGTAAGTTTGAGTATGTTGAAGGATACCTGCTCATCGCCGCCCACCCCTATCTAGATTCTAGATTCCATATCTTGATGATTTGACCCTGACTGTCAGTCCGGGAGGCGGAGGTTTTCCACTGAAAGCGCCATTGCTTTTCCGCTTCGGCGACTTCTACCAGCGCATCGCGACCTTTAAGGAACAGCCCGGCCGTTTCACGCACGAAAAACGATTGAGACAACGCGAGTAAACTTGATAACGGCGCCACGGCGCGGGCGCTTACAACATCCATTATTCCAATTTTCGCCGTAGCCACTTCGATGCGGCAATCATGCACAACCGCTCTTGCGCCCGTCTGCCGCGCCACATCGAATAAAAACGCGCATTTCTTGCTATTACTCTCGACAAGATGCACTTCGCGATAATCCTGATTCGCGGTCATGATGGCAATGACTAGCCCAGGAAAACCGGCGCCTGACCCCAAATCGACCCATTTTTTCGCATCCGGAGCCAATTCCGCCACTTGGGCGCTATCGGCGAAATGCCGCCGCCAGACATCATCCAGCGTCGAGGGCGCTACGAGATTGACCGCCTGCTGCCATTTCCGCAGCAGCGCCTCGTAAAGCTTGAGGCGTTCGAGTGTTTCACGTGAAACGCCGAAGTCGCGCGCAAAGTCGTCCGGGCCGTAGCTGCGGCCCTGCATTAAGGTAGAAAATCCGCGACCGCCGCCTTCAATCGCGGCGGATCGAGGATAAGCGCGCCTTCTCGCTCATGAATATGCGTTTCAATGCGGCCGTCGGCTAGGCGCTCGTGGTGGGTGAGAAACCCGTCTTCTGGCTCGACAGCGAGATAATGGCGAACGCTTTCGAGTTTGAAATATCCGGCCAGCTTGCGGCCCGTGTACGTCGCCTCGGAAGATGGAGAGATCACTTCCACGACAATCACGGGGTTTGGCAAAGGAAGCGCGTCGCCGCTTAGTCTCTCGCCGCAATACACCACCGCATCTGGCTCGAATACCGTGCGTTCGCCGACCGCCACCGCTATGCCGTCTGCGAGAACTTGGCAATCTAATCCGGCGCTCTTTACCTCTGCAAGAAGGGCTATGGCTGTTTTTAGTTTGGCTCGGAAGTGGCGGGTGCGTTCTGCTGGCATCTTGACAGGCAACCCCTCGTTAAGCTCATAGCGGCCCGGCTGGCTCATCGTCCAGTCGAGAAATTCCACGACACTCATGCGCTTTATTGGCTCGCTCATGACACGAGCTTATCACGGTCGCTTATGCGGTCAAAGCGGATGGCGCGCGTTTTAAGTGCGAGGCAAGCAGCATTAGCGCGGCGGGGGTGACACCTTCTATTTGCGCGGCATGGGCGACGGTCGCCGGGCGCGCGCGTTCAAGCTTTTGGCGCATCTCATTCGATAGGCCCGCAATCGCAAAGCTGAAGTCGCGCGGAATGGCGATTGCCTCGTCGCGCCGCAGCGCCGCCACGCTCGCATCCTGGCGATCAAGATAGACGGCATAGCGAGCGTCAATCTCAAGCGCAGATGCCACGGCGGGATCAATTCCACCAAGCTCAGGCCAGATAGCGCACAAGCGGTGGAGGCTCACGTCCGGGAAGGCGAGGAGTTCGTAAGCCGTGCGGCGGCGGCCATCGCGGTTGAGGTTAAGACCGTGTTGCGCCGCCTCCGCTGGCGTTAGCGCTAGCGAGCGGAGCATTGCCGCGCCTTCCGCGCGTGCTGCATGTTTCACGCCGAAAACTTGCGAGCGATCCGGCCCGACGCACCCAACTGCTTCGCCAACTGCGGTCAGGCGCTCGTCGGCGTTGTCGGCGCGCAGCTTGAGGCGATACTCGGCGCGGCTGGTGAACATACGGTATGGCTCGGAGACGCCGCGCGTCACCAAATCGTCGATCATGACGCCAAGGTAAGCGTCGGCGCGTGAAACAACAAACTGGCGTTGACCACCGCCCGCCCGCAGCGCCGCATTAACGCCCGCGATCAAACCCTGCCCGGCCGCCTCCTCATATCCCGTTGTGCCGTTGATCTGCCCGGCTAGAAACAGTCCGGGCAGTCGCTTGGTCTCTAGCGTGGGAGTCAGCTCGCGCGGATCGACGTAATCGTACTCAATGGCGTAACCGCAGCGTTTGATGGCGGCATTTTCCAGACCGGGGATGGTCGCGATGAACGCGCGCTGCACATCCTCGGGCAATGAGGTGGAGATGCCATTCGGATAAACGGTGTCGTCGTCCAGCCCCTCCGGCTCCAGGAATATCTGATGCGCCTGCCGGTCGCGGAAACGCACAACCTTATCCTCAATGGAGGGGCAGTAGCGAGGACCAACGCCGGTGATATGCCCGGCATACATGGCCGAGCGCTCCAGGTTGGCGGCGATAAGCTTATGCGTTTCCTCGGTCGTATAGGTGATATGACAGGGAACTTGCCGCGTCTCGATGCGCGTCGTCATGAACGAGAACGGTACGGGTGGATCGTCGCCCGCCTGCTCCTCCAGCCGCTCCCAGGCGATGGTGCGGCCATCGAGGCGGGCGGGGGTGCCGGTTTTCAAGCGGCCCATTTGAAGGCCTAGCGCGTAAAGACGGTCGGAGAGCCCGATAGACGGCGCCTCGCCAATGCGGCCAGCGGAGACCCTCGCTTCGCCGATGTGGATGACGCCTTTCAGGAACGTGCCCGTTGTGACCACGACGGCGGCGGCGCGATACTCGGCGCCGCCTTGAGTAACAACTCCAGCGACTGCGCCGTTCTCGACGATTAAATCTTCAACCGGCTTGGAAATCACTTCAAGCCCTAGAGTGGCGCGGATTGCGGCCTGCATTTCGCGGCGATAAAGCTTGCGGTCGGCCTGCGCGCGCGGCCCCTGCACGGCGGCGCCCTTGGATTTGTTCAGCATGCGAAACTGGATGCCCGCCTTGTCGATAACGCGACCCATCAAGCCATCAAGCGCATCGACCTCGCGCACCAGATGACCTTTGCCAAGGCCGCCAACGGCAGGGTTGCACGACATCTCGCCGATGGTCTTAAAGCTGTGCGTTATGAACGCGGTACGGGCGCCAATACGCGCGGAGGCGGAGGCAGCTTCGCAGCCAGCGTGCCCGCCTCCAATAACAATAACGTCGAAATGAGTGTTCATACTTCGCAAGCCTGTGGGGTTTAGCGCGAAGATAGTCTTCGCGCGGGCTTGCGTCAAAGCCAGTCTGCCTAAAAGGTCAATCTTTCTTATTGGCCTTTTTCGGCGCCGACTTTTGAGCGGTTTCGGGTAGTTTGGAGCGTTTTACCGACGCCATGTCGTCCAGTTCCTTCTCGCTCATGGATTCATACATCTCTTTTGACGCGCCCTGAAGATCGGATGGCTTTTCCTCCCCGCGTTTGGCGGAAAGAGCTGCGCCCGCCATCTGCTGTTTTTTTGACTTTGCGGGCATCAGTCTGCAAAACCATGAGGGAGAGGTAATCGCAGTTTGCGGGCCGCAGTATCGCCTCGCAGCTTGCGCAGATTGAACGGTGTTTTGACATTTTCGGCTGCACAGGAAATCTTGCGAAACTTGCTGTCGCCGCCCTGAGACAGAAGAAAGTCGCGAACCGATTTTGGCTTTTGTATCTGACCTGTAAGCATATCGATCTCCCTTGATTTGCTGGGAAACCACAGTGATTGAATATTGGTTCCAAGCCGCTGGGATGTCACTTGCCGATACAGAACTGCGAGAAAATTTCGCCAAGCACATGCTCCACATCCACACGGCCTGTCAACCGCCCAAGCGCGAAAGCCGCAACCCGCAAATCTTCCGCTCGCATCTCCACGGCGCCCGTATCGCCGTCCAGAAAGGCCATCAGCGCCGTGTGCGCCGCTTGCAAGGCCTCCCGGTGACGGGCGCGCGTGATGATGGCGTCCTCGGCTCCGCCCGCCAGCCGCCGGGCCTCTTCGGCGAGCCGCTCCACAAGACTTTCAATGCCTTCTCCGCTCAGAACGGACAGTCCAAGCGGGTACTGTGCGGGCGCAAGGTCGATCTTGCTATTCGCCTCGACTACTTTATCGCCGAACGCTGTAATTTCTTTCGGCGGCGGCGATGGCGTGGCGGCGTCCGAAAGCCAGATGACCAAGTCTGCCTCAGTAGCGGCGGCGATGGCGCGGCGTATGCCTTCACGCTCCACTTTGTCTCCTACGTCTCGTATGCCCGCCGTATCTGCAACAACTACCGGGTAGCCTCCAAGATTAAGCCGCACTTCGATGACATCGCGTGTGGTGCCCGCCTCCTCGGAAACGATGGCCGCGTCGCGGCCTGCAAGTGCGTTCAAAAGGCTGGATTTGCCCGCGTTGGGCGGCCCGGCGATGACGACGCGCAAACCATCGCGCAAAATCTCACCTCGCCGCCCGTCCGCGAGATGGCGACCGATATCGGAGGTTAGCCTCATTACCACAGGGTGCGCCGCGGCGAAAGCAGCCTCGGGAATGTCGGCTTCCTCTGAAAAATCGATTGCAGCCTCCACGGCGACCATAGCCCGGATGATCTGCTCACGCCAACCATCAAACAGAGAGCGTAAAGCGCCGGACGATTGCCGCAAAGCCTGCGCGCGCTGCGCCTCAGTTTCGGCGTCGATGAGATCGCCAAGACCCTCAGCCTGGGTAAGATCGATTTTGCCGTTGTCGAACGCGCGGCGTGCAAATTCCCCTGCCTCCGCCATCCTTAGCCCGTCAATGCCCGCAAGTGCCGTCATTATGCCTGCAATTACTGCGCGTCCGCCGTGGACGTGCAACTCTACAATATCCTCGCCGGTGAAACTTGCCGGAGCTGCGAACCAAAGCACAAGCGCGCGGTCGAGTGTTTCACGTGAAACAGGGTCACGCAGAGTTTGTAGCGAAGCGCGGCGAGGCTTGGAAAGCTTCGCCCCAAGCGTGGTGACGACGCTCAATGCACGCGGTCCGGAAATACGGATTACGGCCACTCCGGATTTACCCGGCGCTGTTGAAAGAGCGTAAATGGTCGATTGCGAAGACATGGGTTCCTGAAGACAGTCGCATTGAAAGCAACTATAGTTTGCTCTAGCCGTTAAATACGACGGTAATTGATGAGCGCGGCATGACAAAAAATCAACTCACCAACGAGACAAGCCCCTACTTGCTGCAGCACAAGGATAACCCGGTGCACTGGAGACCATGGGGGCCGGAAGCGCTTGCCGAGGCAAAGGCGGTAAACAAGCCGGTGCTGCTTTCGGTAGGCTATGCGGCATGCCACTGGTGCCACGTCATGGCGCATGAGAGCTTTGAGAACGATGCCATCGCCGGGCTGATGAATGATCTGTTTGTCAATATCAAGGTCGATCGGGAAGAACGGCCGGATGTGGACGCGCTGTACATGTCCGCGCTGCATCACCTGGGCGAGCAGGGCGGCTGGCCGCTCACGATGTTTCTGACGCCGGACGCAGAGCCATTCTGGGGTGGGACTTACTTTCCGCCCGAACCGCGCTTTGGCCGTCCCGGCTTCCCGCAGGTTTTGCAAGAGGTTGCCCGCGTTTTTCGTGAGGAGCCGGAAAAAATCCAGTCCAACACCGGCGCGCTCGGCAAGGCGTTGCGCGAGAGCGCATCCACCGCACCTACTGCGATCACCATGCCAATGATTTCCGACATAGCGAGCCGCATGGCAGCCGCGTTCGACCCTATCCATGGTGGTTTGCAGGGCGCGCCCAAATTCCCCAACTGCAGCATCCTCAATTTCGTCTGGAAGGGCGGCTTACGTTTCGGCCACGCGACTTGCACCGACGCGATCGAGAAAACGCTGCTACACATCAGCCAGGGCGGCATTTACGACCATATCGGCGGCGGCTTTTCACGCTACTCGGTAGACGCTCGCTGGCTTGTGCCGCATTTCGAGAAAATGCTCTACGACAACGCCCAGCTCATCGACCTCATGACCGAGGTGTGGAAAGAGCGCCGCACGCCGCTGCTCGCCATCCGCATCGCCGAAACTGTCGATTGGCTCATGCGCGAGATGAAAGCGCCGGACGGCGGCTTTGCGTCCGCGCTCGATGCGGACTCAGAGGGAGTCGAGGGCAAATTCTACGTGTGGAGCCGAGCTGAAATCATCGCGGCGCTAGGCGAGGAAGATGGCGCCTTTTTCTGCCAGGTCTACGACATTAGTGAACACGGCAACTGGGAGGAAACTAACATCCCGAATCGGCTCAAGTCGCTTGAGCTTCTGCCGGATGAGGACGAGGCGCGGCTCTATGCCCTGCGCTCCAACCTGCTGGCCAAACGCGCCCTGCGCGAGCGCCCGAGCTGGGATGACAAGGTTCTGGCTGACTGGAACGGGCTTATGATCGCCGCGCTCGCCAAAGCTGGGCAGGCTTTCGAACATCCTGAATGGGTGGATGTGGCGAAAAGCGCCTACGAGTTCGTCAAGCTCCGCTTGGTGAAAGACGGGCGGCTAATGCACAGCTACCGCGCGGGTCAAGCCAAAACCCCAGGCGTTGCAACCGACTACGCCAACATGATCGCCTCCGCCATCGCGCTTCAGCAGGTGACAGGCGATGCAGCTTTTCTTGCCGACGCAAAGAGTTGGACGCGGACGATGGACGAGCGCTATACGGCAGAGAGCGGCGGCTATTACCTTTCGGCGGACGACACCACGGATGTCATGATCCGCACCCTAGCCGCCCACGACGACGCGACGCCGAACGCCAACTCGATCATGCTTGCCAATCTCAACGCGCTGTACCTGCTCACCGGCGAGGAAAGTTACCGCGCCCGCGCTCAAAAACTCTACGAGGCTTTTTCCGGCGCCATCGCGCACCGCTTCGTCAACCACTGCGGTTTCCTAAATTCGCTGATCGACGTCATCGAGCCGAAGCTGATCGTCATTACTGGCGCGGAAGATGAAGCAGGCATGCCGACGATGCGGAACGCGCTTGTACGCGCATCGCTCTCTGGCGCCGTCATACACACTTATCGCAGTGATGAAATAATTCCAGAAAGTTCACCCGCAGCAGGCAAAACCTCCATCGGAGGCAAGGCGACGGCGTATATCTGCATTGGACAGACCTGCTCGCTGCCCGTTACAGATGCGAACGATCTTGCCTCGCAGTTACGACCCGACCAAGATAAAGCGGTCATTCGCTGAATGTTTCAGATTGTAATCCAGCTCAGTGAGCTGGATTAGGTATTCATCGACTCGAAAAAGTCAGCGTTATTTTTCGTGTTCTTTAGCTTGTCGAGCAGGAATTCGATGGCGTCCATGGAGCCCATCGGGTTCAGGATGCGGCGCAGTACGAACATCTTCTTTAGTTGCGGCGCGGGCACGAGCAACTCCTCCTTGCGGGTGCCGGAGCGGGCGATGTCCATGGCGGGGAAGATGCGCTTATCGGCCACTTTGCGGTCGAGGATGATTTCCGAATTACCGGTGCCCTTGAACTCCTCGAAGATAACCTCATCCATACGGCTGCCAGTGTCGATCAGCGCCGTCGCAATAATGGTCAGCGAGCCGCCTTCCTCGATATTGCGCGCCGCGCCGAAGAAACGCTTCGGGCGTTGGAGTGCGTTAGCGTCCACGCCGCCGGTCAGCACCTTGCCAGAGGACGGAACCACCGTGTTGTAGGCGCGGCCAAGGCGCGTGATCGAGTCGAGCAGGATGACGACATCTTTCTTATGCTCCACAAGGCGCTTGGCCTTCTCAATTACCATCTCTGCCACCTGAACGTGCCGCGTCGCCGGTTCATCGAAGGTGGACGACACCACCTCACCCTTCACCGAGCGCTGCATGTCCGTCACCTCCTCCGGCCGCTCGTCGATAAGCAGCACGATCAGGAAGCATTCCGGGTGGTTGGCGGTGATGGAGTGCGCGATGTTTTGGAGCAGCATCGTCTTGCCGGTGCGCGGTGGGGCGACGATCAATCCACGCTGCCCTTTGCCGAGCGGCGCCACGATATCGATAACGCGCCCGCTCTGATCCTTCAACGTGGGGTCAAGCAATTCCATGCCCATCCATTTCGACGGATAGAGCGGTGTTAGGTTATCGAAGTGAATTTTGTGCCGCATCTTCTCGGGGTCATCGAAGTTGATGGTATTGACCTTGAGCAGCGCGAAATAGCGTTCGCCCTCTTTAGGAGAGCGGATTTGCCCCTCGACCGTGTCCCCAGTGCGTAGACCAAAGCGGCGGATTTGGCTGGGACTGACGTAAATATCGTCTGGGCCGGGGAGGTAGTTGGCGTCCGGCGAGCGTAGGAAGCCGAAGCCATCTTGCAGCGTCTCCACCACGCCGAGACCTGTGATCTCGATATCCTTCGCAGCAAGCTGCTTAAGAATGGCAAACATCAGCTCCTGCTTGCGCAGCGTTGAGGCGTTTTCAACCTCCACTTTCTCCGCGAAGCTCAACAGCTCCGTGGGAGACTTATCCTTCAATTCTTCGAGTTTCATATCTTGCATTTGGGGGTTTCTCCGAAACGCCTCATCAAGCGGCCCTTAGGGCAGGCGTGATCTAAGCGATCGCGACGTGTGGGGTGGGACATAGATTGAACAGCGGATAAAACTGAAAACCCTGTAAAAGGATCATGCAAAAATCATTCAGACGAGAAAACGAATTAAGTGCGTCTGAAATTCTATACGCTAATAATAGCAGAAAGTTCCGCCTACCGGAAGTTCAACTTAAAAAAAACCAAGCGCATAAAAAACTTTAAAAAGGTTTAACGATTACGAGAATAACGATGAAAACCATAAGGACTGGCGGAACTTCATTCGCCAACCTGTAAAACTTTGGGGAACGGCGATTTTCGTCGCGCTCGAACTCCTTACGCCACTTCGACAGCATAATGTGAAACACTGTCATCGCGACAACCAGCGCGATTTTTATATGAAGCCACCCGTTACCGCTTAGGCCCAAACCGTCGGGGCCAAAGACAAGATACAGCCCAAGCACCCAGGTGGCGATCATTGCCGGATTGATGATGATGCGCAGCAGACGGCGCTCCATCACTTTAAACGTCTCCGACTGTGGCGATCCTGCCGCTGCTTCAGCGTGATAAACGTAAAGGCGCGGCAGGTAGAACATGCCCGCCATCCAGGCCGTAACCGCAATCACATGGAATGCTTTGATCCAAAGGTACATGCGCAAGAATCGCCTTCGCCGTTTCTGTCGCCTCCGTTAGCCCCCTTGGCGAACAAGCGCAATGAGTTTCTCCACGTGTGCAATAGGCGTCTCGGGCAAAATGCCATGGCCGAGGTTAAACACGTGCGGTTTGCCGCGTAGCGTATCGAGAATACGCCGGACCGCATCTTCCATCGCCGCGCCGCCCGCGATAAGCGCCAACGGATCCAGATTGCCCTGCACGGCGCACTTGCCCGCAAGTGCGGCCATGGCGCCCGGTGACATGGTGGTGTCGCAACCGACCGCATCAACGCCTGTCGCCTCGACAAACGCAGCGTAATATTCCCCCGCGCCGCGCGGGAACCCAATAACGGGGACATCCGGATATCGCGCTTTCAACCGTTTGGTAATCACGGCGGCAGGCGCCTGGCACCAGCGCTCAAACTCGGCCTGCGGCATCACGCCCGCCCAACTATCGAAAATCTGCACGGCCTGCGCGCCCGCCGCGATCTGCCCGCAGAGGTACTCAACCGAGGTTTCGATCAGCACGTCGATCAGCGCCTGAAAGCTTGCCGGGTCGCGGTACGCCCACAGTCGCGCGGGGGCCTGATCTGGTGTGCCGCGCCCTGCGATCATGTAGGTTGCCACCGTCCACGGCGCGCCGCAAAAACCGATCAGCGGCACGTTGGCGGGAAGCCCGGCCCGCACCAGGCTGACGGTTTCATAAATCTTCTCGAACACCGAACCCGTCTTGCCAGGGTCGAGTTTGGCGATGGCGGCAGCATCCGGTAATGGCGTGAGGCGCGGTCCTTCGCCCTCATGAAACGACACGGCCTGACCAAGCGCGTCTGGCACGACCAGGATATCCGCAAACACGATGGAGGCGTCGAAGCCGAACCGTCGGATCGGCTGTAGCGTCACCTCGGTGGCGAGTTTCGGATTGTAACACAAATCGAGGAACGATCCGGCGATGGCGCGCGTCTCCTTGTACTCGGGCAAATAGCGGCCGGCCTGACGCATGATCCAGATTGGTGGCGGGCTGACGGCGTCACCCTTCAACGCTCGCATAAAAGAGGCGTCCATCGCCGGAGTTACTCGCTCATTTCCGTCCAAAACATCTCTCCCTTACAAAAACCAATAAGGATTCTTTCTTATTTGATTTTATTGTTTATTGGCGCGGGGATATGGATATGACGAAGATCGTCGTTTCATCAACAGGTTTTGCACTGTGGCTCGGTTCCTACGATAAACCGACACTCAGGAAAGCCGCACTCGCGAACTCATTTTTTACCCGTGATGGCGCCTCAGGCTTTTGAATGCTGCCGCTCTTGTAAGGCAAAACGACTCAGCTTTTCGGGTGGCTTTTTAAACACCGTTGACTTTGGCTTCTCCGCGATTCTGGGATAAGCCTATTATTCGCTCCACACGCGCTCCAATGTGGACAACTAATTGCTTGGCGTGGAGGACTCGGGAGAAAAACCGGGCGCCGCGCCATCGCCTGCGGATAAGTCAGAGGTTATCCACCGATATGCCGGACGCCCCGACGAAGTTTTACCACCTGCATATGGTGTCCGACGCCTCAGGCGAAACGTTGCTCGCTATCGGCAAAGCGGCGGCGGTGCAATATAACAGCGTAACGGCGATCAAGCATTTGCACGCCATGGTGCGCAACCGGGAGAAGCTTGACGCGGCGCTCGGGGCTATCGAGGCGTCGCCAGGCATTGTGCTCTATACGATTTTCAACGCTGACCTCAGCCGCGAGATCGAGGCCCGCTGTCTTGATTTAAATGTCCCCTGCGTCCCGGTCCTCCGCACTGTTCTCCAAACGCTGGAGACTTATCTTGGCGCGCCATCAACGCCGGTCGTCGCCGGGCAGCACAATTTGGACGCGGAGTATTTCCGCCGCATCGAGGCGATGAATTTCACAATGATGCACGACGATAGCCAGCACACGGTCAATCTTGGCCTCGCCGACATCGTGCTAGTTGGCATCAGCCGTACGTCGAAAACGCCGACCAGCATTTATCTCGCAAACCGTGGGTTCAAAACTGCGAATGTGTCGCTTGTGCCTGATATGCCGCTGCCGCCTAACCTGGAGTCGCTGAAAAAGCCGATGGTCGTCGGGCTGATCGCCAGTGCCGAACGCATCTCGGATGTGCGCCGGAACCGTCTCCTTGGCATCGATGCGACAGCGCTCGACCGCTACGTTGACAAGCGCACCATTCTGGAGGAAATCGCTTTTACCAAGCGCGTCTGCGCCCGCAACGCCTGGCCCATGATCGACGTGACGCGCCGCTCCATAGAAGAGACTGCCGCAGAGATCATCAAACTCGTGGACGAGCGACGCGCAAAGGGCAAGGTCGATGGATAAGTGGCCCAGCCTGCAAAATCCGGTAGGCGGTCTTATCCTAGCGTCGCTAAGTGAAAGCCGGAGGTCGATGCTTTCTGCGGCGGGCCTTAACTTCCGTCAGATTGGCTCAGGGGTCGACGAACATGCATTGCGCGCCGAGCTTGAAACCGCTGAAGGCTGGACACCCGCAAGAGTAGCCCTCGCTCTGGCGCGCTCCAAAGCTTTGGCCGTCAGTGCAATCGAACGAGATGCGCATATCATCGGAGCCGATCAGGTGCTCGATGTGAATGGCGCAATCTGGGATAAGCCGGGCAGTCGTGATAAAGCGCGGGAGCAATTGCTGGCGCTTAAAGGAAACGAGCATAAGCTGCATTCTGCGGTCTGCTTTGCGCTTGCTGGCGAGGTGGTTTGGGAGGCTGTCGACACCGCTCACATTCGCTTTCGCAATTACTCTACGGATTTCGTCGATCGCTATTTGGCTCTAGCCGATGACAGCTTATTCAACTGCGTTGGCGCCTGCCAGATCGAAGCGCTCGGCGTGCATTTGTTTGAGCGCGTGAGCGGCGACTTTTTCACTATTCTCGGCCTGCCGCTCTTGCCGCTCCTCGGCTATTTGCGCGAAGCCGGTCTGATTTTAAGGTAGCAACGAATGAGAAAAGCCTGCGTCATCGGCTGGCCAATAACGCACTCGCGTTCGCCGCTTATTCATGGCCACTGGCTCCGCGTTTATGGAATTGAGGGAGATTATTCAAGCCAGGCCGTGCAGCCCGAGCATTTCCCGCAGTTCCTGAACTCGCTCGCTGCGTTCGGCTATTGCGGCGCCAACATTACTGTGCCGCACAAGGAAGCTGCGTATCAGATCGCCGTGAGGCGCGACGCATCGGCGGAGGCTGCGGGAGCTGCAAACACGATATGGCTGGAGGACGGCGTGCTGTGCGCCGCGAACACCGACATTCACGGTTTTCTCGCTAATTTGGAAGAGCAGGCGCCGGGATGGGATGATAGTCGCGGGGTTGCCGTGGTGCTCGGCGCCGGCGGGGCGGCACGGGCAATCATTCGCGGGCTCCTCGACCGGCGATTTTCGGCCGTGCGCGTTATAAATCGCACGCGGGATCGGGCGCGGGAGTTGGCGGATAGGTTCGGGCAGGCGGTGCAGGTGTTCGATTGGGAGCGCCGGAACGAGGCGTTTGCAGACTGCGAAGCGCTCATCAACACGACCGCGCTGGGCATGATTGGACAGCCTTGGCTTGATATCGACGTGAGCCGCCTTCCTGAAGGCACCGTCGTGAACGATATCGTTTATAGTCCGCTGGAAACGCCGCTTCTGCGCGACGCCCGCGCCCGTGGCCTGCGCGTGGCCGATGGTCTCGGTATGTTGCTGCATCAGGCCGCGCCTGGGTTTGAGCGATGGTTCGGCGTGCGCCCCGAAGTTACGCCGGAGTTACGCGCACTCATCGCGGCCGACCTGGAGAAAGCGTGATGCTTATCGTCGGCCTAACCGGCTCCATTGGAATGGGCAAAACGACAGCGGCTAACCACTTGCGCGACCGCAGGTTTCCCGTTTTTGACTCCGACGCCGCCGTGCATTCGCTCTACGCCCGCGAGGCGGTAGCGCCTATTGAAAACGCTTTTCCCGGCGTGACGTTGGGCGGCATTGTAGATCGCGAGAAACTGAGCGCCGCTTTGCAATTGCATACCAACGGTTTGAGGAAACTGGAAGCGATCGTGCATCCGCTTGTCCGGCAGGCGCAGTATCGATTTTTGAAGGAACTCAGTTTATTAGACGCTGAAAGCGCCGTTCTCGATATCCCTCTACTTTTCGAGACGGCGGCGGAAACGCTTGTGGATGTGATTATCGTCATGAGCGGTCCCTCGCACATTCAGGAGGCGCGCGTGCTCGCCAGACCTGGCATGACCCGCGAGAAATTTGAAGCGCTTTCCGCCCGTCAGACGCCCGACGCAAAAAAACGCGAACTTGCCGATTTTGTTGTGAACACGGGCGGCGAGATTAACGAAACGCGCGCACGGCTGGATGAAATTATGGCAGATTTAAAAGGTCGATTCGGCAGCGCCTTTGCGCGGTGGCGACTTATAATTGGAAATGATTGAGGCTTTACCGTTTTATGCGTGAAATCGTTCTCGATACAGAAACGACGGGTCTTGACCCCGAAAGCGGTGACCGCCTTGTAGAGATTGCCTGCCTGGAGTTAATGGATCGCATCCCCACTGGTCGCGTCTGGCATTACTACGTGAATCCGGAACGCGATATGCCTCATAGCGCATTCGCGGTGCATGGTCTTTCGTCCGTTTTTCTCAGCGAGAAAGCCAAATTTGCCGAACTCGCGCAGGATTTCCTCGACTTCATTAAAGACTCCAAGTTGGTCATCCACAACGCCGCGTTCGATATTAAGTTTCTTAACCACGAGCTGGCCCGCCTTGACCGTCCGCCACTAAGCTTCGATCACGTAATTGACACGCTCACTATCGCAAAACGAAAACATGCGGGCGCGCAAAATAATCTCGATGCGCTGTGTCGCCGATATAACATTGACAACCGCAAGCGAACAAAGCACGGCGCGCTGTTGGACACCGAGCTGCTGGCCGAGGTTTATCTTAATCTGATCGATGCCCATCAGGCCGGTCTTGACTTTGGGCGAGCGGCTCGCTCCGCAGCCCAAGCTCAAGTCGCTGCGGTTTATGCGCGCGTCACCGTTCTCGCGCGCCGCCTGACGAATGAGGAGCTAGAGGCCCATACAGCCTTTGTCAGCGGCTTTAAGTCGCCATCCGTATGGGATCAGTATCTTTAATCTCGCTACTCGGCAGATGCAGCCTGCTGCTTTTTCATGTTTTGGCGGTAAAGCCCTGCAAAATCGATAGGGTCGAGCAGGAGGGGTGGGAAGCCACCCTCGCGGGTCATGTCCGCAAGTATTCGGCGCACAAAGGGGAATAACAATCCGGGGCATTCAACGTACAGAAAAGGTTGAATTGCGTCTTTAGGCAGGTTTCTAAGCCTAAAGGCGCCCGCATAGACAAGTTCGACATTGTATAAAAAGCCCTCATCGCTTTGAGCTTCACCTTCTACACTTAAAGAAACCTCAAAAATCTCTTCCTTCATAGTTTTAACGATAACATTAAAGTTGACTTTTAGGTTTGGATTTTTAATCTGTCCGCTCAAAACATCAGGCGCATTTGGGTTTTCAAAGGATAAATCTTTAATATATTGCCCGAGTACATTGACCTGTGGTTGTTCATCCTGGGTTTTTTCAGTTGTGCCAGCGCCATTATTTATCGTTGATTTATTCACCGGAAGCTCCTTGCATGAGACGTTCTGCTGGCGCGAAAGTGCGCGCGAATGGTTCTGATACTGGCTATCACGACAGCGGGAACTGGCGCAATATCGGCTGGCGTCACTTACGCATACGGATAAATTGAGCTATGCTTGAAACCAGCTAGAGGTTTGACCCGTTTACAAAGTCTCGCATTCATGACCGGGAACACTTATATCAGTCCTAACGAATGTTCGTTTTGACCCACTCTTCACCAAAAAGCTGCACCTGATGGATGATACTCTCGACATTACAACGCTGCTGTTTCTGATCGTCGCAGTGATCGTATTTCTGCGGTTGCGCAGCGTGCTTGGACGACGCACTGGCAATGAACGCCCGCGCATGGATCCCTATGCAGCACCCGGGGGAAATAGTCCCGCAGCTAAGGAGAATGTTGTCACTTTGCCTCGTGGTGAACAACGCATACCCAAGGATGATGGCGAATTTGTCGAAACGTTTGAAGGTCGCTTGCGCAACATTGCGCCCAAAGGCAGCGATCTAGCAAAGAAACTGGAAACCATCGCGCGGGTTGATAATGATTTCGATCCCTCGCAGTTTTTGAATGGCGCCAAGACTGCTTATGAAATGATCGTGACAGCGTTTGCAGAAGGCAACCGCAAAACGCTCAAAAATCTTTTGAGCCGTGAGGTTCACGATAGTTTCATTGGTGTGCTGAACGAGCGGGAGAAAAACGGCGAAATTATCGAGTTCAAATTTGTCGGTATCAGCAAAGCTGACATTCTTGACGCCGAGATGGTTAGCCGTAATGCCCAGATTACATTAAAGTTCGTAAGCGAGCTGATCTCGGCCACGCGCGGCAAGACCGGTGAGGTTGTCGAAGGCGATCCTAAGAAAGTTCGCGATGTGACCGATATATGGACGTTTTCAAGAGACCTGTCCTCACGCGATCCAAACTGGAAATTGATCGCTACGGAAACCGCCAACTGACCAATGGCTTTGTGGGAGTGGCAGCATAATCAAGGCGCAAAGCGACAGAGCCTAAACCTTATGCCTGTCGATTTCCAGGATATAGACGGCTGGACGGACGACAATCATGCTAAGGCGTTAAACGCGCTTAAGAAGTCGGCGAGCATTCAAGCCAGCGGCGATAGGCCATTTAAATTTGTCCAAGCCGCGCTCGAATGTGACCCGAAATGCGCGCGCGCATTTTTTGAGCGGTATTTCTCGGCGTACTCAGTTGCCCCACCCCAGAATGTTGGCCTTTTGACGGGCTATTTCGAGCCTGAGCTC
>JAWXCE010000060.1:0-66009 GCA_034440495.1 Hyphomicrobiales bacterium | reverse complement strand
TTAAAAAGGCGCGCAGTAGGGATGCGGACAATTCAGCCGGATCGACGCAATGCGCGCTATCAGGATAAAGCACGCCACCGGCCATTCCGGGCGCCAGCGCAGGCTCCATCTGGCGCAATTCCTCCGCTGGAATATGCTCGGCCTTGATGCCGTAGCGCTTGCGAAACTCGATTTCTTTTAGCCCTGCTGCAAGATTGGCCGGATTGCGAAAAACGTATAGAAGCCCGTCCTGGCGCAAAAGCCGCGCGCTTTCCTCCGGCCCGGCGAGCGCTTTCCAGCTATCGAGCGAGCGTGTCACCAGCGGCGTTAAAGCATTAGCGATCTCTTCGTATTTGCTCCATCGGCTGTTAGCCAAAAAGCGCGCAAACCATGGCATGAGACCGGGGAGGTTCCGCCACCGCAAAGCCAATGGCCCCTCCGGATCAGACAGCATTTTGGGGACTTTTTTCCACAAGCCAGGCTGGGAAAGCGGCGAAATCTGCGCCGTCATGATGAGAGCGGCGTTACCGAATGAGGTGAGACTGCCGGGCTTTTCCGGGTCATATAGCGTAACAGCATGGCCATCGCGCGCAAGTTTAAGTGCAGACGAAAGGCCTACAACACCAGCGCCAATCACCGCTATTCGTTTGGCGCCTACGCCATTAACCGCAACCACCATCGCACCCTCAAAGCGCCACGCTAAAACTCTGTCGTGGCACATCCGTACAGTTGTGATCACACATGCAAAGGTCAAGCCAGAACGCCGTGCGGCAAAACGCAGGAAGTGTCACGCGGAGGCGGCCTGCGCCTCCACGATTTGCGTTAACGGCGAGGCGTTTTTGGCGTGGCCGGAGCCGCTGGGGCCGGAGCGCCAGGCGCGCCGCGTTTCAGCAAGTCGCGGATTTCCGCCAGCAGACGAACATCCTCAGGGATCGCTGCAGGCTCTGAAGGCGTCGTTGGAGACCGTTTGAGACGGTTGATTTGTTTTACCACAAGAAAGATGGCGCCGCCGACGATCAGCAGATTAATTACCGTGTTGATGAACTTGCCATATGCAATGACAGCATGGCCCGCATCCTGCGCTTCTTTCAGAGTTTTCGGATCGGGCGTGGGCGTACCGACGCCAACCGCGCTCATCAGCGTTGTGAGGTTGATGAAGTTGCTGGAGAAATCGATGCCACCCATGATGGCGCCAAGCGGAGGCATGATGATGTCGCCTACCAGCGACGTGACGACTGTCGAGAAAGCCGTCCCGATAACGACGCCAACAGCCAGATCGAAGGCGTTGCCTTTAAGAATAAAGTCCTGAAATTCCTTTAACATTCGCGCACCCCTTTTGCCGAGTGCTCATAAAATGCATGAATAGGGTTAATGTATTTTTAACACTGCAAATTAGCCTAGCAAGGAATGATTGTTTATCTAGAGAGAAACTCCGCAACCGGCCTTAACGACGGCACCCTTTCGCACAATATTTTAACGCTAGCGAGCAAAGGCACGGCCATAAGCGCTCCGACGATGCCCCACATCCATCCCCACACTGTGATGGCGAGAAAAATCGCGACTGGGTTAAGCACCAGACGGCGCCCCATCACCTGCGGCACGATCACGCTTTGAACGAAAATCGACGCTGTCAGAAATAAGCCCGGCAAAATGAGCGCGCGCCCGAGGCTGTCGAACTCGACCATGCCCGCCAGGCTCAAAATTACGATGCTTATGACCGAACCGACATAAGGGACAAATGCGAGCAGCGCGACGATGCTTCCCCACAGCGCCGCGTTCGGAACGCCCAGATAAAACGCCGCGATGCCGGTCGTCAGACCAAGCCCTATATTAATGCAAGTCGCGGCGGTAAGATAAAATGATATGTCGCGCCGGATTGCCCCAATCATTCCCGCCGTTTGCCCATTATTGTTTAAAGCTGGAAACACCGCCGCCAGCTTGCGCATGAAAAGATGGCCAGAGGATAGGAGAAAAAACAGCAGGATCAGCATCACGCCGATGGAAGCGACCACCCGCTGGGTTCCGCTGAAGATATCCTCAATCATGCCGGGTCGCGCGATCTCAACCCTCTGCCTGCGGGGACGGTTTGAAAACTCCGTCGCACTTTCGATTTGTTCGGTGGCCTTCTGGATATCCTGGATCGGCTTTTTGACGATGCGCAGCTTTTGCTCGATCTTCGTGAAACTTGCCGGGAGTTTTGTCACCCACTCCTGAGCCGGGCCTGCGAGTTGCGCCAGCCCCATCACAATGAACCCGAGAGCGGCCAGCACCACAATAGCGGCTCCTGCCCCACGCGGAATACGCAGCCTCTCAAGGCGCTCGACAAGTGGATAGAGAAGAAGTGAGAGCAGTATAGCGGCCGCAATGGGGATGAGAATCGGAGCGGCGAAATACAAAGTGTAGAAAATGAGAAGGACAAATATGCCCTTAATGGCCGCACCTCGACCGATCGAAACCGCGGCACCCGTCTGGCGGAGAATGCCCGCTCCCAGGCCCGGCCTCTTGACATCATCATTCATGGGCTGACCATTGGCGAAAAGCGCGATCAATAGACGCTCTATCGCACCATGCATGCACCCGTGGAAACGATCAAGCTTTCTAACCGCACTCTAGCCAGTGGAGCATTTTTTCTACGGTGATGGTTACCCGGCGCCGCTCCATTTCACTTACTTCGGCGCGCGCTTGGCCAGAATGCGCTGCAACGTCCGGCGATGCATATTCAGCCGCCTCGCCGTTTCAGAAACGTTGCGGCCGCAAAGTTCATAAACCCGCTGAATGTGCTCCCAGCGAACACGGTCTGCGGACATGGGGTTTTCAGGCGGCGCAACCCGCTGATCGTCACGCGCTAGCAACGCCGCGAGGATATCGTCCGCATCGGCTGGCTTAGCCAGATAATCTGCAGCGCCGAGCTTCACCGCGTTGACGGCAGTGACAATGTTTCCGTAGCCGGTTAGGATGATCGCGCGCGCATCCGGCCGCAATTCTTTCAACAGCGCTATGGCATCTAGCCCGCTGCCATCATCAAGCCTGAGATCAACCACCGCAAAAGCTGGGGGCGCCGTTTTGATAGCAGCCTTGGCGTCGCGTACGCTCTGGACGATGCGAACTTCAAAACCGCGCGTCTCCATCGCCCGTCCGAGGCGGGTGGAAAAGGCCTTGTCGTCATCGACTATGAGTATCGTCCTGTCTGCCGGCAAATCGGCGAATCCGAGACGATCTGCTGGGACTGTTTCCGTCACGCTGATCTCCATAGCTCGCTCTTTCTCTTATCTGGTTGTCAAGGGCGCGAAGCGTCTAGGTACTAGTTAGATTAATTTTAACACCCGCCAAGGCCAAAATTTAATGTTATGTTGAGTGCATCATTCCAGCTTGCAGCTTATCGCGCTGCCAGCGAAGGTTAATGACTGCGCCGGTTCCGACCGCCGTGCGATTACCAAGCTGAATGGAAGCTCCGGAGCGTTCGAGTAAAGTTTTCGCGATAAAAAACCCTAATCCCATACCATGCTCCTCTCCGTCGTCAATCTGGCTCATACCGCGCGTTGTCACGTAAGGCTCGCCGAGATGGCTCATAATATTGGGCGGGAATCCGTCGCCATCATCCGTGATGGTTACTGACACCACGTCATCATCCCATTGCGCCTCAATATCCACTTTAGCACGGGCGAAGTCGACAGCGTTCTCGACCAGATTTCCAAGGCCATAGATCACGCCCGGATTGCGGCGCATCACGGGTTCCTTGGACACTGCGCTGCCGCGTTTTGGCAAAACAGTTGATTTCACAGTGACTTGGACACCAGCTCCGCGATACTGGTCGGCCACATCCTCCAGTAAATGCGTTAGACGCATGGTGCTGAACACCTCGTCCGCCTCGCCCGTATATCGCGTTAAAGCGCTAAGAATTTCCCGGCAGCGCATCGCTTGGCTTCGCAAAAGCTGGGCGTCCTCACGCAGTGGACTATCTTCTGGAATTACGCGCTCCATCTCCCGGGCGATCACTACTATCGTCGAAAGCGGTGTGCCGAGCTTGTGCGCCGCCGCCGCTGCCATGCCGTCAAGCTCGGAAAGCTTTTGCTCGCGCGCAAGAATCAACTCCGTCGCCGCTAACGCCTCTGACATCACGCGGGTTTCCTGACCCGTGCGCCAGACGTAAAGCGCGATAAAAACGATGCATGAAACCAGCGCGGCCCAATTGCCTATGAGATAAAGAAAGGGCAATTGCAAAGGCTCAAGGCTCATCCAAGGCAGTGGCCAGTAAAAGCGTGTGAGCAAGGACGCACAAACCACGGCGAAACCCGCAAGCAGCGACGTAATGCCGAGAGGTTGGGTCGCAGCCGAAACGGCTACGGGCACGACCATCAGAAGCGCGAACGGGTTTTGCAGTCCTCCGGTAAGGCAGAGAAGCAGCGCAAGTTGCAGAATATCATATCCGAGCATTAGCATTGCATACCGGCTCAGGAGACGTTTGCTGGCGGGGAAGGCGAGCTGCAAGCCAACGTTCAGGCATGCGGAAAGCGCAATGACCATCAGACATGCGGCAAGGGGGAATTGAAAGTTAAAACCAAAGTAAACGATCAGGACGGTAATCGTTTGCCCCGCAACCGCGACCCATCGCAGGCGGATGATGGTTTGCAGCCTAAGACGGCTTCCGTCGATGTCGAGCTTGTCCATGGCCGACCCGCCGTCGCTCATCAGACTTTTGCTGCGGCTATCTATCATAGGGCGCTCGCGCTTGCGGAACCTTGTGAGGCGCTGTAATGCGCTCCATATCCCAAACTAACTTATCAAAGCCAGCTTAACAGTCCGTGATGTTATTATGAAAATCCGTATTGCTCTCGTTGTGTGTGCAGCGCTTGTCCTCGGAGCGCTTGGCGCCTTTCTTACCCTAAAGCCCTCTGAAGGAGACGCTGGGCAAGTGAGAACGGAAGGCCAGGCGCTTATTGGCGGCCCGTTCCAGCTTATCGACCATACCGGCCGCACAGTCACAGACGCCGACTTTCGCGGTAAATTCATGCTGGTGTTGTTCGGCTATACCTATTGCCCCGACATATGCCCGACCGAGCTGCAGGTGATGACCAGCGCCATGAATGCGCTGGGGGAAAAAGCCAGCCGCGTCGCGCCGGTGTTCATCACCATCGATCCGGAGCGCGACACCGAGCAGCAACTTGCAAGTTATGTGAAAAGCTTTCATTCGCAGCTTGTTGGGCTGACTGGATCGCCGGCGGCGGCGGCGGCGGCCGCGAAAGCTTATCGTGTTTATGCCTCAAAGGTTAAAGATGCATCATCCGCAGCCGACTATCTGATGGATCATTCCGCATTTATTTATCTGATGGGGCCGGACGGACGCTACGTTACGCATTTTAACTATGGCGTTACCCCCGAGAAAATGGCGGAGGTTTTGAACCTTCATCTAAACTCCATTCTCTAGTACATACAGCGTGCACCAACAGTGCACCACTCAAGGCCGCGCGTTTATGCAAGAACGCGCGGGAAAATCCAGCAATATTTATTGCAATATTTTCTATCTTAAGATTTACTCTTAAAATTATTCAACCATGAGGTGTAGAATTTAGTGGCAATAAGTTAGCTTTGCGTGTCGTTAAGCAAGAATGCGGAAGACTATTTTGTCGCACCGTCCAATGAGCTTCAATGCAGATAGCTTAAGAACGAAAAACACAACAAATTCAGTATAATTTTCTTTAATTAGCAATATTTAACCGCAGAGTGGTCGTATACAATTTGCCTTTGTTTTGAATGCGGTGCTATGGTATAAATACCACAGCACCGCATTCAGTCATAAATGGGACTTTAGGCGTATGTAACGGCGGCAAATTTCTGATACTCTTATAGCCTGATTCACGAATCTCAAAGACTAAAGGCTGTGCCGAAAATGACGTTCAAGCCGTTGTAATGGCTTGTTAATGAATTTGCGGGGAATGTAAATGACGCTGATGTTAACATCCGATGAAGGACAGCATTTCGCTGTTAAAGTGTCGGGTCTGGATATGACGGTCGCTGTCCGCCGCTCTGCGCGAGCAAAGCGCTTCACCCTCAAGGTCAGTCATACTGAACGCACCGCCATCCTCACTTTGCCAGACCGGGGCCGGATGGAGGACGCCGGCGCTTTTGTCGCCCGCCATTACGATTGGTTGAAAGCGCAGATCGAGAAACTGCCCGCTCCCGTGTCGCTCGCCGACGGTTCGATCGTGCCCTTGCGCGGTATAGCACACCGGCTGACCTTCGCAGGGCCGGTGCGCTGCATGGGCGTGGTTTGGGTCGAGAAAGCCAGCGCCGCTTCATCAATGGAAAATATTGCTCTGGCTTCGGTGATGCAGACAGTTCGCGCGATGCAGCCATGCAGCATCGAGCCTTTCACGCAAGACGGCGATTTGATTTTACCTCCCCGTCTATGTGTTGCGGGCGGGCCAGAACATGCAGGCCGAAGGCTTGTGGACTGGCTGAAAATCGAGGCGAAGAAAGACCTGTTTTACAGGGTCCACCATCACGCAGGCAATATCGGCATTTACCCAAAGCGAATTTCCGTGCGCGACCAATCCACACGATGGGGTTCGTGTTCAAGCAGCGGCAATTTATCGTTCTCCTGGCGTTTGATATTCGCCCCAAGCTTTGTTCTGGATTACGTCGCGGCCCATGAAGTCGCCCACCTGAAGGAAATGAACCACGGGCCACGGTTCTGGCGAGTTGTCAGAGACACGATGCCAGAGATGCACAAGGCCCGCCTCTGGCTCAAGAAGCACGGATCGGAATTGCACCGCTTTAATCCCAATACTGTTCCATCCTAGACTGCGCCTCCGATCGGTTATCTTCGGCGCTTTTTTATCCCCCTCCCCACGCCACATCAAACGTCACTAAGGCCTGCCCGTAGCCCTAAACATTCCGCTGTTGCCTCCGCCTTGCTGAGCGGGCGACGCTACATTGCGACTCTTGCCGTTTTGGGGCGGGGACTGCGGCTGCCCCGCAGAACGACGCATAGCAGACTTGGGCACAGTCCGGCGATCATAAGACGCGCTGGCGCGCGGCCCCGGCCGTGGCTTATCCGCCGCGGGAGGCGCCGCTGGGATGTGCTTTGCCGCCAGTGATGACACGGCTGGTTTCACTGGCCCAGCGATCAGAGTGCGGCGCACGCCGACCATCGGCATCGCCTCCAGCCCCTCATGCGCTTTCAGCATCATGCGCCGCCAGACCTCCGCGGGCAGTGACCCGCCCGTCACGTTTCGCATGGGCCAGTTATTGTCGTTCCCCATCCACACGCCGCCGATATAATACGGCGTAAACCCGACAAACCATGCGTCGCGATAGCGTTGGCTGGTGCCAGTTTTGGCGGCGACGATCTGGCCCGGCAACGCCCCGCCGCTACCCGTCCCATTTTCCACGACAGCGTGCATCATATCGTTCATCGCGGCGACATGCCCCTCGGCGATCACGCGATACGGCGCGGCGGTGCTGCGTGAGTAAAGGACATTGCCGTTCTCGTCGCGGATGCGGTCGATCACCTGCGGCGCCACCCCGAAGCCCCCATTGGCGAAACTGGCGTAAGCGCCCGCCATCTCTAGCAGAGTCACATCCGAAGCGCCCAGCGCCAGCGTCGGATGCGCACGCAGCTCGGTCGTTATGCCAAGGCGCCGCGCCGTGGCGATGATCTGCGAAAGGCCAATGTCGCTCGTCAATCGCACGGCGGCCATATTGCTGCTATCCGCCAGCGCGCGCCGCAGACTGATCTGACCGCGATAAATGCCTTCGTAATTGCCGGGCGTCCATGCACCAACCTGAACGGGCGCATCGCGAATGACGTCATCCGGTGTGTAGCCCCGCTCGATGGCGGACAAATAGATGAATGGCTTGAACGCCGAGCCGGGCTGGCGGCGCGCGTTGACCGCACGGTTGAACTGGCTTGACTGATAGTCCATGCCGCCAATGAGCGCACGCAACCGGCCATCGGGCGAAAGCGCAACAACCGCCGCCTCGCTGGCGTGAACCGAGGCGCCCATGCGCTCCATAACTTCGCGCAGCGCGGCCCAGGCAGCCTCCTGCAAATCCGCGTCTACGCTCGTCTCCACGATGATGTTCGCCTCGATCTCACCGGCAAGTTGAGGTACCAACTCGACAATCCAGTCCACAAGATGCTCAAAACCCGGCGTGGACGGCAGTTTTTGAAAACTGGCTGGCTGCGCCACGGCAAGACCATAGTCCTCCAACCCGATCATTTCCGCTTCCGCCATGCTTTTCAGCACGGTTCGGGCAC
Organism: Hyphomicrobiales bacterium; assembly: GCA_034440495.1. Taxonomy (GTDB): domain Bacteria; phylum Pseudomonadota; class Alphaproteobacteria; order Rhizobiales; family Rhodomicrobiaceae; genus JAWXCE01. The sequence continues at coordinate 57,770 of JAWXCE010000060.1, read as the reverse complement.
GGTCGCGCGCGCCTTTCAGGTTGAACATCGGCGAGTATTGCGATGGCGCCTTGATGAGGCCGACCAGCAGGCCCGACTCGGCCAGCGTCAGGTCTCGCGCGTGCTTGCCAAAGTAGTGATACGCGGCGGCGCCGACGCCGTAATTGCCCGCGCCAAAGTAAACGCGGTTAAAGTACAGCTCGGCAATTTCGTCCTTCGTGTAGCGATGCTCCAGCCAGAGCGAGACAATCACTTCCTCAACCTTGCGCGTCCAGGTGCGCCGCGAGGTCAGAAACAGGTTTTTGGCGAGCTGTTGCGTAATCGTGCTGCCGCCTTCGACCACCCGCCCCGCGCGCCAGTTGCGCAGAGCCGCGCGCGCCATGCCGATGGGGTCGAAGCCAAAATGGTAGCGGAAGCGGCGATCTTCCGCCGCGATGGCGGCATTGACCAGATGCGGCGGCAAATCCGCATAGGCCACATAGCCGCGCCGCATGCCGCGCTCGGCGATAAACCGGCCGTCCTGCGCGAGGATGGTCAAATTTGGCGGGGTTTTCGTTATCCCGGCGTGGCGGGAGTCGGGCAGCGTTACGGAATAATAATAAACAAGCGCCACGAGGATCAGCGACACAAAGGCGGCGGCGACAGCGACCCAGGCGAGAACTTGAAAGGACGCCTCGCAAACCGCGCGCCGCCACCCGTCGAAAAAGTGTTGTTTAACGCGATCGAGTGAGCGAGAGAGAAGGCTGGGTTTTACGGCGTACTCGTCCGTGTAAAAGCCGTCTTCCTTTTCGGCTAAAGGCCTGCTTCTCCAGAAATCATAGTCGCTGCCGCCGGTCATCGAACGCCCTGACACGAATGGCGCCGGGGTGACGCGCTTTCATGAAAATTAGAGCGTTATCTTTAAAGACTCGTTAAGATCCCCAAGACTGGTTAAGAGCCCCTGCGGCCCCACAGCTTGAATGGCGATTGCCCCTGCGACTGGCTTTGGCTCTGGCTTTGAGAGACGTCACGACCCGGCAATGCCTGGGCGGGGAAAAGCACGGACATCAAAATCGAGAAAACCAGCCTGGTTGCGATAATGAAACCCATCAAAACCAGGTTTTTACCGTCGAACACAAAACCAATTAGGACACTGTAACGGTCTTCGACGTAAGCGCTTAAAACCTGACTGATAAAAACATTGGCGGCGTCGATCATTTGCTTGAGTTCAGTCGGAGCGTGTATGGCCGAAAGCACGAATGCGGCGACGCCAACCGCCACCGTGAATATGAAGCCTGCCGATGAAAAGAATAGCCGCATACCTATACCCGCCTGGCCAATATTGTCGCTCAGGATGCTAAGCGCCAATGCGCCCTTGACCAAGACATGTCTGGTAATTTTTTTCAAGCGCGTTTTGGAACATTGATGACTCAAGCCAGTTATAAGCTCGCAGTTTACTCGGCGTCCTGACTCTCAAGTCATGGATTTTGTCAAGCTTTTAACAACGAAACGGGAAGGCATAATCATGGATCCTCAAGCTATTATCATTTGGCTCATTATCGGCGCAGTTGCGGGATTCCTCGCTGGCCTGATTATGCGCGGCGGCGGATATGGCATCCTCGGCAACATCATCATCGGTATTTTGGGCGCGGTTCTCGCTTCGGTTATATTTCCGAGCCTCAACATCAGCCTCGGCAGCGGCATCGTTAACGAGATCGCCGTCGCGACAATCGGCGCAATCGTATTGCTGTTTTTGTTAAGCCTGGCGCGGCGATCTTAGCAGCACAAAAAAGAAGGGCGGAACCTGGCGGGCGTGATAAACTCCGCGCCAGTCCGCCCTAACTTTATGAGCGCCGAACAATGTCCAAGACGGAACAAACCCGCCGCGACCAGCCATGGCTCATCCGCACCTATGCGGGCCACTCCACCGCCAAGGCTTCAAACGAACTTTACAGAAATAATCTGAGCAAAGGGCAAACGGGGCTTTCCGTCGCTTTCGACCTGCCGACGCAAACCGGCTATGACAGCGATCACCCGCTGGCGCGCGGCGAGGTCGGCAAGGTCGGCGTGCCGATCAGCCATCTTGGCGACATGCGCGCGCTGTTCAACCAGATTCCACTTGCCGAGATGAACACCTCGATGACGATAAACGCCACTGCCGCGTGGCTGCTGGCCCTTTACATCGCGGCAGCGGACGAACAGGGCGCGCCGCGCGCAAAGCTGACCGGCACGGTGCAGAACGACATCATTAAAGAGTATCTCTCGCGGGGCACTTACGTCTTTCCGCCCGAGCCGTCGATGCGGCTAATCAAGGATATTATTGTGTATACCTGGAAGGAGGTTCCGAAGTGGAACCCGACGAATGTTTGCTCATACCATTTGCAGGAGGCGGGCGCGACGCCGGTGCAGGAGTTGTCTTATGCGCTGGCAATCGGCCAGGCCGTGCTCGACACGGTGAAAAAGTCGGGTGAGGTAAGCGAGGCTGATTTCCCGGAAGTCGTCGGCCGCATCTCATTCTTCGTGAACGCCGGGGTGCGTTTCGTTACCGAGATGTGCAAGATGCGCGCTTTCGTGGACTTGTGGGACGAGATTTGCCTTAACCGCTATGGCGTCACGGACGAAAAGCTGCGCCGCTTTCGATATGGGGTTCAGGTAAACAGTCTCGGCCTAACCGAGCAACAGCCAGAAAACAACGTCTACCGCATCCTCATCGAGATGCTAGCCGTGGTGCTATCGAAAAAAGCGCGCGCCCGCGCTGTGCAATTGCCTGCGTGGAATGAGGCGCTGGGCCTGCCGCGCCCGTGGGATCAGCAATGGTCGCTGCGGATGCAGCAGATCGTGGCTTATGAGACTGACCTGCTGGAGTATGGCGACCTGTTCGACGGTTCGCCTGTGGTCGAGGCCAAGGTTGAAGCGCTGAAAAACGAGGCGCGGGACGAGCTGGCGCGCATCGACGCCATGGGCGGCGCGGTTGCGGCGGTCGAGTCGAGTTACATGAAACAACGGTTGGTGGAGAGCAACACCGCTCGCCTCCGGCAAATCGAAACCGGCGAAATGACCGTCGTCGGCGTCAACCGCTTCATCGAAACCGAACCCTCACCGCTGTCCGGCGGTGACGACGGCGGCATCATGACCGTCTCGCACGATGTCGAGCGTGAGCAGATCGAGGCTTTGCAGGCATGGCGCGCCGCACGCGACAACGCCGCCGTGGAGCGTGCGCTGGCCGATCTACGCGCCGCCGCCACTCAGGGCCGCAATATCATGGAGCCATCCATCGCCGCCGCGAAAGTTGGCGTCACCACCGGCGAATGGGGGGAGACGTTGCGGCAGGTGTTCGGTGAATACCGCGCGCCGACGGGCGTTGGCAAGGCGGCGAACGCCAGCGCGGCGGGGCTGGAGGATATCCGCGTGGCGGTGGACGCCGTGTCTGTCAAGCTCGGGCGGCGGCTGAAATTCCTCGTCGGCAAGCCGGGCCTCGACGGCCATTCCAACGGCGCGGAGCAGATAGCCGCGCGCGCCCGCGATTGCGGCATGGAGGTCGTCTATGAAGGCATCCGGCTTACGCCCGCGCAGATCGTCAACGCCGCGCTTGAGGAAAGCGTGCATGTGGTCGGCCTGTCGATCCTGTCGGGCAGCCACGTTCCGCTGGTGCGCGACATCATGGATCGCATGCGGGCTTCTGGTCTGAAGGATATTCCCGTCGTGGTCGGCGGCATCATCCCGCCGGAGGATGAGAAACTTTTAAAGGCGGCGGGCGTTGCAGCGGTGTATACCCCGAAGGACTTTCAGATCAACGACATCATGGGTGGCATCGTAGCGCTTGTTGGTGGCGAGGCCCGCGCAGCCTGACGCTTCCAGGCAGGGCAGCGCACCTCGGTTTTGTAGAATGAGTATCGTCGCATGCTAACCAAAACGCCCGCCGAGGAAGCGCTTTTTATCAAGGCGATGGATAAGACGGATGATGAAGATCCACAATTGAGCGTCAACCAGCGTCTTCTCTATGTCGCCACGGCAATCCTCGTTATCATCTCATTCTACGCCCTCTACTTTGTATCGCCTGTCATAGTGCCAATCATATTGGCTGTCCTTATCACCATGTTGCTGACGCCAGTGCGGCGGCAATTTGATAACATCGGGCTCCCACGTCCGATCAGTTCCCTTTTGGTCGTGGCGCTGTTCTTTTCTGTGCTCGGCAGCGGCGCTTATGCGCTTTCAGGTCCTGTGCAGGCGTGGATGGAGCGGATGCCAAAAGGCGGCGAAAAAATCGAACGTATGCTGCGCTCGATTAAAAAACCATTCGCACAAATCAGTAAAGCCAGCGAGGAAATCGAGCAGGCGACCAACATGCAAGGTGGTGGCGCGCCGCTGAAAGTTCAGATAGCTGTCCCTAGCCTCTCGGCTCGCGTCGTCGAGGGCGGTGCGCAGTTGCTGGCGTCGGTGTCGGTCATCACGGTGCTTGTGTTTTTTCTTCTATCTGCAGGGGACACATTCTTACGAAAACTGGTGTCCGTCATCCCCTCGCTCAAAGATAAAAAACAGATGGTTGACGTCATTCGCAATATCGAAACCGACATTTCGTTCTATCTGCTGTTTCTTACGTCGGTCAACGTAGGAATTGGCGTCGGCGTCGGCCTCATTACGTGGGCAATGGGGATACCAGACCCCCTATTATGGGGCGCTCTCACTGCGATACTAAGTTTTGCGCCTTATGTTGGTGAACTCGCAATACTCGTGATCCTGCTCGTCATATCTATGCTGACGTTTGATACGCTTGTGCAAGCGCTTGTCGTCCCCGCCGCTTTCCTGGTGTTGATGAGCGCGGTTCACCTCACCGTGCCGCTTGTTGTCCGGCGCAGGCTCTTTCTGAATCCGGTCGCCGTGTTTATTATGGTTATAATATTAGGTTGGATGTGGGGAATAGTGGGCGCTTTGATCGCCGTTCCGCTGCTTGCAAGCTTCAAAGTCATATGCGAACGGATCGAGCGTCTTAACCCAATCGCTGCGTTTCTGACGCCGTAGACCCGATCCCGATTTGATTGGCTTAATCAAATCGGGTAAATCGGCCCTAGCATTATATCTCGAGCCGTTCTCGTCCGAAAACCGCGCAGCACTTTCGGGAACGGCTCTAGATAAACGCATCTTATGCAGGCGATCACAAACATTCGTTTTCATTATGGATGCAGCAGCACTACATAAACCTTGTGCTGAAATTCTAGCCATACTTCAAATACGAAAGAGAAATCGTTATGACTCGTACCGTTGCGGCTTCGCGCGACGCCCATTCCTATTCGCGTTCAAATGCTGCCCACCGTCTCTCGACTACAGTGTCACTCGTCGAAAGCTATCTCCAATACCGCCGCGAGCGTCGCGCACTTCTCGCGCTTGATCCATACCTGCTGAAGGACATTGGCATTAGCCGTGCCGAGGCCGAGCGCATCGCGCACGCGCCATTTAGCCATTGGACGAAACGATAAGCTGAACGACAGCGCTGTTAAGCATGCGCATCGGAAATGCTTTCCCAGTTCCGGTTTAATGAGAGAATTATTCCTGACAGAATATTAGCGCGATGATGCTGCATAAGCTGAACTCGCGCCATTCATTTGCCAGGGAGTTTCTAATGCGCCTGCTCGTTTCCATTGTGGTTTTGCTTGCGACGGCGCCGTCTCAGGCTGCGGATATAAAAGCGGCATCCACAATCGCCGGAGTGACCGTTTTCCCGAAAGGTGCTGAAATCACGCGCACCGCCGAGGTTTCCGCGCCTGCGGGTTCATCTGTGTTCGTCATACAGGACTTGCCCGCCAACATCGATACAGAGTCCGTGCGAGTCGAGGGCGAAATTACGGGCGGCGTCGAAATCAGCTCCGTGGACGCCAGCCAGATTTTTATCAAAAAACCGGGCGTCGCCGAAATCGCCGATGCAACTGAACGCAAACGCCTCGAAGATGAAATTCAGGCTCTTCGCGATGAGCGCGCTTCTCTCGACGGCGTTATTGAAGGCGCAAACGCACAGAAAGCGCTGGCGCAAAATTTAGCGAAACTCCCGCTCGCTTCAAGCCGTGGACAGCAACCTTCGCTAGCGCCCGACTGGAACGGCCTGTTCGATCTGATAGGCGGACGTCTGGGCGAAATCCAGAAAACTATTCTGGCGTCGCAAGTCAAGCAGCGCGAAATCGATGTCAAGATTAAAGAATTGGAAGAGCGCCTGAATCGCGAGCCTCCAGAGGAAACCGAGCGCACCGAAGTGCGCGTGTTCATCGAAGCCGCGTCGCAAGCGGCGGGCAAAATGCGCATTCGCTATCGCTCCGTCAACGCAGGCTGGAGCCCGGCCTATGACGCGCGTCTGGCGACGGAGAAAGACGGGCAGGCTTCGCTGGCGCTCACCCGCCGCGCCACGGTCACGCAGGAAACAGGCGAGGATTGGGAAAATGTCGCCATGATGCTGTCCACGGCGCGCCCCGGTGGGAGCACAGCCGCGCCTGACATCCGCCCGACCCTGGTCGATTTCCGTCCCGACATTGCTCCCGCGCCGAAAGCCGCGCTGCGTCAGGCCCCGCAAGCCGCGCCTGCGCCGGACGCTTTCCGTTTTGGAGCCGATTCGAAATTCGGGGAGGAATCGGAAACCGCTGACATGCCAAAGCCCATTACGCAGGCCAGCGCGATTATCGAGAATTCGACCTATCAGGCCGTGTTTAAAATCCCCGCGAAGGTAAGCATCAAGACCGGATCGGGCGACAAAAAGGTTGTCATCTCAACCGAGACCATCAAGCCGACGGTCAAAATCATTTCCGTACCCAAGCAAAGCACGACAGCGTTTTTGAACGCCAACTTCACCTACAAAGGCGAGGCGGCGCTGCTGCCGGGCGAGGCCGCGCTTTACCGCGATAATGTTTATGTGGGCAGTGGCCAGCTACCGCTCATCGCGTCGGGCCAGGAGTTCAATCTGGGCTTCGGCGCTGACGACGCCGTCAAAGTTAACCGCATCAGCGTGAAGCGCGAAAAGGGCGAAACCGGCCTGCTTACTTCGTCCAATGTGGATGAGCAACACTTCAGCATCACGGTTAAGAACCTGCACGCCAAGCCAGCGGTGGTGATGATCCTCGACCAGATGCCATATTCGGAGGACGAGAAAATCGTCGTGGAAATGCTGCCCGTCACTACCCAGCCGGTTGAGACAAACCATGACGATAAGCGCGGCGTGCTGGCGTGGGAAATGGATGTAAAGCCGGGTGAGGAAAAAGTTATCTTCCTGTCCTACCAGATCACATGGCCGCTCAAGCGCGAGGTCGTAACCGTTGATCGTTGACCGTCACTCACGGCGGGAGGCAAGGAAAACGCCACCCATAATGAGGCCGAAACCAGCCACGTGATACAGTGCGAAGCGTTCGCCCAGCAGTGCGACCGCAAGCACGGAACCGAAAACCGGGATCAGGTAAATGTAAGCGCCCGCCCGGTTTGCGCCGATCAGCTCCACTCCGCGATTAAAGAAAATATAGGCGAGCACGCTGGGAAAAACGGAAACATAAGCGATGGCGAGCGCGGTTTCGCCCGTTGCCTGCAACTGCCGATCCCACACATGCTCGGCGATAAAAAGAGGCAGGTTGAACAGCGACGCCAGCGCGAAAGTGACAGCGGCAAAACTCAGCCAGTGGATATCCGGCCGTTTGCGCAAGTAGGCCGTATAGAGCGCCCACGAGACAAGAGCGGCGAACACCCAAAGGTCGCCCTGGTTGAAATCCGCCCGCGCCAGCGTTTGCAAATCGCCTTTGGCGATGATAGCGACCACGCCCGCCGCTGCTAGCGGTATGCCCGCTGCCTGCGTCGGCGTTAGCCGGTCGCGAAACGCCAGATAGCTTGCCAGCGAGATCAGCATTGGGCCCGACGTGCCAACGACAAGCGCGTTCAAAGCGGGCGTGTGGTTAAGGCCGATATAAAACAGGGTGTTGTAGCTGCCCGCACCCATCGCTGTCAGAAACGCAAGCGCACCCCAATGCTGGCGGATAACAGGCCAATCGGCCTTTAACTTAGGCAGCGCAAAGGGCGCTACCAGAAGCGTTGCGATCATCCACCGCGTCCATGCCAGCGCTATCGGCGGCACGCTTTCGTGCAGGCCACGTGCGAGCACCGTGTTGCCAGCCCAAAACAAAGCGGCCAGAGCCAGCAACAGCGGCGCGTTGGAAAATGCGCGCTTTCCCCAATCTTTCATCCGCGCCGGTTAACCCGCCCGCCGCCTAGCGTCAAGCGCGGCGCAATTCGCACTAATACGCGCGGCTGACGCAGAAATCGACGGCGCCGTTCAGCGCTATTTTCGCGGGCGTCTCGGCAAACAGCGAAAGCGAGGCGCGCGCCAGTTGCCCATAATGCGCGGCGCGTTCCAGCGTCTCCCGGATAGCGTGGTGTTTCTCCATCTGGGCGATGGCGATATCGAGGTCGTTGTCAGCTACTTCGCCGCCCGCGATGGTTCGATCCCAGAAAGCGCGTTCTTCGGCGTTGCCGCGCCTGTAGCACAGCACGACGGGGAGGGTGACTTTCCCCTCGCGAAAATCGTCGCCGACAGACTTGCCGATTTTCGCCTGCTCGCCGGAGTAATCCAGCGCATCGTCGATAAGCTGAAACGCCAGCCCCAAATTCATGCCATAGTCGCGGAGCGCGGCCTGTTCAGCCTGCGGACGCTCGGCGATGACCGCGCCAATTTCAGCAGCGGCGGAAAACAGGGCGGCTGTTTTGGCTTTGATGACGGCGATATATTCATCCTCGGTGGTACGGGTGTTTTTCGCCGTTCCGAGTTGCATTACCTCGCCCTCTGCGATTACGGACGCAGCGTTCGATAAAATACGCAAAGCGCCAAGCGACCCGACCTCGACCATCATTTTAAAAGACTGGCCGAGCAAAAAATCGCCGACGAGCACACTCGCCTGATTGCCCCACACAAGCCGCGCCGTCACCTTGCCGCGCCGAAGATCGCTTTCATCCACCACGTCATCGTGCAAAAGCGTTGCGGTGTGCATGAACTCGACGCTGGCGGCGAGTTTGACATGGCCATTGCCCTCATAGCCGCAAAGTTTGGCTGAGGCGAGTGTGAGCATCGGGCGCATCCGCTTGCCGCCCGAGTCGATCAGGTGCCGCGCCAGTTCCGGGATAAGGTCTACATCGGAGCGCGCTTTCTCCAGGATGATATCGTTAACACCCGCCATGTCTCTGGCGGTGAGGCGCAAGATCGGCCCCAGGGCCTCGGCGCCGTCGCGCAGCTCTTCAACTGGTGCTAGCACCCCCACAGACAGACCTCCCTAAAACATGCTTGTTCGTTATAACATTATATCGAGGGGTGCGAGAACCCGGTCAAGCTGTTAGCGTTGTCACAGGGGCGTGGATCACCGGAAAAGGCGGATTTATGAAGGAGTTGTGCAGGACGAATGACGCCGTTTTGCAATCTTATATCGAAGCGTTGCTAAAAGACGCTAAAATTCCTTACTTTGCCGCCGATCAGCATATGAGCGCGATGGAAGCCTATAACGCCATCTGGCCACGGCGCATTTTCGTCGAGGTGGAGGATTGGCCAGCAGCCGCCGCCTTGCTTGACGATGCAGGAATAGAGAGAGCGCTATGAGCGCAGGCGCAGCTATAGCTTCCGATGAGATCACCGAAGACGCTTTTCTTGACGGGCGTGTGACGCTGCTTCAACCCAAAAACGGCCCGCGAGCGGGGCTGGACGCGGTTTTTCTCGCCGCGACGTGTCCTCTTGGCGTTGCGCGCATTCTCGATGTTGGCTCCGGAGTTGGCGCAGTTTCAATGTGCGCGGCGTGGCGGGCGGTGAACGCCCAAGTAACTGGCGTTGAAATCGACCCGTTGTTGGCTGGTATCTTTCGCCAAAATGCCACCGCCAATGGTTTCGGCGAGCGCGTTTCCATTATCGAGGGCGATCTGACGCAAGCTTTCAGTGTTTTGGAAAGCCGGGGCTTGCGCGCCAACGCATTCGATCATGTGCTCTCCAACCCGCCATTCTTCACCGCCGGGCAGGTGCGGACGCCGCGGAACGGCATCACCGGGCGCGCTCACGTCGCCGCGCCGCTTGCCATGGACGCTTGGTTCAAGTTTTTCGCTGCATGCTGCGCGCCAAAAGGCGTGTTGACGCTGATTCACCTCGCACAATCGCTACCCGAACTACTGAAAGCGGTGGAGGGGCGCTTCGGGGGCTTGAAAGTATTCCCACTTTTCCCGCGAGAAGGCGAGGCGGCGATCCGCATCCTGCTGCAGGGCGAAAAAGGCAGCCGCGCGCCGCTGTCCATCCAGCGCGGCATGATTTTACATGGCGCGGACGGCGCCTTCACTCCCGAAGCGAAAGCGATACTGCGCGACGGCGCCCCGCTTTCGCTCGCTTAATACCTTTGGCGTCGTCCATCCCGGATGACGCACTGCGCTTGACAATGATGATAGTAGGCGCGAAAAACCCGCGCCATAATTCTTGCAAGCCGCAATCGCATAGCCATTTATTAACCAAGCTGGATTATTGTCTGCCGAGCTGTCCCCGCGTCCCCAAGTCAAAGTTTGTACCCCGATGAATTCAAACGTGCAGAAGTCCTCAACTGGCTTTTTTGGTTTTGTGAAAAGCGTTTTGCCCAAGGGATTATGGGAAAGCGGCCCGGTCGTTCCCGTCATTCGCTTGACCGGAGTCATTGGCGCTGCCGCACCGCTGCGGCCCGGGCTGTCATTGGCCTCCTGCGCCAGCGCTATCGAGCGGGCTTTTAGCACCTCAAACGCGCGCGCTGTGGCCGTGCAGATCAATTCGCCCGGCGGGTCGCCCGTGCAATCGCGGCTGATTTTTCAGCGCATCCGCGCGCTGTCAAAGGAAAAATCGTTGCCCGTGCATGTGTTTATCGAGGACGTGGGCGCATCCGGCGGCTATCTGCTGGCGCTGGCGGGCGATGAAATTTACGCTGACCAATCTTCAATTGTCGGTTCCATCGGCGTGATTTACGCGGGCTTCGGCTTCACCGAACTCATCGACAAGATTGGCGTTGACCGGCGTGTATATACGTCCGGCGAGAAAAAGATGGCTCTCGACAGCTTCCAGCCAGAGAACCCTGACGACATCTCGCGGCTGAAAAATTTGCAGGCGATTATCCATAAAGATTTCATCGACCTTGTAAAAGACAGGCGCGGCAAGAAGATAGAGGCGGCTGGTGATCAGTTATTCACAGGCGAGTTCTGGACGGGGCGACAAGCGCTTGAGCTTGGCCTGATTGATGGCATGATAGACTGCCGGACAAAGATGCGGGAGTTGTACGGCGACAAGGTTCGCCTCAGGTTGGTTGCCATGGAGCGCGGGCTGTTCCGTCGGCGTTCTTCCGGGGTCGGTTTGAACCTCGATCTGCCGAGCGTGGCGGATTTAGCGGATGGTGTCCTTGGCTCGATTGAGGCGCGGGCGATGTGGGCGCGGTTTGGTTTGTAAAGGCGTTGAGTTGCGTAAGAGTTGAGGGCAGTTTGCGTCGGTTGGCGCGTAAGAGTAAGGGTTTGAGTTATGCCACATGTGTTAGCGGGCACCTTGGTTTTAGCGGGCGTTTATTATGCTTATAAATGGATGCAGCGCGAAACGCTACGCGTGGATGAGCGGATGCGCAAGGCGGAGCGCCGGGTGAAACGGAGACGGACGGGTTCTGTCGCCGAGGCGATTAATCTGCGCCTCGATCCATCCACCGGGATCTATCTGCCAGCGGCGGAGTAGCGCCCTCAAGAGAGTCACGCCCTCTAAGGTCATTCCCGCCGCCACCGCCAATCCCGCGAAGGCGGGAATCCAGGAGACGCGGCAAAAAAGACTGGATCCCCGCCTTCGCGGGGATGACAAAATAAGTCGTCATGAGTAGGGTGCTGGAATTCGGCGTTGCATATTGTAACGCTGACATCCGGACGCGCACCCATGAAGCCTCAAAATCCAGAAGCATTGCTGCGGCCGGACAAATCCTTTCAAGACCTCATCATGACGCTTCAGCAGTTCTGGGCGGCGCAGGGCTGCGTGATTTTGCAACCTTACGACATGGAGGTAGGCGCGGGTACGTTTCATCCCGCTACGATCCTGCGAGCGCTAGGGCCTCGCCCGTGGAACGCGGCGTTTGTGCAGCCATCGCGCCGCCCCAAGGATGGGCGCTATGGCGAAAACCCCAATCGGCTTCAGCATTATTACCAGTTTCAAGTGATTATGAAGCCATCGCCGCCGGACATTCAGGATTTATATCTGGAAAGTTTGCGGGCCATCGGCATCGACATGCGCAACCACGATGTGCGTTTTGTTGAGGACGACTGGGAAAGCCCGACGCTCGGCGCGTGGGGCCTCGGCTGGGAGGTGTGGTGCGACGGCATGGAGGTGTCGCAGTTCACCTATTTCCAGCAGGTGGGCGGCTTCGATTGCGAGCCGGTTTCTGGCGAGCTCACATACGGGCTGGAGCGCCTCGCCATGTACGTCCAGGGCGTCGAAAATGTATACGACCTGAACTTCAACGGCCGCGACGACGCAAAGCGCATCTTATACGGCGACGTTTTCCGGCAGGCCGAGCAGGAATACTCACGTCACAACTTCGAGCACGCCGACACCGACATTCTGCTGGCCCGTTTCCGCGACGCCGAAAAAGAATGCAAGGCGCTGCTGGCTGCCGGTGAGCCGCGCGAGGGCGCCAACGATCCGCGCCACAAGATGGTGCTCCCCGCCTACGATCAGGCCATCAAGGCGTCCCACATTTTCAACCTGCTCGACGCGCGCGGCGTGATCTCCGTCACCGAGCGCCAAAGCTACATCCTCCGCGTCCGCGATTTGGCCAAGGCGTGCTGCGCGGCGTGGCTGAAAACCGAGGCTGGGGGCGTGTAATGTTTTGTTTAAATGTTCGCACATTGAGGAAGTGTTTTCGCTCGACCCCTACATTCATGTCGGACGAAATTTACAGACTCAATTTGGGACGAATACCAACTAACACTCCCATTTTTCAAATAACTCTTTGTGGTACAATCAGTGATGTAATGAGCTTTTCAGATCTAGAAGGGTGTTACGGAGCAATAAGCTTGTCATCCTATCAGATCGATGCAGTGCCTGAACTTAAAAATGCTAAAGGAGTTTCAGCTATTTATGAAAAGGGGCTAGGAGAACTGACGCCGAATTATATAAAAAACCATAAACGAAATATTTCAGCCGAAATACACATCAACGAGAAAGAAATTTTTTAATTTTAACAATTTCTTTCCTAACTTAACAGACCTTAAAGTTCGTTATGATTTTGATCTTGTCAAAAATTAATATTGCAATATTCGTAAGACCAATATTATTTTTGGAAAAATAATTACTTATGATATAAGTAGTATAGAGCAAGGTGTCGTCAAATAAATCATTCTTCAATTTATTGCAATAAATCTCATATACCCTGCCAGAATCAATATATTATTCTCTTAAGAGAGAATCCACAAACCTGTAATCATATATTTGCGCTCGCCGAAATCAGCGACCTGATTGGATGCGTTACAACACTTGAACACATCAAAAGCGAGGAGTAACGCACGCAGCGGCGTTCCTCACAATAGCCGCAAAGGCGTCGCACCGTCCGGCAAACAAGAACGGAGGAAAGGCTTGCCAAACCTGGACATGATCACGTTCTATCATGCGCCTAACTCTCGCGGCGCCGTGATCCGGTGGATGCTGGAGGAGCTGGGCGAGCCATTTGATATCCATGCGCTCGACCTGCAGAAAGGCGACCACAAGAAGCCGGATTACCTCGCCATCAATCCGATGGGCAAAGTACCCGCTATCAGGCACAAGGGCGTCGTGGTCACCGAGGTGGCGGCGATCTGCTGCTATCTTGCTGACGAATTCCCGCAGGCGGGCCTTGCTCCCGCAGTCGGCGATCCTCGGCGCGGCACCTATCTGCGCTGGACATTCTTTTCGCCAGGCTGCATCGAGCCCGCGGTGTGGGACAAGGCGCTGAAGCGCGAGGCGACCAGCCCCGGCATGATCGGCTATGGCGAGTTCGACACCGTGATGGATGTCGCGGCGAAGGCCGTCGGCAAAGGCCCGTACCTGCTCGGCGAAACTTTCTCCGCCGCAGATGTGGTATTCGGCTCGATGATCATGTGGGGGATGATGTTCGGCATCGTGCCCGCGCGCCCCGAATTCACCGCCTATGCGGAGCGTTTGAAACAGCGCCCGGCCCATCAGCGCGCCACCGAAGCTGACGCGAAACTAGCGGCAGCCCAAGCCGCCTGAGCAGGCGCGGGTTCGATGGATGAAAACAGCGCGGAGAATGGTGCTGCCAGAGAGGATTGAACTCTCGACCTCTCCATTACCAATGGAGTGCTCTACCACTGAGCTACGGCAGCGTAAGGAACTGAGTGCGAAACTGCCACAGCCCGAACAGTTCCGCAAGCGTCAAGCGCTAGAGTATAGCGTGCCGATCTTGACAAACTCTGGTTGGGCCGCATTATTTTGCGCCATGAATAACAGCGGCTCCAACACCGAAAAGCGCAAACGCGAACGGATGCAGCGCCAGGCTGATGAATTGCGCGCGAACCTGAAGCGGCGGAAATTACAGGCCCGCGCCCGCACAGCCGCGAATGACGCTGCGGACGCGAGTGACGAAGCAATGTCGCCGGAGAAACCGGAGGATTAACAGTTGCGTATCTTTGCACGCTTGCGGATCACGGCGCCCTGATCTAAACCAAGCGCTCGGCATGGGGGCGGCGCATGGAACGGATTTGCATTACGGGCGGTCAGAAACTGAACGGGGTCATTCCTATCAGCGGGGCAAAGAACGCGGCGCTACCGTTGATGATTGCCAGTCTTCTGACGCAGGACACCCTCACGCTTAAAAACGTGCCCAACCTTGCGGATGTCAGCCTTCTGGCCCGAATCTTGCGCAATCACGGCGTTGATCTGGCCGTAGATGGCAAACGCAATAACGGCCATCACCAGGGCGAAACGTTCCACCTAACCGCCCGCGACGTGGTGGACACTACGGCGCCCTATGACATGGTGCGAAAGATGCGCGCCAGCTTCTGGGTGCTTGGGCCACTTGTGGCGCGGATGCACGAGGCGAAGGTTTCGCTTCCTGGCGGCTGCGCTATTGGCACCCGGCCTGTGGATTTTCATCTTATGGCGTTGCAGGCGATGGGCGCGCAGCTTGAGCTTGTGAGCGGCTATGTCATCGCCAAAGCACCCGGCGGATTGCATGGCGCGCGCGTCAATTTTCCTAAGGTTTCTGTCGGCGCGACCCACACCGCGCTGATGGCCGCCTCGCTTGCAAAAGGCGAAACGGTGCTGGAGAATGCAGCGCAGGAGCCGGAGATCGGCGACCTGGCGCAGTGTTTGGTTAAGATGGGCGCGCAGATCGAAGGCATCGGCACATCGACGCTTCACATACAGGGCGTGGATAGGCTGGAGGGCGCGGTGCATACCGTTTTGCCGGATCGCATCGAGACGGGCACCTATATCATGGCGGTTGCGGCGGCGGGCGGTGAGGTGACGCTGGAGGGCGCGCGCGCCGATTTATTGCAGTCGGCGGTCGAAACGCTACGCGGCGCTGGCGTTCAGATCACCGAAACCAACAGCGGGCTTCGGGTGGCGCGCAATGGCTCCGGGTTAGCGCCGGTCAAGGTCGACACGCACCCATTCCCCGGTTTTCCAACGGACTTGCAAGCGCAGCTCATGGCGCTGATGTGTAAAGCCGAAGGTGTGTCGGAAATTCGCGAGACGATTTTTGAGAACCGCTTCATGCATGTCTCGGAACTGTCGCGGCTTGGCGCCGATATTGCCATCAGCGGGGAACTTGCGAAGGTGCGGGGCGTCAGGCAATTGCGCGGCGCTGAAGTGATGGCGACGGATTTGCGCGCATCCGTGTCGCTGGTCATAGCGGCGCTGTTTGCCGAGGGCGAAACCACGGTAAGCCGCATTTACCATCTTGACCGCGGTTTTGAACGGCTGGAAGAAAAGCTAGGGCGGTGCGGCGCGCAGATCGAACGGATCACAGCCGGTTGAGGTTTGCAGAATGACGCCGTTAAAACTGATCGCGCTTGACGAAGACGACCTGAAAGTGCTGTCCGCCCATGTGCAGGATGCCGTGGGGCGCGAGGCGGATATGGCCTATATCCCGACTGAACAACGCTTTGCTGTTATCGTGAACAGGTTCGACTGGTCCGGCGTGCAAAAGCCCGACAATGGCGGGGCTTATGAGCGCCGACGTAGCGCTGTGCGTTTTGATAAAGTGCGTAAGGTGCAAGTGCAGAACGTGAACCCCGGCGAGCGCGTCATGGCGTTACTCGCCATCTATTTTGAACCGTCCGAACCGCCAAGCGGCTTTCTGACGCTGATTTTTGCCGGCGACGCGGCGATCCGGCTTGATGTGGAATGCATAGAAGTGGAGTTGCGCGATCTTGGCGCGGCGTGGAGCACGAAAAACTTGCCGCAGCACCCCGACGACGCTGAGTCCGCACAGTAAGCGATTACGGCGGCTGTGACCCAGTTTAGGATATGAAATGGCAATCCGGCTGAATGCCGACGATGACGACTTTGAAACGCATTTTGCCGCCCTGATTGCCTCGAAGCGCGAGCAGGCGGTTGATGTAGGCAACGACGTGCGCGCTATCATCGCCGATGTCCGGTCGTGTGGCGACGCTGCGCTGATTGAATACACGAAGCGTTTCGACGATCTTGATTTGAGCAGCGTCGGGGTAGCTGTCACGCCAGCGGAGGTGCAGGATGCGCTTGGCCGCGTCGATTCTACAGCGAGGGAAGCGCTGGAGTTCGCTTATGCGCGCATCGAATCGCATCACCAGCGTCAGCGCCCGTTGGACGACCGTTACCGCGATGCGCTGGGCGTGGAGCTCGGGCATAAATGGACGGCGGTGGAGTCTGCGGGGCTTTATGTGCCGGGCGGCAAAGCGAGCTATCCAAGCTCCCTGCTAATGAACGCCATCCCTGCAAAGGTGGCGGGTGTGGCGCGCATAGCCATGGTTGTGCCTACTCCGCGCGGCGAAACCAATCCGCTGGTGCTTGCGGCGGCGCATTTGTGCGGTATCGAGGAAATTTATCGCGTCGGCGGCGCGCAGGCTGTCGCGGCCCTGGCTTACGGCACGCAGACGATCAAGTCGGTCGCCAAAATCGTCGGGCCGGGCAACGTCTATGTGGCGGAGGCCAAGCGTCAGGTGTTCGGCGTTGTGGGGATCGATATGATCGCCGGGCCATCCGAAGTCGTTATCGTGGCGACCGGCGATAATGACCCGGAATGGATTGCTGCCGATCTGTTAGCGCAGGCCGAACACGACCAGGCGGCGCAATCGATTCTCTTCACGGATGACGCGGCATTCGCCGATCAGGTGGCTGAGGCGGTCGATGCGCAACTAAACTCGCTTCCACGCGCTGAAATTGCGCGCGCGAGCTGGCAGAGGAATGGCGCTATCATCGTCGTGCCAGCAATTCTAAACGCTATACCACTCGTAAACCGCCTCGCGCCGGAGCATGTGGAGATTGCCACGCCCGATCCGGAGGCCATGCTGCAGGGGATTACAAACGCAGGCGCGGCGTTTTTAGGCGCTCATACGCCCGAAGCGGTGGGCGATTACACGGGCGGCTCCAACCACGTGCTCCCGACGGCGCGTTCGGCGCGGTTTGCTTCAGGGCTTGGCGTGCTCGACTTTATGAAGCGCATGTCAATTCTGAAGCTCAACGCTTCCAGCCTCGCGGCGCTCGGGCCTAATACGATCGCGCTTGCAAATGCGGAAGGACTGCATGGCCACGGCCGCTCCGTCTCCATCCGCCTTAAATCCTAATCTGAATCAAATTACGCTTACCTCTTAGGCAATCCCCTACGGTGCGCTGACCGGAAGGTTAAAAAAAGTGCAGTTGTCGCGGTGTCGCCCGTGATCGCCCTTCTTCGAGGGCGAAACGCGCCCCAGCGCTGGAGGTCGTGTCATGGCACGGGTCTTGCTCATTATTTTTGCATCATTGAGCAAAGGGGCTTTCATGCTTAAGCGACTAAAAACCTGCGCGGGCTTAATCGGTTTAACCATCACGTTATCGCTTGCCGCCGCGCCCGCACGGGCGCAGGACACCATCAAAGTGGGAATTCTGCACTCCCTCTCCGGCACCATGGCCATCAGCGAAACCACGTTGAAAGATGTCATGCTGATGCTGATCGATGAGCAGAACAAGAAGGGCGGGCTTCTGGGCAAAAAGCTGGAGGCAGTCGTTGTCGATCCCGCGTCGAACTGGCCGCTTTTCGCTGAAAAGGCGCGCGAGCTTATTAGCCAGCAGAAGGTTTCCGCTGTGTTCGGTTGCTGGACGAGCGTATCACGCAAATCCGTGTTGCCGGTGTTCAAGGAGCTGAACAGCGTTCTGTTCTACCCCGTGCAATATGAGGGCGAAGAAAGCGAAAAGAACGTTTTCTACACGGGTGCCGCGCCCAACCAGCAGGCCATCCCGGCTGTCGATTATCTGATGTCGAAAGATGGCGGCGAGGTAAAACGCTGGGTTCTGGCGGGCACCGACTACGTTTATCCCCGCACCACCAACAAAATTCTCGAAGCCTATTTGCTCGCCAAGGGCGTCGCCAAAGACGACATCCTCATTAACTACACGCCGTTCGGCCACTCCGACTGGCAAACCATTGTCGCCGACATCGTTAAATTTGGCACGGCTGGCAAGAAAACCGCTGTAGTGTCTACCATTAACGGCGACGCTAACGTGCCCTTTTACAAGGAACTGGCCAACAAGGGCGTAAAGGCGACGGATATTCCGGTCGTTGCGTTTTCCGTTGGCGAGGAAGAGCTGGCTGGCGTCGACACTACCAACCTTGTCGGGCATCTCGCCGCCTGGAATTACTTCCAATCGATCAAGGCGCCGGTGAACGACGAATTCATCAAGAAATGGCAGGCTTTCACTAAAAACCCGAAGCGCGTAACGAATGATCCTATGGAGGCCCACGTGATCGGCTTTAACATGTGGGTCAAGGCGGTGGAGAAGGTTAAAACCACCGATCCTGATAAAGTCATCGAGGCGCTCCCCGGCATCGAAGCGCCGAATCTGACGGG
Organism: Hyphomicrobiales bacterium; assembly: GCA_034440495.1. Taxonomy (GTDB): domain Bacteria; phylum Pseudomonadota; class Alphaproteobacteria; order Rhizobiales; family Rhodomicrobiaceae; genus JAWXCE01. The sequence goes on along the minus strand of JAWXCE010000060.1, from coordinate 38,759 downwards.
CGGAATATCCAAAATGCTGCCCAACCATCACATCACGAAGCCCGTTTTCATCGGTGAAATTCGCGATGACGGACAACTCGATGTGGTGTGGCAGACAAAGGATCTGGTGCCGGGCGCCGCCTGGTCGCCTTATCTTGAGGGGTCGAAAGACCTCGTCGCTGACTGGGTTGGCAAAAAATGCGGCAACTTCAACACCAAGACGCAGAAATGCGGAAGCTAGACTTTTCCTGATGCCCTAGCGCCCTCTCCGGCAGACGGAGAGGGCAAGTTCAGAAATCCTGGCCGCAAGGATTTGAATGCTTCGTATTGTTCTAGTCATCGTCGCCTTGCTGTACGGCGGGATAGCGCAGGCACAAAGCATCGACGCCGCTCTTGATCGTCTTGCAGCGGACTCATTCACCGAGACGGAAGCGGCCATCGGCGAGATCGCCACATCTGGCGCCCCAAATGCCCAAGCCATTTTGGAAGCCATGGCGGGCCGCCGCCTTTTGATTGCCGCGGACAAGCGCATTGTCTACACCGACGCCTCCGGCGCGACCTTCAACGCGGGCACAGGAAAAGCAACCGAGCCAGTCAGTGGTGCTTCGCCCGTTCGGCTCAACAATAAGCTGCGCGGCGTTGTGGAGTTCGCCATCGGGCTGCTCAGGCTGTTTTCGCCAGACCGGCAGAAACGTCTGGAAGCGGCGGAAAGTGTTTTCAAGTCCAAGGATTTGAAGGCGTTGCCAGCTTTGGAAGCTGCAATCGCCAAGGAGGCTGACGCCGAGGTGAAAACTGCGTTCGTGGCGACGCGCAGCGTGCTTCTTCTCGCCAAGCCGGACGCGAGCGACGCCGACCGTGTCGCCGCCATCGAAGCGCTCGCTGCACGCGGTAATCAGGACGCGCTCGGACAAATCCGGAATGCGCTGCCTGCGCTGCAGGGAGACGCGCGTATCGCGGCCGAGGCCGCCGTCGCCCGCATCGAGCGGAAACAGCTTTTTATCTCGGGCGCGCAGAATATCTGGTACGGCCTCTCGCTCGGCTCCGTGCTGCTACTGGCGGCCATTGGTCTCGCTATCACCTTCGGGGTGATGGGCGTCATTAACATGGCGCATGGCGAAATGGTGATGCTCGGCGCTTACACGACGTTTATGGTGCAGGAGGTGTTTCGCGCTTACGCACCCGAGTATTTTGGTTTGTCTCTGCCCATCGCCATCCCGCTCGCGTTTCTCGTGGCGGGCCTGATTGGTGTGGCCATCGAGCGCGGCATCATCCGGTTTTTGTACGGCAGGCCGCTGGAGACGCTGCTCGCCACCTGGGGCGTCAGCCTGTTTTTGCAGCAAACGGTGCGCACGATTTTTGGCCCGACCAACCGCGACGTGGCGTCACCCAGCTATATGTCCGGCTCGTTCGATCTGCTTGGTCTGCAAATCACTTATGGGCGGCTTTGGATCATCGTCTTCACCTTGGTGGTGTTCGCCGCATTGCTCCTCCTCCTGAAACGCACCGCGCTTGGACTGCAAATGCGGGCCGTTACGCAGAATCGCCGGATGGCGAGCAGCATGGGCATCCGCACGCCGTGGGTGGACGCGATGACGTTTGGCCTTGGCTCCGGCGTGGCGGGCATCGCTGGGGTGGCGCTGTCGCAGATCGATAACGTGTCGCCCAACCTCGGCCAGAGCTACATCATCGACAGTTTCCTGGTCGTCGTGTTCGGCGGCGTCGGCAATCTGTGGGGGACGCTGATTTCGGCCTTCTCACTCGGCATCGCCAACAAGCTGCTCGAACCTCTAGCAGGCGCGGTGCTCTCGAAAATATTCATCCTGGTTCTTCTGATCCTGTTCATCCAGAAGCGGCCGCGAGGGCTGTTCGCGCTCAAAGGAAGGTCGGTGGAGGCATGATCGCGGCGCGGTTTTTCGCAACGCTCGACCGCACCGGCGTCATTTTCCTCGCCGTGCTGGGCGTGGCGCTTGTGGCTGCGCCCGCGCTTAATCTCTTCATGCCCGAGTCTTCGCCGTTCCACGTCCCGTCCTACGCCGTCGCGCTGATGGGCAAATATCTGTGCTTTGCCATCCTAGCCCTCAGTCTCGACCTCGTCTGGGGCTATTGCGGCATTCTCTCGCTCGGCCACGGCGCGTTTTTCGCGCTTGGCGGCTATGCGATGGGCATGTATCTGATGCGCCAGGTCAGCACGCGCGGCGTTTATGGCGATCCGGTGCTGCCCGATTTCATGGTGTTCCTGAACTATAAGGAGCTGCCGTGGTTCTGGCATGGCTTCGACATGTTCTGGTTTGCCGCGCTGATGATTCTGGCTGTGCCGGGCTTGCTGGCGTTCATTTTCGGCTGGCTTGCCTTCCGCAGCCGCGTCACGGGCGTCTACCTCTCGATCATGACGCAGGCGCTGACCTATGCGCTCCTCCTTGCCTTCTTCCGCAATGACATGGGGTTCGGGGGCAATAACGGGTTGACCGACTTCAAGGACATCCTCGGCGCGTCCGTGCAGGCTGATTCGACACGGGCAGTCTTATATATGCTCACGGTATTGACGCTTGCCGGGTGTTTCATCTTGGCCCGGATCGTCGTTACGTCCTCGTTCGGCAAGGTGTTACTCGCGATCCGTGACGCCGAAAGCCGCACGCGCTTCCTCGGCTACCGCGTGGAGCATTTCAAGCTCGTGGTGTTCGTGCTCTCGGCGATGATGGCGGGCGTGGCGGGTGCGCTTTATGTGCCGCAGGTCGGTATCATCAACCCTTCCGAATTCTCTCCGGCGAACTCGATTGAAGCGGTCATATGGGTCGCCGTTGGCGGACGCGGCACGCTAGTCGGCGCCGCCGTGGGCGCGATTTCGGTAAACTTCATGAAATCGGTTTTTACCACAGGCGCGCTGGCGCCGTATTGGCTGTTCGCGCTCGGCGGCCTGTTTATCTTCGTCACTCTTGCACTGCCAAAAGGCATTGTCGGGACGTTGCAAAACGTCACTTTATCGAGACGAAAAATATCGGAGAAAGAAACGGCAATGCCACAGGTGGCGGAATGAGCGCCGTTCTCAGCGCGCAGGAAAAGCCGCAGGTCACAAACGCCCTTCTCTATCTCGACGGCGTCAATGTCGCCTTCGACCGCTTCAAGGCCATCAACAACCTCTCGCTCATAATCGCGCCCGGCGAAATGCGCGCCATCATCGGCCCGAACGGCGCGGGCAAAACCACGATGATGGATATTGTCACCGGCAAAACCAAACCCGACACTGGCGACGTTCTGTTCGACGGCGGCTCGGTCGATTTGACAGAGCTGGACGAGGCGGGCATCGCGGAGCTTGGCATTGGGCGAAAATTCCAGAAGCCGACGGTATTCGAGAACCAGACCGTCGCCGATAATATCGTGCTGGCGCTGAAAGGTCAGCGCGGCCCATTCTCCGCTCTCTTCGGTGAGCGCAACCGCACCAGCCGCGAAACCGTCGATCACGCGCTCGACATCGTGCGCCTGACTGCGTCTCGCGACAGGCTGGCTGGCGATCTCTCGCACGGCCAGAAACAATGGCTTGAAATCGGCATGTTGCTGGCGCAAGACCCAAAACTCCTGCTTGTCGATGAGCCGGTCGCAGGCATGACGGACGCGGAAACCGAAGTGACCGCCGTACTGTTAAAAGAGATTAACAAATCCCATTCCGTGGTTGTGGTGGAGCACGATATGGCGTTCGTGCGCGCGCTCGGCGTCAAGGTAACGTGCCTGCACGAAGGCTCCGTGCTTGCCGAAGGCTCCATCGATGCGGTGTCGTCGAATCCGCGCGTGATCGAGGTGTATCTGGGCCGATGAATGATCGTGATGGAGTTTGCGAATGCTGAACGTCACGGGCGTGAATTTGTTTTATGGCGCGGCGCAGGCCCTGCGTAACGTGTCCATCGACGCCCGCATTGGCGAAGTCACATGCATTCTCGGGCGCAACGGTGTCGGCAAAACCAGCCTTCTGCGCGCGATTGCCGGGCATCAGGCCATACGGTCTGGCGGCGTGACGTGGAACGGCGACAGTTTGAACGGGCTGGCCGCGTATGAACGCGCCAGACGCGGCATCGCGCTTGTGCCGCAGGGGCGCGAGATTTTCCCGCTGCTAACGGTGCGCGAAAACCTGGAGACCGGCTTTGCGCCTTTGAAACGCGGCGCCCGTTTTATCCCCCCGGAAACCTACGAATTGTTCCCCGTCCTGAAGACCATGCTTCACCGCAGGGGCGGCGATTTGTCAGGCGGTCAGCAACAGCAACTCGCCATCGCCCGCGCCCTTGTAACACGCCCGACCCTGCTGGTGCTGGACGAGCCGACTGAGGGCATTCAACCCTCCATTATCAAGGATATAGGCAGGGCAATTACCTTCCTGCGAAATCAGGGCGGGATGGCGATCCTATTGGTCGAGCAGTATTTTGAGTTCGCCCGTGACCTCTGCGATAGCTACGCCGTGATGGATCGTGGGCAAATCGTACTGTCGGGCGCCCGCAGCCACATGGACGAGCCGGATGTGCGACGCAGGCTTGCCGTCTAGGCAACTTCAGCTTTCAATCATGCGCTTGCAGGATTTATTTTCTTCACCTGACCGGTGATGCAAGGAACAAAAAACCTGAAGTTTTGTTCATGGAGTATCGGTTTAAGGAAAAGGAGAATAAAACATGGCTCACACACATTCGAGCAACATGCTCATTTCGAGTGAATCCGTTGAAGATACAAAAGTTTACGGCAGCGATGGCGACAAAATTGGCTCCATTCATCATCTGATGATCGAAAAGACGAGCGGTCAGGTTGTATATGCCGTTGTAGAGTTCGGCGGCTTTCTCGGCCTCGGTCGCACCCATTATCCACTGCCATGGTCGGCAATCCATTACGATAGCGAGCTTGAGGGCTACCGCACGAACGTGACCGAAGATCAGCTAAAAAACGCGCCTGATTTCGATGATGAAAGTTACACAAATCGTGATTGGGAAACACGCACTCACTCCCATTACGGCACACAACCTTACTGGAGCAATCCTTCAATCAACCGCTAACACGGTCACATCAAACAGGCCGCCGCACTCAAATGCGGCGGTTTTTGCATGTCCGGCCTTAAGGATTTGCGTTACCGTTGCCTGATCTTTTGCGAATAACAGCAAGGCGTGACTTTTTGTTGTGTCTGGCGATATGAGGTCTAATTATTGCTGGAATAAGTATGATGACCACAACACGCCGGGCGGCTTTCCGTTAGCCGCTCAGATTCAAATGACAGGTGAGTTCTATCATGAGCACAGGCATTCATCACATCACAGCCGTCGCCAGCGACCCAAGACGCAATGTCGATTTCTACACCGGCGCGCTGGGGCTGCGGCTTGTCAAAAAAACCGTCAATTTCGATGATCCTAGCACCTATCATCTCTATTACTCGGATGGGTCAGGCTCACCGGGAAGCGTGCTCACGTTCTTTCCGCACCCGGATGCGCGTCCAGGACACCACGGCGCAGGTCAGGCGGTGGGTATAAGCTTTGCCGTGCCGCCTGCCGCGTTCGACTTCTGGCTGGAGAGGCTGGAAAAGCAGGGTATTGCTCATGACGGGCAGGACGAACGTTTTGGCGAAAAATTCGTAAGCTTCGACGATCCGGACGAGCTGAAGCTGGAGATTGTCGCAGCGTATGGCGTTGAGCACGCGGGTGCGCCTTGGGCGACGGCAGACATCAGCCTTGCGGAAGCCATCCGCGGTTTTCACTCGGTCACACTTTGGGAGCGGGATTATAAAGCAACGGCCGCTTTGCTAACAGCGCATTTCGGCTTTGCCGCCGACGGCGCAGAGGAAAACCGGTTCCGCTTCCGTGCGCCCGGCGGCGGGGTTGGCCGGATCGTCGATATTCTCAACACCGGCGATTTGCGTTCGGGGGCTCTAGGCGCAGGCGTCAATCATCACGTAGCGTTCCGCGCTCGCGATGATGCGCATGAGGAGCAGATGCGCGAAGCGCTAACCGCCGAAGGCCTTAACGTAACACCGATTATCGATCGCAATTATTTTCACTCCGTTTACTTCCGTGAACCGGGTGGCGTGCTGTTCGAGATAGCGACTGACCCGCCCGGCTTCACTGTGGACGAGCCGCTGGAAACCCTCGGGCAGGCGCTCAAACTGCCCGCGCAGTATGAAGCGCGCCGCGCCGAGATTGAGAAAAGCCTGCCGTCATTGTCCTAAAGTGCGTCCTGTTCAAATGGCATCATTTGTTTTGTCATGGCCGGGATTGAATAACATTCGGACAAATTCCAGGGCTTCGTGAAAATGACGGGGATTGCCATCTCCAACAGTGACTTTCCGCTGCAATCTCTTTATGACATGTTCGATTAAAACGCCTTTCAGGCATGTTGGCGGGCAGAACTTTAACGGCGAAAAAACAATCACGGGCGGACATGGCAGGGCATTCAAAATTCAAGAACATCATGCACCGCAAGGGCGCGCAGGACAAAAAGCGCGGCAAGGTGTTCTCCAAACTCTCGCGCGAAATCACCGCCGCCGCCAAGATGGGGCTGCCGGACCCGGCTATGAACGCACGGCTGCGTGGAGCCATCCTTGCCGCCCGCACGCAGAACGTGCCAAAGGACAACATCGACCGCGCGATTAAAAAATCGCAGGAAGCGGGCGGCGTCGATTATCAGGAAGTGCGCTATGAAGGCTTCGGGCCAGGCGGCGTTGGCGTGATCGTGGAATCGCTGACCGACAACCGCAACCGGACAGCGGGTGAGGTGCGCTCGATTTTTTCCAAGCATGGCGGCAATCTGGGGGAAACGGGCGCGGTGTCGTTCTCCTTCGACCGTGTCGGCGAGATCGAATACGGCCCTGATGCTGGCACGGCGGACTCTATGCTGGAAGCTGCGATGGAAGCGGGCGCGGACGACTGCGAATCGGACGAGGACGGTCACTGGTTCTACTGCAATTTCGAGGAGCTGCATGAGGTCGCAGCAGCGCTGGAGGCGATGTTCGGCGCGCCGCGCTCGGTGAAAAGCATCTGGCGGTCGCAAAACTCGGTTGATGTGGATGAGGAAAAAGCGGACAAACTGCTGAAAATGATCGACGCGCTGGAAGACTCGGATGACGTTCAGAACGTCTACGCCAATTTCGAGATGTCCGAGGCTCTGATGGAGAAGATGAGCGCATGAAAGTATTGATATTCGCCGCTTTGGCGGTAATCTTCGCAACAGGGGCCACAGCCCAGACCGATCCAGCCAAGCCGTCTGCAACAGAGAAAAAACCCGCTGCGGCATCGACTGCGGCTGCTCCCAAGCAGAAGCCGGTTCAAGAGCCCGCTGGCGGTGCGGCGATCTTCAAGGAAAACGGCAAGACCTGCTCCGGCCAGGATCAGTATAAAGTCTGCTGGTAATAGATGGTTTAACCCGCCGTTTGATTGTCATCCCCGCTTGCGCGGGGGTGACAGGTGAGGTTGCCGCACTTTGCGGAGTTGCCGACTGCCGACGCTGGCGTATGATCGGCTGCATGATTCGCAATATCTTCGCGCGCCCATGACATTCTCAGTCCGCATTATCGGCATTGATCCTGGGCTCCGGCGCATGGGCTGGGGCGTCATTGATTGGGACGGATCGCGGCTTGGGTATGTGGCGTCAGGCACGGTCACTTCAGACGCAGGCGAGGCGCTTGCCGTGCGGCTCTGCGCGCTGTTTATCGGCATCGATGCGGTGCTGACGGCGTGGTCGCCTGCTGAAGCTGCTGTGGAGCAAACCTTCATGACGCGCGATGGCCAAGCCACGCTGAAGCTGGGGCAGGCGCGCGGCATTGCGCTACTGGCGCCAGCGAGGGCTGGGCTGCCGGTTGCCGAATATGCGCCGAACCTCGTCAAGAAAAGCGTTACAGGCGCAGGGCATGCGGAAAAGGAGCAAATTCGCGCCATGCTCGCGTTTCTGCTGCCGAAAGCCAAGCCCGCCAGCGCCGATGAGGCGGACGCCCTTGCCATCGCCATCACCCACGCGCATCACCGCCGCGCCGCGCAGTTGCTCGCCGCCGCGATGGCTGGCGCGCCGCCCGCCAAACGGAGAGCGCGATGATCGGGCGTTTGCGCGGCATTGTGGACACAGTCGGCGCGGATTTCCTCATTCTGGATGTCGGCGGCGTCGGCTATGAAGTGGCGTGCGGCTCGCGGACGCTGGCGCATCTGCCTGCGCAGGGCGAATTGGTGACGCTCGCCATCGAAACCTATGTGCGCGAGGACGCCATCAAGCTTTACGGCTTCGCCAGCGAGGCGGAGCGCGCCTGGTTCCGGCTGCTGCAAAGCGTGCAGGGTGTCGGCGCGAAAGTTGCGCTGTCGATCCTCGGCGCGGTGGATGTCGGCACGCTCGCCAACGCCATCGCGCTGCAGGATAAAACGGCGATGACGCGCGCGCCCGGCGTGGGGCCGAAAGTCGCTTTGCGCATCATGACGGAGTTAAAGGACAAAGCGCCGTCGCTGATGGCCTCTGGTATAGGAGCGGGCACAACCGCTGCACCGGGCCGCACCACGCCTGCCGCGGTCGCATCACCCGCTGGCGACGCCATCTCCGCCCTCGTCAACCTCGGCTACGCGCCGCAGCAGGCCAACTCGGCAATCGCCACCGTGCTCGCCAAATCTGGCGAGGCCGCCCGCGCGGAGGATTTGATCCGTTTGGGGCTAAAAGAGTTATCCCGCTAGCTTGTCATTATGCCAGCGTCGTCATGGCGAAGGCGAAGCAACCATTCATGGCTTGAAAATGGATTGCTTCGCTCCAACCGCAATGACGATAAACCTCAGGAGAGATCATGGCCGTAACCCCCGCACCCGAGACTTTGCGCCATCGCGTCGAGCGGCTTTATTACGGCGTAGACGCCACGGCGCGCGGGTTTCGCATCGGCATGCTCGTGTTTGAGGTGGCCGTGATCGCGTTTTTTATCGTGGCCACGTTCGAGCGCGGCGCGGGCTGGGTGAAGGGTGTGGAGTTGGCCATCGCCGCGCTGCTGGGGCTGGATTTCGCGGCGCGAGTGTGGATTGCGGATAGCAAAGCCAACCACTTCAAGCAGCTTTCAACCTGGGCGGACGCGGCCGTGATCGTCTCGCTCTTCGCGCCGCTTTTCACCGACAGCCTCATTTTCCTGCGCGTGCTGCGAGCGACTCGGCTTTTTCGCTCCTATCAGATCGTAAAGGAGCTGCGCGAGCATTTCGCGTTTTTCGAGAAAAACCGCGACGCCATCGAGGCGGGACTGAACCTCGCCGTGTTCCTCTTCGTCATGTCGGCCATCGTGTATGTTTCGGCCGTGCCGGGGCATGCGAAAATCCTGAACTTCCTCGATGCTGTGTATTTCACGTTGTCCACGCTGACCACCACCGGCTTCGGCGACATCGTGCTGGAGGGTTGGTGGGGCCGCGTGCTCTCCATCATCATTATGATTTTCGGGGTCGGGCTGTTTTTGCGGCTGGTCCAAACGCTATTCAATCCGCCGCGCGTGCGGGTCGAGTGCGTATCCTGCGGGCAGATGCGACATGAAGCGGACGCTGTGCATTGCAAACGCTGTGGAACCCTGCTCCATGTCGCGCCCGACCAATCGTCCTAGACTCGATCCCGATTTGATTGACTCAATCAAATCGGGTGAATCGTTCTAGCATTATGAGTAGAGCCGTTCTCGTCCGAAAACCGCGTAACACTTTTCGGGAACGGCTAGTTCTCCAAATCCGTCGCGACGGGCTTGGCGTTGAAGAATAGCGCCTGGCTGATGACGGCTTTTACGGTTTCGGAGCTGAACGGTTTGGGGATGAGGAACGCGGGCTCCACGCCCTCGCCGGTCAGTAAAATTTCGGGGTGCGCGGTGATAAACACGACGGGCGCATCAATGGTACCGAGGATTTCATTAACCGCGTCCACGCCGGAGGAGCCGTCTTCAAGCTGAATATCCGACAAAATCAAATCGGGGCGTTCTTGAGCGGCCAATTCCACAGCTTTTCTGTGTGTATTTGCAATGCCGGTCACACCGTGGCGCAATGCCTCCACCAGCCCCTGCAAATGCTCGGCGATGATCGGCTCATCCTCGATAATCATGATGCGCGCAGGCGGAATTTGCTGCGCGATCTCGCGGTCGGCCTGAGCGATGAGGTCGGCGACGGCATCCACGTCAGAATCCAGAATATCCGCTATCTCCTCCGCCACGAACCCTTCAATTGAAAGCAGAATGAATGCCTGTCTCGGTTTAGGGGTAATCGTTTGCAGGCTATGAACCAGTTCGATTTCGTTAAAGTCGAAATCCGGGAACTCGTTGGTGCCCACAGAATTCCACAGCTTCAAAAATACCTGATAAAGCCCGATGCGCGGCTCGACGTCATCGGGAAACAATGACGGATCGGCCGCGATCATCTCCAGCGCCGACCGGACATAAGCGTCGCCACTTTTTTGCGATCCCGACAAGGCGCGAGCAAAACGCCGCAGATAAGGCACGTGCGGCCCGATTTTTTCAGAAAGCGACATGGTTCAGCTCCTTTGCGACAACGGGTGACGTAAAATAAACGAATCGCCCAATAGCGTATATAAAGCACAGCGCATTTTGGATTGGGAACATTTTTTGCCTTAATCACCGGCACATAATATAGTTTAATGCAAGGCAGCTAGAAAACGTTTACGGCTGGCGTCAGAGCGAAGTGACTGACGGGGAAAGCATACAAATATCGTGCAGTTAACGAACATGCGGGAGTTCGGCGGTTCAAGCTGGCTGAAACAGGCGGTGGGCTTCCGTGCACCGGTTGAGCTTGTGCTTTTGGTGCTAGCGTTCGTTCTCCTGGTTACGCTGACAACCGCCTCGCTCTGGCTCTCGCAACGTACAACCGACGATCGCCGTATCGCCGTGGACGTGCAAAAGGTCAGTAAAAATCTAATCGCCGTGGAAGCGGCGGTGCGGTCGTCCGAAAGCGGACAGCGCGGATATCTGCTAACTGACAACCCGGCTTTTCTAGAATCTTACAATACGAATGTTGGTGTTATCGATGCTGCGCTGAACAGCGCTGAAGAAGCGTTCAGGGGTACTCCCCTCTCAAAGAACTACGAGGAGCTAAAAGCTAAGATCTCCGAAAAACTTGCCGAGATGGGGGAAACCATTCGCATATATACGGCAAATGAGAAGACTAAAGCTATTGCACTCGTCAAGGCTGGTTCTGGACGCGAAATGATGCAGGAGATACGGGCTGACATCGACACACTTCGCTCAGAGGTTCAGCGCCGCTTGTTTGAAAGCCAGCAACAAACGGAGTCATTGGATACGCTGCTTTGGTACTCCAACGTCGCTGGCGCGGCGCTGATTATGTTTTTAGCCTCATCGTCGTTGTTCATGCTTTGGCGCGCAAACAAGAAAATGATGACGGCCCAGGCGAATTTGCTGGCGAATAACGAAAATCTGGAGGCTATCGTTGACGAGCGCATGCAGGATTTACGCGAGGCTAACGAAGAAATTCAGCGCTTCGCATATATCGTGAGCCATGATTTACGTTCGCCGTTGGTCAACATCATGGGTTTTACGACCGAGTTGGAGGCTCTGAGCAAAGAGATCTTCGAGCCAACCCAGAACGGGCCGGATATGTACGCCGCGCCTGCGTTGCCGAGCGAAACCGTTCGCAAGGACTTCGACGAGGCTCTCGGATTCATCAAAAGCTCGATCTCCAAGATGGACCGGCTAATTAGCGCTATCCTGAAGATATCGCGCGAGGGCGCCCGGCCATTCAAAACGGAGTCAGTGGATATGACCGCGTTGTTGAATGGCATCGCAGACTCCATGACCCACCAAACTCAGACATCGGGCGCATCGATCGTTATCGACCCGCTGCCGCTCATCAAGAGCGACCGGCTTGCCCTGGAGCAGGTGTTCTCTAACCTGGTGGACAACGCGCTTAAATTCCTGCGCCGCGATACGCCAGGAGAAATCAGGATTTCCGCCAGAAGACTTAACCGGCTGGTGGAGTTTCAGGTTGCCGATAACGGTCTCGGCATTGCTAGCAACGACAAAGGACGGATTTTCGAGCTGTTTCGCCGTTCAAGCGTCCAGGATCGCCCCGGCGAGGGCATGGGTCTTGCCTATGTAAAAACGCTTGTCCGCCGCCTCGAAGGATCGATCCGGCTCGAGTCCGAGCTTGGCAAAGGGACGACGTTTTATATTATCTTGCCAGAAGTCTTGAGCGAACCACAAAACAGGACAGAAAGATGAATGGCGCTGTGAAAATTATCATGATTGAGGACGATGAAGGCCACGTCCGGCTGATTGAGAAAAACATCAGGCGCGCAGGCGTGAGCAATGAGATCGTGCATTTATCGGATGGCGCCAGCGCGCTCGGTTATTTCTTTAATGTCATGGGCAAACCGAACGCGCAGCGGTCATCAGCGGTTCTCATTCTGCTCGATCTGAATTTACCCGACATGACCGGCGTCGAAATACTGCAGCGCCTGAAGGCGGATGACGTGCTGAAGCTGGCGCCGGTTATCGTGTTAACCACCACTGATGATAAAACCGAAATTCAGCGCTGCTACGACCTCGGATGCAATGTCTATGTCACCAAACCCGTAGACTATGACAACTTCGCTAATGCCATACGTCAGCTAGGTTTATTCTTTTCCGTTATACAGATCCCAGACTCGCCCCTATGAACGACATAACTCTTGCCAAGAGCCGAAGCCAAAAAGTCCTGCTTATCGACGACGATGTAGCTTTCTGCCGTCTTGCGAGCAAAAGCCTCGAACGGTCGGGCTATGTCGTCGAGACGGCCTACGATTGCCGGAGCGGCATCGCCCGTGTGAGCGATACCCAGTTCGACCTGATCATTCTCGACCACCATTTGCCGGACAATGACGGCATAGGCGCGCTGATGGAGCTGAGAGCTTTGCAGGGCGTGCCTCCCGTCATTTATCTGACAGGCACTGAGGATAGCCGGGTTGCTGTCGCCGCACTAAAAGCAGGCGCCGCTGATTACGTCACTAAAGACGTGCACGGCGATTTTCTCCTCCTCCTTAACGCCGCAATCGGAGCCGCTCTGATGGCCGCTTACCTACAGCAGGCGAAAGAAGCAGCGGAAGCGGCGATCATCGATGCTCGCGACCGTTATAAGGCGCTGGCCGAGGAGCGCGCGATGCTGCTGAAGGAAATGAACCATCGCGTCGGCAACAGCCTGCAACTGATCGCGTCGCTGTTGCATCTGCAAACGCGGGCAACGGAGAAAGAGGAAATCAAGGACGCGCTTTCTGAAGCGCACCGGCGTGTTATGGCGGTGGCTCAGGTGCACCTCAGGCTGTACACATCCGACAATGTGCAATCAATCTCGCTGGGCGATTACTTGCGCAGCCTTGTGCATGACATTCACGGCGCCTCTGGCGATGAGCACGCAGATATTGCGGTTTCGCTGCACGCGGATGAAGTGTCCATTGAGCCAGACAAGGCTGTCGCCATCGGAATTGTCGTTACCGAACTTGTGCTGAACGCGATCAAACACGCTTATCCAGACAGGAAAGGCCCAGTCCGGATTGAGCTCCGCAATGGTGCGGACGATAAAACAGAACTCAGCGTCTCAGACGATGGCGTTGGCGTCGACTCTCCAAGAGCATCTTCGGCCGCGTCCTCTTCAGGCCTCGGCAAGACAATCGTGAAAGCCATGGCGCAAAAATTATCGTCCGAAGTGATCTACAACCGCGCCGGCGGTGGAACGCGCGCGACGCTGCTTTTCATACCCAAGCTAAACGATACCCCCGCCTAAAGTAGTTATGACTTCCGCTTGATCCTTACCACCGCCGGGATTTTCCGCTGCCGCAATCTCTGTTCGCGTGAGTGCTGACGCCATGTGCGGCACAATCATTAAAGGTTTACGTAAACGGCGGCACCGACCGAAAAATTAAATTCATTCCTTTTAGGCCACTGAGTCTTAATAAACAGCACGAACTTAAATAATGTATTTGCTGTTGGCTCTGAAGAAGAAAAAATACGAAAATCAAAATAGTATTGAATATATATTCCGTTCTTTCATCTAACATAAGGAGAAAACAAATAAATCAGCTCTGCTAATTAGAAAGGATAAGTTTCTCGAGATAGACTCGAGCCTTGGAACCCTGGATTTTGAAACATCGTTAAAAAGGGAATACTAATAGAGTATGATAAAATTAAAAATGAATCTTATGCGTACTTTAGGTCTTAGCTAGCAGCAGCAAGCTATTTTAAACCTCCATCTGGTTTAAAAACATTAAAAAACAAAAAGTTATACAGACCTAGCTAAAAATAACAAAAATATTTCTTTCTACATTAAAGAAAATTACGTAGAACCAAAGCCTAATAACTATTTTACTTCAAGTGTAATTTGCGGAGATTCGTCGCTAAAAATCGATTACATAATTACCAAGTTTCAATTTCTAATGCCAGATAGGATAACATGCCCGATTATTTTGCGCCCCTGTTAGTCGGCGATGGACACCTTGAAAAACCGCTTATACGTGTCTCTATTCATACCTCAAACAATTACATAGTTTTACTCAGTTTATACACTCTAAGTAAGATAAGGACCACATTGCATTGCTTCTTCATGGTAGCCATAAAGAATTTAAGGGCAAAAAATAACCGCAGAAAAAATAGATCGTGTTTACGGTTACATGAGGAGTTTGTTTCTTGAAAAGACGGATACTATAAGTGTTAAAACAAATAGAGATGCAAAAAGGCTATCTTCAGCTCTGTACATCCCGAAATCACGAATACCGGATAGCACGGTGATTTTTAAATGGAAATCCAAACAAAATTTCGATATTAGAATTGGAAAATTACATATTTTTAAGGGATACAATGTACTTTATGCATCTATGCATCTATGCAGAATGTAACAGCTGGACGTAGACTAATCGGTGAATTTAAGCTGAGATAAGATTGATAAGCTAAATTAAGTTTTATTTTTTTCCATTTCTTCCGCCAACTGCACCAACGCTGCGACACGGTTGTCTGGGTTCGGATGGGTTGAAAACAAGTTGTCCATCCGCGCGCCGCTCAAAGGATTGACAATAAACATGTGCGCGGTTGCCGGGTTCTGCTCCGCCGCGAACATGGGCTGACGCTGCGCCCTGCCGGCAATCTTTTTCAACGCCGAGGCCAGCCAGAGCGGCCGTTGGCAGATCTCCGCGCCCAACTTGTCGGCCTCATACTCACGCGAACGGCTGATCGCCATCTGGATCACGCCCGCAGCCATCGGGGCCAAAATCACCATCGCCAGAATGCCGATAAAGCCGAACGGGCTGCCGTTATTGTCACGGTTACCGCCGCCGAACAGCCCGCCGAACTGCGCCAGCATCGCAATCGCGCCGCCAATTGTCGCCGCGATGGACATGGTGAGGATATCGCGGTTTTTCACATGCGCCAGCTCATGGGCCATAACGCCCGCCAGTTCTTCCTTGGTCAAAATATCCAGAAGGCCGGTCGTCGCCGCAACCGCCGCGTTGGCCGGATTGCGGCCGGTAGCAAAAGCGTTCGGCTGATCCTCATAAATCAGGTAGGTTTTAGGCATGGGGAGCCCGGCGTTTTCCGCCAGTTGCGCCACGATGTCATAATATTCCGGCGCGCTTTCTCGTGACACTTCCTTGGCGTTGGTCATGCGCAACACCATTTTGTCGGAGTTCCAGTAGGCGAAGGCGTTCATGGCAAGCGCCACGACAAAAGCGATCACCATGCCGGTCTGACCGCCCAGCGCAAAGCCGATGGCGACAAATAGCCCGGTGAGACCGGCCAGCAATAAAGCGGTACGAAAATAATTCATGATCTTGTCTCCGGCGAAGCGGGAAAAATGCGAACTCACAATGCTATATAAGCGTCAATTCTACGTATCAAGGGACTAGGCGCGCTGATCGCGTAATGCCACGCCCAAGCGAGTATATTCATGACAGATGCAAAAACTAACGCCTATGATGACGCAACAACCGGCTCGCAAACTGGGGCTTCAGAGCGTCCTTTGACGCCTGCAGCGAAGCGCGCGTTAGAGGAGGCCGAACAGAGGCGGCGCGCTGCTCAGGACCAGAAGCAGGATAAGCCCATTGAAGTTGGCGGACGTAAAGGCCCCGAGCCAACGCGCTATGGCGATTGGGAGAAGAAAGGCATCGTGTCGGATTTTTGATGCGGCGCTGATCGACGTGAACTCAGTTCGCTACGAAGCAGCAGGTCGCTAAGAAGCATCATATTGTGCGCACTCGTGCACCGCGCGCACACTTTTCGCGGCCATTGTAAACGTCTCAGCCGCGAATGCGGACGCCGTGTAATGAACCTCCACCGTCAGCAAACCGTTTCGTTGAGAGCCGGAACCTTTAACGCAAGAAACGGCGACCTCCATGCGATCTGCGCCACGCGCGCCGAATGCAGACGCAGCGGCCGCTTCAATCTCCGCCTCCGCGTAATCCGATAAACCTTCCGAGACTTCAGCACCGGCCTCAGCGGCGATAACGATGCGCCTGTAGTCTATGACAAGGCCCGCGGCCTCCACGGCAAAAATGCATAATGCGACCAGCACAGGCCCGACAAGCGCGAACTCCAGCGCCGCGCCGCCGCGCTCGTCCTGCGCCAGCCTTCTCCCCCACATGGAAATAAAACGCATCGCTTGAGGCTAATTCCTTTACGCTTTCCGGCCACGATGATTGCGCACAAAGGTTTCGGCAAGGTTTAGGCCATGAAATTGTTACGCGGTTTTCGTCGAAACGAAGCGGGCGGCGTCAGCGTGGTTTTCGCGGTGGCGCTTGCGCCCCTAGCGTTCGGAGTTTGTGCCGGGATTGAAATTTCGCAAGCATATATGACGCGGGAAAGGGTCAACTTTGCTTTGTCCGCCTCTGCCGAAGCCTGGGCGCAGGGTGGTGAGGACGCGGACATAATGGCGCGCAGCGTGTTTGAGGACTACGCTGAGCATTTACCAAGGCACGCCAAGACCGAGCTTGTTATCACCGAGAACCAGGACGAGGCCGCTTTGGTGGCGCAGACAGTGATCGAAACGCCGTTTCTTGCTGCGTTTGGCGTCAGTGAGCTTGATGTGACCTCAACCCGCTTTGAGAGTCGCGGGCGTTGAAGCTTTCCACCGCGCTGCAACCAGCGTCGCCATGTGCAGCGATAGCTCGGCTCCGTTCATTGCGCCTTTCTCGAAATCATCCTCTTTCATGCCCATCGCGTTCGTTACATGCGCGATACAGATGACCGCCGCTCCGCGCGCCTCCGCAAAAGCGTAAAGCGCGGCCGATTCCATTTCGACGATGAGAATGCCTTCCGCACAACGCGCCTCGATGGTCTCCGCCGTTTCGCGGAAAGGCGCGTCCGTTGTCCATGAAGCCCCAACCCTCACAGGCGCCGGGCCTTGCGCCATCGCTTCGGCGGCTAATGCGGTTAGCTTTGCAGAGGCAACAACATAGGGCGCGGGCGGCAAATAGTGATAACTGGTGCCTTCATCGCGCATAGCCCGGTCGATGAGGACATAGGATTGGCGCAGACCGCTGCAGCTCAATTCACCCGCCGAGCCGATGCTTATGAGCAGTTCACAACCGGAGACGAAAAGCTGCTCGGCGATGAGCACGGCAAAGGACGCCCCGACCGCGCAGCCGACCACGCCGTATCTTTGACCGCCTTGCGTCCATTGCCACAATGCGGTGTGAAAGCACGCCCAGTTGCGCGATCGCCGCGCTTTCTGCTGCCTGCGCACATAATCAACGATATCGCCGTCCGGATCGAGAATGCACACCTGCGGTACGCGGCCTTCGGGCAGACCTTTCTGCCGCCGCGCCTCTCGCAGCATGATCTGCGGCTGGAAAACAGAGGGAGAGTCATGGTCGTGTCTGCCGATCAGGGGCGACAGCGCCTCAAGAGGAAAGCTGCTTGGCGCGGCTGCAGCATTTCTCAGATCAAATGGTAAACGACTCATCGGCGAACCTCTAAGGTAGTTGGATTACCTTGGGAGCGCCGCTGAAGGGCCACCCGAAAGAATGTAGTTATGATGCGCGTGCCTGCCTGAAGCGTGCCGCGAACGCTGCCAGCCACCTTGGATTCGCCCGCCGCGCGCACCGCGTAGGGCACGGGGATTTCGAGAATGCGGAGGTCCGCGCGGGCGGCTTTCATCTGCATCTCCAGATTCCAGCCATAAGTCATCTCGGTCATGCCTAGGCCGAGCAGCGTATCTTGGCGAATGGCGCGAAAGGCGCACATGTCGGTGTAGCGGAAACCATAAAGCGCGCCGACGGCCAGGCCGATCACCCAGCCCGCCGCGATTTGATGCCAGGCCATGCTGCCCAGCTCACGCTCGCCTTTCAACCGCGAGGCGATAACAAAATCATGCGTGCCAGCGACAAGCGGCGCGATGAGTCGACTTATTTCCTCAGGCGCGTCGCTGCCATCGCCATCGAGATACACAAGGATATCGGCGCCATTCGCCGACAGCGCGCCCTCCCAGCACGCCCGGCCATAGCCTCGTCCCGCGTCGATCACGCGCGCACCTGCCGCGACGGCCACCGCGCGGGTGTCATCGCGGCTGCCGCCATCCGCTACGATTACGACAGCCTCCAGTTCATCGGGGATGCGCGAGATGACGCCCGCGATGGCGCCCTCCTCATTCCAGGTCGGGATAATCACGGCGACTCGCGTTTTTGGTGCTGTCGTTACGTCAATAACCGGTGCGCCGCCATCCATGACTAAAGGCTCCATCGCATCCCGCAACTGGCGCATGCGTTAGGCGGGCAATCGGATTTGAGCGCGCGGCGGAAGTCCTGATAAGCGGCGCCGTTCCAGATTTCGGGAAGCGTTTGGGTGGTGGCGTCGCCGAGCGTGTAGTTCTCGTAGCCGCGCTGCGAGAACGGGGCGATGCAGCAGGGCAGCGCGCGACCGTTCGCGGTGAAATACATCAGCGACCACGGGCGGCGGCACAGCGACCAAGGGTTGCCATCCGTTTTACGCTGCAAGCTCTCGCCCGCCTCGGACGCCGCGCCGGACGCGCTGAACGTCATGCCCATGGATCTTGCGAGTTCCTCGGCTTCCGCGAGATAAGCACCCTCCTCCAGGGACATTTGCTCGAACAGCGCTTGATCGGGACGCGCGTGGCCGATAGCGTCGTCGCCGAAAAACACCAGCCGTTGCAGATACACTTCCTTGACGCCGATCTCGTGCGCGACGCGCACAAAGTCAGGCAACTCCTGTATGGTTTCCTTCAGACCCGTGAGCCATGCCGAAACGCGCGGCTTCACGTGACCCTCGCGCTCTTGCAATTCGCGGAACGCTTTCACGTTTTTGAGGATGCGACGGAAATAATCTTTGCCTCGCACAACGATGTAAGAAGCTTGACTGGAGGCATCGAGCGAAACGCGCAACTCGTCCAGCCCCGCCTCAATCAGCGCGCGGCCATTTTTCTCCGAAAGCACTGTGCCGTTGGTATTGAACAGCACATAAACGCCGCGATCCTTGAGGTATTTCACCATGGCTGGCAAATTCCTGACCAGCATGGGCTCGCCGACGCCGTGCAGCACCGCGCGCTGCAAGTTAGGGATCTGATCGACGATCTTGGTGAACAGCTCCCACGATATATCCGCTGGCGGCTCCAACTCCGCATAAGTGCGCGGACAGGTGGTGCATAGCAGATTGCATCGATTGGTTGTCTCCAGATAAAGGCAAACCGGCTCAGCGGCGGCTACCCCGTCATCGGTTTCAACGACTTGCTCGAAATAGCGGCGTGGATCAGGCAGAACGGGCTGTGTGAATTGCGCTGTCATTGTGCGCCTCCTTAATCGTAAAACGGCGGTAGAACTCCCAAACGAGCAGTAGTGCAAAAGGCCCGTACAAAATGCTGGCGCGCGCCACATCTGGCGGCCAGCCAAGCCGGTAAAGCAGGCCCGCCGCCAGCGTTACGTACAGCACAGCAGGGGACGGGTAAAAAACCAGGAACGGCGTCAGCCAGAGTAAATACCAAGCGTGATGCGGGGATATGACAAGGGTGAAAACGGCCATAATGAGGAACGCGGTTTCGATATCGAGCGGCTGGTTCTTGCGCCAGAACACCGAGCGCGCGGCGAGGAGGCCAAGGGCCGCCAACGCGGCGCCGAGAAACACGAGCAATCCGCCACTTGGCAGCGCGAAAGCCTGCTGAAACAGCGACCATAGGTAAAACCCGGCTCCGGTCGATAAGCCTTGCTCATCCGCGTATCCGCCAAAGAACCCGAAAATTTTCGCGCCCGCCGAAGCATAGATCGCGTAACCGGCGGCGACGGTTGCAATCAACGCGGCGGGCAGGCGCCAATCCCAAAGCCGGTAAAGCGCGGGTGCGGCGATGATGGGGAGAAATTTCACGCCCACGCCTGCACCCAGCGCCGCGCCTGCGAGCAAAGGCCTGCGCCATTGCGCCGCCACGAACGCCAGCAACATAAACGCGATGGCGGCGGCGTCGATGTGTCCGCTGCCCGCGATTTCCCACACAGGGAGCGGATGCCAGGCATAAATAAGGACGCGATTGAGCGGCAGGCCACGCGCAATGAGAAGCTGGATGAGCGCCCATACCGTTAGCGCTTCAAACCCCACCATAACGGCTTTCATCATCGTGACAGTTTCGCTAAGGCGCGTCGCCGCCCAATAAATCCCCTGAGCCACTGGCGGGTAAATTGTGCGCGCATATTCCTTGCGGTTGATATGCGGATAGATGGTTTGGTCTCTCAAAGCGGCTAGCGCCGGATCGGCGGGCACATACTCATAAGGGTTCACGCCCGATGCCTGCACCCGGCCATCCCAAACATAGCGATAAATGTCGGTGGA
Organism: Hyphomicrobiales bacterium; assembly: GCA_034440495.1. Lineage (GTDB taxonomy): Bacteria > Pseudomonadota > Alphaproteobacteria > Rhizobiales > Rhodomicrobiaceae > JAWXCE01. The sequence continues at coordinate 18,022 of JAWXCE010000060.1, read as the reverse complement.
AACCGGAGGCGCAAACAGCACGCACAGCCGCATCACCCCGGCCAATAGCAGGATAAGGATAAGACCTCGCCGCATGTTCGAGCGGTCTTCATGAGTTCGCGTACGCAAAAGCAGCCAGACCAGCGCCACATAGATAACGCCCTGAATGAGCGTCAGCACGACTACGGGGCCGTGCAGATAATTATAAAGCAGGTATGTTCCTAACCCCATGGAGGTGGTTAGCACAATACCTAGCGTTACAACCGCTTGGGGCAAACCAAACACCGGCATCAGGATGCGGCCTTCGCGAGCGTTTCAACAAACCCAACACGCTTTAAAAAGTCGTCGCCGGACATAAGGCGACGCATTAACGCGACTGAATACGGAGCACGGCTGGATTTCAGTCGGGGGCTAAAGTGCGCGCCGTCGAGAACCTCGCTTGCCAGAACTTGCAAGGCGGACTTATCATCGACGTCATACCATTCGGGCAGAAGCACCACCTCAAGACCGATGTCGTTCGCCCTTTGTAAGGTCTGCGAAGCGGCATGCTCTGTGCTCCATGCGATGTCCTCGAACAGTCGGGGATGCACCTTTTTGACGCCAAGCAGGTAGTAACCGCCGTCTGTGGAAGGGCCGAGCACCGCACGATCGCCGGGCGCCGCCAGAATGCGGGCCGCATCTGTCAGAATGGACACCGGCAAGGTCGGGCTGTCAGAATTCAAAACGCATGCCGACTGGTGACCAAGGTGAAACTGCTGGGCAAGCGCGTGCTGAAGACAATCGCCGAAGTTCGGCAGCCAGGTTTCAATGAGGCCGATGTCGGCGGGTATTATATTATGGAAAAAAGTTTCCGAGCCGGGCGGCCCAAACGCCATGTATCCGCGAATACTTTCGATCTCAGCGGCCACCGCGAGGTTCTGGGCGATGTCCTGAAGGAAAGCGGTATTAAAAGAGGCAGCTTCTTCCGGCGTTAGCGGTGGCGAGAGTCGGGTTTTGGTGCGGCCAGGATGAGACGCTTTGGCCATAACCGCTATCCCGCACCGACTGGGATTTGTCTGCTCTGCCCCGTACATGCCTGAACTTTCTCATTATAAAGCTATTGGCAACACATTCGTAGGCAAGCAAAAAGACGTTACGCCCTTCGATTTGCTTTTTAGCAAACTCCTGAGGCTTGCTAAAGGTTACGCGATCACATAAGTGTGATAAAATAACCGATAATGTGCGTAACATAAGTCCACTATCGCCGAAACATGAATTAACAAAAGCAAGTCTCGATACCTTAAAGGTATTATGACTAACGGTCGAGTGGCTTTACCATTCCTCACTGGAAAGCAATTGCGTTCTATAAGAGATGCATTATGGCTGATTTGTCGAACGGCTCTGAAACACGTTATATAAAAGTTCATCCTCCGATCGTTAGGGTAATGCACTGGCTAAACGCTATCGCGGTTATCGTCATGATCGGCAGCGGCTGGCGCATTTATAATAATGTGCCAATTTTCGATTGGCTCATTTTCCCGCAATGGGCGACGCTGGGAGGCGATCCGGAAATCACATACAAATTGAACGCCGACACTGGATTTAGCAATGCGTTGCTCTGGCATTTTGCGGCGATGTGGCTGTTTTTCATCAACGGCACGGCGGCGCTCATTTACGGATTCGCCTCGGGGCGCATCGGATCACGATGGTTCCCGGTTTCAATCAGCGCGCTCATCCATGATTTCAAAGAGGCTTTGAGCTTTCGCCTCGCCCATGAAGACCCGACTATTTATAATTCGGTACAGCGGCTTTCCTATATCGGCGTCGTTCTCGCAGCTTTTATGGTGTTTTTGTCCGGTCTGGCGATTTGGAAGCCCGTGCAGTTCCAGACACTTACATGGCTAATGTACGATTTCCAGGGCGCGCGCCTGGTGCACTTTCTTTCCATGGCCGCAATCGTGCTATTCTTGGTTGTGCATGTCAGCCTTGCATTCCTGGTGCCCAAAACCTTGGTGGGAATGACGCTTGGCCGGATCGCCGCTAAGAAGTCTGAAACGCCTCACATGCAACCCGGAGAATAATCATGCCCGGTAAAGGCCCCACCCCTTCCGCCAATCGCCCCGAGGGCGGAGTTTCCCAGCATTTTCTCCACGAAAACCGGAAGCTTATTCAGTCTGTAGAGCGTCGCGGCTTTTTACGCGGGGGTCTTAGCCTTGGCGCGATGACAATGCTGACAGGCTGCGACATTAGCAACGAAAGCAATCTGCAAGGCGTGCTGCGCGCCATGTCGCAATGGAATGACCGTGTGCAGGCATGGATGTTCAATCCGGCAACGCTCGCGCCCACATATGCGGATGCGGATGTGCTCAATCCGCCAAGGTTCAACGCGCATTATTCCATCGATCAGGTCAGACCAGTCAACGCTCGCGATTGGCGCATGGAACTGGTTGGCCGCATGCAGAACAAACAACCAATTGACATCGACGCGCTCTACGCGATGCCGCATGAAACACAGATTACCCGGCATATCTGTGTGGAGGGCTGGGACTACATTGGCAAATGGAGCGGCGTGCCCCTCAAACTCTTCCTGGAACGCGCGGGAGCCGAACTTACGTCGAAATACGTGGCCTTCCGCAGCACGGACGATTATGTGAGCAGCATCGATATGGCGACCGCGCTGCACCCGCAGACCATTCTCGCCACTCAATATGCGGATAAACCGCTACTGCTTCCGTTCGGATTTCCCATGCGATTGAAAACGCCGCTGAAACTCGGCTTTAAACAACCGAAATGGATCGTCTCGCTGGAAGTGACCAACGACTATCGCGGCGGCTATTGGGAAGATAACGGCTACAACTGGTTCAGCGGCGTTTGATGACGCGCTGTTCTTCTGGCGTAATTCGTCTATAAATTTATCTTATAAGCGCGTCGTCCGACAGGTAGGGCATTCTGCTGGACGGCGAGGAAAGGCTTCGACGCTGTTTTAGTATTTCATTGTAGAGATGCGTCCGGCAGGCCAAAACCACTGCAAGTGGAAGAAAAAATAGAAGTCCGGGGTCAGCCGCTCCACCGGAAATAGTGATGCTTGTAAGCCAGCCAACAGACAGTGCCTGCGCCCCGGCCGCCAAACCGTATATTTCCTTTTGCCCTTCGGCGCGCAAACCGGCCGTGCCTCTTAAAATTGCAGCGCCCAGAGCGGCGATCATGAGACCGCCTAAAACTCCTATCTGCGAAAACACGGAGATGAGCCAGCTAGACGAACGTGAGCTACCAAAACCAATGCCGATCCCGTCTGTGTCCAAGAAGGCCTGCATACTTTGATAATTCCAGTACGCGCGTTCCTTGCCTGATTCCGAGTCCGCTTTCTCTAAAACCATAATGCGAAGCATTTCGATAATAGGATCGAACAATTTTTCATTTAGGAGATAAGCTGCCAACGCGACCGCAAGACCAGTCGTAAGCACAACAAAAAGAACGACGTCTTGAACTTTTACCCGGCCGGAGAAAAACGTGAACCCAATCGACACGGCTCCCAGAAAAACTAACGCGGCAAGTCCAGCATAAGCGGTTGTAGAAGTGGACAAAGCGAGCAAGCCAAACAGGATAAGGGTGAGACCGAACGCCACCTTTGAACCTGCCACGCGCCAGTAGGTGAACGTGAACGCGATGCAGGCCAAGCTCGTGGCGCTGTAAGACGACGCCTCGGGAAACCCGCCTGAAATCCGGAAAAATCCTGAAACTTCCGCGTTAGTAAGCAAGGCGTAATTTGCTGTGCGAATCTCAGCAAGAATGTCGCCAAGGCCAGCAAATTTTCCGGCTAGATCGACGATGCCGAGGGCGACATGAACGCCGGCGAACGTTAGAAAACAGCGGCGCACAACATCCATTTGGCTTGGATTCAGCAGAGAAATCCGTACAGCGAAAAACGCCAGCACACCAAGCACGAAATAAGCTGACTGCGTGATGTTTCCGGGGGACGGCATTAGCGGAAGTTCGGTTACGACCCCTTCTATCGGCACTAGCATCGTGGTTTGACCGAGGAAAAGTCTCGGAAATATAACAGCGCTAAAAACCGCGTAGACCGCAACCAGCGCTGCAACGATGGCCGACCAGTGCAGCCTGAAAACAGTTCCCAAATCCCGGCGGAAGCCATGTTTCAGCATTGTCGTAATAAGCAGCAATCCGACGAACACAGTATAAATGAGGGGTGTTGAGCCACCCAGAGCAGGCACTGCGCCGATTGCCGTTGATCCGAACGGGAGGGAGATAAAAAGACCGAAAAGCAGCGTACTACCGCTTAGATACCCAACCACACCTACCGCAATAGCCACAACGCCGCCGATGACCGAGGGTATCATTATGCCGTGCTCTAAATTTGTCTAATCGAGAAGATCAACACGAGGTCGTTTATAGCTATTTTTAAAGCTTAAAAGCAAAAGCATTACCGAAATCCGATGAAATGCAACAACTCTGACATTCCGACAAAGGGTATTTTAACCGAAGGTAATCCCCGCTGGGTGACAGGATGGCATGATCAGTTTCAACATCGCGATATTGCCACAAATGTATCGGATTTTAATCAAAATTAAGCATTATGATTCGTGATTACGTGTATGACAGGATCAGAAAAATGACTTTTTATTCGTGAACATATTGTGAACGGCTAGTGCCAAAGGCAGAAATTTATGTTGTAATAATAACTCAAATAAAAAACGTAACGAAAAAACTTCGGAAAAGAAGTTAAGTTGATATAGGGAACGCTTTACAACCGAAGATTGATGCCCTAACTTTCTTTTATGAGGAGGCTCACATGCTTATAGGTCTTGCTGGCGCTGCTTTGGCGGGTTTAATATCGGGGATTTACGGTAAAGCTGCGGCTATCGTGCTCATGTCGATGCTGGTGCTCTGTTCAGCACTTCCGATTTTAATGTTGTCAGAATGGAGTTTTGGCTACTCTTTTATCATAGTATTTAGCATTCTGACATCTATGCAGATCGGTTTTTTAGCAGGACTCTATCTATCCACCAATGGTATGCGTCTTCGTAAAAGTTTACCTTTTCTCTCACCAGAGGCATTTCATGCGCACGAACTGCACAGCACAAAAGCTGTGGAATAATTTCAAGCGGTATCTCGGAAACGTAATACTGCGGAAATAGTTTTGAACATGATAAGAAAATCAAGATTTAGGGACCACCTACGACGATAAATGCGGTCTAAACAAACGCGACTGAGATAGGTCGTATTGCTTCTTCCACTTACCTGCCATAAACCTGTGAGGCCTGGTCTTGTCGCTAGATAATCTCTGTTTGAAATACCATATTTTGCCAGTTCTTCAATTACGACGGGGCGTGGGCCAACGCAGCTCATATCGCCTTTTAAAATATTAAATAGCTGAGGTATTTCGTCCAGGCTGGATTTGCGAAGGAAACGTCCGGCACTTGTTACTCTAGGATCATTCATGAGCTTGCGTGTTTCAGCCCAACTGCGTGCGGCTTCTGGATCGTTGGTCAAATGCTTTGCGAGCACTTCCTGAGAGTTAGACACCATTGAACGGAATTTATAGCAGCGAAAAAGCGACCTGTTAAACCCAACGCGCTCGTGGGCAAAGATGATCGGCCGTCCCATAGAAATATAAATTAGGGCAGCGATGATAATCATTAACGGAGCAGTCGCAATCAGGGCTATGATGCTAATCATAATGTCAACGATACGCTTAATCGCGCCGCCAACGGGTGCCTCTTCGCCAAAGTCGTGATCTCCCCTTACACTCGAAGCCACACCCAATGGGAGGATTCTTGTCGCCGCAGCGTCCAATTTTCCAGTCATCCGAGTTTGCTCTCCACTTAAGGTTGGATGCTTAGAGGCTTTATGGCTCGTTATTGTCGCATTCGACAAAGTCTCACCTGACACATTAGACAAAGATTTAGCCACGCTTAACCTAAAATTGGAGGGCTTCATCTCGATATCCCTAGTCCGATCCGTTGCGACATGTGCAGTGCAGAAGCTTTTGTATGCAGTTCGTCAAGCCTACTTTGCGTGTAAAAACAAGCTACTGCAACCATCTGCTGAATTTTAATCCATCACATAAGCCTGGCTTCTTGAATTGCGTATATTCGACGCCCCGAAATACAAACTAGTGGAATGGATAAAGAGACAACTGCTAGTAAATGTTCCGCGTACAGCAAAAGCTGACGCGAGTTAGTGTCTGATTTACATGAGTCGAGTTTAGCTGGATTGTCTGCCATGTTTGAGACCCAGCGCCTAAAGGGATCATCAAAGCTTGAATTACAGGAGCGGTTCTAAGATCGCTCGTTCTAGATAATAAACACGGTTAAATGCTTAATATCTCATGTTGTGTACTTGGTCATCACCATAATACACAATTGAGTAAGTAACAGATAAAAAAGCGGCGCAATATGCGATTTCCCGCCAGCCGTGTTTTTCTGCTAACCGACTATGAAACCGATACGCAAAGTGTCTACTGACTCAAAAGCCTTTTGGAAAGACACTTAGCCAGACTTCGCAGTTTCATCTCGAAGTGGACAATTATGACGTAGGGGGGGAGCGCTGTCCTGCGTGCTGCCCTGAGTCGCAACATAGCGCTTATTACAGACCGAAATCGTTGGAGGGACATTCGTTTCTTCAAAGATGTCATAACCGCGTTTTAAATCCGCCCAGAAGCCGGACGATTCCGCGTCTCTATGAACCGACACCCTCCAGTCACTCATGCGGAACGGGAACACGTGAACAGCGAACTGAGCCTGCCCCTTGTCTAAGGCTGCGTTAATCAGCGTCCAGACCTCATCGATAACGTCGTTCGTCATGGCGTAGCAGCCAATTGACGAGCATCCACCATGCACCATAAGCAGGCTGCCAGTGCGGTAGTGGCTAGCATCCAGAATGTTTGGAAACCCAAGATTAAAGGAGCGTCGCCAACGACTATTAGGATTAAGTTGCGAGCGTCCAACGGTGTAAAACCCTTCCGGCGATTGCCTGTCGCCCTGGCGCAGTTTGGGGCCAAGCCTGCCGGAGTAAGTGCAAATTGGATAAGTCGCAAAATGCACGAAGCGTCCCTCGCGCTTCATCCACAGCTCAAGTTCGTATTCTTGCTTGAAAATGCGCATGAACACAGGCGCGCCAAGCGCCAAGCCACGTTCCGTCAGGCGCTCCTTAAAGCGGCCAAGATCTGGCATGCCGGGAAGCGTCCACCCGAACGCGACATGCACCTTGCGATTTACATCGCGAAACAGTCCCCATCCCGCGTCGGCCCCAATTTGAAACCAACCGCTATAAATGAGCGCGGTCGTGGCGGCAAATGTAAGAACCAGGGTTAAGGCGCTGCGGCGCAAAACGCTTGGCGTCCTTCGTAGCAGGTATTTTTCGCTCATAAGGCACCACGAGGCGCAAAATCTTGCAAAACACTGCAAACGAGAATGCCTTGGGACATGACCGAGACTATTGCAAAGGCGCTGGTTGCGGCGTGTAGCCAAACGCTGACGCGCTTGACTGCTCAGGCGGCGGCGCCTGCACCGGCGCCAGACGATCCCCCTTGCCGCTGCGCTTGGTCTGCTGCGCGCTAGTTTGCGGCTCCGCTACCGCTGCGGCAGTGGTCAACGGTTCGCTCGGCTGCGAGGCGGCTACATCTACAACAGGCTCTGCCTCAACCGGAGTAGCCTGAGGCTGCTCCGCGTGCTGTGTCTGCGCGTTATCCTGATCGGGCGCACGGCTGGGAGCATCGGTAAGTGTCGGCCTGCTTTGCACCCCGGCGACGCGCGACCTCTCGGGCAGGCGTGCAATTTGCTCTGTAGGCAAGTTCTCAAAGCCAGGCGTCACATCAGGCGTCACGCGCTCGAAAGCCGGGCACGGCGCCTGCGGATCGGGGCGGGCTTCCTGCCCAAGAAAATTGACGTTGACCAGATACTGCTTTGAACAGACCGCTACTTTTGGGGGAACGCGGAAAAACTCGAACGAGTCATATCCGGTCTTCAGGCTGCGCCAGAAACCTGCCCACTCGCTGTTAGCGTGGCGCTTCATGTTCTCCTCGGTCATGCGGAACGGGAAAGCGTTCACCTGAAACGAGGTCTGCCCACCTTTGAATGATTCACGAGCGAGAATATAAATTTCTTCGATAAGGGCGTCGGTCATAGCAAAGCAGCCAGCGGATTTGCACTTGCCGTGCACCATCAACGCCGAGCCGTCGCGACCGTTCGACCGGTCGTAATCATTAGGATAGCCAAGGTTAAACGCGAGATGAAACTGGCTATTCGGATTAAGCTGGCCGGGGCGCACGGTGTAAAACCCTTCCGGCGCCTGTTTGTCGCCTTGCTTTACTTTAGGGCCAAGCGCACCAGACCATTTGCAGATAGGATAGGTTTTAAAATGCTCGAACCGCCCATCCGCCATCTGCTTCCAGACTTCCAGCTCATTTTCTTCCTTGAAAATGCGCAAGAAAATTGGAGCTTGCTCGGTCATGCCTTTTTTCGCCAGAAGCACCTGGGCTTCAGCGGGCATTTGTTTCGTGTGCGGCGCGATGTCCTCACCGCCCATTCCGAGGCAGCCAGTGAGAGCAGACGCGGCAAAACCCAATAACGCAAAACGAACTACGAAACTTATCAGCATAATTTGTGCCCCTTGCACGCGCCGATTAAGATCGACTCATTTCGTTGAGATTATGTTATTCCGATTCAGACAAGTTGAACAATCCCTAAAATATAGCCAGAATCAAGTTATTAGCGCATCATAACAATCAAATAGGATTGATTGAAAGTCTCGGCTTGATGCAAACGCGCGCAAGCGTAGCCTAAAGATTGCGCCCAATACCCAAAAACTTGGCGTGACGGTGGCGCCTTACCTCGTCTGGCTCCATCTCATCGAACGAGCGCAACGCCGCTTCGATGGAGTCGCTGACATTGCGCATTGTGAGAGCCGGATCGCGATGCGCGCCCCCTGTCGGCTCGGGGATAACCCCATCAATAACCTTCATCGCGAGCAAATCCTGCGCCGTGATTTTCATATTCGTCGCCGCGTCAGAAGCCCGTGTCGAATCGCGCCAGAGGATAGAGGCGGCGCCTTCAGGCGAAATCACACTGTAAATCGCATGCTCCAGCATGAGCACTTTGTTAGCGGTGGCGATGGCGACGGCGCCACCGGAGCCGCCCTCACCAATAATGACAGCAATTAACGGCACTTTCAGCGAGAGGCAGCAATCCGTTGAGCGCGCAATGGCCTCCGCCTGCCCTCGCTCTTCCGCGCCAATGCCGGGGTAGGCTCCGGCAGTGTCCACGAGCGTAATGACTGGCAGCCCGAACCGATCGGCCAGCCGCATGAGACGGACAGCTTTACGATAGCCTTCCGGTCGCGCCATGCCGAAATTGTGCTTGAGGCGGCCTTGCGTGTCGGTGCCCTTTTCATGGCCCATAACAAGCACACCGCGCCCGTTAAAGCGTCCTATGCCGCCTATGATGGCCAAATCCTCGCCGAAATAGCGATCCCCTGCGAGAGGCGTAAAATCCTCGATTAATTCGTCGATGTAGCTGGTGGCGTGCGGACGGTCTGGATGGCGTGCGACCTGCGTTTTCTGCCATGGCGCCAGTTTTGCGTATGCATCCTCAAGCGCGCGGCGGGCTTTCTCGCGCAACTGGGTGATTTCAACCTGGATAGAGCCGGTGACTTCCTCGCCATCCAGCGCGCGCAGCTCCTCAACCTTGCTTTCCAGTTCGGCGATGGGTTTTTCAAAATCGAGGTAAGTGCGGATCATGGCGCGTGTGGTCGCTTAACTGTTAAAACGGCGTGTTGCGGGTTAATCTGTAACCCGCTTCACGCCGCTGTCCAGTCTTACCGCGATTTAGTGGCGATGAAAACCCACCGCTTTTAGCAATAATCGTCGAATCTATCGCAGGCGATTGCGTCGCCATCCTTACAGCGGAAATGCAGGCGGCGGCAGCGACGCGCTTCGACGACATCCCCTTCATCATAGCGGCCGTCATCGGCTTTGGCCGCTTCATTGATGATTACGGCGGCGGCGACTCCGCCGAGAATGCCAAGGCCAAGGTTGCGTCTGTGGCGACGACGGACCGGCGTTACCAAGCCTTGCTCAGATGCGGCCGAAAGATTGGGCGTCTTGCCCGCTAGTGGAGAAAACGCGGACGCGCCGGTGATGCTGGTCGCAAGAATGGCGCAGGAGAGCAAAGCGGCTCCGATTCGTATTGTATATGAAGCCATACTTCGTTTTCCTTTTATTATTTGACAAGTGATGTTAGAGAATTCGCGTGGCAGAAACTAGGCATATAATCTAGTCACAAATACATTTATTTCGCGTTATGAACCGCATGGGCGGACAGGGGATGATGATCGTGCACAACCTGGCGCAGCCGGTCTTCCGCGAGATGGGTGTAAATTTGCGTCGTGACAATATCGGCGTGCCCGAGAAGCGTCTGCACGGAGCGAAGATCGGCGCCGCGCGCGACCAGGTGGCTGGCGAAGGCGTGGCGCAGCACATGCGGCGAAATGTTTTCCGCGTCCAGCCCGGCATCCGCCGCCAAACCTTTCAGGTCTTGCGCCAGTCTCTGCCGCGTCAGATGCCCGCTTTTCCCCCAGGATGGGAAAACCCATCGCGGCACAACAGCCGCACGCCCTTTCAGCACAGTTTCCGCAGCAAGCGCTTTCATGAACGCTTCCAGAGCGCGCCGCGCGGCAGGGTTTAGGGGAACCAGCCGTTCGCGCCCACCTTTGCCCCTTATGGTCAGCATACGGTCATCGCCCGCCAGCGCCGCGCGCGGTAGGGTTACAAGTTCAGACACGCGCATGCCGGTCGCGTAAAGCATTTCCAGCAGGCAATGTAGCCGGAGAGCGCGCAGCTTTTCAACGCCGGTGAGCGCCTCCGCTTGTTCGCGAGCCTTCTCAAGCAACGTATCCACCTCTGCGACGGAAAGCGTTTTTGGCAATGCGGCCAAGCACCTACCAGCCAGCAAAGTCGCTGAAGGGTCATCCTGAACGCGCCCCTCGGCCATCAGGAACTTATAGAACTGTCGTATTGCCGAAACTCGCCGGTTGAGCGAAGCGCCAGCCAATCCAGCGGCATGAAGACTGCTCATGTAGCGCTGTAAAATGGCTGGCTCGGCGTTGCGCATCCCGATCCCCGCCGCCTGTAGATAGGCAGCCATGTCCGACAGATCGCGCCGATAAGCGTCGAGCGTGTTGATGGCCGCGCCCCGTTCAGCCGCAAGCATATTCAGAAAATCGCCGATATCCGGGTCCGAGGCTTTCCCGCGCCGTGCTTTTTCCGTCGCTGTCCGCGCCATGTCGCCGCTCCGTGACCTTTCGCATTTTTGCGATGGTTTATTGCGGCGGCGAAATGGTTAAGAAAGCATTACTTGATCTTCACATTGCGAACGGTTTTGGAAATTTCTCTCGTCTCAGGCTCGAAATACATGGCGAGCATGAACATGGCGCCGTAAAAGAGGCCCACCAAAACAGCGATAACTGTCATAAACCGGATAAGACTGGGCATTGGTGCAGCTTCCCCGCTGGCAGACTTTTACGACAGGCTTTCTATCATGGGGTGGCGGAAAACGGCGCTTGTTGTCAAGGTGAAATGGCGGCGGTGCTTGGCTGTCATTAAAACTTTTGAAATGCTACCGTTAAATCCGAACGCGAATGATGAGTATACGGCATGCAACAGCCGCTCGATAATCCAAAGCCGCTTAGGCCTTCGCCCGTCTCGCCGGGGGTGATTGCGGGCGCCCTAGGCGGACGCTCCATTGCGCTGATCGGCCTGATGGGGGCTGGCAAGTCAGCGATCGGGCGCCGTCTGGCGGCAAGGCTCGATTTGCCCTATGCCGATGCAGACACGGAAATTGAGGCCGCCGCAGGTGAGAGCGTCGAAAGCATATTTGCTCATCATGGCGAAGCCGCTTTCCGGGACGGAGAACGTCGGGTTATAGCGCGCCTGCTGGATTTGGGGTCAATAGTTCTGGCGACGGGCGGCGGCGCATACATGAACGTTGAGACCAGAGAGCGCCTTCGTCAGCGGGCGATAACCGTGTGGTTAAGGGCCGAACTGGCGGTGCTTCTGAACCGGGTTGCCCGCCGCGATAACCGCCCTTTACTTAAAATCGGCGATCCGCGCGCCGTTATGGAGCGGCTTATCGCAGAGCGTTACCCAATTTATGCACATGCCGACCTGACGGTCGAAAGCCGCGATGTGGCGCATGAGGTTATTGTGGACGAAATCATCACCGGACTGCTTGATCGCGTTCACACGGCGACAGCGACATGACCGGCTTTACCCTACCGCCAGACGCGCGCACGGTGAGAGTCGCCCTGCCGGGACGCGAGTATGACATCGTCATCGGCGCCAATCTACTCGGAATGGCCGGTAGGCTTATATCCCATGTGGCGTCGGGCGCGCGATGCGCGATCGTGACCGATGAAAACGTGGCGCGACATCACTTGCCAGCGTTGACGGCGGCGTTGCAGGGGATGCTTATCGGGCCGCCCCACGTGTTGCCGTCAGGCGAGGCCACGAAAAGCTTCAATAAACTCGCGCTTGTTTGCGGCCATTTGCTGGATTTGAAGCTGGAACGCGGGGATGTGGTTATTGCTTTTGGCGGCGGCGTCATCGGCGATCTTGCCGGTTTCGCAGCGGCCATTCTGAAGCGCGGCATTCGCTTTATCCAGATCCCCACCACTCTGTTGGCGCAGGTGGACTCGTCGGTCGGCGGCAAGACGGGCATCAACGCTCCGCAGGGCAAGAACCTGATTGGCGCGTTTCATCAGCCTTCCCTCGTCATTGCCGACACGGACGCTTTGACTACGCTTCCGGGACGTGAGTTCCGCGCAGGTTACGCCGAAGTCGCGAAATACGGGCTGCTGGGCGACGCGGCGTTTTTCGCGTGGCTTGAAGCGAATATTGACGCGGTTTTCTCCGGCGAAGGAAGCGCGCGCTCGGAGGCAATTGAGCGCAGTTGCCAGGCGAAAGCGGCAATTGTGCTGGAGGACGAACACGAAACCGGACGCCGCGCGCTCCTCAACCTCGGCCACACTTTCGGACATGCACTGGAGGCTTGGGCGGGCTTCGATGGCTCGCTTATCCACGGCGAGGCGATTTCAATTGGTATGGCGCTGGCGTTTCAATTCTCCGCCAGAGAGAGTTTTTGCTCGCACGCGGATGCTAGCCGCGCCGTGTCGCATTTTATAAAAGCCGGACTTCCAACCCGGCTGAATGATCTGCAGCGGCTGACTGGGAAGCAACCGCCGGATACGACGCACATTATTGCGCTGATGGAGCAGGACAAGAAAGTCATGCGCGGCGCTCACACGCTGATTTTGGCGCGTTCCATTGGCGAAGCGTTCATTAATCGCGATGTCGCAATCGGCCGGCTGACCCACTTTCTGGATGAAGCGCGCCGCTTTTAGGCGACGGCGGAGACAGCGGGCGGTGGCCTGCGAACCTGGGCGCGGGGCTGGAACGTCTCCCGCTCGATAAAGTCGAGAAGCTGCCCCGCGATATCGACCCCCGTCACACTTTCAACGCCCTGAAGCCCTGGCGATGAGTTGACCTCCAGCAGCAATGGCCCGCGTTGCGACCGCAGAATATCGACGCCCGCGAAGCGCAACCCCATGCGTTTGGCCGCCCGGATCGCAAGCTTTTTCTCCTCCGGCGTAATCTTCGCCAGATGCGCCGTACCGCCTTTGTGCAAATTGGCGCGGAAATCATCCGGCGAGGACTCTCGGCGCATGGAGGCGATAACTTTGCCGTCCAGCACGATGCAGCGAATGTCCTGCCCGGCCGCGTCGGCAATAAATTCCTGCACGAGGAAATTGGCCTCGGCGTTGCGGAAAGCGTCGATCACAGCGCTGGCCTGCTTGCGCGTTTCGGCCAGCACAACACCCTTGCCCTGGCTACTTTGCAGCAATTTCACGATCAGCGGCGGCCCGCCAACCATAGCGATAAGATCATCCGTGTGGTGATGCGAGGAGGCAAAAGCTGTAATTGGCATCGGTAGCCGGTGCATCGCCATAAGTTGATGCGCCAGCAGTTTGTCCCGGGATTGTGCGATAGCGGACGCCGAGTTGAGGCAAAACGTGCCTGTCATTTCAAACTGACGTACGACAGCGCCGCCATAGGCCGTCACCGACGCGCCGATGCGGGGAATAACAACATCGAAATACGGCAACGCCTTGCCGTCATAATGCACGGTGGAGGCAAGGTTATTGATATTCATGTAGCAGTTCAGCGTCTTGATCGGCTCGATCACGTGCTCGCGCGCCTCGGCGGACGCGATAATGCGGCGGTTGGAATGGTTGTCCGGCTCCATGGTGAGCAGCGCGATACGCAAAGGGCGGCGAACGGATGGCTGCCGCGCCATCTCTTTGTAGACATCGAAGCTGAGTTTGGGCTGTTTGTATTCGGCCCAAGGCTGCACCACGGCTTCCTGCGGCTCCAGCGCCGTTCTGCCCAACAGCATACGATGCATCATTGTCTCACGGTTCGAGAGCGAGATTTCAACCGGCCACTCGTGATCGCCGATGCGGATCGGCGTGGATATAATATAGCGTAACTCAGATTGCCCGTTGGACGAGATTACCTGACGGCGATCCACCACCCTGGCCGTGCAGTAAACCTCGATATCGTCGCGGTCATGCACCGGATGCACGCCAAAGCGAACGCGCGGCTGCGTCTCGGGCCCAAACGTTTCGATGCTGAAAGCGTGCAACGCGGACGTGCGTGCGCCGGTATCGATTTTAGCCCTTATGGCGGGTAGGCCCAAACTAGGCAAAGCCACCCATTCGCGCCAGCCAAGGACAAAGTCGTCCATCTCGGATCCTGTGTTTTCAAATGAAAAATGTTCGCGAATCATAATGTCAACCGTATCGTGCATTTCGCTGCGCGCCAGTGTCTTCGCTATAAATCTAAAGCTCGAATGAATTCTACTTAAGCGTTTAACGTCAACCATCAACAACCGTACAGTTGATGTCAACGCAGATAACCCGCGAGCGGCCCGGCGGGTTGCAAGACAAGTTAAACGCAAACAGATTTTTTTATTTTTATATCGGCACTGAACGCAAAACAGGAGCAAACAATACTTCATTAAAAGCATGTCATGATTTTATGTATTTCTTGTAACAAATAAATGCGGTTTGCGCGTTTTATGTGTGTTCAAACAATGCCGCAACCCCTAATCCACCCGCCGCGCCCAGCATAGCCAGCCCCAAAGGCGCATCGTTCCGGGATTGGTGCGACACCATCCGGATAAACAGTCTAACGGCAAGAACAGCGCCGCTGGCCCCGTAAGGATGGCCGAAAGCGAGAGCGCCGCCGCCAGTGTTGACGATGCTGCGGTCAAGCTTCAGTTCGTCCAGCGAGGCGATAACCTGAGAGGCGAAGGCCTCATTGAACTCCACCGCGCCGACATCGGCTATAGATGCTCCCCGAAAACGGCTGAACAATTTTCGCACCGCTGGAATAGGGCCCAGCCCGAGCCGCATCGGATGCACCCCCGCCGCCGCTCCGCCCAGAACGCGCAAGGCAGGAGGCTTGCCCATCTCGCCCCAGAGGCGCGGAGATATAATGAGTGTGAGCGCTGCGCCATCGCAAATCTGGCAGGTGTTGCCCGCCGTCACCGTGCCTTCAGTCGGAATTAGGGACGGGATGCGGGCGAGCAATTCAGCCGTCAAATGTGGCCGCACGCATTCGTCCCGCGCTTCGGCTTCGCCCGCCGCCACCGGCAGAATTTCTTGCTGGAACCGTCCGGCCGCTTGCGCGGCGGCGGCGCGGCGCCAGCTTTCCAGCGCATACCCATCCTGTGCCGCGCGGGATATGCCACGTTCGGACGCCACAGCTTCAGCGGCCTCCGCCATGGTGGGGTCGCCAATGCTCTCGGGCGAAAAGGCGGGCCGCTCGAAAAATTGCGGCAGGCAGCGATAGAGGCTTTGCGGCTTGGCGATACGCCATGGTGCGGTCGAAGGCGATTCAGCGCCGCCAGCGATAACCACGTCCGCCGCGCCGGTTTCGATCATGCGCGCGGCCATCAAAATGGCGTCGAGGCCCGAGGCGCACTGCCGGTCAACGGTTATACCAGGTACACTGTCCGGCAGCCCCGCGTGGAGAAGTGCTAGCCGGGCCGGATTGCCACCGCCGCCTGCCGCATTTCCGAGGATTACCTCGTCCACGCGCGCTGGTTCCAGGCCGGTTTGCTGTAAAAGTGCATTTATAAGCGGAGCGGTTAGCGCCTCGATGGCCCGCGCCCGATGCATGCCGCCGATGCGCCCGATGGCGCTACGACGGGCGGCTATGATGAGCGCGCTCATGTCAGCGCCTCGTACCCCGGCGCGCTGCTTTCCAAATCAGCGTAAACTTGCGCGAACGCAATCTTGCCCGTCCGCGTCACAGGCAGGCGCGCCGCTCGAAAATAAAGCTGCGGACAATCTGCAAGCGGGAGCAGGGCGCGGCAGTGCGCGGAAAGCTCCGCTCGTAACACGCGCGCCCCCTTCTCCACTTCAATCGCGGCGGCGACTATGGCGCCACGCTTCTCATCCGGTATCCCAACAACGGCGGCGCTAACGATGTGAGCGTGCTGCGCAAGCACCGCCTCAACGGTTTCGGGGCTGATTTTATGGCCTTTCGAGTTGATCTCGCGGTCGCCCCGGCCCGTCAGGTACAAAAAACCGTCCGCATCCATAAAGCCAAGATCGCCAGCAGTCACGAAAGCTCCGTCACCTACTGGAGGCTCGCCAAGGTAGCGCGAAAACAGCATTGGGCTGGAGATGTGGATCAATCCTTTCTCGCTGTGCAAAAGGCGTTTGCCATTTGCCGAGAGGATTTCGGCCCGCACGCCGGGGAACAGCCGCCCCACCGACACATCCGGCGCAGGGCAGCTCGTGCTGACATAACTGACAAATGAGAGTTCGGACGCGCCGTAGAACTCGATGATATCGGCACCCGGCGTGGCGCTTTCGAACCGGCGACGCAAAGCTGCGCCAAGCTTGGCGCCGCCGCAAAATACGTACTTTAGATTTAACCCCGTTGCGCCCGTAGCGAGCAATTCTTCAAGCATGGAGGGAACGGCGTATAGGACCGTCGCACTGTGCTCGTGCATGGCTTTTATGGCGCTTCTGGGCGAAAAGCGGCGGGGCGCGAGGACGGTGTGACCCCGCGCCAGCGCATGCACCGCCCCATACAGGAACAGCGAATGCCCCAGCGCGCCAGGGATCATCACCGTTTCCGCTTCGCCGAACGGGAGAACGGCCTCATGCGCGGCGAAGCTTGCAATCCATGAGGCGTGGGTGCGTGCGAAGATTTTCGGCTCGCCGGTCGATCCCGAGGTCGCGCCCCAATAAAATTCATCCGCTTGCGCGTCGATGTAAGCGCGGGCGGGACGCGCGGTTGCCGTTTGCGGGAATGGAAAGGCTGGGCGCCTGGCGAACATCGCGGCGAAAAACGATGCGATGAAGTCCGCCTTATCGTCTGTCATGATAAGCACGGGCGGACGATTGGCGGCAAGAGAACGGGCGGACGTTTGAGCGTTTGCCAGCAGCGCTTCGTATGACAACACGCTATTTGCGGTAATGAGCGCGGGACGCTCGGGATTTCGCTCAGCCTGCGCTGCGAACATCGAGATTATGGTTTGCCCCGGCATCCAGCCTCCGCGATTAGCGCTCGCCGATCAACGGATAGCCGCGTTTGACGAACATCGCGGCGGAGGCGGCTAACCCGGCCTTCACGAGATCGCCGGGGATAAAGATCAGAGAGCCGAGCGCCGCCGTTTGCAGCGTCGCGCCGGTGACAATGGCCAAGGCTGGGATGCCGCACGCATATAGAAGCATGATGCCGCCCAAAACATTAATGCCAAACGATTTCAGGAATGTCAGCTCGCGCCATGCCCGCTGCGTGAGCAAACCGATCAACCCGGCGACGAACGGATAAGCCAGCAAAAACCCGGCGCTGGGGCCGAAAAAGACGCCTAACCCGCCGCGCCCGCCCGCCAGAAGTGGCAAACCTGCCGCGACCAGCGCGAGAAACAACGCCAGCGCCAGAAAACCGCGATAGGCGCCCAAAATCGAC
>JAWXCE010000059.1:0-20967 GCA_034440495.1 Hyphomicrobiales bacterium | reverse complement strand
GGCACTTCGGCGTAAACTTTGCGCGCCACCAGCCCTGCGTCTTCCAGCTCGCGCAACTGCTTGGTCAGCATGCGCTGGGTAATTTTGTTAAGCCGCCGCCGCAACTCGCTAAAGCGTAGCGTGCCATCCAGGAGATGATACAGGATAACGGCTTTCCATTTGCCGCCGATCATGTCCAGCGTCGCCTCCATAGGGCAGCCCGGCGCGGTGTCATAGCGGCGATTGAGCTTTTTGTTGAGCGGAATGGCGGTATCCATAAGTGTACCAAGGGTAAAAGTTTGGCGTTCGAAAAGCTCCATCAACTCAAAGCAAACTTTTGGTCTTTAGTTACCGCCCTGATCCTGTTCCTCCCCCAGATCAATTTCAAGCTGGTCACCGGTGGGTGGCAAGGGAAGGTCATCAAGATTAATCACCTGCATACCCCCGGTTCCAACCAAAGTCTTGAAGTCGGGATCATGGCTGTAGATTCGGGTCGCTCCGCTCACCTGAGCGACGGCAATAATCTGCCGGTCAAACTTCACTTTAGGCCAATCACCTTTTACACCGCTTCGTTTGTCGCCGTTTGCCACCGCTACGGCAATTTGCTCGGCCACTTCTACCGCCGCTAACGTATCGAATGGTATAATCCGAAAACGCGCTGACGAAGTCAGAATTTTAAGGTATTTATTGCGTGCTGCAGGCTCAATCTTAACCAAAAACTCCGCCAAAGCGGGAGTAGGCACCCCTACTACATCTTTCGCGTTCATCAATTCGGTTAGCAGATATTGCACTTTAACCTTTCCTTGAGGCACGTCGGAACGGGCGTTTTCATCCAGTAAAGGTATGAGAAAACTTGAATCAAAGACGACCATCAATCCGCCGCCCGGTGTAAGCGCGTTAGTTCGGCATATGGGTCGTCTAATCCCCGCCAGCCGTTACCAGAAACCTTCCGCAACTCCGAAACCACTTCCATCAATGGACGTTCGTCCAAAACCTCAAAACCTCGTATGTGAAACCGTTCAAGCGTCCAAGCGCCGTTGGCCTCACGCGCCCAGCGTCCGCGTCCATTGACCCGCATCGTGGTGTATAGATGGCGAGCCAATTGCCTCGCCAGATCGCGGTTTAAGCGGCACGGATAGTTGCGGTTGCCATCCTGCAAATGCGCGTAAGCGGTTTTATCGCGTCCTCCAATCCTTACTAGCACACCATCGAGAACACCATCTTGGTCGAATGGCCCGTAGCGAAGCGTTTTGGGTCTGGTGCGTCCGGGAAAAGCGATAATTTCTGCGCCTTCGAACTCCAGGCGAGCAGTTGCGTTGTCTCGCTCCAACAAATCGTCTAACTTCCTATATGCTCGTCGAACGTCTTCCGCAGCAGTTCTGTCGCTTAGTCCTCGAATCCGCTGGTTTACCTTGGTCGCTGCTATCACGTCCACCCGAGTCACTAGAACGGCGCTGCCAGGCTCCAAACGATCAAAGTGTACGTATTCAGGCTCACCCAACATCCCAGCGAGCAAACCCATATATTCCGCTAACCGCGCCATAGGCAGCGTTTCGGGTGTAAACACGTCTATAATATACCTGTATTCTATGGGCCGACGCATATCTGTGTCCTTCGCATCTCCTTATAACTTATTTGTCACGCATTGTCTTGCAAGCACCACGAGCAGAGTTAGGTTTAACCTAGCGGAATGGCGGTATCCATAAGTGTACCAAGGGTAAAAGTTTGGCGTATTTACTCAAACCGTATCTGCGCTGATGTTGCCATGCATCGGAAACATTGCAAGCACGGAGACCCCGCCATGAAAGCCGTTGGATATTATAAAAGCTTAAGCATCGAAAACGCCGACGTGCTGGTTGAATTCATCGCGCCCGAGCCAACGCCCGGCCCGCGCGATCTGCTGGTTGAGGTGCGCGCCGTGTCCGTCAATCCGGTCGATACGAAAATGCGGATGCGCTCGGAACCGCAGGACGGCAAAGCGGCGATCCTCGGCTGGGATGCGGCGGGGGTAGTAAAAGCGGTCGGGGCTGACGTCACGCTGTTCGCGCCCGGCGATGCGGTGTGGTACGCGGGCGCCATCGACCGGCCGGGCTGCAACAGCGAATTGCATATGGTGGACGAGCGCATCGTGGGCCGCCAGCCCGCCAGCCTTTCATTCGCGGAAGCGGCTGCGATGCCGCTCTCCGCAATTACCGCGTGGGAGATGCTGTTCGACCGGCTGGGTGTTGCCCGCGATGGCGGTGCCGGGCAAAATCTGCTTATTACTGGCGGCGCGGGCGGCGTCGGCTCCATACTCATCCAGCTTGCGCGCCAGCTCACCAAGCTGACCGTCATCGCCACCGCTTCGCGCCGGGAAACGGCTGTATGGTGCAAGGAACTTGGCGCGCATCACGTCATTGACCACAGCAAACCGCTCGCCGCGCAGCTTGCCGCCATCGGCGCGCCGCAGGTCGAGATGATCGCCGCGCTCACCGCCACGGATACGCACGCGCCAGCTTACATGGACATAATCGCGCCGCAGGGCCGCATTTGCGTGATCGACGACCCGAAAACGCTCGATATCATGCCGTTTAAACGCAAATCCGTCAGCCTGCACTGGGAGTTCATGTACACTCGCTCGCTATTCCAAACCCCCGACATGATCGAGCAGCACAATCTGCTAAACGAGCTTACGCGGCTGGTGGAGGAGGGCGTTGTCAAAACCACCTTCGCCGAGCATTTCGGCACCATCAACGCAGCCAACCTCAAGCGCGCCCACGCTCTCATAGAAAGCGGCCGCGCAAAAGGCAAGATAGTGCTTGAGGGTTTTTGATAGCAAGGGCGACGCTTAGACTCGATCCCGATTTGGTTGTCTCAATCGAATCGGTTAAATTGACTTCAGATTTATAAGAGCGCCGTTCTCGTCCGAAAACCGTGCAATACTTTCGGGAACGGCTCTATGACTTCGGAAATTCAAGCCCCATTTCGCGATAGCGCTCGGGGTCGTCGCCCCAGTTGTCGCGCACTTTGACGAACAGGAACAGGTGCGCGGGCTTTTCAAGCGCCTCGGAGATTTCCTTGCGCGCCTTCATGGAGATTTCTTTCACCGTCTCGCCGCCCTTGCCGAGCACGATGCTTTTCTGGCTGTCGCGCTCGACGTAAATGGTCTGCTCGATACGGACGCCGCCATCCTTCATGACTTTCCAATCCGTTGTCTCGACGGTGGAAGCGTATGGCAGCTCCTCGTGCAGGCGCAGAAACAGCTTTTCGCGGGTCACTTCGGCGGCCCACAGTCGCAGCGGAGCGTCGGAGAGTTGGTCTTCCGGAAACATCCACGGACCGGGAGGCGCGGCTTTGGCGAGGTGGTTTTTCAGATCGGTGACGCGGTTGCCCGATAGCGCCGAGATCAGGAAAACCTCGTCAAAGGTGAGTTTGGCGGTGATTTTCGTAATCAGCGCCAGCAGTTCGGTTTTATCATCGACGCGGTCGATTTTGTTGAGCACCAGCACGCGCGGCATTTTCAGCCCCGACAGGCCAACCAAAATGGCCTCCGCTTCTTCGTCCAGCCCGCGCGCGGCGTCGATAATAAGCGCCACCACATCGGCTTCGCGCGCCTCGCCCCAGGCGGTATCGACCATGGCGCGGTCAAGGCGGCGGCGGGGACGGAAAATGCCAGGAGTGTCAACCAGCACCAGTTGCGTCGCGCCGACCATAGCGATGCCGCGAATACGCGCCCGCGTCGTCTGCACCTTATGGGAGACGATTGTGACTTTTGCGCCGACCAGTTGATTGACAAGCGTGGATTTGCCAGCATTCGGCGCGCCGATAATTGCCACAAAGCCGCAGCGCGTCGCCAGCTCGGGCGGCATCGCGATCTCCGCAACGGTTTCGGCGGGTTTCTTGCTGGTCTTTTTCTTCACTGGCTCAGTCATTCGCGGCCCAGACACCCTCTCGCGTCAGCATGGCGGCGGCGGCGGCCTGCTCGGCTACTCGCTTGCTAGCGCCCTCGCCCGACGCTGGCTCCACGCCATCGACCCGCACCTCGATGGTGAAATGCGGCGCGTGGCTCGGCCCTTCCGATTTGACCGCCACATATTTCGGAATATTCAGCTTGCGCCCCTGCGCCCATTCCTGCAACGCAGTTTTTGCATCCGGGGCTGATGGAGGCGCCGCTTTCAGTTGCTCGGCCCATAAAGCGCGGGTCACGCGCTTCACGGCGTCGAAGCCGCCATCCAGGAAAATCGCGCCCAGCAGCGCCTCGCACGCGCCCGCCAGAATGGACCCCTTGCGGCGTCCTCCAGCGCCGGCTTCGCCCGCATCCATAATAATGTCGAAGCCTAGGTTGAGGTTAGCGGCGACTTCGGCGCAGCGCTCGGAGCGCACCAGAAAGTTCAGGCGGCGCGAAAGCTCCCCCTCGGGCGCATCGGGAAACGTCTCGATAAGCAGCTCGGAAATGGCGAGGCCAAGCACACGGTCGCCCAGAAACTCCAGTCGCTGATTGTCGAATGTGTTCTGCCGCTTGGTTTTCGCGCTTGAGTGAGTCAGCGCCTGCTTCAAAAGCGCCGCGTCACGAAACCGGTAATCGATCCTGTCTTCCAGGTCAGGCAGCAAAGGGCGCTTTGTTTTCGGCATCACTTGATGGCGTTGAAGAGGCGCGACCAGCGGATTTCACCGGGCCACTCCCATGGCCGTAACAGGCTGGCGTTCTCGCCAATCGAGAAAAACAGCACCTTGGCGTGACCCACCAGATTTTCGCGCGGCACGTAGCCGACCTCGGTCAAAACGCGGCTATCGGTGGAATTGTCGCGGTTGTCGCCCATCATGAAATAATGGCCTTCCGGCACGGCAAAGACCCGCGTATCATCCAGCCCCGCATTTTGTTGCAAATCATTCGTCGTATATGTGACCCCGTTCGGAAGCGTTTCTTCGTATCGCGTCACGGCCTGCTCGTAATTCGTTCCTGCGTTCTGGATATAATCGTCGATACGCTTGCGCTTCACGGGCTGCCCATTGATTTGCAGAACGCCGCCGATCATCTGAATCTTGTCGCCCGGCAAGCCAACCAGCCGCTTGATATAGTCCGTTTCGTTGTCTTTCGGTAGCTTGAAAACGACTACGTCACCGCGTTCCGGCTCGGAGCTGAAGATGCGGCCATTGAAAAGCGGCGGGCTCCATGGGAAGGAATGTTTGCTGTAGCCGTAAGAAAACTTGGAGACGAACAGATAGTCGCCGATCAGCAGCGTCGGGATCATCGAGCCGGATGGAATATTGAACGGCTGGAACAGGAATACGCGCACCACAAGCGCCAGCAGCAGCGCCTGAATGACGACGCGAACCGTTTCCATGAGCCCGCCGCTCTCTTTCGTCTCGTTCGCATTCGCGCCCATACTCATTCCCGTCTCCAAACCTGCAAAAAGATTAAGGCAGCCTATAGCGTTAAAAGCCGCGCCGCGCAAACACGCAAGCATCACGTCGGTTAATCCAACCGCACCGCCGATATAATGACGAACGCCTGCGCTTGGGGAAAATCGTCGGTAATTGTAAGGTCGATCTGGGCACGAAAGCCTTCTGGCGTCATGGCTTTGAGCCGCTCGGCGGCGGCGCCAGTCAGATGCATGGTCGGCTTGCCGCTAGGCGCGTTCACAACGCCGAGATCACGCCAGAACACCCCGTCGCTGAAGCCCGTGCCGAGCGCTTTCGAGCACGCTTCCTTGGCGGCGAAACGCTTGGCGTAGGACGCGGCGCGCAATCGCCGTTTATCGGATTTCGCTCGCTCTATGGGTGTAAAAACACGGTTAAGGAAGCGTTCGCCGTAACGCTTGATGCTGCGCTCGATGCGGCGGATGTCGATGATGTCGTTGCCGATGCCTAAAATCATGGGTGTCTTAATGTGCTCAATTCACAATGCCTTCTCGCGCTGCGTTCATAAGCGCCCGCATCTGCTGAATTGCTGGGCCTAATCCGGAAAATACGGCTTCGCCGATCAGAAAATGGCCGATATTCAATTCGACAATTTGGGGAATGGTGGCTAAGCCGCCAACGGTCTCAAAAGACAACCCGTGTCCTGCGTGCACTTCAATGCCGCGCGCGGCGGCGTCTTGCGCCGTATTTTGCAGACGTTTCAGTTCCTTGAGCGACGCCTCAGACGATGAAGCCGCTTCGCAGTAAACGCCGGTGTGCAACTCAACAATATCCGTGCCCACCGTTTGAGATGCCTCGATCTGGAGAGGATCGGCATTGACAAACAGGGAAACCCGGATGCCGGCCGCGCGCAGTTTTGCAACGAAAGGTTTCAGAGTTGCGGTAAGCCCGGCCACGTCCAGTCCGCCCTCGGTCGTTACTTCCTGACGCCGCTCCGGCACGAGGCAGCAGGCGTTTGGCCGATGCTTCAGCGCGATGTCGAGCATTTCTGGCGTCGCCGCCATTTCGAGGTTCAAGGGCTTGGTCAAAGCTGATTTAAGGCGCGCAATGTCGTTATCGGAGATATGGCGGCGATCCTCGCGCAAATGCGCCGTTATGCCGTCCGCGCCCGCCGCGATGGCGATTTCCGCCGCCCGCAACGGATCGGGGTGAACGCCGCCGCGCGCGTTGCGGATAGTCGCCACATGGTCGATGTTCACGCCAAGTCGCAGGTGAGGAAATTCGCCGTTCATTAAATGCGTGTCAGCTCCAGAGGATTATATGGTTTTCAGCTTCATGCGGTCGCCGCTGTTTTGTCGCGTGGTCTCAATCAACTTCCGCATACCGAAGTAACTGACGATGGCGGCCGCCGCGCCGAGTGGAATGGACCCGATGGCCATGGGCTTCAGGATTGGCCAGAACGCTTCCAGCGACACGCTTACCGCATCCCAGGAGAGCCGCTTCATGCCATTCCACACCGCCTCCGCCTTACCCTGGAAATCGATTCGTCCGGTTACGGCCCCATCGCCCAATATCTGGTTACCGAGTTTGTAGGTGGATACCCATATAAGAGGATAACTGATCGGGTTGCCCACAAAACTTCCAACCGCCGACGCGAACACGCTCCCGCGCAGACACCACGCAAGGACCGCCGCGATAATCATCTGGAAGCCTAGAAAGGGCGTGACGATGGCGAACACACCCGCCGCAAAACCCAGCGCCACTTTATGAGGCGAACCGCCTGTGCGGCTCAACCTCAGCCCGAAATATTTGAAAGACCGCGCCCAGCTCCGCCGTGGCCATACCGCGACCCGAACGCGCTGCGCAAAGCTCGGCCGTTTCCTGCGGCGGAATAACATTGACGCCAAAACCCTTGTTCAACACTTTGACGAACAGCCGATCCGATGCTTTGAAATCGAATGGCTTTCGCGATTTCGAGCCGTTAACTAGCCATGCTTATAAATGGCGTTAAGGCAACTGCAATCAATAATCGGGCGCCTATTTTTGTTTCAGACCGCGGCTTCCGGGGTTCATGGCTGGCATCGCGCGGAGTGACTCGGGCAGGGCGTCTTCTGAGTAGGTTGGCACGTCAAGTTCGAGCAGAGAGATGAGCGTTACTCCCAAATCTGCCCTGCCGCCGGAGCGATTGACGAGGCACCCCGCGCCTATCACTTCGCCGCCCGCCGCCCGCGCCGCCGCAATGCATTCGATTGATGAGGCGCCGGTCGTCACCACATCCTCCACCATGATGCAACGCGCACCCGACTCGATGTCAAAGCCACGGCGCAGCGTGAAAACGCCGTCGACGCGTTCGAAAAACAGGGACGGCGCATCCATCTGACGCCCCATTTCATAGCCGACGACGATGCCGCCGGTTGCAGGCGATATTATCAAATCCACCTCGCCGAGGTTTGCCGCCGCAATTTTGGCCGCAAGCGCCGCGCACAGCCTTGCGCCACGGCGGGCATCCATCATTACCCGCGCGCATTGCAGATAAGTGTCGCTGTGCAGACCGGAGAACAGGATGAAATGCCCGCGCAACAGTGCATCCGCCGCGCGGAACTCCTCTAGCGCCTCCTCGTTGGTCATAGCAGCTCGCCTTTAAACCACAACGCGCTTTACCGCGCTGACACTGGGGAGTTTTTTGACGCCGGAGATAATGCCGCTTAAGTGCTTCATATCCCAGACTTCCAGCGAGATCAGCATCTCCGTGTAATCCTTGCCGCGTGTCACCATGCGCAGCTTGTCGATATTGCCGTCCGTTTCGCCGATAATTTTTGCAATTTGAGCGAGGCTGCCCGGCTCGTTCACCGCGGACACTGAAATTTCAGCGGGGAAGCGTTCGGAGGAGTCCTCCTTGATATCCCATGTGATATCGATCCAGCTATCCGGGCTGTCCTCATACTCCTGCAACTTTTTGGAGTGGATCGGATAAATCGTGATGCCCTTGCCGCGCTCAAGAATGCCGACCACGCGTTCGCCAGGCACCGCTCCGCCTTCGATGAAGCGAACCGGATAACCGGCCTCCTCGCCCACCTCGGGGATACCAGCCGCCAGATCGGCGCGCCCGTAAACAGCGCGGCCCGGCCAGCGGAATTTCATACCCGAGACGCGATGCAGATTGAACCACCCGTCGTCCGTGCGCGTCATAGGCATGCGTTTGACCTGCTCGGGCGCGGGCACATCGGCGAACATGGCGGCTAGAACTTCCGCCGCCTCCAGTTCGCCACGCCCGACCGCCGCCAGCATGTCCTGCATGCCCTTTTGCGGTAAGCGTGCAGCCGCCGTAGCCAAATCGGCGTCGACAACTTGCTTGCCAGCGCGCTCGAACGCGCTGTTCAGAATATCCCGCCCCAGCGCGCTGTACTGGCTACGAACGGCCTCGCGCGTTGCGCGTCTGATGGACGAGCGCGCTTTTCCAGTGACAACCACATTCTCCCACGCGGGCGGCGGCTTTTGAGCATTGGATGTGATGATCTCAACTTCGTCGCCGTTGCGAAGCTGGCTCATGAGCGGCATGTGACGACCGTTGATTTTAGCGCCCACGCAGCGATGACCAACATTGGTGTGCACCGCATAGGCAAAATCGATAGGGTTGGCACTGCGCGGCAGGGCGATCAGCCGACCCTTTGGCGTGAAGCAGAACACCTGATCCTGAAACAGCTCAAGCTTGGTGTTCTCCAGAAATTCCTCAGGGTTGTCGCCCTCTAGTAAACTCGTCACCATGACACGCAGCCACTCATACGGCTCCATACCGCCGGTGTGAGCCAAACCGTTGACGCCGTTTAGAGATTTGCCGTTGCGGCGCTCCTTGTATAGTGAGTGAGCCGCTACGCCGTACTCGGCCACCTGATGCATATCTTTGGTGCGCACCTGCAGCTCGACGCGCTGGTGGCGCGGGCCGATGATGGTAGTATGCAGCGACTGGTAGCCATTCTGCTTCGGATTGGAGACGTAATCCTTGAAACGCCCGGGCACGGCGCGCCAGGTGGTGTGCACGACGCCGAGCAGTCTGTAGCAATGTTCAACGCTGGGAACGGTTATGCGGAAGCCGTAAATGTCGGAAAGTTGTTCCAGCGAAATCTGGCGGTTTTCCATCTTGCGCCAGATGGAGTACGGCTTTTTCTCCCGGCTCTTGACGTCGATTACGATATTGTCGGAAGCGAGTTTTAACAGAAGGTCCGCTGCGATCTCCTCGATAACGCCGTGATTGCGCTCGCGCAGGATGGCAAGGCGCGATGTCACCGCTTCGTAAGCTTCGGGATGCAACCAGCGAAACGCCAGATCTTCCAGCTCATCCCGCATTTCCTGGATGCCCATGCGGCCGGCGAGGGGCGCATAGA
Source organism: Hyphomicrobiales bacterium (assembly GCA_034440495.1). GTDB lineage: Bacteria > Pseudomonadota > Alphaproteobacteria > Rhizobiales > Rhodomicrobiaceae > JAWXCE01. The sequence goes on along the minus strand of JAWXCE010000059.1, from coordinate 11,266 downwards.
TGTCCATGGTTTCCTGCGCGATGAGGAGGCGTTTTTCAGGCTTCATCCATTTCAAAGTGCGCATATTATGCAAGCGATCGGCAAGCTTGACGAGCAGCACACGGATATCGCTAGAAATAGCGACGAGAAGCTTGCGAAAGTTTTCCGCCTGCTCCGTTTTTTTAGTCACCAGATTGAGGCGTTTGATTTTGGTGACGCCATCAACAAGATCGCCAATTTCGCGGCCAAAAAGAGCATCGATGTCGGCTTTGGTAGCCCCGGTGTCCTCAATGGTGTCGTGAAGAAGGGCCGTTGCAATCGTAGCGTCGTCAAGCTTCAGACCGGTGAGAATTTCGGCGACTTGCAGGGGGTGCGAAAAATATGGATCGCCTGATGCGCGCACCTGTTTGCCATGCGCCTGCATTGCGTACACATACGCTTTGTTCAAAAGGTTTTCGTCAGCTTTCGGATCGTAGCTGCGAACTTTTTCGACAAGCTCAAATTGCCGCATCATGACGAAAACCGCCTTTCGTCAGCAAAAATTCCAAATTCCCGCGGAGAACCGCTGCATTTTTTATCGCGAACGGTTGCCAGAGGCTGCAGCCTCTGCCGGGATCATTCGCTCAAGACCACGCCGCAACTCGTCTTCCGTGATGTGATCGACGTCGTTGTCTTGCGACATGTCATCGCGCGACAGCACTGGACGCGATGAGTCCGGAAGCATCGGTGCGGCGTCTGGCTCTGGCTCGTCCACTTCGACATGCACCTGCATGGAATGGATGAAATCCTCTTTCAAATCGTCGGCCGACACCGTCTCCTCGGCGATTTCGCGCAGAGCGACGACGGGGTTTTTGTCGGCGTCACGCTCAAGCGTGATCGGGGCGCCGGACGCGATCATCCGCGCCCTATGCGCCGCAAGCAAGACCAGCTCAAAGCGGTTGGAAACCTTATCGATGCAATCTTCGACGGTGATGCGCGCCATCAAGTCCTCACACTTTTCGGAATTACACTACGTAAAGCGTTTTCCGGCAAAACGCAAGCGTCCCGGCCACAGTTTAGCCCAGTTAAACGCGACTCGCGATGACCGCACCCTGCTTTTCCCTACGGGACTTATGTAAAAGTTCGCTGGCCGTCGCATGGAATACCGGGTGGCGCCAGCGGGGGTCTATTTCGGCGACGGGCGCGAGGGCGAATGGGCGGGCGTGCAGGCCAGCGTGCGGCAGCACCAGCGCCCGCGACGCATCAGGAGTACCGCCGAAGGGATAAACGCGCCAGTTGTATATGCGGCCTTTATAGTCCAGTATATCGAGGTCCAGTGGACGTGGCCCCCAGCGGCGGCCAGCCCTGCGGCCAGCATCGCGCTCCAGCCGCTTCAGAAACCGCAATAGCGCAGTAGCGGGCAATGCGGATTCGATCCACGCCGCCGCGTTGACGTATGAGGGCTGTGACGGGCCGAGGGGCGCGGTGCGGTAAAGCGCCGAAAACGCCCGAACCCGTGCCAGTCCGCTTGACGATATTGCATCACGCGCCATTAAAACAGATTGTGACGGGTTTCCCCACAAGCCTGTCATATTTGCGCCAAATGCAATGAGAATCATGGAGATATCCTTCGGAGTTAAAAAAACAGTCGGTTTTTAAGGAACAGCATTGCCAGATTGGAATTGTGTTCACTTAACGCATAGCGTTTTTGATGCACCCGGTTGATAGTTAAAGACATTACATTAGAGGAACTTAGATGATTTTTTATCCCACAGAACGGATTGCGCTTTTTATCGATGGCGCCAACCTTTATGCAACTGCCAAAGCCTTAAGCTTTGATATCGATTATAAAAAGCTTCTGACATTGTTCCGCACCAAAGGGTGCCTGATACGCGCGCTTTATTATACGGCGCTCGTGGAAGATCAGGAGTATTCGTCCATTCGCCCACTGATCGACTGGCTCGATTATAACGGCTATACGATGGTGACGAAGCCAACCAAGGAATTTACCGACGCGGCGGGGCGGCGTAAGATCAAGGGTAACATGGACATTGAGCTAGCCGTTGATTCCATGGAGCTGGCCGAACATCTCGATCACATTGTGTTGTTCTCGGGAGATGGCGACTTCCGCACTCTTGTTGAAGCGCTGCAGCAAAAAGGCAAGCGCGTCAGCGTTGTTTCGACGCTCAACACTCAGCCGCCGATGGTTGCGGATGAGCTGCGCCGTCAGGCCGACCAGTTCATCGATCTTTACGATCTTGAAAAGGAAATCTGCCGCGAAGGTTCCGAGCGCCTGCCACGCGATCCTGGCGCATTTAGCGGACGCCGCCCGCCAAAAGAACAGGACGAGGAAGAGTTTCTAAACATCTAAGCGAACGGCTTTGACGTTCTCCGTTGCAACGTTGGCAAACCCGGACATTAACTGTCCGCTTTGCCCACGGCTGGCCAAATTCCGGGACGCCAACCGCATTGCATTCCCGGACTGGTTTAACGCGCCTGTGCCGTCCTTTGGCGACCCGGAAGCCTCCCTGCTCATCGTCGGGCTGGCGCCGGGCCTGCGCGGGGCAAATCGCACTGGCCGGCCATTCACCGGCGACTACGCGGGCGAACTGCTTTACAGCACGCTGATTGCCCATGGCTTCGCTGTTGGGACATATGCCGCCGATCCTGCCGACGGCCTCAGCCTGCGCCGCTCGCTGATCTCCAACGCGGTACGCTGCGTGCCGCCGGAAAATAAACCAACTCCCGCCGAGGCCGGCACATGCCGCCAGTTTCTGGCGTCTCAGATCGCCGCCTTGCCAGCATTGCGGGCCATTATAGCGCTGGGCCGCATCGCCCATGAAAGCGTTGTGCGCGTGTTGGGCGAGCCCCTCTCAAAGCACCCATTCTCACATGGCGCAGCGCACGCCATAAACGGGGTAAGATTGTTCGACAGTTATCATTGCTCCCGTTACAACACTAACACCGGACGCCTGACCGAAGCCATGTTCCAGAGCGTTTTCAGCGCCGTCAAAACCTATCTGGACGTGTCCGAAACCGGGTTGGCTTTCAGCCAGGCCACGACCGCGCCCGCATTTTTATCGGGTGGGAACACGGGATAGAAAACGTGCTCGATCATGCTATCCCGGATGATGAGCCTGAGGCGCTTTAGCAGGATGTCCCCGGCTCCTTCAAATCGCGGCAAATTCAGTGCATTGGCGAAAGCGCGGTTTTCGTCGCTCAACAGCGAAAAGGCAAATGCAGCCGCTCCGCCGCCTCGGCCTGATGCGCCGTGCTTTGCACGCTAAGGCCGAAGACCTGCGCGCCGAGCGTTGTCAACTCTGTATAGTGATCGCGAAACGCGCAGAATTGCGGCGTGCAACCGCGTGCGCCCGGGATTGAATTCCACTCGAACATAGGTTCGCCAGGAATCGCGGTGCGGGGGTAAATATAAACCACGGTGCGGCCACTCGCAGCCGCTAGATCAACGGGCGGGCCTGAGGTGGAGAGGAGGGCGATATTGGGGATAACGATCCCGGCCAGATGCGCAGCCAAACCATCGTCAGCCGGAGCGGGCAAACTATCCGGCAGAATCGGCCAATTAACCATATCGGTCATACCTTTCGATTCGCCTTCAGCCATATGAGCACCTTCTCCGCGTGCGTGTCCGGCGGAAACACCGGATAGAAAACATGTTCGATAACGCCATCTTTCACGATCATTGTCAGACGCTTAAGAAATGTGTGCTCGTTTACCTCGAACATAGGCAAACGCAGCGGGATGGCGAGATCGAATTTTGGGTCACTCAATAAGGGGAATGGCAGGCTCAGTTTTTTCACAGCCTGCTTCTGCTGGTTTGCGTCCTCGCTGCTTAGGCCGATAATCCCAGCGCCCGCCTGCAGAAAATCGAGATAGTTGTCGCGAAAGCCGCAGGACTCTACCGTGCATCCGGTCGCACCAGGTATCGTATCCCAGTAGTCGTACAGCGCTGTTTGGCCGGGCAGCTTGGTGCGCACATAAACGAACAGTACCGTCCGGCCTTTGATTTGGCTCACCCGCACCCAGTCATTATTTGTTGAGCATAAGCGAATGTCCGGAATTTGCATTCCCGGCAAATGCGCGGCCTGTCCATCATCTATGGGAACTGGGAGATTGTCCGGCAATCTGAGTTGCGCTCGCGAGACAAACTCCGGCATGGCGTTAGCCCCTATCGCGCAGCACCCGCGCCTTTTGACGATCCCAATCGCGATTCTTTTCGGTCTGGCGCTTGTCGTGGTTTTTCTTGCCTTTGGCCAGAGCAAGCTCAAGCTTGGCGCGTCCGTCGTCGTTAAAGTAAAGCTTGAGCGGCACCAGCGTCATGCCATCACGACGCACCGCGCCAATAAGCTTGTTGATTTGCCGTTGATGCAACAGCAGCTTGCGCGGGCGCTTCGTCTCGTGATTGAGCCGGTTTGCCTGGCCGTATTCCGGGATGTAAGCATTTATAAGGAAAATTTCGCCGCCCTGCTCGCCAGCATAGGATTCGGCGATGTTTGCGCGGCCAAGCCGCAGCGCCTTCACCTCGGAGCCTAGCAGCATAATGCCGGCCTCGAACGTGTCGAGAACCTCATACTCGTACCGCGCGCGGCGGTTATCCGAGACGATCTTGCGGGGCGCTTCTACCTTCGTGGCCATAATTTAGCGGTTATGCCGCCTCCTTCTGTAAAAGTCCCGCCTTCATCAATGCGTTATCCACCTTGCGCCGCCCTGCCTCGGTTAACGGGACAAGCGGCAAGCGCACAACTGCGCTGCAAAAACCCAGCCGCTCCAAGGCGTATTTCACAGGTGCCGGACTGGTCTCGCAGAATAAGGCGTCATGCAGCGGCATCAGACGGTCTTGAATTTGCAATGCCCGAGCGAAATCGCCTCCAAGGCAAGCCCGATTAAATTCCGCGCACAAGGCGGGCGCCACATTCGCCGTCACGCCGATGCAGCCATGCCCGCCATGCGCCATGACAGCGAGGGCCGTGGCGTCCTCACCCGACAATAACAGGAAGTCCGGCCCCATAGCCGCGCGCTGCTGGCTGATGCGGGCAATATTGCTGGTCGCATCCTTCACCCCAACCACGTTTTTAAGCGCACCCAGCCGTTGCATCGTTTCGACCGTGATATCGACCACGCTGCGAGGCGGGATATTGTAGACGATGATGGGGATATCCACCGCGTCGTTAATCGCCTTGAAATGCTGGAATAGTCCCTCCTGCGTCGGCTTGTTATAATACGGCGCGACAATCAGTACGGCGTCAGCGCCAAGTGCTTTGGCGTGCTCCGACATTTTGATCGCCTCGGCGGTGCTGTTCGATCCGGCGCCTGCGATCACCGGCACGCGGCCAGCCGCCTGCTGGATGCACACCTCGACCACACGGTTATGCTCCTCATGAGACAAGGTTGCCGACTCGCCCGTCGTGCCTGTCGGCACCAGCCCGTGTGTGCCCGCGGCGATCTGGAAATCAACCAGCCTGCGGAAAGCGGCTTCGTCAAAACTGCCTTCATTGAATGGCGTGACAAGCGCGGTGAACGACCCTTTAAACATCCTCTTCAGCCTCCCAGCTCAAAAAGGCTCCCCGCCTCGAAGACTGGGCCTCTCAATTGATTTGAAGCATGCGTTATGAGGCGTTTAACCGCCCTCTCCGCCATGGTGATTGAAGACGGTACTCATTTTATCGCGCTCGGGCAAGGCGCCGGTTGATCCGCCGGTCTCAGTTCCGCCGGTTTCTTTTTTCATACAGTAATGCAGTATGGAGCTATTGTAATTGATTATGAATCAATTGAGTTTTGCGGGAGGCGGTTGAAATCTTGCTCATGCGTTTCAAATTTAGCTTAAGGCTAAACTCTGCGCCAGAATAGAATAAGGAAAATACGCCGTTGTCATCAAAGACTTTTCCGTTTTCCCTGCGAAGTCTCGTTGCGATTTTCACCATTGTGGGCATTGGCGCCGCCGCGTTTGCTTATGTATATTCGGGTGACAAGCCGCAAGATTTGACGGCGCGTCCTGCAAAAGACATTTCGCAAACCGCGCCTTATGCGCAGGTGACGGTCGGGGCAAAGTCCGGGATGCAGAAAGCTGCCCCCGAGCCGGAGCCGCAACCCGAGCCTGCGAGCGAACCCGCCGCAACTGCAGACACCACAGAAGCGCAACCCGAGCCTGATGGTGAGGCGGCGGAGGTCGCCATCATTCAGGAAGAAGCGGCGATCCCGTCTCCGCAACCCCAGCAGGTCGCTGCACCTGAGCAGGTCTATGTTCCCGCTCCTGAAAAAAATTCGCTCAAACCGCCATTTCGCGCCAGTTTGGATGTCGGCTTAGAGCCATTGTTCGATTACGACATTTCCGCGCGCGACCTTGAGAATGTAAAAGAAGCTGTCCGCCTGGTTTACAAAGACGATTTCACCACCGCGCGCGCGCTGATGCCCAAGATCAGCGACCCCGCCGCGCGCAAGCTTGTGCATTGGTACATCCTGCGAGCTAGCGGCGTCGACACTCCATATGTTGAGATCGTAAAATTCCGTCAGGAAAATCCGCTCTGGCCGAGCCGCGCGTCGCTCGACGCCAGCATTGAGGCCGGGCTGCTGTTCCGCGAGGCGAACCCTGAAAAGGTCATTGCATATTTTAAACCCAAACCTCCCGAAACGGGAGCGGGCAAGGCGGCGCTGGGTGGCGCGCTGCTCGCCATAGGCGATGAGGATCGCGGCAAGTCGCTTATCCGCGAAGCCTGGCGGCGTCATCTGTTCGACACCGATATCGAGACGCGGGTCACCAGCCGCTTCGGTCAGCATTTAACGGACGAGGATAATAAATCGCGGCTTTACTGGCTGATGGCCAAGGAGCCGAAAAAGCGCGCTGCGTCCATCCAGAAACTCCGTAAAGCCTTGCAAGAAGACGTGCCAATCCCTGAGGGCGTGAAAGATAAAGGCGCGCAATCGGCAAAAGTTGCGCCTGCGAAATCGCCCTCTAAAGGCGCCCAAACAGCGCAGAATAAAGCCAAGGCGAAAGCCGTCAAAACCGTTGCTCAGGCCAAAGCGCAGAAAAACGCCAAGACAGCGGATGTTGGCGACAAAAAGCCGGGCGGGACGAAGGCAGCCGACGCGAAAACAGCGGAGGCGGCGGCAAAACCCGCACCCCGAAAGAAATCTTTCGCTGTCGGGCGTGAGGCTAAGCAGGACGCCTCACAAATTTTGGTGCGGGTGAAAGAGTTCCGCAAGAAATCGCAGTGGAAAGACGCATGGAGCTTGTTGCGCTCCGTGCCGCGCGGCGCGGTCGGCACGCTTGAGGGGCCGGACTGGTGGGAGGAACGGCGCATCCATGTACGCTATGCGCTTAACACCGGCTACCCAAAGACCGCCTACGACATTGCGCAAAATCACGGCTTGCTCACCGCCGAATTTTTATCGGAGGCCGAGTTTCTGGCGGGCTGGCTGGCTTTGCGCCATCTTGGACAACCGCAGGCCGCGCGCGACCATTTCGCCGTTGCATCGGCAGCGGGCGGGCTGCCCAAGGATAAAGCGCGGGCGCATTACTGGTTGGGCCGCGCGGAGACCGAGTTGAAGCGCAAAGACGAGGCGGTCGCGGCGTATCGCGAGGCCTCACGTCACCACCATACATTCTACGGGCAGCTTTCGCGCCACGTGCTGGGGCCAGACTTACCGCCAATCGAGTTTCGCGAGCCTTATGCGCCAAGCGCCGCTGAAATAAAACAGTTCGCCGAGACCGACATCGCGCGCGCGATTGCTATCGCCAGCAAGGCCGAGTTGAACACCATTATCCCCGTGTTCCTGTTCGACCTCGCGCGCGGCGTTGAAGACCCTGCGCAGATGTCGATGGTCGCCGAAATGTCGCTGCGGCTGGCTTCGCTGCCGATAACCGTGCGCTTCGCCAAAATCGCCATCAATCGCGGCTTTGCGGTGGAGCATTACGCCTTTCCGGCCAGCCTGCCCGCGCCCGAGCAGCAGTGGAAAGACAAGATGGTCGAAACCTCGCTGCTGCACGCGCTGACGCGGCAGGAGAGCGAGTTTAACCCTGGCATCGTCAGCCCTGTCGGCGCGCGCGGCCTGATGCAACTTATGCCCGCGACGGCCCGCATGGTTGCCCGTGACCTGAGCGTTAAATACGACCCGAAAAAGCTGGACGATCCAGCGTTTAACGTGATGCTTGGCGGCACGTTCTTGCAACAAATGGTCGATGCCCATAACGGCTCATACATTATGGCGCTCGCTGCCTATAACGCCGGGCCGGGCCGCGTGCGCCAGTGGATCGGCCAATTCGGCGACCCGCGCAAAGCTAATGTCGATCCCATCGACTGGATCGAGCGCATCCCGTTCACAGAGACGCGCGATTACGTCCATAAGATCATGGAGAGCCTTCAGCTTTACCGGGCCAAGTTCGAGCGCGCAGGCGTGCGCAAACATCTGGCTCAGGATGTCGGGCGTGGCCGCGCGGGCGCAAAGTTCGATGTGATGCAGGCCGGATCGGCAAACTAGACTGGGCGGTACGGGGCGCTCTAGTCACATGAGCACGAAGACGCTTCCGTATAGTGAGATGGGCGCCGAGGCGCAGGCGCGCATTGCGCCTGCTTTGGAACGCATCTTTTTCCTCAGTTCCGCCACGAAAATCTTCCGCGATGAAGGCCAACGGATGCTTCATTACGACCGTTGGCTGGGGCGGTATCTGCGGAGCTTCCCCGGCAATTGCTACATCCGCGTCGATACGGCGGGCGAAGTTCTTGCCTATCTCGCTGGATGCCCCGACAGCGCCGCCGCCGCGTCGCTGTTCGCCGATATTGACTATTACCCGCGCTTCTGGCGCCAGTACGCGGACTTCCCCGCGCATTTCCACGTCAACGCAGCCCCCGAACATCGCGATGAGGGCCACGGCGCCGCGCTGGTCGAAGCCTACGCCGCGCATTGCCGTGTTGCCGCCGTCCCCGGCATGCACGCCGTCACGTCCGCCGGGTCTCCGGCGGCTGCATTCTTTGGTAAATGCGGAATGCGTCGCGTCACCGCAACTGAATGGCAGGGGCGATGCCTCGAACTGCTTGGCCGCAAACCTTAATGTCGCTAACTCGCTTTAGTTCTGAAGCCCGGAAAGACAAACCCTCGCCTTGCCCTTGAAGTTCGGTTTAGCGCGATAGGCGAGTTCCACACGATCAATGGCGCGGTCGCCGCCTCGCAGATCCAGCGGCCGGGTTTCTCCGCCTTCGCGGATTTCCGAGCGCACTTTGATATCGTCCGGTTGGCCATTGGCGTAAACGACTTTTAGGTCAAGCAGATAAACGGCATTGCCGGATACATTCAGCCTGATGGCTTTGAAGCGCCCCTCGCGGCGGCCTACTCTGATGACATCGCGGTCGGATAGGAAGCCAACCGACTGGCAGCCGAGGTCTTCCCACTTTTTGTCGGCGCGTTTCTCGTTCGAGCGGCCATAGATGCAGACCTGCGCCTTGCCACGCCCTTTACGGCCCTGGAAATCTTTCTTCGAGATGAACTCGATACGCTCGATGGCGCGGTCACGGCCCTTTAGGTCGAGAGGGCGGGTCTGCTCGCCTTCGCGGATTTCCGAGCGCACCCGGATATCGTCGGGCTGGCCATTAGCATAGACAATCTTAAGGTCGAGAATGCTTACGTCGTTGCCATTGGCCTCAAGCCGGATGGCCGAAAAGCGGCCTTCGCGCCGTCCAACCCTGATCTCGTTCCTGTCGGCTTTCCGCCCGACCTGCTCGCAGCCAAGCTTCTCCCATTTGCCATCCCGGTCCCGGTCGCGGCCCTGACCTGACGCCACATTCGCGGCTAGAGCGATCAAAACGGAAACCGTAACTGCTAACCAATATTTCATGATTTTCTCCCGAAGATTTTTGTTAAAAATTAGTTAAGTCAGAGTTTTGTTAGCAGGGTTTAATGCCGCTGAAAAGCTGGCAGAGGTTCGGCAATATTTCACAATACTTTCTGAAAGGCGGATGGGAGCGGAGAGAGCCATTCGTTCTGAATTTACTATAGAAACTTCTTGCCCGCGCCTATTGTGGGGGTTAGCCTGACCTCGCAATCCATCGGGCGACCACCGGCGCGTTTCCGCAGAAAACTCATGCTGTATCAGGTCTTTAAATTTCTGCATGTGCTCGGTGTGATATTGCTGATTGGCAATGTCACTGTTACCGCGTTCTGGAAGGTGTTCGCCGATCGAACCAACGATGCGCGCCTGGTGGCGCATGCGCAGCACGGAGTGACGGTTAGCGACTGGCTTTTCACCGCTGCGGGTATCGCCTTTCTGATAATTGGGGGTTATGGGATGGCCGTTGTCGCAGGCATAAATGTGTTCGGCTCGTCCTGGCTGATCTGGGGCCAAATCCTTTTTGTTGTGTCGGGACTAATCTGGGCGGCGATCCTCATTCCCACGCAAATTCGCCAGGCGCGGCAGGCCCGCGCGTTCGACCTTAGCCAACCCATCCCATCGCAATACAAACGCGATAGCCGAACGTGGATCGTGTGGGGTGTGATCGCAACCGTCCCCTTAGTGGCCGCTGTGGCGATCATGATCGCCAAGCCTTGACAGCACTGTATGACGCCAGACTGCTGGCAGGCGAATTTACGTCTGAATAATAGTTTTCATCCACAAATTTATCCAGCCCTTTGCGTCTTAATCGTCGCGCGTTTGGATGGCTTTCGTTAAGCTTTCAAGTCGCAACGGGAGAAATGGCGATGTTTCCATTATCGACGATGCTGCAATCGTTCATCAGGACTGGCAGCCTGACCGTAATCGATGCGCGCGGCGCCGAACATGTCTTCGGCGCGCCCGGCGGCTCAAGCGGCGCGCCTGATGTCACTATGCGGCTCACCGATCCATCGCTCTATCGAAAGCTGTTTCTAAATCCCGAACTTCATGCGGGCGAGGCCTATATGGATGGCCGCATGAGCTTTCCAGGCTCGTCCCTACGCGATTTTCTCATGCTGTTTTCGTTAAATCGGCGGGCGCTAGCGGCGTTCCCGCTGCAGAAAGTGTTTCAGCGCGCCTCCAAAGCTTTAAAGCGTTTTCAGCAGGCGAACCCGGTCGGCAAAGCGCAGCAAAACGTCGCTCACCACTACGATATCGGCAATGCGTTTTATGAGCTGTTTCTGGATGAGGGCCTGTTTTACTCGTGCGCCTACTTTCGCGAGGAGGGTGAAAGCCTTGAGGCCGCGCAGATCAACAAATGCCGCCTTATCGCCGCCAAGCTGCAACTGAAGCCGGGGATGAAAGTGCTCGACATCGGCTCGGGCTGGGGCGGGCTAGCGATGTATCTCGCGCGCGCAGCCGATGTGGAAG
>JAWXCE010000058.1:0-39819 GCA_034440495.1 Hyphomicrobiales bacterium | reverse complement strand
TCGCGCGCGCCATCCTGAAAAATGCGCCGATCCTTATCCTCGACGAGGCGACCAGCGCGCTCGATAATGAGACCGAGGCAAAAATAAAGCGCGCGCTGGAGGCGGTTCGACGCGGACGCACGACGTTCATCATCGCCCACCGTTTGTCCACTGTCGCCAACGCCGACAAGATTATCGTCATGGAAAACGGGCGCATGATGGAGGTGGGCAATTTCCGTCAGCTTATGCAGATGGAAGGCGCATTTGCCCGTCTTCTTCAGGCGGGCGAAATGAAATACCCCGAGCAACAAACAGCAACGTGAAACTTTTTCGCGTTTAGTCAGTTAGCTCTATGCGTTTATTATGGATGCCCTTACAAGGGCATCTTGCATCAGCTGAGGAGGCTTAAAATTTTCATGTGTAATTCTCAAGAATTTCACGGAAAAACTGGATTTAGAAGGATTGTTAAAAACATCTCTTACACAAAGTATATCGAACGAAAATTTTTCTCTATAACTGTAAGACATTTTCACTCATTAAAAAATAAATCCTTTTTACTGTCCCTGTTGCTCTCAAAAGTAGGCTTACTCGCTTTAACAATCTTAATTATTCTGCTCGTAAATGTCGCTGTTCAGGTTCGCCTTAATATTTGGCAGCGTGACTTTTATAACGCTATCGAACAGAAGTCTGTCTCCCTTATTGGCGATCAGATTTTGCTGTTCGCTATGATCGCTGGCATATTGTTGTGCGCGGTTGTCGGGCAGGTTTTCGCCCATGAAACGCTGAAAATCAGACTGCGCGAGCGTCTGACTAATGGGCTTTTAAACCTTTGGATGGCGCCCGGCAAAGCTTACCGATATCGCATGAGTTCGCCCGATAACTCCAATCCGGATCAACGCATTCATGAAGACGTGCGTCAGCTAAGCGAGCTGTCCACAGAGTTGGGCGTTGGCTTTGTGCAAGCCGCCCTGATGTTGGTTAGTTTTATCGCGGTATTATGGGTGCTTTCCGCCGGAGTGGTTTTACCTATCGCTGGTTACGTTCTGTCTGTGCCTGGATATATGGTTTGGTGCGCTTTGGCCTACGCGGCTGTTGGTTCTTATATCGCATGGAAGGTTGGTCATCCGCTCATGGAGATCAACTCTCGCCGCTATCGCCGTGAAGCAGATTTTAGATTTGCACTGGTTCGCGCCAATGAAAGCGCGGAAAGTATCGCGCTCTGCCGCGGTGAGTCTGATGAACGCGCCCTTATGAATGGCTCGTTTGCCTCCGTTCTCAATGTGGCTCGGCAAGGCGCGGTGGCGACTGCGCGTCTTACGTGGGTCACATCCGGCTATGGCTGGGTGGGTATTATCTTCCCTGTGCTTATTGCTTTGCCTGGATACATGCAGGGTAATCTGTCGCTGGGTGGCCTCATGATGGTTGTAGGCGCTTTCAATCAGGTGCAGGTTTCACTGAAATGGTTTGTCGATAGTTTCGCGCGCATTGCAGACTGGAGCGCCGTCTATACTCGAGTGAACGAAATTCGCCGAGCGCTGACGCCCAGCGAGACCGAAAGCGGGCCTAGCGGCTTATCTGGAATACAACTTCTACCTACGGGAGTTGCTGGGCCGCTTATTTTGTCGAACGTCAGCTTATATTCGCCATGTGGTCGGCCGCTAATATCGAAAGCGTCATGCACAATTCGTAGTAGCGAGCGGGTTATGATTTCCGGTGCGTCCGGGCTTGGCAAAAGCACCTTGTTCCGGGCGATGGCGGGCATCTGGCAATGGGGTAATGGCGTTATTCATACCCCGCAGTATGGAGTAATGTTCCTGCCCCAGCGCCCGTATCTTCCGCTTGGCTCTCTGCGATCTGCTGTTGTTTATCCATCGGCTTCGTCCGTGTTCGACCAGGGCGTCATCGAAGTGGCCTTAATACGCGTTGGACTCGAAGAACTTATTCCATCGCTCGATCTGCAGGACAGGTGGGATCAGCGTCTTTCCAACGGACAGCAACAGCGCCTTTCATTCGCTCGCGTGCTGCTCCATAAGCCCCAGTGGGTGTTCCTGGATGAAGCAACTTCGGCGCTGGACGAGGCTAACCAGACGCTTGCCATGTCGATTTTCGATATGGAGTTGCCAGATTGCGCCGTTATCAGCATTGCCCACCAGCAAACGCTCGAAGTGTTTCATAACCGGATTTTACAGGTAGTAGCCGGTGATGATGGCGCTAGATTATGCGAGAAACCGCGCGACGCAAGCGTTGTGCTCAAACCAAGAAAGCAATTAAACTTGGGTCACGGAATAAACTCTTCGCCTTCTTCAGCGCTCGGCGCGCCAAACCGCCTTACTCAGGTCGGACTTCCGCCCGTGCGTCCAATCGTGGCCGGGCGTTCTTCGAAAGACGCTGAGGCGCTGCTTCCGCCGCGCAAATTGGAAGCGTTCGCTCTGCTCGGCGCCAACATTGAGGCGTTTCGTCTCAAGGGACGGCGCGCCGTGCAGGCGAAAGACGTCGGCGCCGCCGTTGTTATCAAGCTTTCGGGCAACAGCGCATGGCCAAACGGAGGAGGTATGGGCGCAACCTGATCCGCCCTTTTGAAGCTCGATCGCAACGGTCGCACGCCAACTGTTGGCGTCGCAGGATAGATGTTGAATGGCGCATACAAAACCGCTATGCGAGGTTTAAGTCTTGCGGCGGAGGGTGAAATGCTGCGCGTTTTAGTTGCGTTTCTCAGCACGATATTCCGTGCCGTGAACCTGTTTGTTCCATGGTTCAGGCTTCCAATTAGCGCAAGCGTAGCCAACATCGTGGCTCTTCAGCATGATTTGCGCCGCCGCAACCTGTTTTCGACCGAGCGATCTCCTCTAACAGCGCCTGACCCCGGCGGTTTCGACATTCGTGGCGCACGCACGGCGGACGGTTCCTACAACGATCTGAGTGACCCTGCGATGGGGATGCGCGGCATGCGGTTTGGCCGCAATGTGCCCCTGAAATATTCCTATGGCGAGAAAGAACCGCAACTTTTCACGCCTAATCCCCGCCTTATCTCGACCAAGCTGCTCGCTCGAAAAGAATTTATCCCCGTACCATCGCTGAATTTGCTTGCCGCCGCATGGTTGCAGTTTATGACACACGACTGGTTCAGTCACGGAACGAATGACGCAAACCGTCTCATCAATGTGCCGCTGCCGGACGGTGATACATGGAGCGAGCCGCGCCATAGTCCCGGTCATATCAGCGTGCAGGCGACATTTACCGATCCGGTGACATCGGAAGCGGATGCGGACATGCCAGCTGCTTACCGCAATTTTGAGACTCATTGGTGGGATGGCTCGCAGATCTACGGCAGCACGGCGGAGCGTTTGCGGCAAGTGCGCAGCGACGCAGGCGGCAAACTTGTCCCCGGCGGAAAACTGCATCTGGAGGCTGATCATCGCTTCAAAATCGACCCGGCGAACGGCGTCGAAATGGCGGGCGTGAATATCGGCTATTGGTTGGGCCTGTCGATTTTCATGGTGCTGCTCACGCGCGAGCACAACGCAATCGCCGACCACCTGAAAGCGGACTATCCGAACGCGGACGACGAGTGGATATTCAACAAGGCCCGCCTCATCAACGCGGCCCTGATGACGAAAATCCACACGGTGGAGTGGACGCCGTCCATTCTCAACACGCCAGCGCTCCGGTACGCAATGCGCGGCAACTGGTGGGGCGTCATGGGTGAGGCTTATGAGAAAGCCTGGGGCCGCGAGGCGGCGTCCGACCTTATTCAGGGCATCCCCGGCTCCAACGCTGATCATCACTCAGCCATGTACAGCATGACGGAAGAGTTTATCTCCGTGTACCGGATGCACTCGCTCATCCCCGACGATATGACGTTCCGCCGCCTCAATGGCAACGCGGTGATCGAAACGCAGCCGCTACAGGAAATCGCGGGCAAGAAAACGCCCGCCATTTATAACCGCGTGGCTTTGAACGACATATGGCACTCCTTCGCCATTGCGCACCCCGGCTTGCTGCGCCTGCATAACTATCCAAACGCGCTTCGCAAGTTCAAGGAGCAGGACGAGCCTGACGCGGTGGGGCAGGTGATTGACCTCGCGACAATCGACATCCTCCGCGACCGCGAGCGTGGCGTGCCACGATATTGCGAGATGCGCCGCCGCATGCGCATGCGCGTGCCCGCGACATTCCTCGAAATGACGGGCGGCAACGAAATCATCGCCAATGAACTGGCGGAAGTTTACGACGATATCGAGGATGTCGATCTGCTTGTCGGCTGTCACGTGGAGCCATGGCCGGAAGGCTTCGGCTTCTCCGATACGGCTTTCCGCTTCTTTATCGTCATGGCGACGCGCCGCATTAAAAGCGACCGCTTCTACACGGACGATTTCAACGACCGCACCTATACCCCGCTCGGCATGCAGTGGATACGGGACAACGGCCTCGCCTCGATCATCTCCCGCCATATGCCGGAGCTGTCGAACAAGGTGAACCGCGTCAGCAACGCCTTTTTTCCGTGGCCTCTGGACTGAGATCGGCAAAGGGGCGGTAACATGGCGCGTCATATCAGGTTATTCGGCCTCGCATCGCTCGTCGTGACCGACGATCCCGTGGAAATTGCAGTGTTTTTACAGCATCCGGGGCTAGACCGGGAGTACGCAGTCGCTGGGCCGCTCATTAATCGCATCATCACCGGCAGTGTGAAACGGCAGTTCGATCTGAACGGACGCTAC
This sequence comes from Hyphomicrobiales bacterium, assembly GCA_034440495.1. Taxonomy (GTDB): domain Bacteria; phylum Pseudomonadota; class Alphaproteobacteria; order Rhizobiales; family Rhodomicrobiaceae; genus JAWXCE01. The sequence continues at coordinate 35,122 of JAWXCE010000058.1, read as the reverse complement.
TGGCTCTCGCTTCGGTCACGCAACGACCCAGAACGCAAACACAGCCAATTAGATCTCAGACAGCGGCTGGGCGGCTTCAGCGTCGCCGCATCGTGGTCGCCCGCCGTCATCGAAGCGCTCGGCGCTTACGTAGCGGGCGCCGGGTCGCGCGACACCGCCTACGCGGCGCTTGCTTATGGCGCCGCATTCCCATTCCGCTCAATGACGCCAGGGGGCGACGCGGGCTTTAATATAGCCCAGTACAGACAGATTTTCCGCCTTTACCGCCGTATCAACCGGGCGCGCAGCCCGATCTCGCCACGCGGCATTTTCATCCGGATGAACGGCGGACATATCCGCGCCCGCAACGCGCTTCTGCGCTTTATGGGAGGCGACCCCAGCGGCCTGCATTCTGTCGCTGTCACCCTCGATAACGCGATAACGCTACTCGAAAACATGCGCGAGGCGTTTGGCGAGCGTCGTGCTCGCAAATCGCCAGGATCAAGTGCGCCGGCAAATGGCCTCAACGCACCATTTCCATGGGCGGAGGTGAGAACGGCGCCCGTGCTCGTACTGCGACAGGCGCGCGCGGCGGTGATGCTGCCCCATGTTGCCGCACGGGTTCCCGCTAACACGCTCATCATAATGCGCATGCGCGACAGTCTTGAATCCGGCGCGCCGGGCGGCTACGAGCTAGCCGCGAAAAGTTGGTCTTACTGTCCGGCCACGCGCTATCTTCATGCCTTTTTCGGCGCAGTATGGCAGGCGGCGCTGGATGGCCGAGCAAAAGCGCAAGGCAGTAGCGCTATGGCGAAGGGAGCGGCGGCATGAGCGTCTCGGTATTATCCCCGCTAAAAATGCGCAATCTGGAGGTCAAAAACCGGATTTTCCGCTCGAACATCTCCGGCCGCTTCGACAACGAGGATGGCAGTCTCACGCAAACGCGCGTCAACTGGGAGCGCATGTTTGCTGAAGGTGGCGCGGGAGCGATCATTTCGTCCTATGTGCCCGTGCTGATGAGTGGCCGTATCATCGCGGGTTACGCTACAATTCACGACGATAGCTTCATTCCGCTGTGGGCCAAGGTCGTCGAGGCCGTGCATGCCCACGGCTGCAAATACGTCATGCAACTGAGCCACGGCGGGCGCCAGATCGACTTGCCAGGCCTGCAAAACCAGTATCGCGCCGGCCTAAGCTCCACCAACGTCTCCGAAAGCCTGCACGGTTTTCCATCCAAGGCCATGTCGCCCGCCGAGATCGACCACATGATCGCCGCGTTCGCCAACGCCGCGTGGCGCGCGCGAGAGGCGGGCATCGACGGCGTCGAGCTGCACGCGGCGAATGGCTATTTGTTCACGCAATTCCTTTCGTCCGGCATCAACGACCGCACCGACAAATACGGCGGCGGACTGTTCAATCGCGCGCGGTTCCTGCTCGATGTGATCCAGGCCATTCGCGTCAAAGTCGGCCCAAGCTACCACCTTCAGGTGAAGATTTCCGCCATCGACTATAACAACGTCATCCCGACCGAGGGAGCGGGCAACAGCCTGGACGAGATGATCCAGATTGCTAAATGGTCGCAAAACGCAGGCGTCGACGCGCTGCATGTCTCCGTCGGTTCGCTGTTCCCGCACCCGCTCAACCCGCCGGGCGATTTCAGTTTCAACACCATCGCCACGACATATGACGCCATGCTGGCGTCCGGTACGCAGACGCTTCGCAACTACATGCTCTTCCGCTTCGCGCTATTGCGCCCGATCTTCCGCTGGCTTTGGTTCCGTATGAAGGCGGGGCGACCTATCGAGGGCGTTAGCGCGGATGAGGCTTATGCGATCAAGCAGGCTGTCTCTATCCCGGTTATCAGCACCGGCGGCTGGCAGACGCGCAGCACCATAGACCGCTATCTAAGCGAGGGCTATTTCGACGGCGTGTCCATCGCCCGTTCGCTCATCGCCAACCCAGACCTTCCTATGCAATGGGCGGCGGGCGCCGATAGCCCAGCCGTGCCATGCACGTATTGCAACAAGTGCCTGCTCAATGCGCCGAAAAACCCGCTCGGCTGCTACGACGAAACCCGTTTCGGCGGCGACCGCAACCGTATGATCGACGCGATCATGCGCATCTACGACGTAAAGCCGGAGCTGAAAGTTCATAGTCTGAACGAATGGAGGGGCGCGGCATGACACGGGGCATCGTCGAGCCGCCCATCACCGCAGTTCAGGAGCGCTTCGAGCGCAACGCCGGGCTGTGGCGCGCATTCTTCCTGCTCATCGTTGCGGCGCTGGTGGCTGGCGTCGTCGTGCTGGTTTTCACCGTTTATGGAGCCTATGTCGCACTAAGCACCTACGGCAAAACCTTTGAGGATGATAAAACGCATTTCAAATACGGCTCCATCGGCGCGGAGTTGGCTAACGGCGTGCCATATCGCTTGCTGATCGCAATGCCTAAAGCCTTCCCGGAATATTTTGCCGATGCGAGAGGCCAACCGCAAGGCGATTTGAGCGCTTTCGGTTTTATTTACGAGTATGACGAAACGTGGCCGGTTTATGAGACTTTGCGCAGTGACGAGAAGCAGCCGCGCGACTATCGCCTGCCCATAGGTTTTGCTAAAGGCGTGCGCCAATCGGTTGATGTCGCATGGTTTAACTGCGCGGTCTGCCATGCGGGCAAGGTTAAGGTCGCGGAGGAGGCCGATGAGCGCATCATCCTTGGCATGCCCGCCAACACGGTCGATCTTGAGCGGTTTTTCCTCGCCCTTTTCCAGTCCGCCGCCGACAAACGCTTTGCATGGCCACACCTGCGTGACGAAATGGAGAAGCAGGGGCCCAAGTTCAGCTTTGTCGAACAACTTATGTGGCAGTGGGTCGTGATCCCCAATACCCGAACGGGACTGCTAGAGCGCCGCGACCAGCTTTTGCCTCTCTTGCGACCGGATCAGACCAAACGCACCAAGGCGGAAATCGCTGAAGCCGACAGCCGGGAGGATTATTGCGCCTCGAAAATCAAGTCTTATCGCGATGATATTCAGCCTGGCGAAGTCCGGGAAAAGCGTGAGCGCGGCGGCGTAAAGGAAGAGGTTTATCTGAGTGGGGGTTACGGGCCGCCCAAGGTTAACAAACCGGATATAGCTACAGCGTGGGGGCCGGGAAGGGTGGATACATTTAACCCTTACAAGCTGATTCACTTCGACATTCGAGCCGAATGCCTTTCTGAGAAAGAGCGTGTTGGGGCCGTCGATTTTCCAACCGTGTTCCTGCAACGGCCGCGGGGCGAACGCGGCATGCATCTGCACTGGGATGGCAACAATGCGAGCCTGAAGGAGCGTAACCTGAGCGCGGCGTTTGGCGCGGGCGTCACCGAGGAGACCGTCGATTTCGCATCGATCCGCAAGGTGGCCGCGTGGCTGGGAGACCTGCAGCCTCCGCCCAGCCCTTACAAGCTCGACCGCGCGTCGGTTGATCTTGGCAAAGCGGTTTACATGAAAATCTGCGCCTCGTGTCACGGCTACCATGATGGCTCAAACTACGTTTTTGAGGGCGCCAAACTCGGGCAAGTAGAGGATATTGCCTATATCCAAACCGATGCGGGACGCCTCGACAGCTATACAAAGCGCATGGAGAAGTATCAGAAGGAGCATTTTTTCCGCTTTAGGGATGGCGGATATTTCTCCTACGCCGTCAACTTCCTGCAGCGCCGCGATAAAAACAGCCCCTGGCGCTTTCTGGGCCGCGAGACGCAGCAGTTCCAGAATTTCAAAAAAACCAATGGCTACGCCAACGCGCCCCTCGACGGTTTATGGCTGCGCGCGCCCTATCTCCACAATGGCTCCGTGCCGACGCTTGCTGCACTGTTGGAGCCGCCTGAGAACCGTCCAAAAACCTTCCAGCGCGGGCTAACGGCGCTGGACGTAGATAATGGCGGTTTCATCGCGCCGAATTGCCAACCCGATAAGACGCAGTTGACGACGGAATGTTATGGCACGGTAGATGACGGAAACAGGCCACTGCGGGGTAATGGCGGGCAGGGGCATCTATACGGGATAGCGCTTGCCGCAGAGCAGAAACGCGATTTGCTGGCATATCTGAAAAGTTTCTAACGGACATGGCGACGCCGTTGCGGTTAGTTGCAGGGCGGGCGCGGGGAGAGGGAGAATGGCACGAAAAAATCCGCGTCCCCGGCGCCGCTTTCGCCTGTCCTGGCGGCGCGTGGTGTGGAATGTCGTCAAAGTCAGTGCGCTTTTTGCCGTTATTGTCATCGGCTGGCAAACGTACACCCACCTTTTCGAGCGCAGCTACCCGACTTTCGCCAGCGACGAGGACTTTTTTAAATACGGCGCCATCGGCAATGAAAATGATGACGGTTTACCATTCAAAATCTGGGCCGTTCTGCCTAAAGTTTGCCCCAAGCTAATCAGCGCCAGCGTGACGCCCGGCCGTGAATATGAAGAATTCGGCTTTATCTATGAAGACGGCAAGGATTGGCCAATAGGCTTGTCTAAAAGCCGCATTGGCTTCGACCGTGTTGCCATCAACTGCGCCGTTTGCCACAGTCAGCGCTATAAGCTATCGCAGGACTCAAAACCTGTCACCATTATCGGCGGGGCGGCGAACCGCCTCGATTCATTGAGTTACCTGCGCTTCGTCTCGGGCTGCGTCGGAGGGCCGGAGTTTACGGCGGACAAGGTGCTCGCCGCGGTAGAAGCCAGGTTTCCCGAGACCACGTGGTTCGAGAGCTTGCTCTACCGCGTTGCCGTCATCCCGATGATGCGCGACAGCAGCCTGAAGATGCTGACCGAGCGCTACGCCTGGACATGGGATCGGCCGGCGTGGGGGCCGGGTCGCGTCGATCCGTTCAACCCGGTCAAGTTTGATTACCTGCGTCAGCCCATCGACGACACTGTCGGCAACTCCGACATGATGACCATCTGGAATACGGCTGAGAAGGCGGCGCTCAGTAAAAAACTGCATCCAGATCAGCCAATTTACTGGCATTGGGATGGCCTGAGCAGCGACTTATGGGAAGTCATTCTCAACTCCGCCTTCGGCGACGGCACGCGCAAAAACGAGTTTGACGAAAAACCTTTCCGCCGTATCGAGACTTATCTGCACGACCTGAAATCGCCGAAAGCGCCTTTGCGCGCTGATCCGGCTTTGCGCGCCGCAGGCGAGGCTTTGTTCAATCGCGAATGCGCCAACTGCCATGGAGCCAGCGGCGCGCGTACTTTGACGCTCATTCCAGCCGTTGAAATCGGCACGGACGACAACCGGCTCAAAATGTGGACGGACAGCGCGACCAAGGCCTACAACCTTTATGACGACGAAAAAGGCCGCTGGAAATTTGATAATTTTAACAATATCGAGGCCTACCTTGCGCAGCCGCTTGGCGGCATTTGGCTTGCCGGGCCGTACCTGCACAATGGCTCGGTTCCAACCCTCGACGACCTTTTAAAGCCAGCGAACCAGCGGCCACGCAGCTTCGTGCGCGGGCTGGAGGAAATCGATTTTGCGAAGGGCGGCTATTTTGCGCCGCCATGCGATCCGGCGTCTTATCGCGGGCCTGGCTTTTGTTACGATACATCCATGCAGGGCAACAGCTCGAATGGTCACAATTACGGCGCGGCGCTGACCGAGTTGGAACGGCGCGCACTGGTCTACTATCTGCTTACCTTATGACAGCCGGTTAGAAGGGTTACGCCATGACCTTGTTCAAGCAAATCGTGCGATTGCGCATTCTGTTGCTCCTCGCCGTTGCGCTCTACGCGCTAATTGATCCGGCTGGTTTTCTCGCGCTACTGCGCGGCGGCGAAGACGTCGATCGCGATTGGGTGCGTGGAGTGGGTGCCATGTTCATATTTATTGCTTTCGCCTATCTGCCATCGGCGATTGCGCCCAGCCGCACGCATCTGGCGAACCTGTTTCCGCTCATCGCGCCGGTGATACCGGCCATCCTGTTCCTGTGGATTAGCGGGCCATTTCTATGGCTCGCATTGCTGGAGCTGGTATTCCTGCTCGCACTGCACCTTAGCTTCCGCCGCGACGCTCTCCGCTGGCTCATGGCGCAGCCCTAAAGCTCATGCATTTTATCGTATGCAAATGGCCGTCGCAGGTGCCTTTGCCGCCGTGGCGACTCATGCCCATGTTGTATACCAAAGCTGGATTGCTTCGCTAAACTCGTAAAGACGTTGATGAGGATTGCATCCCACAGCCCTAAAACCCTATTGCGCTAGCATTATCGGCGCTAGTTGGCGATGCCCCATACAACGTCTGTACGACGATTTTTCCGTCTTTGTTTCCGCGCACCTTCGCCTCACGCCCCGCAAACATGGACCTCTTGAGTTCGTCCACCATGGCGGCGGCTGTGGCTGGCGCTCCGACAACGTCGATGATCCATAAATGATCGCCTGATGTCCAATCGGCGGGCGAAAGCATAAGGGGCTTGTCAAGTTCCATGGAGAGCCGCTTGTCTAACGCCTCCGAAACCCGCGCCCATATGACGACGCCGACGGGCATTCCAGTCGCTTCAGGGTGATCTTTTGGCTTGGCCCTTGCTACGATATACTGTTTGTTGAGCACGGCGGGCATAAGCAGGGTCTCGATCTGCGCCAGCGTCAGCGAGCGATGCGCGGTCGAACGCATCAGCACCGAAACGATCTCACCGAACGCCGCCGCTTTGAACTTGGAGGCAAGACGCCGCTTCATGCCTTCATCTGCGTCGTCATCAACGTGAAGTCCGTCATTCATAATGTCTTCGGTCATGGTTTTCTCACGCCCCGGTTTAGTCTTGTGAAGTCAGATGCAGGCGACTTTCGCACGTGCCGCGCCGCGATTGCGAATTGCTTATTCTTCGCGCCAGGCTTTGCTTAGGCTGACCATGATCGGCTCCATGATGTAGTCTAAAGCCGTCCTAGATCCGGTTTTAATAATCACTTCCGCTGGCATTCCAGGTACAAGCTTCTTATCGCCCAGAGGTTTCAATTCTTCTTCCCCGACATGCACGCGCGCCAGATAGTGCGGCTCGCCCGTGCGAGGGTCGGTGATACGGTCGGCGGAGATATATGCGAATTTACCCTTCAGGATCGGTGTGGTGCGCTGGTTGAATGCGACGATGCGCACGTCTGCTTCCTGACCTAAAACCAGATTATCCGCGTCGGATGGCTGGATTTTCGCTTCGATAACCAGCTCGTCCTTATCAGGTACGATCTCGGCGACCACCTGGCCGGGGTTAATCACCGCGTCGTTGTTGTGCACCGTCATGTTGACGACCGCGCCCGCCACCGGCGCCCGCACAACGATGCGCTTGAGGCTGGTCTCCGCCGCCGTCATGCGCTCGGTGAGGTCGATGGTTTTTGTTTGCACCTCACGCAGTTCCGTCACCGCCTGCTCGCGGAATTTGCGGTCGAGTTAGAGAATTTGCAGTTTCGTCTCACCAATGTTTTTCTTGGTGCGCGCAATATTTGCCCGCAGTTCGCCGCGTTCGCCCTCTAGCCGCGCCTGCTCCCGCTCCAGGGCGAGAACACGGGTAATAGCGGCGAGGCCTTGTTGGTACAGCGATTTAAGGCCGGTCAGTTCTTTCTCGATAAAGCCAATCTGGCGGGATTTAGCCAGATGTTGCGATTCCAGCCCCGAGATTTCCTCGTCGAGTTGCGAAACGCGCTCGCCGAGAATCTCGCGTTCGCCATCGGTGGACGTGCGCCGGGCGTTGAACAGGCTCGTTTGACCGGCGATCAATGCGGCGATGTCTGGCTCTTTGCGTCGCTCAAGGATCGGGGGTGAAAAGGCGATCTCCGTTAATCCATCCTGCTCGGCTTTCAGGCGCGCTTCGATCGCCAGATGGCTGTCGGTGCCAGCGCGTAGGATCCGGTAGTTAGCGCGCGGGTTTGTGTCGTCAAGCACCATCAGCGGCTGGCCCTCGATCACCGTATCGCCATCTCGCACGAGGATTTTTGCGACGCTGCCGCCTTCGACGTGCTGAACTGCCTTGCGGTTGCTATCGACAGTTACGTAGCCGCTGGCGACGATGGCGCTGGCCAGTTGTGCGGTCAAGCCCCAGACGCCTGCGCCACCAATGATGACCAGCACTATGGCAAGGCCGAAGATTGTCGTTCCCCGGATACTGGTGGGCACGTCCTGCTGGCCTGTTGGCGCGGAGTTAGGTTTCATATCGCCTGCCTTCAGGTGTTCTCAACAGCGCGGATCATCAGGGCGGCGGCTTTATCGGCTGTGCTTTCCTTGGACGCAGGGCGCGTGAGTTGCGCCAGCACCTGGTCACGCGGCCCAAAGGCTTCCACCCGGCCATTTTGAAGCACCAGCAGTTTGTCGCAAACGCCCAGAATGCTTGTGTGGTGGGCGATTAGTACAACCGTGCCGCCACGGGTCTTAACGGTTTGAATAGCACGGCGAAGCGCATGTTCGCCTTCCTGATCTAGGTTTGCATTCGGTTCGTCGAGCACGATAAACGCCGGATCGCCGTATAGCGCCAGGGCGAGTGCAATGCGTTGGCGCTGCCCGGCGGATAGCATGCGGCCATGCGCGCCAATGCGGGTTTCATAACCCTCCGCCAGACGCAGCACCATCTCGTGAGCGCCAGCTTCCGCGGCGGCGCGCAGCACGAGTTCGGGGTTTGGCGTACCCATGCGGGCGATGTTTTCAGCGACCGTGCCATCAAACAGCTCAACACCCTGCGGCAGATATCCTGTAAACGGGCCGCGCTCGGAAGCCTGCCATTTGGCGACGTTTACCCCGTCAAGACGAACCTGCCCGGCGGCGGGTTTCCAGGCGCCAATCAGCAGCCTGGCCAAGGTCGATTTGCCTGCTCCGCTTGGGCCAATCACGCCCAGTGCCTCGCCGGGCTCCAGCGCGAAAGACACATTCTGGATAGTCGCTTTAGGTTGGCCGGGCGGAGCTGCGATTAGATTTTCAACCGAGACGCGCCCTTGAGGCCTTGGCAGCGACATAGGCGACGTCTCATCGCCTTTGTTGCGAAGCAACTCGGTTAGCCGCGCATAAATGCCCCGGACGGAAATCACGTTGCGCCATTGCCCGATGAGCGCCTCAACAGGCGCGAGGGCGCGGCCCATGATGATTGATGACGCGATCATCACTCCAGGAGTGATCTCCTGCCGGATAACGAGCCAGGCGCCAAAGCCCAGCATGGCGATTTGCAGCACCGGCCGTAGAAATTTCGCCGTCGCGGTCAAACCCGCCGCTACGCCCGTCGCGCGCGACGAGCTGACCAGCATGGCGCGGTGATGCTAATGCCAGCGTTTCAGCACATTCGGCATCATGCCCGTGGCTTCGATGGCTTCGGCGTCGGCAAGGCTTGCGTCGGCAAAGCCATAAGCTGCCTGCGAATGCGCGTTCGCCTCGCCATAGTGTTTTCTAGTTGAAAATTCGCCAATGGCGGTCAGGATGAAAAGCGCTAGCGCCCCTGTCAGGGCTACAAAGCCAAGCAGCGGGTGAATGAAAAATATCGCGGCCATGAACAAGGGCGTCCATGGCGCATCGAAGAAGGCCACCAGACCCGGACCGCTCAGAAAGTTCTTGAGCGTTTCGAGATCGCGAAGCGATTGCGCGGCCGAGCGGCCCTCCTTCGCAAGGTTATGCTCTACGATGGCTTCCATCACGTTAGAGCTGACCCGTTCGTCGAGCCTAACCGCCATACGCGACAGAAGCTGGTTTCGCACAAACTCCAGAAATGCCTGCGCAAGCAAAAGCCCCGCTGCAAGCACAGTGAGCGTAATCAGGGTATCTAGGCTGGCCGAGTTAAGAACGCGGTCATAAATTTGAAGCATGTAAAGCGGACCGGTGAGCATCAAAAGATTGATCACCAGACTGAAAACACCCACCAGAATGAAAATTTTCCTAGATTCGCCAAGGGCGACTTGCAGATGCGACTTTAACGCCGTCTTCTTCGCGGTCAAAATAGCACTCGATCTAAAAACTGCCCAGTCAGTAAGGAGGCTCACTGTTAACTCACAGCGAGCCTCTATTTCCTGCAACTATTGCAAGAAGTTAAACAATTGAATCATTCTTGTCAAAGATGAGGTTCAAACCGTTAAAGTCCTCGAACGTACTTTCGTTAATCGTCAAGATAGCGCCTTTTCTCAGGGTAAACACCACGCCCGCATCCGTTTCAACGGCCTCGTCAAGTGCTTCAGCAACCGAGTCGAACTTTAGCTTGCTGAGGTCTAGCGTGTCAAAAGCAGCCTCGAAGTCGACGATAATGTCTACGCCGCTCTTCGACGAGATGAAAAAGATGTCGGAGCCGCCGTCGCCCTGCATCTTGTCCGCGCCCTTGCCGGAGACAAGGATGTCGTCGCCCTCGCCGCCGATCAGGAAATTCAAGCCGTTGCCGCCGTCAAGACGGTCATCGCCCGCGTTGCCATAAAGGAAGTCGTCGCCTTTCTCGCCGCGCAGGAAGTCGTTGCCTTCGCCGCCAGAGATGCTGTCGTCGCCTTTACCGCCTTTGACTTCGTCATCGCCAAGACCGGCCAGCATGTTCGAGCCGTCTTTGTCGGCTTTCAGTCTGTCCGCGCCGTCGGTGCCAAACGTTGCATCATCGAGCATGCCGTCTTCGCGGGCGGCGAGGTTCTGGATGCGTTCGTCGAGAGCTTGTGTCGTGTCGGCTTCGTTGAATGGGGTTTCAGCGAAGTTATCTTCAAAGAACTCAGCCAACGCTTGCTGTTCGCCGATGGTTGTGTCCACGCGATCCTTCGCGCCAGCCGCAGCGAACGGATAGTTGTCGCCACCGCCTGCGAGGAAGTTAAGCGTTACGACGCGGAACTCGCGGTTCGGGTCGCCAACGAGTTCACCGTCCTGTATGATAACGTCGATAATGTCGCCGTCCTGTATGATAACGTCGATAATGTCGCCGTTCTCATTGGTCACAGCCAGGTTCTGGATGCGTTCGCCTGGTGTAGTGACTGCGCCAGCGGTCAGAAGCTGCGCCTGTTTGGTAGCGTCATAGCTGTAAGACAGGCCACCGACCTGGGCGAACTGGCCAGGCGTCGCGCCTAGAGCGACCGCTGCAACTGCATGCTCCATGATGATCGCAAGGCCTGCGGCTGTTAGTGTTACAAGCGAGAGCAGATTGTTGAAGCGCAAGCTATTCTCGATATCGATCTGGGATACATCGCCAGCTTCTTTGCCTGCAGCAGGATTTGCCTCAGTAGGGAGAAGCGATCCGGTGTCAGCGTCAACTACGCCAATAGAGTCGCGTATGCCGCCGCCGTTTTTGATCGAAATGACCACACTCGGATCGATTTTTTTCAAAGCTGCGATGTTAGAGGCAGCTGATAAATTACCGAGGTTGGTCTCTTCGGTGCGTACTGCGTCGCGGCGGCCTTCCAAAAACACCGCTGTTTCGCCAAAGATTTGCGCATCTTTCGTGGTGACTACTGCTAACGCCGCATCTGTAAGTTTTTTGACTTCGCCGCCTTTGGATCCGTCCGCGAAAGGATCGATGCCCGTGCCATCATACAATTCAGCAACGCCCGCGTCGGTGGTCGCGTAAGCGCCGTTTATTGCCGGGTCTAAATCTTCGGTGATGATATTTCCTTCATTGTCGAAGTTCAGCACTAGACGGCCGACATACGAGTAGTTGCCGTCAGTGTTGACGATCAGAGTCGTATTGCCGTTAGCGCCGGTTGTTGTAATTGGATATGTGTTGTCGGCAATGTCGCCAGCGCGCAGCGTGTCGTTGGCGTCAGCTAGGAGCGTGTTGGAGCCGCCCGCGATGATCACGTCGACCCCACGCAGAAGGCCCGCGAGTTCCTGCTCCAGCGCAATTTGCTGCAAATGCGACGTTAGAATGATTTTATCGACGCCTTGTGCGATGAGCTGATCGATAACTGGCTGCAGGATGCCAGCGAGAGCCGCCATATCATTGCGTCCGGGCCAATCACTGTCACACCGCCTGGGGATGAAATGGAGGCCAGCACTTGCGTTGTTGCTCCAACCACGCCGATCTGCTCGCCACCCTGCTCGATGATGGTTGCAGGCGCGATGCGGGGCGCGTTGCGTGTTGCTGTCAGATTGGACAGGTCTGCATCGTATGCCGTATTCGGTAAAATCTGGTTTGTGAAGCGGCTTGCAAGGTTTGGGTCAGCCGAAAAGTCGAGGTTGGCTGAAAGATATGGGAATTGTGCGCCTAGATAACGGACGTTGCCAAGGCCGACTGTAGGCGTTGTGAATTCTTCATCGATCAGCGCGCTAACAGTTGCGGTACCGAGGTCGAACTCGTGGTTGCCGAGGGCGGATGCATCAACGCCAATGATGTTCAGCAGCGTGATGTCGAGACGGCCAGCACCCTCGCGGATCGCTGTAAGGCCGGGCTCGTCGAACAACTCTTGATAGGCTGCTGCGAATTCTTCGCGCAAGCTCGGGTCACCGCCCGCGTTGAAAAAAGTGCCGGGGATATAGTTGTCGCCGGAAGACAAGATGACGGTGTTGTCATAAGTATCGTCGAGTGCATCCACAATCGCCGCGAAGTTCTTGGCGTCGTTGAATGCGTCGAGGCCAGCTTCGAAGTCAGACGCATGCAGAATTTGGAGTGTAAAACGTCGGGTTCCACTTTGTAAATCCTCGTTGTTCCAGAGATTTCGTTGGAGACGGCAAGAAGCGGTTGGTCGATGGGGCTGTCTTTGGCGGAGATGAAGGCCAGTCCCTTAGGCCCGAGGTCGCCCGCAGCGGATGTGTCTTCCACGGCGGTGAAGTCGCGGGTGTTGATGTAGTCGACGAACGTCGCGGCGGCCGGGTTAGTCACGTCGTAAACTATGACGCCGCCCTGGCGCTCCAGGCCGATGAAGGCATAAATTTTGCCGTCGATCTGCCCGACGACAACGCCTTCAGGCTCAGGGCCTTTATTGTCGGAGCGGTTGTCGAGCGAAGTGTTATCGGTGTTATCAGAGTTGAAAAAGTCGGGGAAATTGAGGGCGATTAGTTGCTCGAAATCGTCGCCGCTGTCGAACACCACGTTGCCTTCGGCGTCGAAAATTGTGAAGCTGCGCGATCCGTAGGAGAACAGCGCGTCAAAATCGCCGTCGCCGTCCGTATCGCCGTCGATGTTAGAGATATTCAGGCGGCCGAGGTCATTGGCGCCCTGCAAGCCTAGCGCCGGGTTAGACGGATCGAGGATCACGCTGGAAGCGCGCGCCTCATCGCCGAACAGGTCGCGGGCGTCGCCCTCGTTCGCCGTCACATAATATGTCTGGCCGCCGACCGTGTAGTTGGCGATGCCGTCCGGCATCCGGATGCCCTGCACAGGCAGCGTGCGGATGTCGATGCCGCCACGGTCGCTGGCGTCGATGCCGTTGCCCGCTAGATTGTGGTTGACCGTGTCAGCGGTTTGGATGTCAACGATCTGCTTCGTGACCAGATCGACAACCGCAATCGCGTTATTCTCCTGCAGCGTGACGAATGCCGTTTTGCTGTCCGCCGAAATGGTGGCGAATTCCGGCTCGATGTCCGTTAGTGCTGGCCGGGAAAAATGCGAACGCCTTCGGCCCGCAGTGCGTCTTCCTGGCCGACGAAGCCGCCAAAACCGAGCGTGGTCACTGTTGCAGAGGCGACGCCGCCTGACACGTCGATGATGCTGATCGAGCCTTCCGGATCGACGCGCACGCCGTTAATGTCCTCGAAGTTTTCGCCCTCGTTGGCGACCACGATGGTTTTACCGTCCGGCGAAAAGGTAAGTGCGTCCGGCAGCAGCCCACGGTTACGAAGCCGAGGTTATCGCCGTTGGCGTTAAAGAACACCACTTGCCCGGCGCAGTCGCCTGAATCCGATGCCGACGCGACAGCGATCAGGCCGTTTTTAACTGCGACGCTATTGGGGTTCAGAACTACGACCTGCGTAACCAGTGTTGGCGAGCCGGGATTGGATATATCAAGAATATCCATTGTGCTGGCGCCGGCGTTGATAACGAACAAGCGCTGGCTAACCTGATCGTGCGCTACGATTTCCGCAGCACCATCGTCGAAAATGCCGCTCTCGTAAACGCCAAGTGATGTTAGTAAAATACCCATTTAAAAAACCGCCCCTAAAAAAATCACGGGAGCGCCGTGAGCGTTCAAGCGGCGGCACGCGCACGCTAACGCTTAGCCCACCTCCCCAGTTGGACTACTTGTCCCTATCTAAAGAGGGTTTGTGACATGTAGATTAAGGTTTTCTTCAATTTTTATTTGAGTGCCATTATGCCGCCGCAAACGTTCTTCGCGAATAAGGTTTCTGACGGAGTTTTGATGTTGGTTCCGACATATGCGACATAATTTTATTCTGACAAAAATGCGAAATTAGCTTGAGACTAATGATAACACTCTAAAATGCGATCGGCAAAACTTCACCAGAATATGCTCGCGGCGGCTGCAGTTTTCGCATACGGCCAACCAGCTTTTTCGGCGAATCGCTACGGGTCATATTTGGCCTCGATATGCGTGACATGTTTTGTTCGGGGCAGCGGTGCTGGAATTCCTGATATAGCTGGCCTGCCTGAGGCGCAGTTTGTCGCCGCAAGAACCGCATACAAGTCCAGGAAGCGAGAGGGTAACGTTATGCAATCTATCGCCTCACGCCTAATGCAAGACGATATCGAAGCGCTTGCCATTTATTTTTCCGGATTAGGAAAATGATCGATGCCGAATAAAACGAATTTGACGCGCCGCTCAATGTTGGGGCTGCTGGCCGGATCGGCTGTCGTTGTAGGCGCGCCCGCTTTGGCGCGAGCGAAACCCAAGGTTGTGGTGATTGGCGGCGGCGCGGCCGGGGCGACAGCGGCCAAATACATAGCGCGTGACGCCCAAGGTGCGATCGACGTAACGCTTGTCGAGCCGGTTAGGCAATACCAGTCCTGCTTCTTCTCAAATTTGTATCTCGGCGGCTTTCAGACATATGAAAAGCTCCTGCACACGCATGATAAACTCGCCGGTTACGGCATAACTCTAGCGCGTGACTCCGCGTCGGCCATCTCCCGTGACCGTCGCGAGGTGCGGCTAGCGGGCGGCGCCATGCTTTCCTACGACCGGCTTGTCGTTTGCCCTGGCATCGATCTCAAGTTCGACTCCGTACCCGGTTACTCCGAGGCTGCAGCGGAAACTATGCCGCATGCGTGGCAGTCTGGGCCCCAGACGCAGCTTTTAAAAGCGCGCATTGACGCCGTGCCGGATGGCGGAGTGGTGGTCATGATCGCGCCGCCTAACCCCTATCGTTGTCCGCCGGGACCATATGAGCGGGTCTCCATGATGGCTCACACCTTCAAGGCGACCGGCCGCTCAAAATGCAAGATCATCATACTTGATGCGAAGGATAAGTATTCAAAGCAGGGCGTGTTCCAGCAGGGTTGGGAGAAGCATTACCCCGGCATGGTGGAATGGTTGCCCCCCGCGATGCATAGCGGCGTGAAATCGGTCGATCCAGCGACGAATACGGTCACAACCGACTTTGAAACGCTTCAGGCCGCGCTGGTGAACGTTATTCCGGCGCAGACGGTCGGGCGCATCGCGCTCTCCGCCGGACTGGCGAACGAAACTGGTTATTGCCCTATCGACGCTTTCACCATGAAATCGCGGTTCGACCCGAACATTTACGTCCTCGGCGACGCCTGCATCCCCGGTGACATGCCGAAATCGTCGTTCGCCGCTAACAGCCAGGCGAAGGTGGCGGCCATGTCTATTCGCGGCGAACTGCTAGGCGCGCGCGCCTTCCCCGCGCAATATTTCAACACGTGCTGGAGCCTTGTCGAGACGGACGACTGCATCAAGGTCGGCGGGCGTTATGAGGCGACGTCAGATAAAATCCGTGAGGTGCAAGGCTTCGTGTCGCAGCCGGAGGATACAGCCGAGCGGCGGCGCCAGAACTATCAGGAAAGCCTCGGCTGGTACGCCGCGATCACGGCCGATATGTTCGGCTAAGAAATGAGGCTCCAAAGCGGAGCCTCATTTCTTGTGTTAAGCTTTCGGCATGATGACGGCATCGATGACGTGGATAACGCCGTTCGTCGCTATAATATCGGCGGTGACCACGTTGGCGCCATCGACTTTAACGCCATTGGTGGCGTCCACCGAGATTTCCGAACCCTGGACTGATTTCACCATCATGGATTTACCCGCGATGTCCGCGGACATCACTTTGCCGGACAGCGCATGATAGGTGAGGATGGAGACGAGTTTGTCTTTGTTTTCTGGCTTCAGCAGCATTTCGACCGTGCCTTCAGGCAGTTTCTTGAAGGCGTCGTCCGTTGGGGCGAACACTGTGAACGGGCCTGCGCCTTTCAGTGTTTCGACGAGGCCAGCGGCTTGCACCGCGGCGACCAGCGTGGTGAAAGAGCCTGCGCCCACGGCCGTATCGACGATATCGAGCTTTGCGTCTGACATGTGTGTCCCTGTCATGAAAATGAGTGTTGATGTGGCTTAATAAACGCGAAACGCCGCAGTAGAATGGCGGTGTCTGCTAAGACAACGATTTTTGGGTGCGTTTAGATTTGCTTAAATTAGCTTTAAGCTAAAAAATTAAGTTCATCCAAGGCGAACTCGACGCACAGCGGCATTGAACACCCAAAACCTCCACGATAATTTTCAGGCCTAATGTGTGAGGAAAAAATGTTAAAAGTGTTTGCGAAGTGCTTTCCAGTAATACCACTCCTTATTTCGGCGCAAGAGTTCGCCTTGGGGCAAAGTTCAACGGCATGGCGGAAAACGGATCAAGGGATAGCCGAGATGTTCTGCGGTATTTCTGCATCTCCGCACGCGGTATTTCTGCATAATACATATTTGGACGGACAAACTATTGTTATCAACGAACTCATCGATCAACCGTCGGCGACCGTGAATGCATTTGCAGCACAAGTAGCTTTTGATTTTACATGCAATAATCCTGTAAACGTGTCGCTCACATCACTGCACGGCGGTTTGAAGTCAACTTTGGGCGGAACATTGACAAACGAGATTGACTATGTCTCTACGATGAATTTGGCAGGAGTTCAGTCCCCGGCGATTGACACAGCTTCGTCGTCTCACACCGCTAGGGTGGAAGTCGTGAATGGCGCGAACTCCACCAATCTGATTCTAACCGTCGCCGCCCCAAAAAGCGACAATGCGCTGTTACTTAGCGACTATAAAGACGCCCTGGTTATTAAAATAAGCCCAAAACTGTAAGACCAGGCGCGTGGTCAAAATTGAAACTAGACAATGTTAGTTACAAGGCCGTCTTATTTCATGCACCGCCGTAACAACCGGCGAGGCGGGCGCGCTGTTTGACGAGCGCAAGCACGGCGTCGAGGTTCGGCGTGGGCGTCGCGGTCAAACGCCCCAGCTCTTGCACGGCGGAGACGAGGGCGTCGACCTCCATCGGTCGCCCGCGCTCCAGGTCCTGCAGCATCGAGGTTTTGTGCGCGCCGACCGCTTCGGCTCCCGCGAGGCGCTTATCCACGTCGATGGGGAAGTTGACGCCGAGTTTTTCGGCGATGGTTTGGGCCTCGACCATGATGGATCGCAGCAGCGCGAGCACGCCGGGGTCGCGCACCATCTGCTCCAGCGTCGCGCCGGTCAGCGCGCTCACCGGATTGAGCGAGCAGTTGCCCCACAGCTTGATCCAGATTTCCTCGCGAAGCCTCGGGCGCACCGGCGCTTTGAGGCCCGCCGCGATCAGTATCTCGCTGAGGCGGCGCACCCGCTCGGACTTTTCGCCATTCGGTTCGCCGAGCGAGAAGCGGTCGCCGTCCACGCCGCCGATTACGCCCGGCTCCACCACTTCCGCCGCCGGGTAGACCACGCAACCGATGGCGCGCTCCGGGCGGATACAGTTCCAGATTTTGTCGCCTGGATCGACCGTTTCCAGCCGCTTGTTTTCGTGCCCGCCGGGCTGACCATAGAAATACCACCACGGCACGCCGTTGACGCCGAACACCACGGCGGTTTCCGGCCCGAGCAGCGGCTGCATGCTTTCCACCACGCCCGCGATGGAGTGCGCCTTCAGCGTGATGATGACGTAATCCTGCGGGCCGAGTTCGGCGGCGTTATCAGTCGCGCGCGGATGCGTGACGATTTCGTCCGCGCCGTCAAGCCGTAGCCGCAGGCCGTTCGTCTGGATCGCCGCGAGATGGGGGCCGCGCGCGACGAGCGACACGTTCTGCCCGGCGCGCAGCATCATCGCGCCCATATAGCCACCGATGGCGCCCGCGCCGAAAATGCAAACCTTGGTCACGAGGTGAGCCCCAGTTTTTGCGCCAGGCCGATGCGTTGCAGCTTACCCGTTGCGCCTTTTGGAATTTCATCCATAAACAAAATCTTGCGCGGCACTTTGAAGTCCGCCAGCGACTTTGCGCAGTGGTCGCGCAGTTCGTGCTCGGTGGCGCTCGCGCCCTCTTTCAGCACCACGATGGCGGCGACGTCTTCGCCGAGCTTGTCATGCGGTATCGCGAAAGTAACGACCTGCGAGACCGCCGGATGCGCTTGCAACACATCGTCCACCTCGCGCGGCGCGATTTTTTCGCCGCCCCGGTTGATGATTTCCTTAAGGCGTCCGGTGATGGCGAGGTGCCCATCCTCGTCAAACGAACCCTGGTCGCCAGTGCGGAACCAGCCGTTGGTGAACGCGGTTGCGTTGGCGGACGGGTTGTTTTCATAGCCTGCGAACACATTCGGCCCGCGAATGACGATTTCACCTGTCGCACCGCGCGGCAATTCGATGCCTTCTTCATCGAGAATGGCGATCTCCGGCCCGCCCGACGGACCAACCGTTCCGGCTTTGCGTTTGCCCGGCGGCAACTGGTTGGAGGCCATCTGATGCGACGCTTCCGTCATGCCATATGCCTCGATGACCGGCACGCCAAAAGTCGCCTCCAGTTCGGCGAAAACGGTCTGCGGCAACGAAGAGGATGAGGAGCGGATGAAACGAAGCTGAATTTTGGCGAGCGTTTCCTTATTCCGCTCCGCGCGCGCCACAATCGCCTGATGCATGGTCGGCACTGCCGTATACCAGGTTGGGTTCACCTCGGAGAACCAGCCGAAGATTTTCAGCGCGTTGAAGCCCGGCGTGCAGACCACATGCGCGCCGACCGACATGGAGGAGAGCAGGGAGGCGATCAATCCGTGGATGTGGAACAGCGGCATGATGTTGAGGCCGGTGTCGTCCGCCGTTAGCGAAAGCGTATCGCGGATGTGGATGGCTGACGCGGCCAGATTGGCGCCCGTCAGCGGCACGACTTTTGGCCGCGATGTGGTGCCCGAGGTGTGCAGCACAAGCGCCTCGTTTTCGGCCTGCGACGGTCCGCTGTCCACTACTGCGGCGTCGGCGGATGGTTTTAGCGTGAAAAAGCCCGCCTCGGCGTCTTGAGGAACTTCAATTTCAACAACCGCTATGCCCGCAGCCTCGGCGGCGGCGCGGGCTGGCGTATCGTCACCCACCTGCACCACCAGGATCTTGGGTTTGAGGTCGCCAAGGTAAAAGTCGAACTCGTCGCGGCGATATCCGGGGTTGAGCGGCGCGGTCGCAGCGCTAGCGGCGATGGTAAGGAACGCGGTGGCCATTTCCGGCCCGTTTGGCAGCACGATCGCGACCCTGTCGGTCACACTCACGCCCATGGCCCGTAACGCCGACCTCACGGTTTCGGTTCTAGCGCGTAACATGCCGTATGTCATCGAGCAGCGATCCGGCGCGCCGATAGCGGGGCGATCCGCGCCGCCTGCTTCAAGTATATCGGAAATTGTCTTCATCGCTTGCGCTCCGTCTTCACACGCATGAGAACCAACTCAACCAAATTAAGAGTAACCCGCACTGTCATTCCCCCGAAGGCGGGAATCCAGTATCTTATTCAGTAACAAAAAGCGTTATCCTGTTACCTGCAATTAGTCTCGATTCCCGCCTTCGCGGGAATGACAACAAGTGTGTTGCTGACGTGTAAAGCCGGGTTAATCCAGCTCCACCACTTCATGCTCGCGCTTTAGCTTTGCGCGCTCCAGCGCCCAGGAGATCAGCGGCCACGCCAGCATTGTCATAGCGACCATCATGATACTCCCAACTAGCCAATTTGACCAAAAGATCGAGAGGCTCCCTTGCGACAGCAGCATGGCCTGCCTGAACGACCCCTCCGCCATATCGCCTAGCACGAGCGCAAGCACCAGCGGCGCCAGCGGGTAGTGCAGCTTCTTGAACAGGTAACCGAGCACGCCGAAGAACATCATGATGCCGACGTCGCTGAGCGCACTGTTCACGGTGTATGCGCCAATGGCACAGATCACGAGAATGATGGGCGCGATGATGCTGAACGGCACCCGCAGGATGGCGGCGAACAGCGGCACCGTGGTTAGGACTAGAAAAAATCCGGCGACATTGGCGACATACATGCTAGCGATGAGGCCCCACACGAAATCGCGCTGTTCGACAAACAGCATCGGCCCCGGTTGCAAACCCCAGATCAGAAGGCCGCCGAGCAGCACTGCTGCTGTAGGCGATCCTGGAATGCCGAGCGTAAGCATTGGCAGCAAAGCCGCTGTGCCGGCCGCATGCGCCGCCGTTTCCGGCGCCACGACGCCCTCAATCTCGCCCTTGCCAAAATTGCGGCCATTCTTCGAGAAACGCCGGGCAAGTCCGTAACTCATGAACGAGGCAGGCGTCGCGCCGCCGGGTGTAATGCCCATCCAGCAGCCGACGACCGATGAGCGGAACAGCGTTACCCACATGCCGGGCATCTTGCGCCAGGTCTGCACAACGCTACCGAGGTGCAGCCTGGCGCTTTTGCCGCGGAAGGCCAGCCCTTCCTCCATTGTTTGCAATATTTCGCCAACTCCGAAAAGACCAATAACGGCGATGAGGAAATCAAAGCCTCGCAACAGCTCGGTGGAGCCGAATGTCATCCTCAGATCGCCCGTTACGCTGTCGAGGCCGACGGCTGCCAGCGCGAAACCGAGCATCATGGAGGTGACGACCTTGAACGGCGACGCGCCTCCCATGCCAACGAAACTACAGAATGTGAGTAGTTGCACCGCAAAAAACTCCGCCGGGCCGAACTTCAGCGCAAAGCCCGCGACCACTGGCGCCAGGAAAGTAATGAGGATGACGGCGAACAGCGCCCCAATGAACGATGAGGTGAACGCAGCGGTAAGAGCTGCCTCCGCCTGCCCCTTTTGCGCAAGCGGATAGCCGTCGAAGGTTGTCGCGACCGACCACGGCTCCCCAGGTATGTTGAACAGGATGGACGTGATCGCGCCGCCGAACAGCGCGCCCCAGTAAATGCTCGCCAGCATGATGATGGCGGTTGTGGGCGACATGGAGAAGGTGAGCGGCAGCAAAATCGCCACGCCATTTGCGCCGCCAAGGCCGGGTAGCACGCCAATGAGAACGCCCAGTGCCAGCCCAATGAACATATACATAATGTTCTGCGGATCGTTGAGAACGCCAAACCCATGATAGAGGGACTCTAAAGCTTCCATGGATTAAGCGCCCTCATTTTATATTGGCGTCCTTAGAGAATTAAAATCCAAGCGCGGCCTCCAGAGGACCTTTTGGCAGCGGCACCTTAAAAGCCTGTTCAAACAGCCAGAACAGAAAGCACGCCAGCACTGCGCCTGCCGGGATGGATTTTTGAATCTGGTAGCCGCCGATCCACCACATGAAGAAAGCGAGATAAATGGCGGCTGAGAAGTAAATGCCGAGCTGCCCGATAAGAGCAACGAACACGACCGTGGGCAGGAAAACTTTCAGAACGAGCCAGAACTGCGATTTACCGACAAAATTAAGCGAATCACGTTCGGATTTTTGAATATGCGAGAACAGCGTCAAGGCGCTAGACGCGAACATAGCGAGGCCCACGTAAAAAGGGAAAAATCCACTTTGCGGGCCAAAATCACCCCACTGAGCGCCAATCCGCCAGCTATCGTACATAACGACGACTGCGACCATCATGAACAGGATTGCAACGGTGATCTCCGCCGTGCGCACGCTCACTGTTTTTTGGTCCGGCGATTGAGAGTCGGTCATCGAAAGTTTCCGGCCATGGTGAATGCGCCTGTCACACAGGCGGATTTGCGGGAGCCTTCGTTAGGGCTCCCGCGTTAACTTTGTAAGATTAATTGGCGAGAAAACCCGCCTTGGTCATCAGGGTTTTGTGCTGGTCTTCGGCTGAGGTTAGCCAGGTTTTAAAGTCATCGCCCGTCTTCATGGTTGCGGTGAAGGCACCCTTCGTCATGAACTCTTTCCACTCAGGCGTCTCGGCGATCTTTTTGAAAAGGTCTACATAATATGCAACCTGATCCGCGGTTACGCCCGCAGGCATAAAGATGCCGCGAAGCATTTGATACTCCACGTTTAGTCCGCTGGCTTTACAGGTGGGAATTTTGCTCCACTGCTCGGCTGGCATGGCCTGCGCGCCAAAGACGCACAACGGCCGCAGTGACCCGCTTTGCCAGTGCGACACCGCCTCGATAGGGTTATTAACGGTTGAGGACACGTGGTTGCCAACGAGTTGCGTGGCGACCTCACCGCCGCCTTTGTAGGGAATATAGGTCATTTTCACGCCCGCGCTCTGCTCGATGGCGGCGGTGATGATCTGGTCTTCCTGCTTAGCGCCGGTGCCGCCCATGCTGAACTTGTTGGCTTCCGCCGCTTTCACCGCAGCGACATACTCGGCGGCTGTCTGATACGGCGTCGAAGCATTGACCCACAGCACGAAGTTATCGAGCGCTAGCATGGCGACCGGCGTCATATCCTTCCAGTTGAAGGGCACTTTGGTGGCGAGCGGCGTGGTGAAGAGGTTGGACAGCGTAATGATGATTTTGTGCGGATCGGCTTTCGATCCCGCGACATCAAGAAAGCCTTCAGCGCCAGCGCCGCCGCCCTTGTTGATGACGACGACCGACTGCTTCATAAGGCCGTTTTTCTGCACGATGCCCTGGATCATGCGGGCCATCTGGTCGGCACCACCGCCGGTCCCGGCCGGCACAATGAACTCGATGGTTTTAGCGGGCTCCCACGCGGACGCCTGTTGCGGAGCGATGGCCAGCGCGCCCACGAGCGCGAGAGCGGGTAGCATGCATTTCGTGAGACTGCGACCAGCATAAATCATAAGCCCTCCCTGATAGGCTTGCGTCGCCATCTCCGCGCGGTTTTGCGTCGTGGCCTCCGGTTTCCGGCTTGCCCCGTTGCGAGATGACTATGGCGTTTCCCTAGAATTTTATCATCGTTTGAGAGAACCGTCCTTGTCAACAACGTCCGGTCTACCCTCAGCAATCAGGCGATCGGTTACGCGCGACTGCGGTCAATAAGGATGATGTTTTCCGCATGCTGAAATGAATGCAAAACGTGTAAAACAAAAGCGCCTTCGCGAGGCGCTTTGCTGCTCACAAAATTGAACAGTGAAGAATTACACTCCAAGGGCTCAAAACCCCCAAGCATCAAACGCAGGAACTTTCAATCTTATGCAGCGATACGGTGTCAGAAAGCCCCTGATTCTCGGTCACTTCGGAAAGAGTAATAACGCCAATCGTCAAACCAGGTTGCGGCTCGGCTTTGAAATACGCTGTCTGCCCAGGTCGGAGATTGACCTTCGCTTTGTCCGACCCGCCGCCGAAATTTACGTTTAACGCTATATTTCCAACGGACAGTTCGTGAACGCCAGGCTCCACGTTGCAAACGATAAAACCGTTTGGCTGACTAGCCGCAACAGCTTTACCGTTCAAGGCATAGTCAGGCTGAACTGCAAATCCCATTGCGGAGGAGCGATATATGACAACCCGGGATTTCTGCGGCGCCATCTTTGCCGACAAAACTTCGCTGCCCATTGGGCCGCTCATGGCACAGCCTGGCGTAATAGCGGCTGCGGTGATGATGGCGATAACGGCGCGCATGGAAATATCCATTTGATTAAAGTTTAATTTGAATATCCTCTCTGACTTGTTGACCGCAATACGATCTCGAGCAAAAAAACGTGGAATGGGATTCTGAGTGACTTTAAGGCCACGACCGCTGAGGCGTTTAGATCAGATATTATCGTTTAGGAAATGGCGGAGTAGGGGAGATTCATAGTTTATTGATTTACTTACATTTAAGGCCCTAAAACGTCTGAACCCACCATTTGCCTGGCCGAGATGCAGCCGAATTTGATCGAAAAGTGGGTATTTCGTCTATTCGCGGAGGCCGTCATATCGGCGCGCTCACAAGAAAATCCCCCAAGAAAGACGGGGCTAGAATGTTGAAGCGGAATCCATCGCAACCAGAGATCGCCAGCCTTTCCTAAGCGACTGTGAATGGGCCAATTCGGTGTGGCAAGCCTGCCCCCCCCCGCCCGAAACGTATTCTCGTTCGCAGTTTGTCGGTCGCAAGGATATTCGGCGAAGCCGATATCCAGGTTGTTGCTTAGATTTTCGACCGGAAATCTCGACTTGTCAGGCTCCGGACGGGCAGCCAATGCAGCTTCTGCATTTGAAAATCCGCAGATCGTTCGCCGCGTCTTCATCCGCCGCAAGCAGTTCCGGCTGGAGCGCGGCCCGCACGGCATCGACCACCGCCACAGAACGGAACGTATTCGCTTGTTGAAGGATCGCATTCACCTCTTCGCTGAGCCCCTCGGCCTGGATGGACAGAACGCCGCAAGGTGACAAGGTCACGCTGAGTTGCGCTTTTTAGAATACCACTGGCTCTACGGTTCCGTCGGCGAGCGCCGTATCAATGCCAACGGTGCATCCAGCATCGTCGCGAAGACCGGCCCGGTAGCTGTCTTCCGACAACTCAAAATAGGAGTGAACGACCAGGGATGTTTTGATGGCTCATCATTGTTATGCGTGCGGACGGCAAGAGCTGTCCGCCCCCGACGTACTCATAGCTTACGCATTGCATTATGCATCCGGTGCGATCCGGTCAAACATTATACTGTCAACCCGCCACAATATCGCACTTGGTAATCCCGAAATGGGATAATTCGAAATTGGGATTATTTAGCGGCCAGTTTTTTCAAAACGCTGGCTTGAATGCCCAAATCCCTTCGCTCGCCATCCCATTTGCGCCTGCAAAGCTTGCTCGTCGAGCTCCGCCTGGCGCGAGGATTGACGCAGGAGCAATTGGCCAAGCGTTTGGGCAAACCTCAGTCCTTCGTCGCCAAAACTGAGGGCGGCGAACGCCGACTTGATGTCGTCGAATTTATTGATCTTGTCAAAGCGATGAAGATCCGCTCAACATTTTGAGACTGCTGTTGAATCCTCTCACATAAATATGGTCAAATAAATAGTCGAGAGGAATCAGCGCGACCGATAAGGGCTGGGTGCCAAGGTTAGAATTTAATCGTCTGATGAATGCAAACAAAAAATGCCGCTATCTGATTGAGTGTCAGAATATAAATTATTAGAAACACGCTGAATTCTTTCTCTGTGTTGCGTAAAACTGCAAGGCAACATTACTTATATTCGGATTTGATCTCAAATGCCTTTAGATGCAGACTACATGCCATTTTGGGGAAAGTCGTTCATCGATGAACATGGCGTCCACCAAACCCATCCGCTAGTTTTCCATTGTCTCGACGTTGCGGCGGTCGCCGACGCGCTACTGTGCGAGTTTCCTGAACGTCGGCTGTTTCTTGCCCGGCTGCTGAACGTAGAGCCGGGCGTTGCGCACGGTTTCATCGTCCGGCTCATCGCTCTGCACGATATCGGCAAATTTCACCCTGGCTTTCAGGGCAAGCTTCCAGGGTATTGCGAGCAGCATTTACCGCATTTGGCGCCACATATCCGTCCGGGGGCAAAACGGCACGATCTGCTAGGCTTTTTGATATCGCAGGAAATCGGCCTGCTTGGCCATTTTCAAGAGCAACTACTTGACTGGCAAGTCACGGACTTTGACACAGTCTTTCGCGCTATCGCTTTCCACCACGGCGCACCCGGAGACTGCGATAGCAACGACAATACATGGTGCAAGTCGGTTGGCCTTATCGAGCCTGCCATGCTCGCATTTATTGAGGATATCAAGGCGATCATTCCATGCCCGGGTCTGCTCCCCTTCCATTCGGCGGGAAAGCTGGGGATTTTTTCGTGGGCGCTGGCGGGTCTGACCGTGTTGGCGGATTGGATCGGCTCGAATTCAGAGATTTTCACTTTTCCGCAACCGAATGCTTTAGCCCTTCATGAATATTGGCCGTTGGCGCGTGAGCGAGCCGACCGCGCCGTTCATGAAGCAGGCATTTTGTCAGCCCTTCCCGCAATCTTGCGCGATCCTGTCGAACTGTTGCCCACTCCGCGCGGCTCCGAAGCCAAAGCCCCTCAAGCAAGTCCCCTCCAGCGCGCCGCTTTCGAGGCAGTATTTACCGATGGTCCGCAATTGTTCATCATCGAGGACATGACGGGCGCGGGCAAAACCGAGGCGGCGCTCATTCTAGCCTCACGCCTTCTGAGCGAAGGCCGCGCCGCCGGCCTCTATTTTGCACTGCCGACCATGGCGACCGCCAACGCCATGTATGATCGTATGGCGACGATCTACCGCCGCCTGTTTGCCGAAAATGAAATGCCCTCCCTCGTGCTGGCGCACGGACGCCGGGCGATGAACGATGGCTTCACGGCGTCCATTTTCGACGGGATGGCGCGGGCGACGCCTGGCGCGGGCGATGAGGCGGAACCCTCAGAGGCCGCTTGCGCCGCTTGGATCGCCGATGATCGTCGGAAATCCTTTTTTGCCCATATCGGCGCTGGGACAATCGATCAGGCATTGCTTAGCGTGCTGCCGTCACGGCATCAGTCGCTGCGGTTGTGGGGGCTGGCCGACCGCGTGCTGATCGTTGATGAGGCCCACTGCTATGACCCTTACGTCAACCGCGAGCTTGAGCGACTTATCGAATTCCACACGGCGCTTGGCGGCTCCACCATCATATTATCAGCAACGCTAGCAATGACGGAGCGCCGCCGACTTGCCGCCGCTTTCGCTAAAGGCGCAGGCGCCAGCGCGCCGCACATCTCCAGCCCGGACTATCCGCTGCTGACCGCCATTTCCGCCAGCCATGTAGCTGAGCGAGCCCTCGAAAGCCGCGCGGAATTGCGGCGCACGCTGCCAGTCAAGCGTCTTGCGAGCTTTGACGAAGCGGTGGAAGCCGTCGCCAAAGCGGCGCGGGCTGGAGCTTGCGTCGCATGGATTAGGAACGCTGTAGACGACGCAATCGAGGCGTGCGCGGCGTTGGAAGCTGTGGGATTGGCACCCCTTCTGCTTCACGCGCGCTTTGCCATGGGCGACCGCATCGAAAAAGAGCGCGAAATAGCCCAGCGTCTTGGGCGCGACAGCGCGCCCGAAAACAGGCGGGGGCTTATCATCGTCGGTACACAAATTCTCGAACAGAGTTTGGACTACGATGTGGACGCGATGATTACCGATCTCGCGCCTATCGATCTCGTGATTCAGCGTGCCGGGCGGCTGTGGCGGCATCCCAACCGCGCGGGGCGGCCACTTGAAGCGGCAGAGTTATTGGTATTTTCGCCAGACCCGGACGACGTTCGGGATGAAAACTGGTACGCCTCGATGAGCAAGCGCGCAGCGGGTGTATACAAAGATAATCGTATTGTGTGGAAATCCGCGAAAGCGTTATTCGATGCAGCGTGCATCGAGACGCCCAGCAAGGTGCGTCATCTCATTTCGCAGGTTTACGATGACGATGAGCGAGCCGTTCCCGATCCCATCGAACGCGCTTCGAAAAATGCGGATGGCACGCTTTACACGCACATATCCATCGCCGAGATGAATCTGCTCAAATTGAATGGCGGATATGGCGGCAATAACCAGATTTGGACTGACGACAGGAAAATCTCGACACGGCTTGAGGAAGAACCATCGACGGTGTTCCGCCTGGGGCGCGTTGTGAACGGCGTCATTCAGCCGTGGTGCTCGGAAGAGCAGGCGGCAAGCGGCGTGGATAAGCGGCAGGCATGGGCCTTGTCCGAGGTAAGCATTCAGCAGCGGCGCGCGTCCGGCGTACCGTCTGCCGTTGGGGCGCTTATGCAGCTTGTAATCGCCGCCAAGGCGGACTGGGGGAAATGGGAGCAGGACATTCCGCTACTGGTATTAGAGGAAAACGGCGCCACGTGGCAGGGGCGCGTAACCTCAAAAGAGGGCGAACGCACCGCGCACTATGATATCGGGCTAGGTTTGCGTATTTTGGACGCGTGATATTTGGCTATTTGCCACTATCTGCTATTCTCAGCATATGAGCACGCGTACGGATCACACTTTGCCCGACGCCGGACATCGCGCCGGATTGCCGCGCACCACACAGGCCGCCGAGGGGTTGTTGCGCCACCGCTTCACCGTCGCCGACTTAGAGGCGATGACGCGGGCGGGCATTTTCGCCAAGGAAGACCGTATCGAACTGATCGGCGGGGAGATCGTGCCCATGTCGCCCAAGGGCAATCAGCATGAGGTTTTGAAAGCCGCACTCAATCTTTATTGGGCGCAACAACTTCCGCCGCAAATTCGTTTTGTCACAGAAACCACGTTCCGGCTGACGCCCGACACCTATCTTGAGCCCGATTTCGTATTTTACGATCGCGCCACAGGCATCAGGGGATTGAACGGCGATACGGCGCATCTGGTGGTGGAGGTCGCCGACAGCAGCTTCGCTTATGACATAGGCCGCAAGGCCGCGCTTTATGCCAGCTTCGGCATTAAAGAGTTGTGGGTGATTCACGCCGTGCGGCTGGAGACGCGCATTCACCGCGCGCCGTCATTGACCGGCTATCAATCTGCGGTCGATCTGCCCGCCGACCACGCGCTCATACCCGCATTTGCGCCGGAACTTGCGGTGACGCTGGCGGCGCTGGAGCTGGAGACGTGATGCATGTGTTTGACAGAGCTGGCGCGAAGCGATACCGATTTAGTGTTCCTTGCATGCGCGAGGCTGAACCGATACATGCGCGTTGCGCTATCTTTAGGTTCATAAACTTCCCTGCACGCGCGGGGACATAAGATACATGCGCGCAGCGCAGACTTACTATGTTGCGTTTCGCAAAAACATAGCTTAATACTAAAAACCTCGGCGGTTGCGCTAACAACCCCGAGGTCAGACTTCACAATGGCTACACGCCAACCATTAAAGTATTTATATGAAAGACATATTCGGTCGGTCAACGCAAGGCGCGTGGGCAAACGGTCGCAGCTTCTCTGCTGAGGAGGCGGCGCTCGTTAAAGGAATGCTCGCTCGCGGTGACCGGCAAAGCGACATCGCGGCTTATTTCAACGGCATCAATCAGGGGCGCGTCGCCGACATTGCGACGGGCAGGAAATTTCCCGAAGTGCCGCAGGCAGACCCTGCCTCGCTTCCCGAACCGGGAAGTTTTTTCTCGCTCATGGATAGAGCCTCTCTTGTGGATATGACCGACCGTCTCCGCGAATTGATCAACAGACTTACCCACGTTTTACAAAGTCTGGAGAAGCTTATTCCACAGCGACCGGTAATTCTGGATAAAACCGGTGTTCAACTTGGCGGAAGGCGCGACTCAGCGCTTTCTGCTTCCATTACTTGTTTAAGTTAAAGAGATATTCCTATGTCCGAGCTTTATTCGCTGGCCGTCGAGCCGTGGCTGCCTGTCGCCATGGCCGACGGCAGCCGCCGATTTATTGCTATCCGCGACATTGCCCACGTTGACGTCCTGCGCATCGACACGGGCCGCGCCGATTGCGACATCAGCCTCACCGAATTCCTCATCGGCCTGCTCGCCATCGCCCTTGCGCCCGAGGAAGAGCGCGATTGGGTGAAACGGTTCCACGCGCCGCCGACGCCGGACGAGATCGACGCAGCCATCCGGCCCTTCGCCCACGCGCTGGTTCTGGACGGCCCCGGCCCGCGCTTCCTGCAGGATTTCGAAGTGCTGCAGGGCAAGGATGTGCGCGTTTCGTCGCTGCTGATGGACCAGCCCGGCGCGAACACGCTCAAGGATAACACCGATCATTTCGTCAAGCGCGGACAAACCGGCACTCTGTCCCGCGCCGGGGCCGCCATTGCACTACTGACTTTGCAAACCAGCGCGCCAAGCGGCGGGGCAGGGCATCGCACCTCGATGCGTGGCGGCGGGCCGGTGACGACCTTGGTCATTCCCCGTCTCGATCCGAACAAGCCGCCGACGCTGTGGCAAATCCTGTGGGCCAATACGCCATGCGGTTATCGCGTAGATCCTGCCGATGCGGCGAAAGCCATGCCCTGGCTGGCGCCGACGCGAACGTCGAACAAAAACGAGGTCACAACACCGGGCGAGGAAGGTGCCGCACACCCGGCTCAAGCATTTTTTGGCATGCCACGCCGCATCCGGCTGAATTTTTTGCAGAACGAGAAGCGGCTTGCCTGCGATCTTCTGGGCGGCACGGACGACGTGGTCGTTCATAACTACGTTACCTGCAATTACGGTGTGAATTATAAAGCTTGGCTGCACCCTCTCAGCCCGCATTACAAGCAAAAAAAAAAAAAATCGGCGGAAACGCTGCCGCTGCATTTCAAATCTTCAAAAGTTAATTATGAGCAGTGGGTTGGGCTCACGCTAAACAGTGGCGATGGGCTGCGGTTGCCTGCCAAGATCGTCTTTGATTTCGCAAAAGACAGGGCGGGCAACCTTGGCATCAAGCCAAGCGAAATGGGGCAGCGCATCGGCCTGCTCGCCTGCGGCTATGCGATGAACAAAATGAAGCCGCTGGATTTCACAGAGGCGATGCTGCCGCTGATCTCCACCGGCGATGAGGCGCGCGACGCCGACCTTGGCACTTGCGCCTACCGTATGGTGGCTGCGGCGGAATTGGCGGCCTCGCAGTTGCTGACGGCGCTGAAGATCGCGCTGTTCTTCAGCGACAAGATCGATAACAGCAAGACCGTTCTAGACGCTCCGTGCGCGCTGTTCTTCAGCGACAAGATCGATAACAGCAAGACCGTTCTAGACGCTCCGTGCGCGCGGTTCTGGGCAGAAACCGAGTCCGGATTTTATGACCTTCTGCGCAAGTCGGCAGCGGGCGAGAATACGCCAGAAGCGGCGTATGCCGTCCTCGACAGCACCTGCGCAGCGTGGCTGCCCATCATCCGCAATGCGGCCATGCGCATTTTCGACGAAACCGCGCCCATCGACGCCCCCGAAGACCCCGACATCAAGGACATCGTGCAGGCCCGGAAGCTTTTGCATTCCAGCCTGCCCGGCTATGGGCGAAAGGGTAAAAAGCTTTTTAACGGTTTGGGCATGACGCCGCCCGAATCCAAAAAACCGAAAGGAAAGGCGGCATGATGGAGGCAGGAGAAAAAAGAAGGCTCGGAGTTATCGCTCGCGATTGGTGGAAAGATCTTCAGCCATCCGAAAAAGGCGACGATCGATACAGCCGCGGGGACCGAGCGGCGCTCGCGAAGTTGCGCCGGTGTTCGACTTGGGTCGAGGCCGCCGCAGAGGCCCAAACTCTGGTTCTGTTCGGCGCGCTGAGAAAGGGGCACCCTTATGAACTGTTACGCGTCGCGGTGCTCGCCTCGGTGCTGGCCCATGTCCGTACTGATGATACCAGCACCAAGAATATCGCCGACGGAATCGGCAAACATGCATGCGACAAAGATGCGACGGCGGTCTTGAGCGAGTTTCGCCTGCGGCGGCTGCTTACCACCAAAGGCGACGACGACATTCTCATCGCCTTCCGCCGTCTTGTTGCACTGATGGGCAACACGGCCAACATCGCCGATCTTGCAACCAACATCCTCTACTGGGATCACCCGGAGACCGGCGACAGCACGCGGGTGAAGTTCGCCTTTCATTATTGGAAGGCAGGCGACGCTGCCCCCGCAGGCGGCGCTTCCGCAACTATTTCACCCACTCCGTAAAACCCGACACAGATTTCAAAAGGACATTGCCATGACACGCTTTATTCAACTGCACGCGCTCACCGTTTACGCGCCCTCCAACCTTAACCGCGACGATACAGGCCGCCCGAAAACCGCGAAATTCGGCGGCGCGGAGCGCTTGCGCATTTCGAGCCAAGCACTGAAGCGCGCCATCCGCACCTCGGCAAACTTCGCCGAGCGCTTGAGCGGGCATCTGGGAGCGCGCACCCAGCGACTTGGCGAGGACGTCATCGCGCATCTGCGCAAGCAAGGTATGGATGAGGCGAAAGCTTTGGAAATTACGCGTCTGGTGGCAGGGGCTTTCGGCAAGATCGAAGACGCCAAGGACAAGCCGCAAACCTACATCATCAAGCAGCTGGCTTTCGTGTCGCCGGAGGAAAAAACAGCGGCGCTGGCGCTGGCAGATCAAATTGCGAAAGATGGCGCGAACGGGCAGGACTCAGCCAAACTCGCCCCGCAAATGCTGCGCCGCGCTGACACTGCCGCTGACATTGCGATGTTCGGGCGGATGCTGGCAGGCAACCGGGGCTATAATCGCGAGGCGGCGGTGCAGGTGGCACACGCGATCACCACACACCGTGTCGAGGTGGAGGACGATTTTTACACTGCGGTGGACGATCTGAAGACATCATCGGAGGACGCGGGCGCGGGCTTCATCGGCGAACTGGGCTTCGGGTCGGGCGTGTTCTACCTCTATGCGTGCATCGACCGAGATCAGCTTGAGCGCAATCTGGGTGGCGACGCAGGCCTCGCCATTAAGGCGATCGAGGCGTTCGTCGAAGGCTTTGCCAGCGCGTCGCCATCGGGCAAGCAGAACAGCTTTGCCGCCCATGGCCGCGCCAATTATCTGCGCGTTGAGAAAGGCAGCCAGCAGCCGCGCAGCCTCGCCGCCGCATTTTTCAAGCCGGTGCGCGGCGAAGATTTATTGGGCGATTCGATTAAGCGTCTTGATGGCGACGACGACAGCACACCGCCGAGCGGCAGGCCTGGCGGAAAACCGAGCGGCGGTGGTAATAAAGGTTCAGGTGGTAATGGCCTGATCGCGCAGATGAACGCCGCTTATGGCCCCTGCTTCGATCAAGCCTATGAAATGAAGTGCGTGCCCGGCTGGGAACCTGATCCAAACAAGCCTAACTCACTGGCGCAGGCCGTAGCCTTCGCGGCGGAGTGAGCGCCATGCGGGATTATCTCATCTTCTCCATCGCCGCACCGATGGCGTCCTTCGGCGCGCTCGCGGTCGGCGAGCGGCGACCATCGTCAAACCACCCGGCGAAATCCGGCATCATTGGCTTCCTTGCGGCGGCGCTGGGCATCGAGCGGGGCGAAGAAGCGCGGCTCGCCGCCCTGCGCGACAGCCTGGGGTTCGCTGTCCGCGTCGATGACCCCGGCATACCAGCCTTCGACTATCACACGAGCCAGGTTCCGCGAAAGAACCGACGTTTCGCCACCAGAGCGGAGGAGCTATCCGTGCCAAAAACGGAACTGAAAACTATTCTCTCCACGCGCGAATACCGCATGGACGCGTTCATATCTCCCGCCGTGTGGCTGCGTCAGCCAGATGCGCCGCATTCGCTGGAGGAAATGGCGGCCGCCTTGCGCGCGCCCGCTTTCACCCTATTTGCAGGCCGCAAAGCGCATCCGCTAATGCTGCCTTGCGATGCGAAAATCGTCCAGGCGGATACGCTCCCTGCCGCTTTTGCTGCCTTCGACGCGAAGGAAAAAGACGCCATCAAACACTTGAAAGATGAGCTTCTTACTAAAACAGGGCGGGCACGCTCTAAGCCCGCACCCGTCATTTACACCGATCTCGATGGCGTAACCGGCACGCCAACCGACCGGGTCGAACAGCGCCGCGACGCGCCGGAAAATCGGGCGAAATGGCGGTTCGGTTTGAGGCAGGAGGCCGTTTTGCGCAGCCACGATGGAGGCAATGCATGAGCAACAGCCCGCTTTACATGTCGCGCGCCCGTCTGAAAACCGCGCGCGGCGAAGCCTTATCCGCTATCGCGCCATTACTGCTGCGCGGCTCCAAGGGCGATACGGTCGGCCACGCCCATCGCATCTTGTGGATGCTATTCCAGGGTCGCGGCGAAGACGAAAAGCGCGATTTTCTCTGGCGCGAGGAAATGCCCGGACACTATCTCATCCTGTCGCAACGCCCGCCTGAGGATAGCAACCACCTTTTCGATATCGACACAAAAGATTTCGCGCCCGAATTGAGCGCGGGTGACCGCTTGGCGTTCAACCTGCGCGCCAATCCGGTCGTGAGCCGAAAGGCCGAGGGCGCACGGCTTGGCAAGCAGGATGGGAAGGGCCGCGTTCGAAGCGTCCGTTGCGACATAATCATGGATGCGCTGCACCCACTGGGCGGATTTAAAGGCCCCAGAGATGAAAATGGCCAGACTGAACGCGCCGCAAAACGGGACGCTATCCTCGCCGAGGTGGCGCAAAGCTGGATTGGCTCGCAAGGCGAGCGCCACGGGTTCAAACTCGTTCTCAACCCTGACAACGACAAGCCCTATCTCGGCGCGTCAAATTACGAAACTATCCAGATCCCTCGCATGAAAGACGGGAAACTTGTGCAGCGAACTCAGTTCGCGACGTTCGGCCTGCTCGACTTCGCGGGCATGATTGAGGTGACCGATCCAATGCTCTTCCTCACACAACTTGTCAAAGGTTTCGGCAAGGCCAAGGCCTTCGGTTGTGGCCTCATGCTTATCAAGCGCGCGGCATAACCCATGGTAGAACCCGCCTACATCCCCCTCCGCCCCATCCCCATCAAGGATCGCGCCTCAATCGTCTTCCTTGAATATGGCGAGCTGGACGTGCTCGACAGCGCCTTCGTGCTCGTCGATAAAACCGGCATCCGCGTGCAGATCCCGGTCGGTGGCGTCGTCTGCCTCATGCTGGAGCCGGGCACGCGGGTCTCCCACGCCGCTGTCGTTTTGGCGGCCCGCGTTGGCTGCCTGCTCGTCTGGGTCGGCGAAGGCGGCGTGCGCCTCTACGCCTCCGGGCAACCCGGCGGCGCGCGGGCGGACAAGCTGCTATACCAAGCGCGTTTAGCGCTCGATGAAACCGCGCGCCTCAACGTCGTGCGCAAGATGTATGAACTGCGCTTCGGCGAGGCCCCGCCCGAGCGCCGATCCGTGGATCAGCTGCGCGGCATCGAGGGCGTCCGCGTGCGCGAGATGTACAAGCATCTGGCGCGCCAGCACGGCATCGAGTGGAAAGCGCGCAATTATGACGTGAAAGACTGGCAAAAAGGCGATCTGCCAAATCAATGTCTGTCCGCCGCAACCGCTTGCCTTTACGGCCTGTCCGAAGCCGCGATCCT
>JAWXCE010000057.1:0-45297 GCA_034440495.1 Hyphomicrobiales bacterium | reverse complement strand
GCCGTCGCGCGGGTTTCAATGCCAGCCACTGCCAAGAAGGGCGACATTATCGAGATCAAGGCGCTGATGCGCCACGTCATGGAGCCGGGCTACCGTTCGGACAATCGCGGCCAGATTATTCCGCGCGACATCGTGAAATCGCTGTCCGTAATGTATGCGGGCGCGGAGGTATTCCGTATGGAAATGCACCCGGCCATCGCCGCCAATCCCTACGTAGTGTTCTCCACCGTCGCGGTGGACACGGGCGAACTCGTGTTCACCTGGACGGACGAAAAAGGCGCGACGACCGTTGAGAAAAAGCCGCTGATGGTGACTGCGTGATGCTTCGGGCGGCGCTCCTCGCGGGTTTGCTCGCCCTGCCCGCCGCCGCGCAAACCCCGCGCATTAAGTCCGCTTCCGAGTTTTTATCCCCCGATCTGAAAGCGCTTCAGGCCGATGAGACGGCCAACCCCGGCATGTTATGGGTCGATGACGGCGCACGGTTGTGGAGGGAAACGGCGCCGGATGGCAAGTCCTGCGCTTCGTGCCACGGCGATGCAACTGAGAGCATGAAGGGGGCGGCTGCTCGTTACCCACAAGTCGGCGCAGAGGGCAGATTACTGAATCTGGAGCTACGCATCAACGAGTGCCGCACGCAGCGGCAAATCGCGCCCGCCTTTGCCTACGAATCCGAACCCTTGCTTGCGCTTACTACCTACGTTGCGAGGCAATCGCTCGGCATGCCAATGGCGGTGAAAACGGACGACTCGGCAGCGACCTTTTACAAGCGCGGCGAGGCGTTTTTCCACCGCCGCCAGGGTCAGCTCAATCTCTCATGCGCGCAATGCCATGATGGTGTGGCTGGATCGCGGCTGCGCGCGGATGTCATCAGCAATGGTGCGATTAACGCATATCCCGCTTACCGGCTGGAGTGGCAAACGCTTGGCTCGCTGCACCGGCGTTTGCGTGCATGCTCGCTTGGTGTCCGCGCGACCCAGTTCAACCATGGATCGGACGAATATTTAAGTCTTGAACTTTATCTCGCCAAGCGTTCGCAGGACTTGCGTATCGAGAGTCCCGGGGTTCGGAAGTAAACCAGCTTTCGTAATGCTGATCTTATGTGCCCCTAAAGCCAGATTGGTTTAAGTGCTTTTCCACATTAAAACTTTTCTATAAATTCCCGTACAGGTTGTATTATTTCCCTTGATGCACCCGCATTGTATCAGCTTTTCCCAACCCGGCCCATTTAACAACCAAAGATTGCGAAGAATCGCACCTGCTATTAACTTCAATTTTGCTCAAATGTATTTGAGTGCGTCACGAAAGGATTTCAGCCTGCGCGCGTAATGCGTGGTTGGCGTTACGGGGAAAGTTTTACGGGGAACTGACAAGATGAAATGCAAATTAGGGGCGCTTGGCGTTCTTTTCGCGGCCGGACTTGCGGCGGCGGCGCCGATGGCGGAAGCCGCCGACATGTATCAAAAGTATGACCCGCTCGTCAGCACGAAAGATGCGCCGCTGCCGGGCATATAGTCCTGGGCTGGTTTATACGTAGGCGCCAATCTCGGGGGCGCCATTACTGGAGACCCTTTAACAGCCAATCTGGAGCGCACTACGCCGCCAGCAGGCTTGATTGGCACCGTGTCCGAGCAGGAAGCGGAGGGTATTTTCGCTGGGGGCGCAGATTGGACATAACTGGCAGCGCAATCGCATCGTGTTCGGTATCGAGGCCGATATTCAGGCGTCCGACATCGACGATAGCGTGTCGGGATCTTACAATCTGAACCCAGGTTTCGTCGGTGGATCGTCCATCGAAGTCGATTTCTTCGCCACCATCCGCGCGCGCCTTGGTTACGCCTGGGATAAATATCTGATTTACGCGACGGGCGGCTTTGCTGTCGCGGATGCGCAGTACCGTCTTGTCGGCACGAACACGGCGAATGGCAACACTGTCGCCCTTCAGGATGACGATGTGCGCCACGGCTATGTTCTCGGTATGGGAGCCGAGATGGCGGTCAACGGCGAGTGGACGGTCAAGATTGAATATCAGTATCTGGACTTCGATGAGGAGTTCCTGAGCGGGCAATCGTTCACTCCCGGCGGCGTCCCCACCGGCATCTTCTACAAGAGCGAGAGCGAGCTTGATTTTCACACCGTTTGAGTTGGCGTGAATCGTAAGTTCTAACGTTGCTTCAGCCATCGTAACGACGGAGTGAGAAATGGGCTGATCGGAAGATCGGCCCATTTTGATTATAGGCGGGTTACGTTTACGCCGATCTGCGGACTGCTCGAAAGCGTTTGCAGCACCACACAATACCGCTCCGTCAAACGGATGAGATTGTCAATTTTTTCCTGCGAGGCGTCGGTTTGCAGCTCGAAAGTGAGCCGGATGGTTTCAAAACCAACCTTGGCCTGTTTGTCGACGCCGAGCGTGCCACGAAAATCCAGATCGCCCTCCGCTTTGACGACGCCCTCTTGCAGCGGAACGTCGAGCGCGGTCGCCACAGCCTTTAAAGTTACCCCAGCACAAGCGACTAGCGCCTCCAGCAGCATGTCGCCAGAACATAATTCCATGCCCGAGCCGCCTGTCGCTGGGTGCAGCCCGGCTTCCATGATGGCGCGGCCAGTCTCCACCTTGCAGGTGATTTTTGACTCGTGGAGCGTGCCATGGGCTTTGAGCGTGATGCGCGCGGCCGCCGCATCAGTGCGGTAGCTGTCTTTCAGAGGCGCCTGCATTTCCCGCAGTTTCTGCGCGTCAATGATGTCGTCCGTCATTTTGGTCAAACTCTCCCGTATCTGGCGTTCTGCAAACGTAACAAGCATGCGGCGCGGAGGAAAGTCTTAATCACCACCACAGCGCAGCCCCCGGAGCCACATCGGCGCGCTCCAAAGCGTCGGGATTTTTAAGCGATGCGTCTAGGTCGAGCAAAACGCGACGCTTCGCGCTCTCGAAAGCTGGCGACAGCCGGTCGCGCGGGCGCGCCATACTGATCTTGGTCTCGCGGAACATGCGGCCAGGGCGAGGGCGCATGACGATGACGCGGTCTCCCAACGTTACCGCCTCCTCCACATCATGGGTGACAAGCAGCACGGTTGGGCGGCTAGCCTCCCACAGCGCCAGCAGATGCTCGTGCAGGCTGGCGCGTGTAAAAGCATCAAGTGCGGAAAACGGTTCGTCTAGCAACAGAGCTTTGGGTTTGGCGACGAGCGAACGCGAAATAGAAACGCGCTGCTGCTGCCCGCCAGAGAGTTCGCGCGGCCATCGCTCCGCATAATCGCCAAGGCCAACCCGCGCCAGCGCCTCGCTGACCCGCGCGTCCCGTTCATCGCTCGCCAGCTTTGCAAGACCAAACCCTACATTATCCGAGACACTGAGCCACGGCAGCAGGCGCGGCTCCTGAAAAACGATGCCGATGGCCGGGTGTGGCGCGCTGATCGTCTCGCCATCGACGCCGATGCGGCCGCGCGTCGCCTGATCGAGCCCGGCGATCAGCCGCAAAAGCGTAGTCTTGCCGCAGCCAGAACCGCCAACGATGGCGATAATCTCACCCGCGTCCATGGTGAGGCTGACGGAGGCCAACGCCTCGGTGCCGTCGGAATAGGTCTTGCACAGCGACTCGATGGTTAGCATCGCGCTAGAGCCTTGCCCGTGCGGTGTCCTGCCATGCGAGAAACGGCCGCGCGAACAGCATCAGCACGCTGTCCGACGCCTTGCCGAGCAAAGCGAAAGCTATGATCGCGGCGACAATCTGCGTCGGTTTGCCAAGCTGCTGACCATCCACCAACAAGTAGCCTAGTCCCTCGCTGGCGCCCATAAATTCTGCCGCCACAACGAACATGAAGCCAAGTCCAAGCCCGCCGCGTAAAGAGGTTATCCAACTCGGTACAACCGCTGGAAGCAACACGCGGCGCACCATGGCAAAGCGCGAGAGGCGAAAGACACGCCCAACTTCAATGAGTTTGCGATCCACGCTCTGAATTGCATCTGCAACACCTAGATAGACAGGAAAAAAAACGCCGACCGCAATCAGCGCGATTTTGGAAGCTTCGAAGATACCCATCCAAAGGATAAACAGCGGCACCCATGCAATGGACGGGATGGCGCGCAAGGCTTGCAGCGTCGGGTCGAGCAGGCGCCGCGCTCCAATCGACGCTCCTGACAAGGCACCCAGCGCGGTGCCGATCAGCGCTCCCAGTCCAAATCCGGCATAGACGCGGCCAAGAGTGGCGCTTGCATGAAAAATGAGATCGCCAGAACGGGCGAGCGAAACGAACTCGGCAAAAATCCGGCTCGGCGGCGGCAACAGACGTCCGTTTGACAGTTCAGCGTAAACCGCAAGCTCCCATCCGAGCGCGAGGGTAAGCGGCAGAATAACCCCAACCGCCCACTTAAACCCATTAAGTAAAAACGGGCGAGCATGCGACCGCTCTTCCAATAACCCTTCTTGGCGCGCGGCGGCGTCAACCATAAATCGAGGCGTCCTCAAACAACGGTAGCGACAGCGGGAAATTTTGTTCCCGCTGGTTAGAGTATCAAGCTTTACTGGGTGGCGGCAAGGTAGCTTGGGTCGATCAGCTCGCTCACTGTCTTTTTCACGTCCACTTCCTTGGCAACGACGCCCGCATCCTGCAACGCAAGGCCTGCGGCTGTGATCGACTCTGCCTGAGGCTTGCCAATAACGCTATGGGTCAGCTCGGTGCGGGTCGAAAGCTGGCGCTCGACCACGGCGTCAGGCAGTTTGGTAAACGCAATGAACGCCTTTTTGACTTCCGCCGGATTGGCGAGCGACCATTTGCGTGCGTCTTCATACACCGCCAGGACGCGCTTCACGACGTCAGGGTATTTCTGCGCAAACTCCTCGCGCACATTTAGAATGCCCCAGGTGTTGGCTTCCGGCTTGCGAAAAAACAAACGCGCGCCACTTTCCACTTCCGCCGCCGCCATCATGGGATCGAGGCCCGCCCATGCGTCCACGTCGCCACGCTCCAGCGCTAGACGGCCATCAGCGTGCTGAAGCAGAACAAAGCGGACATCTTTCTCAGTGAGCCCTTCGGACGCGAGCGCGCGCACCAGGAAAATGTGAGGATCGGTTCCGCGCGTGACTGCGACGCTCTTGCCTTTAAGATCGGCGACCTTGTTGATGCCACTGTCTTTACGGGTGACAAGCGCCGTCCATTCCGGGCGCGAATAGACGTAAATGGACTTGATCGGATTGCCGTTGATTTTGGCGACGAGGGCGGCGGCACCCGCCGTGGAACCGAAATCGATAGCGCTCGCATTCAGAAACTCCAGCGCCTTGTTCGACCCTGCGGATTGCACCCAGCGGATGGTCACGCCTTCCTTTTCGAAGGCTTTTTCGAGGAGCTTCTGCTCCTTAAGAACGAGGCTGACAGGATTGTACGTCGCGAAGTCGATGCGAATTTCGCTAGGGGCGTCAGCGGCGTGTACTGCAAGCGTAACTGCTGGCAATGTCATGATGATCGACGCGGCTATTCGCTTTAGAAGGAGAATTAAACGCATAGTTCCCTCACTTATTTATAATTTAGCCTCAAGCAAACGTGTTGTTCTTTTTATAGAACGCATGAGATGATAAGTCAAACATAGTTCTCGCATTGCACCTGACTGGGCAACAGCCGCTTGTGCTTAAAAGCAACAAAGTGTTGATATTCACGTAATGTTCCCTTTGAGGCTTTTTCCAGTCTGGACATCCTTCCTAAGTTTATCTAAGTTAATACTCAGTAAAATGGTTTTCACCGCCAGCTTTTAACGTCAAAGATAAGAGCCTCTGACAAATTATTTAAATAATATCAATTATTTCGGAGCTGGAATGCAATTGTTTTTAAGTGTTTTTAATTACAAGAGTAAAGAAACTCCATCTGGCATTTCAAGCGTCGTAATGAATACAAGGCCGCGTGGGCTTATGCGCTTTAAAATAATACGACGTATACGCCGGAGTTTTAGCAAAAAATGGTTGAGACTAAAAACATATTTGGTGGCTCGTCCAAACGCACAGACCGCATTTCCGGAATTTTTTGTCGCAAGGTCGAAAGAAGAGCAAGCTAAATTATTGCTTTCCCTATGCAAAGAGGCGCAAACATTTTCACTTGAAAGTAAGTTTGCTGCATCTAGCGCAGAAACCATGTCTGTTAGAATAGGGGTAGTTCTTTACAACAATAGTGATGGCGAGGTTGCACGGTTATTGCGCTCGATCAAGTTCAGCGAATTGCAGCCCGGCGTCAAAATAAGCGTGGCTCTTCTGAACAATGGAGACCCGAGAAGTGCGCCTGAATGCAATCTCTCAATAAACTTTCGGCAAAGCACAAAAAATCTGGGCTTTGGCTCTGCGCATAATATTCTGATGCGGGAGGCTTTTGATACAGGGTGCGACGTCTATATTGGCGTTAATCCAGATGGTTTTTTTGAACAGGAAGCCATCGCCGCAATGCTGCATCTGCATACTCAGAAAGGACAACGAGCACTCATAGAA
Source organism: Hyphomicrobiales bacterium (assembly GCA_034440495.1). GTDB lineage: Bacteria > Pseudomonadota > Alphaproteobacteria > Rhizobiales > Rhodomicrobiaceae > JAWXCE01. The sequence continues at coordinate 38,830 of JAWXCE010000057.1, read as the reverse complement.
GCCGTTCAGTTTCCTGAGGAACATCCTAAAGTTTACCATCCTCAAACTTTGGAAACCAACTGGATTTCAGGAGCGTGCTTTCTTTACCCCAAAAATATATGGAGTGAGCTTGGAGGGTATGACGAAAACTTCTTTGTCTACTGTGAAGACGTCGATCTATCTTGGCGGGCGCGGGTTCTAGGTATTCCTACGCTGACCTGCCCGGAAGCACTATTTTATCACGATATAATAGACCGGTCTTACGACCCTGCTCGCAATCGTCATTTATTCATTGCCGGCCGTTATCTTGCCTATAAATGGCGCTCAGAAAATTTCCGCTTACTTGCCGAAAGTTCTTTACAGAAGTTGGGAGTAAGCAAGCAATCCATGCCAAAGCTCGGGCCGGATAGCGTGCGGATGGCGCAAAACTTAGAGCCGGTCGCCAGTTTCGCAGAACGCTTTCACTTTGCCGAAACCCGTTGGTAAAGGAAAAATGTGATGTCCGACGCACATATACTAAACGTGCTCATCCGGTTTCATGATCCACGTCAAACAGTACGCTTGAGGCGCGCAATGTTGAGCATCGTCGGCCAGGATTATCCCCACGCACGCGCCGTGATCCTGCTGCAGAACTTCACCCGCATTCAGGAGGAGCATTTACGCGGCCTCGCGCTTTCGGTTTTCCGGGTGGCGGAGGCAGGTCGACCGAAGCCGCTCGTTCTCAATGTCGAAGGGGACGAAGAGGATATGCGTTCGCGTTTGTTGACAGAGGGGCTTCAAATCGAAGGCCGTTTTGCGTCATTCCTCGACTTTGACGACTATTACTATCCTTTCGCCTGCTCATATTTTGCATATCGACTGGAGGAAAGCGGCGCCGCCTTAACCTTCGCCAGAACCGTCGGCAAACGTGTCTTTCCCACCGGGCCGGTTGATTACACGCTTGACCGCGAAGTGATGTTCGCGTCGCAAAGCGGCCTGGGGGAACTTTTTAAAACCAATTTCTGCCCGATCAATTCATTTGCCCTCGACCTCTCGCGCATTTCGGCCGACGATCTCTATTTTGACCACAGCATTTCGAGACTGGAGGATTACGAGTTCCTACTGCGCATCTGTTCAAAGTATCAATCCGACTTCGATGGGCTAACGCGGGCGGTGAGCGTTTACGCGCAGCGCATCGACGCTAGCGGATCGACCAATTTCGCAGGCGGAGGCCTTAACACTAAACACGAGATCGAGTGGGACAAAGGTAGAGCAAAAATCGAGGCGCTCAAGCGGCGTCTTTTATCCGAGCCGAACAAATTTACTCCTTATATCAGTAAAATAATTCGCGAAAGTATGGCGGCGACGAGCCAATGAGTGCGTTGCCCGGCGCCCGGATTTGTCGTTCACGAGTGTTTACCCCTGTGCGCTATTGGCCTCCCGCGAATGCAATCCACGCCGTTCAAGAAGCGGAGCAACATCTGGCATCCGACCTCGAAAGGCAATGTATGCCTCGGCCGGATCGAGCGCTCCGCCCGTCGAGTAAATGCAATCATACAGCCGCTTGGCGGTCGCCGGATCGAATGGATCGCCGGTTTCTTCGAACGCCTTGAACGCGTCCGTGTCCATCGTTTCTGACCAGAGATAGCTATAATACCCCGCCGCGTAACCATCGCCGCTGAAAAGGTGCAAAAAATGTGAAAGCCTATGACGCATCCCGATACCTGCGGGCATGCCGACAGTCGACAGGGACGTCGCCTCGAACGCCTCCACATCAAAACTGCCCGGCCCGGTTGCGCTATTCGCGGCATCAAAACGCTTACCGTGCAAATCCATGTCCACGATGGCCGAAGCCAGATACTGCACGGTTTCGTAACCCTGGTTAAAGTTGCGCGCCTCGCCCATGCGGCGCGTCAAATTTTCAGGAATCGCCTCTCCTGTTTCCGCATGGAGGGCAAAGCGTTGGAGCACCTCCGGTGTCATCAGCCAGTGTTCGAAAAGCTGCGATGGCAGCTCGACAAAATCACGCGGCACATTGGTGCCCGACACCATCGGATACGTCACATTCGACAGCAGCCCGTGTAGAGCGTGACCAAACTCATGAAACAGCGTTTCCGCGTCGGCGACGCTAAGCAGCGCCGGTGCGCCGTCTTTTGGCTTCACGAGATTGAGCACATTGACGATGACTGGCTTTACCTCGCCGTTCACGCGCTCCTGTGAGCGCATCGCCCGCATCCACGCACCGCCGCTTTTCGATGGTCTGGTAAAATAATCCCCGATAAACAAACCAATTGCCTGGCCTGCCGCATTAAAAGCTTCCCAAATCCGCACATCCGGATGATACGCATGGAGATCAGTCTGCTCCTCAAAACGAAGCCCAAACAGCCGCCCGGCAACATAGAATGCGGCCTCGATCATATTTTCGAGCTGGAAGTACGGCATCAGCGCCGCTTCATCGAGGTCATATTTCTGCAGCCGCACTTTTTCAGCGTAGTAACGCCAATCCCACTCCTCCAACTCAAAGTTGGCTCCCTCGGCGCGCGCCGCCCCGGCCAGCATGGCGCGTTCATGCTGGGTCTGGCGAAGCGCTGGCGCCCAGACATCCCGCAGCAAGGCGGCGGCGGTCTCCGGCGTTTTCGCCATAGCGTCTTCCAGATTAAACGCGGCGTAGCTGGCAAACCCGAGGAGCCGCGCCCGCTCCGTTCGCAATCGCACAATTTCCCCCACGATGGCGCGGTTATCGGTTTTGCCGCCATTCGCGCCTCTCCGAGCGAACGCCGTGGAAATCCGCTCACGCAAATCGCGACGCGCTGACCATTTCAGGAAAGGCCCGATGCTGGAGCGCGACAACGTGAACACATACTTGCCTTCCAGTCCGGCGTCCAAGGCGGCGCGTGCGGCTGAATCCACAACAAAGCTAGGCAGCCCATCTAAATCCGCGCCGTGTTCCAGCACCAGCCTGTAGCCGCTTTCATCCGCCAGCACATTTTGCGAAAACTGCGTGGTCAGCTTGGCGAGGCGCTGCCTGATTGCCCGCATGCGTGCTTTGTCAGCCGCCTCAAGGTTTGCTCCGGAACGTACAAATGCGCGACGATAGCGCTCCATCACACGTTTCTGCTCTAAGGTCAGATCAAGCGCCTCCTCTGCGGCGATCAGAGCTTCAATCCGGAGGAAGATAGCTTTGCGTGTGTAAATTGCGCCGAAATGCTTGGCTAACCGCGTCGCCATCGCCCTTTCGATTGTTTGCAGCGCTTCGTTGGTATGCGCGCCCGTCAGCCCAAAAAATGTCGAGCACACGCGCGTGAGTAACTCTCCCGATTTTTCGAGCGCCGTGATGGTATTCTCAAATGTTGGATGGCTACGCTGTTTTGCGATGGCGTCGATCTCCGCAGTGTGACGGCCCATAGCGTCGTCAAACGCGGGCGGAAAATGTTCCGTGCGTATGCGGTCATAGGGCGCCAGACCATAAGGCCGCTGCCATGGTTCAAGCAGGGGGTTTTGTTGCGCTGCGATGGTGGTATGAGCGGTATCTAACATCAGGTATCCAAAAACTGTGCGATGTGCGGGAAAGCGCGAAGGTGTGTGATATCTGCGGCGGTGGGAAGTAGCGGCCGGTCACGCAAGCGGTCGACCATGCACAGAAAACCCAACATGGCGTCAGGAGCGGCGCGGAACTGATGCCATGTCATTGGCGGGATGGTGATAAGATCATATTCGCCAACATCGAGTACTTCGGCGCCTACAAGACATTGCCCCTGGCCCCGAAAAATCATCACGGCGTGTATGTGTTCATGCCGCTCCAGGGTTGAATGCCCGCCCGGCGCGATCTCGAAATAGCGCAGATCCGCGGCCATTGCAGCCTCGGCGAACAGGGTTTGCCGGGTTATGTCCTTAAATGGCGCCTCGCCCTCATTTTTATAGGCGTGAACATCAACGCCTTGCCAATGGAAAGGCTCAGCTTTGGGTCTAACTGCCGATGCTGTCATAGTACCGCTTTCATAATCGAAGTCCGCGCAGACGGCGGGCGAAGGTTTCGGTTTCCTCGGTAAGCCTTTCTCCCGCCGCCAGCAAGCCGCCCCCCATAAGCACCATGATGTCTGGCCCGTAAAATTCAAGAATTTCAGTGAGCCGATCCATGGTCACGCCACCCGCCGGGGCCGGAAGGCAAGCGTCCAAACCGGCCCACTCGTCCCGCGAGGCTCTGGCGATCTCGTTGCAGGTTTCCAGAGAATATCCAAAGCGTCCGCCATAATGGGGAAATATGGTGGCCGTCGCGCCGAAAAGCCGGAAAAGTTTGCCGAGCAGCAGCGGCGGCGCAATTCGCGCGGCGCCCGCCATGGCCGGATGTGCAAGAAAGGCCACGGAGGAAAACTCGCGCGTTACCGTATGGAAAGCGGACAGACCACAGATCATCGGCTCGATCAGAACAGTGTCGAGACCTTCATCACAAGCCAGGGCAATCTGCTGGCGCAAATTATCGAGATTTCCCGAAACATTCGGCGCGTATCGCGTTGGCAGTCCCGTTTCAGCGCTCGCACTGCGAACAGCGGCGGCGCAAGCGGCGACCCTCTCCGCAAACGGGCTATAGAGTTGGTTGGCGAGGCCGTGATCGTCCTTGATAAAATCTACGCCACCCCGCGCGAGCCTCCCGGCGATGTCGGCCAAAGCAGCGACCGACAGCCCTTGCGGCTTTAGCGCCGCGCAGGATAGCGCCCGATGCTGCGCGCCAGCCCGAGCCTGCAACGCGCGCATGCCCACCCTGGGGCCGCCGAAAGCCTCCAATAATGACGCTGGAAGTTCGATGTCCTCCAGTGACACGGTGTCGTGTATAGACGTGTTGCCAAACAGCATGTTCAGAAGTTGCCCGGCCTCGCCACCGGCGGTTTCCGCTGAAAGCGAAATGCGCACGAGAAACTCGCCCTGACCACAATCGTCGATGGACTCGACCCGCCCGACGATTGTTCCAAGCACGCGCGCGTCGGAAATTGCCTCCAGCGGCATCTCCACGCTTTGTTCGTTGGCGACGGCGCGCGCCTTATCTTCTATCGCGCTTGCATCGGCGCGGACGCGATAGAACGCGGTTATGCGGGAAGAGAAGGTCATAGCGCAAAAATACGCTCAAGCTTTATAAAACACCACCTTCATCTCCCCCGACCTCAGGGGAAGGCGGTGTTTACTGAGCTTCGACCGCCTGCGTTGAACCTATCGCGCGGATGACATCGCGTTGGGTGCATCTGTTTTCCTGCAGCAAGCGCGCGAGCACCGGGAGTTCCTTCAGTTTTTCTATCTCGGCTTTATCATTCAACTGGGCTGCAGCCTGCGTTTGAAGGAATTTTTTAAACTCACGCATTCGACGTTTAAACTGCGCGTTGCCGCGGCACTCGCGCCCGGTGCCGATCTGCGTTTGAATGGCGTTGCTTGTGTGGTCGGCGAACTGCCAGCCGAGCGGCAATGGAAACAGCCCGTGCATAAGGCGGATCATCTGAACCGGAACCCCGCTTGCGAGGGCGCGGTCAATGGCGAGACGCCCGCGATGGGTGCGCGTATTATACAGGCCAAGCAATGGCGACAGCGTCTCGTGAAAGCCGCCGGAGTTCAGGTCTGGCTTGTAGTGCTCATTGAGGATGATGAGCCGAAACTCGATATTTTCGTATTCGGCGGACGTTAATGCGCCTGGCTGAGGACGGATGAGAAGTTCCGTGTTTTCCTTGAAAAACTTGAGGTCCCGCACCATCGACAGCGCGGTGTCCACGCCCGAATTCTCATAATAGCCGCCGTCGCCGAAGCGCACGATTGTCTTGTTGAATTGCTTGGAAGCCGGTGACAGAACGATCGGGAAACGGGCGCTCAGACTGACCGCCGTGCTCAGGCTGATATCTTCACTGGCTCGCAGCACGGCCGGATAGATCGAATGCAGCGAGCTGTTGTTGACGTGATAATAAAGAGCGCGGTCTGAAACAAACGGGGCGGCAAGCACCTGTTGACCGCTATTTACGGCCGTGATGTTGAGAACCAGCATGGGCGCATGCCCGTCGGAACGCCACTGATCGCGGAATGGTGCGCTGAATGGGTTGGGGAAATCGTTGGAACCTCCCTCCCATTCCGAGATGAGCGTGGACCATTGCGTTTCTAGTCCGGCCTCAAAAGCGCGCGACCTGTCCAAATGCCCGGAAACACCCGGCACGAGAAATGGCACGACTCGCTGCGGGAAATCTGCGAATAGCGCGGATGCTGCGAGCGGCGACAGTAAATCGCCAGAGAAATAATCCTTAACCCTACGCTCGAGTGGGCCAGGGATTACACGTTCGCCAACCGCAAGCGGCGTCGGCTCCGGGCATGGAGCGTCGTCGGCATTATAGCCCTTCGTCTCCACGTTCTGCAAAAGCGCCGAGACCAGTCCGGCCCCCACGCTGCCGCCGGAAACGCCGCTGATCGCAAAAACATGGTGCCTTAAGGCGGGGCACTGGTCGTAAAGCCTGGCAAGGGCGATGGCTGCTAGATAAGACGCGTAAAGACCGCCGCCCTGCGCAGCTACTATATAAACTGGATACTTGCGGACTTTTGCATTTGGATTTGCGGGGTTTGCTTGCCCGTCAGTGGCGAACATTTCGCGTCTTGCCTGCGGCCGTTGATCGAACCAGTCGAGGAAAGCGACCGGCAAAGGACGCGCGTTCTGGTGGTTGGTGAACTCAGGCGCCCGGGCTTGCACCTGCGCAGCCGCGCGCGACGTCATCTGCTGCGGCGCAACGGAAACGATCTTCATGCCGTGGTTGTCGTTCCAGTTATTCGCCGAACCGATCAGCGCCGCTCCGACAATAAATGTGAGGAGCGGAATGCCCTGCACATCATTCAGCCGGGTTAGCCCGGCCATGAAGACGGTGATGCAGATCAGAAAAAGATTGATGACGAATATGGCGCCGACAGCGCGCGGAATGCTGGTGAAGTCGATGCTATTCCATGATGTGGTCTGGGCGGCGGCGATCCCAAGACATACTGCGAATAGCAGGGCCGTCAGCAGGATTCCAGTTTTAGTCACCAGCCGGATATCACGGACGATGCTGAAATTGGCGCGCCAGAACACGAAAATGGCGAAGACCAGAGTCAGTGCGGCGAGGCCATACCCGGCGCGTTTGAGGTTTTGAATTACGCTGGCAGTCCCTATGGATCCGTCAACAGCAACACCCAGCAGATCGTTGAACTCGCTCAGTCTGTCCGCGTTGGCGTTGAGGGTTTGCCCCATGCCGCTATATGTTGCAGACGCCGGACCGCTACTGGGTTCGGCTTCCGATGTATCCTGTGTTGTCGAGCGAGCACCAAAAGATTTCTCAAGCGTGTAGCTATAATCAGACATTCCTAGCGTTACAAAAACCAGCGGCAGACACGCGATGATTGCAGGCATGTTACGCAGGATATGCCCTTTTGGGCCAGGCTTCAGAATTGTGTCAGGGGCGTGATCGCGCGCATCGGCGAGGCAGAGATCACGACCCACTCCCCAAACAACAAGTGAAAAACCCACAAGCGAAAGCAGGGCCAAAGCGGCGGACTTATAATTTCCCTGCTGCATGATGGAGTAGATTTCGAGAATCTGCTCCTGCTGCATCAAAAATCCGAACAGCATGACAATGATGATCGGCGCACGCAGCAGCCAGAGCGATCTGGAGAATTCTCTGAGATAAATCATGACGCCCCCTGGCATTAACACACTAACTATTGAACGATTCTAGTCTTCCAGCGCGCGACAACCCTTTTGACTTTCGACGTTTCTGACCAATTCAATATTTTTCCAAACAGCCTCTGGCATTCGGTTATAAAGAGCCTGATCGTTATCTTGCGCCGAACAAATTCTCTGAAAATAAAAACTGTAATACGCAGCTTTGCGAAAGCAGAAGCCGTTGTCTATGAGGATGCGGTGGCGAACGGTGGCCAATGGTTCGCAGCCGAGCTTGAGCAGGCCGTCCGGATTGAGTGAGCCGTCCTCAGCGACGATGACAAAGCCATCGATTTTAATATCGCGCATTTTATCCAGGGCTGGGGCCTGCGCCAGAGCCGCAACCGTAGAGACTGCGAGCATGGCCACGCATGCGAAAATTTTTAAGATTCTGCGAGCCATTAGAAAATGCCCCCCGAAGATTGTGAATGCGTTGTTTACGCTGATAACGGTGGCATGAACCCATGCCGCGAAGTTTCGCCTAACACTTAAGCATTTTCCGCCGTTGCTGTATTCGCTAACAGAAAAAAAACAACAGGCAATCGCGCGCGGTGACCTCTAGTATTATGATCTGTGGGTAATATTATTGACGATTGTTACAGAAAACGTAGCCTGCGCAGGCAGATAATGAACTATGGCATCGGCAGGGCTTCCTGCTCGCGCAGGGTTTTGCCGGAAGCGGCGGCAACTTCCACCAGTTTGACACGGTAGCCCCAAAGTTGGGCGACGTACCGCAGCGTGCGGTCGCACTCATTACGATCCAACATAACCCCATTGCGGGCGCTGTGAGTGATTGTCAGACGGCGCGCGCCGCTCAAATCTGCGTCGGTCACTTTGATATCGGGGTCTTGCGCTGACACGTCATACTGGGCGGCCAAACCCGCGCGGATGCGCTTATAGCCGCGCTCGTCATGGATTGACTTGACCTCCACGACACGCTCGCTCGCCTCATCGTGCAGCGAGAAAAAACGGAAGTCGCGCATGACTTTCGGGCTGAGATATTGCAGCACAAAGCTTTCATCGCGGTAATCGGCCCAGGCGGATTTAAGCGTGCCGAGCGCGTCGCCATTGCCCGCGATATCGGGGAACCAGTCGCGATCCTCCTGAGTCGGCTCCTCGCACATCCGCTTGATGTCGCGCATCATGGCATAACCCACGGCATATGGGTTAAGGCCTGAAAAACGCCGGTCGTCATATGCGGGCTGTGTCAGCACGGACGAATGCACATGCAGAAATTCCAGCATGGCGCCCTCGTTCAACTGGCCTTTCTGATGCATACGGTGCAGAATTTCGTAATGCACAAATGTTGCGCACCCCTCGTTCATCATTTTGGTCTGACGCTGAGGATAGAAATATTGCGAGAGTATGCGGACAATACGGATAAGTTCGCGCTGCCAAGAATCGAGGCGTGGGGCATATTTCTCTATAAAATATAGCAAATTCTCTTCGGGAATACCAAGCGCCTGCTGGCCTTCGACCTCGTCTGGTTCAAGGCGGCTCTCATCAATCGGCGCTTTTGGCACGGTGCGCCACAAATCGTTGAAATTTTCCTCCTCGTGCACACGGCGCCGTTCCTGACGTTCGGCCGCTTTAACTGGAGAAAGCGTGCGCAAACGCTTTGGATGACGGCTGACCCCCTGACGCATCAAAGCGTGGGCTGCATCCACAATTGCTTCTACAGCTTCAACCCCATACCGCTCCTCACACTTGTTTACGTAGTCCTTGGCGAAAGCGAGGTAGTCGATAATCGTGTCGGCATTCGTCCACTCGACAAAAAGCTGGTTGTTTTTGAAGAAGTGGTTATGGCCGAACGCCGCGTGCGCGATGACCAGCGTCTGCATCAGCGCGGAGTTTTCCTCCATCACATAACTGATGCACGGGTTAGAGTTAATGACAAGTTCATAAGCCAGTGACCGAGCGCCGCGCCGATATTGCGAAGCTTCGCGTGCGAAATGTTTACCAAACGACCAATGCCGGTACATGAGCGGCATGCCAGTCGAGGCATAAGCGTCAAGCATCTGTTCAGAGGTTATGACTTCGACCTGATTAGGGTAGACGTTCAGGCCCAGTTCGCCAGCACCGATTTCCTCAACCGCGTCGTAAATGTGTTTGAGGCTATCGAAAGTCCACTCTGCGCCGTCGAATAGGGGTTTTTGCGATTGCTGGTTCGGCTTCGCTTTGGCCATGGGCTCTCTTAAGTCCTCTCCGTTGTCGAAAACAAGTCACGGAAAACCGGGTAAATTTCATCCACCGAGGTTACGCCGCGCATTGCGAAATGCGCGTGGCTATCGACCAGATCCTCATAAGCGTCCCACACAATGCTGCGGCCCGCACTCGCGCCCACTTCAATATAAGCGAAATACTGACAGAGCGGAATGATCCCCTCATCCAGCAGCTCGATGCAGCGGCCCATATCGATGGAGGCATTGTCGCCGTCCGAGGCTTGAGCTGCATAAATATTCCAGTCGGAGACCGGATAGCGCGCCTTCACGACTTTCAGCATCTCTTCGAATGCGGAGGAAATGATGGTGCCGCCCGTCTCCGTGCTGTGGAAGAAGGTGTTTTCATCAACTTCGCTTGCGATGCTTGTATGGCGGATAAAAACGATTTGAACGTTCTGATAGTGCCGCGTCAGAAACACGTAAAGCAGCATGAAAAAGCGTTTAGCCAGGTCTTTCAGTAATTCCGACATCGAGGCCGAGGTATCCATGAGGCAAAACATAACCGCCTGCGTTGTCGGTTTCGGCACGCGCTCGAAGCGATTATATTTGAGGTCGAACGGGTCAATGAAGGCAATAGTGCTGCGCAGCCGCTTTAGCAGCGTCACCTTTGCGCGCAGAAGCTCGATTTTTTCGGTGTCCGGCGCGGCTTCAGCTTCGGCTTCGGCGAGTTCGGCCTCGGCCGTGCGGATTGCCTCCGGCTTCGGGCGGCGCAGGGCGATGCGGCGCGCGAAGCTGTTGCGCACAGTCTGCACGCGGTTAAGCTTCGAGGGCGGGCCGTCGGCAGAATAACCCGCCCGCACCGGCTTCGGCGACCGCACATCCTTCAGCTTAGCCTTAACGAGATTTGGAAGCTTTAAATCGTCGAAGAAAATATCCAGAAATTCATCCCGTGTGAGCGTGAAGACGAAATCGTCGTCCCCATCGCCATCGGTTGCGCCTTCTTTAGCGCCCTTGCCCCCGCCCTGCGGGGGTTTGGCGATGGTGTCGCCCGGCACGTATTCATGGTTGCCGGGCAATACGAAGTCGCGCGAGCCACTGTCGCGGCCCAGCCCGAAAGACGGTTCGCTCAGGCTTTTTGAGCGAACCCGGATTTTCTCGCTGGCGTCGATCTCCGAAATCCGGCGCTTGCGCAGTGCTTTATTCACCGCGTTCCGGATTTCCTCCTTGGCGCGGCGAATAAAGCGCTGGCGATTGCCAAGGCTTTTCGATTTCGGGTTAAGACGGCGGTCAATAATGTGCATGTGCCGCCGATCTTAAGCTGATTTTCGCACTCGCATATACCAGTCCACAAGACGGCGCACCTGCTTGCGGGTATAGCCGCGCGCCACCATTCGCTCGACAAACTCGCTGTGCTTTTTCTCCGTATCGCCGTCCTTTTTCGCGCCGAAGCTGATAACGGGCAGCAAATCCTCGACCTGGCTGAACATGCGCCTTTCGATGACGTCACGGATTTTTTCGTAAGACGTCCAAGCCGGATTCTTGCCCGAATTTTTCGCCCGCGCCCGCAACGAGAACTTGACCACCTCGTAGCGGAAGTCTTTTGGATTGGCGATGCCGGCTGGCTTTTCGATCTTGGACAGTTCCTTGTCCAGAAGCGAGCGATCCATCAACTGGCCCGTGTCGGGGTCTTTAAAGTCGTGATCCTCAATCCAAGCATCGGCATAGGCTACATAGCGATCAAAGAGATTTTGACCATAATCGCTGTAGGATTCGAGATACGCTTTCTGAACCTCGTTGCCGATGAACTCGGCGTAACGTGGCGCCAGCTCCTCCTTGATGAACTCCAGATACCGGCTCTCGATCGCGTCGGGCATCTGCTCGCGGTTTATAGACTGTTCAAGCACATACATAAGATGCACAGGGTCAGCGCCAACTTCGGCTGTGTCGAAGTTAAAGGTCTCCGACAACACCTTGTACGCAAAGCGCGTTGAGGCCCCCTCCATACCTTCCGTTAAACCCGCAGCGTCGCGATACTCCTGCACGGTTTTGGCTTGCGGGTCGGTGTCCTTCAGACTCTCGCCGTCATAGACCCGCATCTTGGAATACAGGTTCGAGTTTTCATGATGCTTGAGGCGTGTCAGTACGGAGAACCGGGCCAGCATCTCTAGCGTGCCGGGCGCGCAGGGCGCCTGCATCACCTCGCTGCGAGACAGCAGCTTCTCATAAATTTGCCGTTCCTCCGTAACGCGCAGGCAATATGGCACCTGCACGACGCAAATTCGGTCGAGGAAAGCTTCATTGTTTTTATTGGCTTTGAAAGTCTGCCATTCGCTCTCGTTCGAGTGCGCAATAATCACGCCCTGATAGGGGAGCGAGCCGACATTTTCGGTGCCGACATAGCTGCCTTCCTGCGTCGCGGTAAGCAACGGATGCAGCATTTTAATCGGCGCTTTAAACATCTCGACGAATTCGAGGAGCCCTTGCGTCGTGCGGTTGAGGCCTCCGGAGTAAGAGTATGCGTCCGCATCGTTCTGGCCAAAGAACTCCAGCTTGCGGATGTCTACCTTTCCGACCAGCGCAGAGATGTCCTGATTGTTCTCGTCGCCCGGTTCGGTTTTCGCCACGCAAATCTGACGTAACTTCGACGGAATAACCTTCACCACCGAGAATTTGGAGATATCGCCGCCGAATTCATCCAACCGCTTCACGGCCCACGGAGACATATGCCCCGTGAGACGCCTGCGCGGAATTTTGTATTTATCCTCAAGCGCACCGCCCATCGATGATGGATTGAACAGACCCAGGGGACTTTCAAACACCGGGCTGATTTCATCCCCGGCCTTCAGCACATAAACCGGCTGAAGCTCCATAAGCTCCTTCAGGCGTTCTGCAAGCGAGGATTTGCCTCCTCCGACAGGGCCGAGCAAATACAGGATTTGTTTGCGCTCTTCCAGCCCCTGCGCCGCGTGACGGAAGAAGCTGACAATGCGCTCGATGGTATCTTCAAGACCGAAGAAATCCTCGAAGGCAGGATAAATTTTGATCGTCCGGTTCATAAAGATGCGGCCAAGCCTTGGGTCGCGTGCCGTGTCGTAGAGCTTTGGCTCTCCAATCGCGGCCATCATCCGTTCGGCGGCGCCCGCATACATGATGGGGTCATCCCGACAGGCCTCAAGATATTGCTTTAGGTCAATCTGAGCCTGCTTCTGAATGTCGTAGCTTTGTGAATACAAGTCGAAAATTTCGTCTCTTGATGTCATCCCAGCGCTCGATCCTTAACAGCCTGACTCTATTGATGTGGGGTCTCCTCACGGCGGCGCATAGGCCAGTATCCGGTTTTGATAGCGTACTGGCTCGCCGCCACCGATCAAAGACTATTCTACTCTATCGCGAAGGGAAGCGCGAATGCCTCATGAAAAAACCTGTGTGGAGAATGGCTGGGGTGAGTATTGTTTTCAACAGGTAGGCACTTTCAGATTTCCCGCCAAACTGAAACGAGTAAGCCGACAATGAGCCTTCCCAACCGCACAGTTCAAAACCGCCGCTGGCGTGCAAAGACGCAAGTGCTAACATGTCACTCACTGCGATTTAGTGACGCAAGCCTAAAACTCGCTGCATGAACGCAGCGTGAACTAACAATCAAAATTGCTTAAAGTCTTAATTTCTAGATGGCTCTTTTGCGTGCGCGGCCTTGTCTCCGAGGTCGATTTTCTGTCGCGCCGCGTCCACCGCGTTTTTAAATGCGCCCGCATCGTCGCCTGGGGCGATCACATGCTCGCAAGTGGGCGAGCACAGCAGGGTTTCGCGTTTGGAACGCTGGAATACGGAGACAAACCGGGTGCCATTGGAGGCTACGAACAAAGAGTGCGATAGAATTTCAGCGCCATCTTTGTCCAGCACAATCAGATTGGTCTGCCCGGGACTTTTCGCTGTGAGTATGAGCAACCGGCCATTCTCAACCGCCGCGTCCGCGATTGCCGGATTGCCGATAATAATGACGGCTGCATCCGACTCGAGCCGGAGCAGAAAGGCTTCATCGAGAGTGAGGTCAAGCGCCTCCGCGCTCCAGGCCGACCAAAACATAACGATCGCGAAGACCGCTAGGTGTTTGATGAAAGAGCATGGCATGTGCGCACCGTTTGCAGCGTCAGCAACTAAACATGCGTGTTTCGGGGTAAAGAAAGGAATAATTTCATTACTGCGTAGATGGCAATTTACTGTTTTTTAGTCCGCCTCTTGCACAAATAGCCGCCCACTCTTGTGGCGTGACGGGCTGAACCGACAGGCGCGAGTTCTGCGCCAAAACCATATTCTGCAGATGCGGATCGGCTTTAACGTCGGCAAGCGTCACCGGCAGCGGCATCGGCGCGACGGCTGCCACGTCCACGCAATGCCAGCGCTGGGTCGCATCCGTGGAGTCCGGATGGATTGTCGCAGCAATACGCACAACGCCGACAATCTGTTTTTCATCAACCGAATGATAAAAAAAGCCGAGGTCGCCAACGCGCATCGCCTTCATATGCTTTTGAGCAAGGGCATTGCGCACTCCGCTCCATTCTTCGCCACGCTCGCCCGCGCGCACCTGATCGTCCCATGACCAGGTTGCAGCTTCCGTCTTGAACAGCCAGTAAGCCACAAAGTGCTCCAATTGCGCAGCGTTCGCTATCCGGTACGCCATAAATCCGCATCAATTGCTATCATGCAAAAGTGCGTGCGGTGGAAGCGCTCAGTGAATATCCACAGCTCCTATAACGACGCCGTCAATGTCGGACTGCAAAATCGCGACGTAAAAGTCCGAGTTTGCCGCCTCGAACGGCGCTTCATACTCGATTGGCTTGCCGTCCCATTTGCCGATCCGTTTTAAAGCGCGAACCACATTGACATAGGATATTTTTTTTCCGGAGTTCTCACCCTTGTGAATGGCAACCTCGGCGCTAGGCGACACGCGCGCCAGCCAAACCGTGGCGGAGGCCGGGCTGTTTTCCGCGCGTCCACCCACTTGCACAATAAGCGCCGGGCCATCGTGGCGACCGTTGATGGTGACGCGCCGGTCTTTCAGCAAAACGTTCGTGCGCGCCAGTTCCGCCTCGATTTTGTCTTTCACAATCGCAGGCGCACAAGCCGCGCCATTGACAACCATTTGCGGCGTGTAAATTCGACCCTCTCCGCCAGGTTTGCGGCGGGCATAATCTTTTTGCCGCTGAGTGTTCCCTGGCGTGGCGAGTGTGTCTTTCCAGCCAATGTAATCCCAGTAGTGCACTGATAGGCTTAAGACGATCACATCATCGCGCTTGGAAAACTTGTGCAGAAGCGCGTCGGCAGCGGGGCAAGCCGGGCATCCCTGACTGGTGAAAAGCTCGATCAGAGACTTTTGTTTCCGTTCGATGGCTGATAGTTGCGGCATGGTAAGAGCCAAGGCCGCCGCCATCATTGCAGGCGCGCGAAAGAGCTTTGCCGCCCGCGTTAAACTGTTCATGTTTTTTTGCCCAAAGAATATGCATTCGATTAGGCGGGAGTATTGATATTCCATGGAACAAATGCCACTCACGAGTGCTTGAGAACATTCCTCGCGCACCGTGGTTGGAGATGTATCACGCTAAACTCGCGTTACTGTGACCGTTAGGCCGCTGTTGCAAGGTTGCGGAGCACGTAATGAAGGATGCCGCCGCTGCGGAAATAGCTGAGTTCGTCAAGCGTATCGATGCGGCAAAGCAGCGGCGCCTCGCGAACTGCGCCATCAGCATAGACGATTGTCGTCTTCATTTTCTGCAACGGCGCAAGCGTATCAAGGCCGGAGATCGACACGATCTCATTGCCGGAAAGATCCAGATCGCGCCAAGACATGCCGTCCTCGAACGTGAGCGGTAGCACGCCCATCCCAACAAGGTTCGAGCGGTGGATACGCTCGAAGCTTTGCGAAATCACAGCGCGCACGCCGAGCAGTCGTGTGCCCTTCGCCGCCCAGTCGCGGCTGGAGCCTGTGCCATATTCGCGGCCCGCAAACACGACAAGCGGCACCCTCTCGGTTTTGTAGCGCATCGCCGCCTCGTAAATCGGCAACTGCTCCCCCGACGGATAATGCACGGTGACGCCGCCCTCGACGCCCGGCACCATCTGGTTTTTGATGCGGATGTTGGCGAAGGTGCCGCGCATCATCACCTCATGGTTGCCGCGCCGTGCGCCATAGGAGTTAAAATCGGCGAACATCACATCATGGTCAGTGAGGTATTTACCAGCAGGACCGGATTTGGAGATGGAGCCAGCCGGGCTGATATGGTCAGTCGTGATGCTGTCAAGGAAAAGGCCCAGCACGCGCGCGTTCACCACATCACCGATTGGCGCGGGCGTGGCGCTCAGATCCTCAAAAAACGGCGGGTTTTGCACGTAAGTCGAGGTATTATTCCAGTCATAGGTCAGGTTTTGGCTCGCCGCGCTCAACGCCTGCCAGCGCTCATCGCCTTTGAACACGTTGGCGTAGCGGCGCTCGAACATTTCCGGCGTGATATTATCTCGGATGATGGCGGCTATCTCTGCGCTCGATGGCCAGATATCTCGCAGATAAACCAGCTTGCCGTTGCTGCCCATACCGAGCGGCTCCATGGTAAGATCGGACTTAAGCGATCCGGCAATTGCGTAGGCGACGACCAGGGGCGGCGACGCGAGGTAGTTCGCGCGAACGTCCGGATTGACGCGCCCCTCGAAGTTGCGGTTGCCAGACAGCACGGCGCAGGCGATCAGATCATTTTCGTGAATGGCGGCGGAGATCGCCTCCGGCAGCGGCCCGGAATTGCCAATGCAGGTTGTGCAGCCATAACCAACAAGGCCAAAGCCAAGCGCGTCCAGCTCCGGCATCAGCCCGGACTTCTCCATATAATCGGTGACAACCTGGCTCCCCGGCGCAAACGAAGTTTTCACCCACGGTTTGACGGTGAGACCGCGCGCCCGGGCATTACGCGCCAGCAGCCCCGCGCCGATTAGCACGCTGGGGTTGGAGGTGTTGGTGCAGGATGTAATGGCTGCGATGACCACGTCGCCATCGCTGAGAGTGTAATTTGCGCCCTTAACCTCGCCCATATTTTCCAGCGACGGAACCGTGCCGCCGCCTTCCGACAACATCGCCGCCTGCTCGCTGCCCGGCTGATAATTTCGGATTTCGGCGAGCGCGTGCATAAACCCGTTAGCGGCTCCAGCCAGCGAAACGCGGTCTTGCGGACGTTTCGGCCCAGCGAGCGATGGCTCGACCGCGCCCAAATCCAACTGCAGCGCATCGGTTACGACAGGATCGACGGTGGAATCGTCGCGCCACATGCCCTGTGCTTTTGCGTAGGCTTCCACAAGCGCAATTCGGTGCGCCTCGCGGCCCGTTGCGCGCAGATAGGCAATGGTGTCGGCGTCAATCGGAAAGAAACCGCAGGTTGCGCCGTACTCCGGCGCCATGTTGGAGATGGTCGCGCGATCTTCGGACGTGAGGCTGTTGAGCCCCGGCCCGTAAAACTCGACAAACTTATTCACCACGCCCTTCTTGCGAAGCATCTGCGTAACAGTCAACACGAGGTCGGTCGCCGTTACGCCTTCGTTAAGCGCACCGGTGATGCGGAAGCCCATGACTTCAGGAATGAGCATCGATATCGGCTGGCCGAGCATCGCCGCCTCCGCCTCGATGCCGCCGACGCCCCAGCCGAGCACGGCGAGAGCGTTCACCATTGTCGTGTGGCTATCGGTGCCGACAAGCGTATCGGGGAACGCTTGAGTGATTTCACCCGAGCCGGTCATCACGGTTTTCGTCCACACGGTCTGCGCCAGATACTCCAGGTTTACCTGATGGCAAATGCCGGTGCCGGGCGGCACGACGCGGAAGTTGTCGAACGCGCCCGCACCCCAGCGTAGGAACTCGTAACGTTCATTATTCCGCTCGTATTCCAGATCGACGTTGGTCGCCAGCGCGCGCGGGTTGCCAAATGCATCGACAATCACCGAATGGTCGATAACCAGATCGACCGGCACCAGCGGGTTGATTTTCGCCTGATCGCCGCCGAGCTTGCCCATCGCATCGCGCATCGCTGCCAGATCCACCACTGCGGGAACGCCGGTGAAGTCCTGCATTAGCACCCGCGCCGGACGATAGGCGATCTCGCGGTCGGAGCGCTTGTCATTCAGCCATTGCGCTATGGCAAGAATATCGTCCGCTGTGACCGAGCGCCCATCCTCGAATCGCAGCAGGTTTTCCAGGAGCACTTTCAGCGAGAAAGGCAGTCTGGAAATGCCGCCCAGACCGTTTTTTTCCGCTTCCAGCAGGTTGAAGTATTCGTAGGGCTTTCCGTCGACAGTTAATGTCTGGCGGCATTTGAATGTGTCGAGCGACGGGGTGTGGGTGACAGTCACGAAAGCCCTCCTACAATATAAATTTGCCTCGCCATTGCTTTCGCAGGCGGCAATGCTTTAGATGCGCGTCGGCGAGAGCGCAGGCAAGCCCGCGCTGAATTCATAAACATCATATATTGCGGTGCAGCGTTCAGCCAGCGAACTTAAGGCAAAGTCCTCATATCGATGCCCAAACTTGTCGTGAAATCGCTACGCTGCGCTCGGGGCGGGCGCGTTCTGATCCCGGAGCTGAGTTTTACACTCGGCGCTGGCGAAGGATTGCTGGTGCAGGGGCCGAACGGCGCGGGTAAAACAACGCTGCTGCGCGCCATTGCCGGGCTGTTTCAGCCGGAGGCGGGTACGGCGCGCCTTGAGGGCGGCGACGATGAAAAATCGCTGGCCGAGCAGTGCTGTTTCATCGGCCATCTGAACGGGGTGAAACCGAGCTTTACCGCATCTGAAAACCTGCGCTTCATTGCCGCATACTTCGAGATCGATGATGATGGCGCTGTTGACAACGCGCTCGCCGCGTTCGGGCTTGAGGCGATCGCCCATGTCCCTTCCGCCTACTTGTCCGCCGGGCAAAAACGCCGTCTTGGGCTGTGCCGTCTGCTATTAATGCGGCGCCCCTTATGGTTGCTGGATGAACCCTCCGTTTCGCTCGATCTCGCCTCGCAGGCTGTGCTGTCGGGCGTTATCCGGCGGCATATGACGGCTGGCGGCATGGCGATTGTGTCAACGCACATGCCCATCGACATTGGTACGACGCGCGTCATCGATCTCGGCGGCCAGTCGGACGCGGCGCATGGTGTCTGGCAATGAAGCCGTTTCTGGCGCTTATCGCCCGCGACGTGCGGCTCGGGCTTCGCGAAGGCGGCGCGTTAGGCGCGGCGCTCGGGTTTTATGTTATTGTCGTCGCCATTTTGCCGCTGGGGTTAGGGCCGGACATGAACCTGCTGGCGCGCATCGCGCCCGGCGTGCTGTGGGTGGCGCTGCTGCTTTCCGCGCTCTTGTCGCTGGAGCGCATTTTCCACGCGGATTATGAGGACGGCACGCTGGAAATGCTGGCAACCGGGCCGCTGCCGCTGGAAATGGCCGCGCTGGCGAAAAGTCTGGCCCACTGGATATGCACCGCCATTCCGCTCATAATCATTTCGCCGGTGCTAGGGCTGCTGTTCAATCTCGACCCCGCCGCGTTCGGCCCCCTCATGCTAAGCATGGCGGCGGGCACGCCTGCGGTGAGCTTTCTGGGCGCGGTCGGCGCAGCGCTCACCTGCGGATTGCGACGCGGCGGCTTGCTGCTCGCCGTGCTGCTACTGCCGCTTTATGTGCCCGTGCTGATTTTTGGCGTGGCGAGCGTTAACGCCGCGATGGGGCTAGGCGGCTCCTTCACCGCGCCGTTTTCAATCCTGTGCGCATTCACGCTTGTAACGGCGGTGATCGGCCCACTGGCTGCGGCGGCGGCGATCCGCAGTGCGCTGAATTAAGCGCGGTTAAAGACTTCGCGACCAACCGCTAAAACGCACGCGCTCCACAAGCGCCATATGGGGGACAGTGAGCGCTGCGAGACCGACAAACACGATCTGGATCACACTTTGATCAATTTGGATGTCGCTCATGAAAAACCATGCCACCGTTAGCGCCGCAAACACCCCTGCCATCGGTAACAACCCAGCCGCCGCGAGAATATACGGCTCCTTGACACGCGCATAATCGGCCGTTCGCAAAATGTGGCGGGCGCTATGCATCCCGCAGAAAAAGATTGTGAATGCGATGAGCGGTGGCGCAAGAATCGCCAATAACCCGACTGCGAACAACTCCGCACCCCGAAGCGCCGACTTTCGAGTCTCCAGCATAACGCACACTGTCATCCCTATTAGCCAGAAAGGGGCGATATAGGCAAGCTGACCGCTCAATTCACCGACCGCTTCTGGCCCGGTCAGAAATCCGAGAAGCCGTGCGATGTCTTGTTCATAAAAAAGTGAGGGCAGAGCGATAATCGCACCGCCGTGCGCAAGCCGGGTTGACCACAAGGTCCCTCGTAAAGGATCACCGGAGAAATGGGCGACAGAGATAATCAAAAAGATGCACAAAAAAATAAATGGCGTGAAAAACCAAATCACGACAACGAGACCTGCGACAAGACAATAAACCGTCGTGAATAAAAGCCATGCGCGCCGGGTTGAAATCTTGTAAAGCCGATGCGCGAAAATAGGATCAAGCGCGCCGTGGGGGGCCCCGAGGATAACGATCAGCACTGCTAAGATAATCAGCTCGGTCTGTTCGCCCATACGTGGCAACAAAGCGCCGCCAGAAATAATCGCCGCGCTCAATAGAATGAACGTGATGCTTTGAAGGCGGAGCGCCCGCTCCAGACTAAAGGGCGCGCGCTCCGTTGGATGATGTGTCACTTCGTAACGAAGCCTTCAGATTCCGACTTGCCCGACGCGATAACGAAGCCTTCAGATGCCGACTTGCCCGACGCGATAAGGAAAATAAGGACGCCAAACATAGCTTTCGACACGATATCCGCTATTGTGTAGCCCACCTGTACTGCTGTTGTTGCATCTCCGCCTGTCAAGCCTACCATCGGAAAGATGAACACTACGGGGTAGAAACACCACGACAACACCGTTACCCACCGTGCGGCGCTAACCAGACCACGCACAGCTTCCGGCTGGGACGCGATAGAGCGCCTCAAACCGACGAAGAGTTCGTACACGATGATAAGGAACGGGATCATTGCCAAACCCCACCACAGCCAGCGCGTGTCGTTATCGGTCGAGATTTCGCCCGGATAGCCAAGCACGATCATTAAAGCGGCGAGAGAGCCGAGTTTGACACTTTTTGATATGGTTTCAGACTTGGACAAGCCCATGACAAGGATGAGTTCGATGAGCAGCAGCGGCACTGTAAGCAGCCAATCGACATAGCGATAGGCGTCGTTAAACTTTATGCCACTTGCGGTGATGACGTTGTTTGCAACCGTGTAACCGGCCCCCCAGCTCTCATAAATGCGGATGTAGTGATACAGGGCAATGAGCGTTACAAGCCCTGTAATGGTGAGCGCAGTGCGGTAACGCGGGGCCACTTGAGATCGGCTCAGAAAGAAGAAAATCGTCGCCGCGCCCATGACGGCAATGGTGAATGAGAATGCGTTGTAGACGAGTTCGAATTGCCCGATGGATAAATCGTTCATAGTACGTCTCCTTGTGACATGCGACGGCCCAATTAAATTTTACTTTAGCCCCCACGTACGTTTGCTTAACGCAGCAGGCTCGTTGTCAGAGCACAACGTTTCGTGTGGCTATAGGACACATGCGACAAACGATGCGTGTCGTGATCTAGTTTAAATAGCGTTGAATGAGGAAGATTAACTCTAAAACACAAGGATCAGGATTTAGCCTTGGCGCCTATTAGTTTTTTGGGGTTCAGCCGCGCATCGACATAGCCGCTGACCGAGGTCATCAACTCATCCACCTTGCCCTCGAAGAAATGGTTCGCGCCGGGTATGACATCGTGGCTGATCGTGATACCTTTTTGCGTTTTCAGCTTGTCCACCAGCGTTTTGACGGACTCGTTCGGCGCGACGCGATCCTCCGAGCCATTGACCATGAGGCCGGATGACGGACACGGCGCCAGAAAACTGAAATCGTAAAGGTTGGCTGGCGGAGCCACGCAGATGAAGCCCTGAATTTCGGGGCGCCGCATGAGCAACTGCATGCCGATCCACGAACCGAACGACACCCCCGCCACCCAGCAGGTGCGCGCATCCGGATTATAGGTTTGCAGCCAGTCGAGAGCGGTCGCCGCATCCGCAAGCTCGCCCGGGCCATTGTCGAACAGACCCTGGCTGCGGCCGACGCCGCGAAAATTGAAGCGCAACGTGGAGAACTTCTTCTGCGCGAAGGCGTAATAGAGTTGGTAAACAATCTGATTGTTCATCGTGCCCCCAAATTGCGGGTGCGGATGCAAAATCAGAGCGATACGCGGTTCCGCCGCCGTTTCGTGGTGATACCGGCCCTCGATCCGCCCGGCTGGCCCGCTGATGGTCACTTCTGGCATAGGTTGACAGGGTCTCAAATGTTGATGGCCGCATTCCGGCGAACGCTTGCCTTGGCATACTTAACTGGGGCGCAATGCTTGACTTCGCCACCTGAGCATCTTATACCTGATGGACTTTAGAACTGTTCAAAACGTATGTGCAATCGGCGAAGCCAGAGGGCTACATAGCACAATCTGAACATGTAAAAGCAAGACTAAAACGGCTTGTCAGCCAAACAAGGCGCGGCTTTCAGGCCGATACCGCACATCGAGGCTACTTAAGCATGCAACGCACGTATCTCGATCATAATGCCTCGTCGCCGCTGCGCCCGGAAGCGCGCGACGCGATGCTGGCGGCGATGGAGACATGCGGCAACCCTTCGTCCATCCACGCCGAGGGCCGCGCTGCCCGCGCGATTGTCGAGGCGGCGCGGGAAACGGTTGCCCGCAGCATGGGCGTAGCTCCGCGCAATGTGATTTTCACCTCCGGCGGCACGGAGGCAGCAAACACCGCCATTTTCGCCGCCAGCAGGGCTTTGCGGCCTGGCGCGGAGCCAGCCGCGATCGTCGCGTCGGCGACCGAGCACGCCTGCGTTCTCCAGGCACCCTCTCATGTTATCCCAGTAAGCGGGAAAGGCTTGCTGGACTTGAACGAATTACGGGCGCGCCTATCGGCGATTGGGCCTACCGTGATGGCGGTACAAGATGCGAACAATGAAACCGGCGTGAAGCAGCCTCATCTGGAACTCGCGAAAATCGCACGGGAAGCCGACGCGCTGACCGTATGTGACGCGGTACAAACGGCGGGGCGCACCGGCGTGGACGCTGGTGCGCTTGGCGCGGACATCGTTTTTATCTCGGGGCATAAGTTTGGCGGGCCGAAAGGCGTTGGCGCTGTCGTGCTTGGCCGCGATCTGACAGCGGAGCCGCTATTACGCGGCGGCGGGCAAGAGCGCGGCCGACGTGGCGGCACGGAGAATGTGGCCGGGATTGCGGGTATGGCGGCTGCGCTGACGGCTGGCGATGCGGCAAGCAAGGCTTTCGGCGTTTGGGCTTTGAAGGCCCAAGGCGAACTTGAAGCTGGCCTGCGCGCCATTTGCTCCGATGTGGTAATTTTTGGTGAAGGGGCGGCGCGCATACAGAACACGACGTGTTTCGCAATGCCGGGCGTGCCTGCCGAGATCGCGCTGATGGCGTTTGATCTGGAAGGTATCTCGGTAAGCAGCGGCTCGGCTTGTTCGTCGGGCAAGGTGGCCCCAAGTCATGTGTTAGCCGCAATGGGTGTTGCGCCGAATCTGGCGAAATGCGCCATCCGCGTCAGCACGGGCTGGAACACGACGGACGCCAACATCGAGCGGTTTTTAGACGTTTGGGACAAGATTTACACGCGGCTGCGCCCTCGCGCGGCGGCATGATCGGAGAATAGTATGGTCGATGTAGAGACAATCGAGCGCGTCAAGGAAATTGATGTCGATAAGTACAAGTACGGCTTCACCACGGATATTGAGACGATCAAATCCGCCAAGGGGTTGAATGAGGATATCGTCCGCTTCATCTCCGAGAAAAAGGATGAGCCGGAGTGGCTCCTCGAATGGCGCCTCGACGCCTATCGCCGTTGGGTGACGATGACCGAGCCGACGTGGGCGAAGGTCGATTACCCGAAGATCGACTTTCAGGATTTGTACTATTACTCCGCACCGAAATCGACCGAAGGGCCGAAAAATCTTGAGGATGTCGATCCCGAGCTGCTGCGCACCTATGCGCGCCTCGGCATACCGCTGGTCGAGCAGGAAATGCTGGCGGGCGTGCAGAACCGGCGCGTGGCCGTGGACGCGGTGTTCGACAGCGTTTCTGTCGTGACGACATTTAAGAAAGAGCTGGCGCAGGCGGGCGTGATTTTCTGCTCGATTTCGGAAGCCGCGCGCGACCACCCCGAATTGGTGCGCAAATATCTCGGCTCCGTCGTGCCGATCACCGACAACTATTATGCAACGCTGAACTCGGCGGTCTATTCCGACGGTTCTTTTGTGTACATCCCCGAGGGCGTGCGCTGCCCGATGGAGCTATCCACGTATTTCCGCATCAACGACACGCAAACCGGCCAGTTCGAGCGCACGCTGATCATCGCCGACAAGGGCAGCTACGTTAGCTACCTCGAAGGCTGCACCGCGCCGATGCGTGACGAGAACCAGCTTCATGCCGCCGTGGTGGAATTGGTGGCGCTTGACGATGCGCAGATCAAATACTCGACCGTGCAGAACTGGTATCCTGGCGACGCAAACGGCAAGGGTGGCATCTACAATTTCGTGACCAAGCGCGGCGATTGCCGTGGCGCAAACTCGAAAATTTCGTGGACGCAGGTTGAGACCGGCTCGGCCATCACGTGGAAATATCCGTCCGTCATCATGCGCGGCGATGGTAGCCAGGGCGAGTTCTACTCCATCGCCATCTCCAACGGAAAACAGCAGGTCGATAGCGGCACCAAAATGATCCATTTGGGCAAGAACACCTCCAGCCGCATCGTGTCGAAGGGTATCGCGGCGGGGCGGTCGGACAACACCTATCGGGGCCTCGTTTCGGCGCACCGCAAGGCGTCGAACGCGCGCAATTTCACGCAGTGCGATAGCCTGCTGATCGGTAATAAATGCGGTGCGCACACCGTGCCGTATATCGAGGCGAAGAATTCAACCGCGCAGTTCGAGCATGAGGCGACGACCAGCAAAATCTCGGACGATCAGATGTTCTATTGCCTGTCGCGCGGCCTTAGCCAAGAGGAGGCGGTGGCGCTCATTGTCAACGGCTTCGTGCGCGACGTGCTGCAGCAACTGCCGATGGAGTTTCTGGCGGAGACGCAGAAGCTGATCAGCATCAGCTTGGACGGCAGCGTAGGATAAAAAAAGCCTGTACCATAGAGCCGGAACTTCGAGGTCAACTAACTGGTTCGGACTTTCGTCTAGGCTAATGCCCCAGTGATGGTCAGAAAAGGATGCGAAGTATGAAAAGATTGTTTGCGTTTATGGCCCTTATTCTCTTTGCCCTCATTTTAGCCTCAAATGAAGGTCGGGCACAAGGCGAGCGCACAGAAGGTCCGTTTCAAGCGGACGGACAATGTCCTAATTTTAAACCTCGTTATGCATCCTGCGAAGTCACTTTTGGCAATAAGGGCTTGTCGGTGCTCAATTCCTTCTATGAGATGTTTTTCGGAGAAGGAGTGTTCGAGATCGGAGAGTTTACAGTTACCACGACCGGGGAAAAACAATATACGATTGTAGCGAAATCAAATCGGGGATCGCTTACTTCGCAAATCATAGCTGATGGATTAGTCCGTCTTGGGCAAGATCTCGAAAATGAAAAGTTGACCTTGACGCATTAGTCTTCTTACTGTGATCGAGGTAGGATTTTATGAGCTTCAGGTCGGCTTCTTAAGTGGCGGAAAACTTAATGTGCAAGACCTCGAGTTTTGGATAGAGAATGAAACATTCTATTTCAAACTTGCCCAAAACGGCTCTAAGACAGCAGAGGTTGAGTGCCGATAGTGACAATTGGGCGGTGATGTACTAAAGCAACGCAACTGAGTTTTGACGGACGCGGAAAAATCATTGTCACCCGTCTTTACTGCGGGATACGCCGATGTTCATCGTCGCTTTCATACTCGGGCTTTTCCTGTGCGCGACGGGGGCACTGTTCTTCACGCGGCCCGAGATGGCGGTGGCGATCTTCGGCGTGGACGGCTCGCACATGGCGGACTTGCCGCTGGCGGGCGCGGTTGGTGCGGCGAATGGCACTCGGCCTTGTCATATTCGCGTTCGCTTTGTTGCGGCAGGCGCGGCCACTTGGCCTTGTGCTCATCATTGGCTCGCTCGTGCCGGTGGTGGACGGCTTTATCGCGGTCGGCGAGCAGTGGATGGTGGCGGGCTGGCGGCATTAGGCGACGGTGCCTGTCTCTTTTTTGCTCGGTTTGTTTTTGATGCGTAAGGCGAACAATTCTTCCTAAGGAAAATATAGCATTATGCAAAACGGCATAAACGGTTTTTGTGATTATTTTGATCGATTAAACGCCCATCAATGGAGCATCACTGTATCTAAGCATTTCCTTGAATTCTTAGATCGTAAGATTTGCTCCTTAACTCAGGACGCCCTGCCATTCAATTGCACGAGCGACGAATGGGCAAGGCTGAAGCAGTGTCATGTAAAAATTGTCGACGCACGCCTAATGGCGGCTGGACTAAGGAGAGTCGTGTCGAATGTTAGAAATTAAAAACTTACATGCGCGGATTGACGACAAGGACATCCTGCGCGGGCTGACGCTCTCGGTGCCGAAGGGCGAGGTGCACGCCATCATGGGGCCGAACGGCTCCGGCAAATCGACGCTCGCCTACATCCTCGCGGGCAAGCCGGATTACGAGGTGACCGAAGGCTCCATCACGTGGAGCGGCGCCGATCTGCTCGAAATGGCGCCGGACGAGCGGGCGCATGCGGGCGTGTTTCTCGCGTTCCAATACCCCATCGAAATCCCCGGCGTCGCGTCCATGACCTTCCTGCGCACCGCGCTGAACGCCAACCGCAGGGCGCGTGGGCATGAGGAGCTGAACACGCCCGATTTCATCAAGCTGGTGCGTGCGAAGGCGGAAAGCCTTAACATCTCCATGGACATGCTGAAGCGCCCGGTTAACACAGGCTTCTCGGGCGGCGAGAAAAAGCGCTACGAGATTTTGCAGATGGCGCTGCTTGAGCCAAGCCTCTGCGTGCTCGACGAGACCGACAGCGGCCTCGATATCGACGCCGTGCGCATCGTCTCGGAGGGCGTGAACGCACTGCGCTCGCCTGACCGCGCCTTCGTGCTCATCACGCATTATCAGCGGCTGCTTAACTATATTACGCCAGACAAAGTGCATGTGCTCTCGGGCGGCCGCGTCGTGCGCTCGGGCGGCAAGGAACTGGCGCTTGAACTCGAAAAATCCGGCTATGCCGAATATGGCGAACACGCCGCGTGATGGGGACCGTCTTGAATATTCAGCCAGCAAAACTAGACGCCGTCACCGCCGCGCCTGCGCCGACAGGCGTCGCGGCGGCTCTAATCGCCATACACGCGGAAGCCAAGCTGCCCGGCGATGACGTCGCCTGGGTGCGGGCGATGCGTGAGGCCGGGCTGGCGGTGATCGCTAAACGCGGTCTTCCAAATCGCCGCGTCGAGGAATGGAAATACACCGATCTGCGCGCCGCGATGACGGAGGCGTATTTGCAATCGCTAACGCCAGTGCCGGTTTCGCGCGCCGACATCGAGAGAGCGCTTGGCGACTTGGCCGCGTTGCCAGGACGGCAGATCGTGTTCGTCAACGGCGCACACGCGCCCGGCCTTTCACGCGACGCCGATACGCTCGGAGTTGAACTTGTCATACTGAAGCAAGCGATGGCCGACGCGCCATCATGGCTGATCGCCGCTTTCAGCGCCTCGAACGCGTCGGAAGGCGAAGCGGTAAACGCACTTAATGCGGCGTTCATGACGGACGGCGCGGCCATACGTATCTCCGAGAACGCCAGGCTCACGGAGCCGCTGCACATCGTGCACGTGGCGGCGGGCTCTGATGCGGTGGCGAGCGCCATGCGCAGCGCCATCATCGTGCAAAGCGGGGCGGAAGCGATGGTGCTGGAAAGCTTCATCTCGTTCGGCGACGCTAAGGCGCAAACCACCAGCGTGACGCATGTGCTGGCGGCTGAGGGCGCAAAGCTCACTCATGTGAAATATTCCGGCGAAAACCGCGAGACGCAGCATTTAACCAACTGGGATGTCAAGCTTGGAGCCAAGGCCGACTACCTCGCTATCCAGTTCGCCATCGGTGCGAAGCTTTCGCGGCACCAACTGTTCCTGCGCTACGAGGGCGAAGGCGCGAAGGCGCACTTTCTTGGCGCACAACTGCTGCGCGGGCGTCAGCACTGCGACATGACCATGGTCATCGATCACGCCGTGCCCGGTTGCGAAAGCCGTGAGCATGTGAAAGCCGTGCTGGACGACAACGCGCGCGGCATTTTCCAGGCTAAGGTGCTGGTGCGCCCGGATGCGCAGCAAACCGACGGACGGCAAATGGCGCAGGCGCTCATGCTCTCCGACGACGCCGAGTTCGACAGCAAGCCCGAACTGGAAATCTACGCCGACGACGTAAAGTGCAACCACGGCTCGACGGTCGGCGAGCTGGATGAGGACATGCTGTTTTACTTCCTCTCCCGAGGCATCGGCGAGAAGGAGGCCAAAGCGCTGCTCATCCAGGCGTTCATCGGCGAGGTGCTCGACAAAATCGAGGACGAAACCCTGCGGAACGCTTTCACCGCGAAAACCGAGGCCTGGCTGGCTGCATGATGAAAAGTGGCGTTATTCGACCCGTTACAAGCGATGACATGCCCGCTTTGAAGGGCGTGATCGATGCAATTAGCCTGTTTCCGTCTGCCATGCTTGACGACATGATGGCGAGTTATTTTGGCGACGAAAATAGCTCGGAGTTTTGGCTTACCTATGATGATGGCGAGCCAACAGCAATTGCGTATTGCTCTCCAGAACGCATGACAAACGGGACTTGGAACCTGCTTTTAATAGCAGTTCATCCAGATTGCCAAGGTCGTGGACTTGGCGCTATCATAATTCGCCATGTTGAGCAAAACCTTGCCGAGCGCGGCGAGCGCGTTTTGCTTGTGGAGACTTCAGCCCTGCCGAGCTTTGACCGCACTCGGGCCTTCTACTCAAAAATCGGCTATAATGAGGAAGCGCGTATCCGCGACTTTTATCAAGCGGGCGAAGATAAAATCATCTTCCGGAAAGCGCTTGCAATTGTCGATAATTAAAATTCTGCTGAGTTTGCCTTTGTATCCGAATAAGTAAATGCTGCTAGATCGCATGCTTACCGCCGCATTTACTGTTCGAGTTATGGGGCGGTTCATCATGCTAAAATCTATGAAAATTGTTTTCAAATAATCGGCAAAGCTTCTCGCCCGCGTTAACACCTCTTTAATTCGCCGCTTCTAGCCTGAGCTACAGGACAGCCATGTGACGCCCTCGTCACCGGCTTCTCCCCTTGCAACCCACACGGGAAATTGGAGACTGTTATGCGTAAGCTTATCTGCCGGTTCGCCGAAGACGACTCTGGCGCAACCGCTATCGAATACGGTCTGATCGCGGCTGGCATCGGCGTCGCCGTCATCACGCTGGTCGGCCAGGTCGGCGATGAGATTAGGACAATGTTCAGCAATCTGCGCGACGAACTGGTCACTTTCAATGGCGGCGCTGGCGGCACAGGCGCCGCCCAGTAAACAGCTTTAACTGCTTTAACAAATGGCGGGGCCGGAGCTTGCAACTTAGTTCCGCCATTTGCACTATCCCTGTCCCGCCGCCAGAAAGCGCTCGAATGTCTGAGTATGCGTTAATCGTGTCGTTCATAACACTGCTGGCGGTGCTCCTCACTGGCGCCACGGGCGGAGAAATCGGCGTTCTCGGCAAGACCATCGCCGCTGCGCTGGCTCAGTTAAGTTAGCCGGTGCAAGCAGATGCGGCCCTCGCCGCAATTTTCCCAGGGCTTTTAGCGTTTGCCGCTTTTAGCGACCTTTTCGAGTACAAAATCCCCAACTGGCTTTCCCTGCTGCTCGCCTTCGCATTTCTGGCGCTTGCTCCACTTGCCGGATTGACGGCTCCAATGATGGCCCAGCATGGCGCGTGTTCGCTTACCGTGCTCCTGGGAGGGCTGCTGTTTTTCTCGCGCGGATGGATTGGCGGCGGCGACGCAAAGCTGGCCGCCGCCGCTGCTCTCTGGCTTGGCTGGGAAAACCTTTACCCGTTTCTCATTCAGTCCGCGTTAGCTGGCGGCGCGCTTACCATCGCCGTCATTTTGTTGAGAGCCGCGCCAATGGCGGCAATTGCGCCATCCAGGTTCTCTAAACTGCGCACACCGGGTGAGGGCGTCCCTTACGGCGTCGCTATCGCCGTCAGTGCTATTGCCGTATACTCAAAATCATTCTGGATGGCAGGTTTTCTGCTGCCGCTTTGATTCCGAGACAATACGTCTCTAGTTTTCACGAAATAAGTAATTTTTTATCTTTTATTAATTTATTTAGTAAAAATTGAAACATCAGTTTCAATTTTTTTTATCAAATACATCATGAACAAACAGCAGATTATCTTATTCACCATAGCCGGAGCGTCCGCATCATTATCCGGGCTTCTCATTCATCACAGTCTAACGCAGGCAACAGCCACATCGCAAAATACTTTAGGCGCCGTAGCCGAAATCCAAAAAAGCACTGTCCTGGCCAAGCCTGCAGGCTCGCTATCATCGCGCATCAACCCCAACATGCGCGCTGTTTCCATCTCTTTTAAAGATGAGGGCGGCGTTGAAACTTTGCTGATGGCGAATGATAGCGTTGATGTGATTGTCACTCGCACCACAAACAGCAAAACGACCGAAAGTGAAACGGTGCTGCACAGCGCCCGCGTGCTCATCGGCGCGCAAACGCAGAACGCCGCGCCGGTCGCTCGCCCGGCAAAAATGCGTCTTGTGACTTTAGAAGTCACTCCAGCACAGGCCGAACTGCTGGCAAATGCACGCAACGCGGGGAAACTCTCGTTTGTTCTCGCAGGCGTAAATGACACGGCGCGCCGTGACGCAAATGGCCCGAGCCGGACGGTTAACTCGCGCATCAAAATGTTCAAGTTTGGCGTGCCAGCAGCCGTTTTCACTCAAACTTCAAAAAACTGAAGGCCCGCCATGATAGCCCTTCGCAGTGCGCAATTTCTATTCTTTACCCTGGCGATGAACATTTGCACGGCGTCGATCGCCATTGGCCAGTCTGCGCCCACCATTCGCGGCGCGAAAACTGACCTCCACTCCGTACACGACACCGCGGCGCCCGCTCGGCGATCCGTTAAACTGACTCTCGATAAGTCCGAAGTTATCGATCTGGAAACCGATGTCAGCGATGTCATCGTCTCCAACCCCGCCATGGTGGAAACTGTCGTTCGCACTGCCCGCCGCGTCTATCTCACAGGGACACAGACCGGGCAGACCAGCGCCGTGTTTGTGGCGGCGGATGGACGAAAAATCTTTACGCTGGACATCACCGTTGCGCGCGATCTCGCCAGCATGACGCAGCTTATCAACCGCCTCATACCCGATGCGCGGGTGCGCGCCGAAGCCGTGAATGGCGACGCGGTGCTGCTCGGCGCTGTCCGCCAGCCCGCCGACGCAGTGCGCGCCGCTGAAATCGCCGCCCGCTTTATGGGCGATAAAGACCGCGTCATGAATATGCTTGAGGTCAGCCTGCACGAGCAGGTGCTGCTCAAAGTCACCATCGCTGAGGTGCAGCGTGGCGCGGTAAGGCGGTTCGGCATCGACGTTAAACAACTGGCTGCGGGCGCGAACGGTTTGCAGGTTAAAGGCGTCTCTGAGACAGCTTTCCCGATTACCAGCGTATCGGTTCCTTCCTCTGCTATTTTCGATGCCACAAAAGGCGTTTTATCAGCATCCCCAACTGGAGGTGCGCTGATGGCGGTCTGGCGGGCGGGAGGCACGACGCTTGAGGCGCTCGTGGAGGCGATGGAGCGCGCCAACCTCGTGCGCACCCTAGCCGAACCGACTCTTGCATCAATGTCCGGCGAGTCGGCTGAGTTTCTTGCGGGCGGTGAATTCCCCATTCCCGTATCCCGCGATAAGGACAATGTCAGCGTGGACTGGAAAAAGTTCGGCGTTGGCCTGTCGTTTACACCGATCGTCATGTCCGAGGGCCGCATCAGCCTGAAGATTGCGACCGAGGTAAGCGACTTGTCGTCCGATGGCGCCGTTTCCGCCAACGGCTTCAATATTCCGGCGATCAAAGTGCGGCGCGCGTCATCGACGGTCGAGTTGCCGAGCGGCGGATCATTGGTGATGGCGGGGTTAATTTCCGAGACTGCACAGCGGAGCGCGGAAGGCGTACCGGGCCTGCGGCAACTGCCCATCATCGGGCCGCTGTTCGAAAGCCGTGACTTCGCCAGATCGCAAACCGAGCTGGTCATTATCGTCACGCCCTATCTCGCCAAAGCCGTGCCCCGACAGGCGCTGTCGCTGCCGGAGGCTGACGATGCAACGGTTCGCAATAGCTGGCGCGCAGGCACATCCCTGTTGCGCACAAAAAGCGCCTCCGAAGCCGCGCCTGCCACATTCTCATTTTTCGATCATTAGGAGAAACATGCGCTGCTTATTTTTAGCGATAATTTTGCCGCTCGCCGCGACAACGCAGTGTCTTTCACAGCAGTATACGACAACCCCAGACGCACGCTTCGGCTCTGCGTCAGCGCGAAATCTTGAGGGCATGATGGCGGAGCCGTCGCATCTCTGGAAACCAGCTACTGGATCGCCTCGTTATTCGTCGCGCCGCGATGCGAGCTTTCAGGATTACGCTAGCCACGGCGCCAAAGCAGGTGCGCAAAGGCCACTTCCTCCTATTGGAACGACCAGATAATGGTCAGCGCCCGATCTCATCCTGCTCCGCAGACTGCACTGCATTTGTCGGCTGAAAAAGCTGTCACGTTGCAGACTCTGCTGGAGTGCGTCGATCTGACGTTGCTCGCGGCAATGACAACTGCCGCCGCCCGCGAGGAAATTTTCACCCTCACAGGGGAAATCCTTAAGGTGTCGGCAAGCTCGCTGCCAGCCGCACTCCAAGCGTCAATGTCACAGGAAATCTGCGATGAGCTGCTGGGGCTGGGACCGCTGGAGCCTCTGCTGGCCCGGGATGACGTCACCGACATCATGGTCAACGGCCTTAATCACTGCTTCATCGAGGCAGGCGGCGTACTGCAGGTTGTCGGATCGCGCTTCACCTCGCTGGAGCATTTGTCAAACATATGCCAGCGCGCCGCCGCAAAAGCGGGCAGGCGCGTCGATGAGTCAAGCCCGATATGCGACGCAAGATTGGCTGATGGCAGCCGCATCAACATCATCTGGCCGCCGCTGGCGCTCGACGGACCAATTCTCACGATACGCAAATTTCGCCAGCAACCGCTTACGCTGGCAAATCTAACGGCATTCGGCACGCTGTCGCCGCTGGTGCGCAGGCTTCTTGAACTCGCCGTGCAAAGCCGATGCAATATCCTGATTACCGGTGGCAGCGGCTCCGGCAAAACGACGCTGCTCAATGCGCTGGCAGGGTATATTGGCGAGGGCGAGCGTGTCGTCACCTGCGAGGATGCCGCCGAACTGCGCTTGCAACACGCCCACACCGTGCGCCTCGAAAGCCGCCCCGCCAACTTCGAGGGACATGGCGAGATCGGCATGACGGCGCTCATCAGGAACGCACTGAGAATGCGGCCAGACCGCATCGTCGTTGGTGAGGTGCGCGGCGCGGAGGCGCTCGATCTGCTCCAGGCGATGAACACCGGCCATGACGGCTCGATGGGCACCCTACACGCCAACAGCTCGCAGCAGGCGTTGAGCCGGTTGGAGGCTTTGGCAATGATGGGAGCCGCACGGATCCCGGCCCGCACCGTGCGCCAGCTCATCACTGGCGGGGTCGATCTCATCATCCATGTTGGCCGTATGGCGGATGGAGCGCGAAAACTCATGCAAATCAGCGAAGTTGATGAGTTTGGCGCAGGCTTGGCCGACATGTTTCGCCTGGGCGAAAGTCAGCTTTGCGCAACGCCGAGGCTGTTGCGGCGCGCCGAACTTTGCGGACTTCTCGATCAACTGCAAACGCTACTGGAAGACGCGCCATGCAATGGTTAACTGCGGTTAACGCTCTGGCGACCGGGTTGGGCGCGTTAAGCGCAGGATGTTTTATGTACGCCGCCGCACCGCTTGCCCAGAAGCTGAATACATCGCCTAAACCCGCTCATGAAAACCGCATTGCCAGTGTACGCGGGCAATTAAGGAAGCGGCTCAATGCACGAACAGCGCCATCAAATAAAGGCCGAGCCAACCTATCCGCACAACTGGAGGCGATCAACGCTCCAGTTTCTGAACGCGGGTTCGCCGTCGCATCGATCGTGCTGATGCTTGCAGCCGTCACCATGCTGAAATCGCTCGATGCGCCGACATTGCTGTCGATCTGCGGCGGTTGCCTTGCAGGTTGGGGACTACCACGCGCTGCGCTATCCACGGCGTTGAAGCGCCGCACAAAAGTGTTTCGCGAAACCTTTGCGCCCGCCCTGGATATGATTGTGCGCGCGGCCCAGGCTGGAATGCCTCTGAACCGCTGTTTACAGATCGCCGCTGGCGACGGTGCAGGGCAACTCAACACGCAGCTCGTCAGACTTTCCGCTGAACTCACCTCGGGCGCGCCCATCCCCGCTCTGCATCGATTTGGCGAGAAGGCAGAAATTCCTGAGGCACGGTTTTTCGCATTCACGCTGGCGCTACAGCAGGAAACTGGCGGTAACCTCTCAAAGGCGCTGGGTGCACTTTCAGCGATGCTACGGGGCCGCGCGGTGTTCCGGGCGAAAGTTGCAATATTGACCGCCGAAGCGCGGATGTCGGCGATCATCATCTGTTCTCTGCCCGTTATTGTCGCCGCTGCGCTTGCCATCGCCTCGCCCGACTACCTAACGCCGCTTTGGACGCATCCGGTGGGCAGGATGTGCCTTGCAGGCGCTGTTCTTAGTGTTTTGACCGGCGCGGCCGCGATGCGCTTTATCATAAAATCCAGCTTCGGCGCCTGATCCCATGCTTAACGATGTCGCAACTGCCGCATTCCCCGCCGCTGCTCTCGCGAGCGTTTCCATCTTCGCGCTGCTGGCTGCAACCATCTCAAGAAATCCGCCAGCTAAAGCGCGTGAGGCAGGCCGCACTGCAAACGCCACGCGCGCTATCCTGAAGCGGCGCAAACCCGTCCCGCACAATTCGGAATGGCGGCATGCGTGGTCGCCCGCGCATCTGGATAGACTCGCTCGGATGACTGGCTGGTCGAATGCATGGCTGATTACGGCGATTGCCAACATTCCCCTTATTGGATTGGGGCTGACGCTGGCGACATTGGCCATACTCATAATTTGGCGAGGCGGGTTTGACGCCGCGATGGCATACGTCGCCTTTGCCGGATTAGCATGTGCGACAGCTCCATATGCATTCATCCAGACAGCTTTGCGAAAACGGCGCAAAGCCATCACAAATGCGCTCCCGGATGCGCTGGACTTGCTTGCCATGGTGTTGAGCGCCGGACTAAATGTGGAGCAGGGTTTGCGCAAAGTCGCTGCCGGCATCGCGGGGCTGTACCCTGAATTGGCGCACGAACTCCGCATTACACTGGCTGAGCTGCAGTATCTGCCGTCCCGCAAGCAGGCTTACCAGAATCTTGAGCAGCGCACAAACGCGCCCGGCCTTGAAGCTCTTTCGGCAAGTCTTTTACAGGCGAGCCATAGCGGCGTGCCGTTAGCCAAGGCAATCGCGGAAGCCGCCGCTGAGATGCGGGCGGCAAAACTGGCGGAAGCAGAGCGGCGCGCCGCAAGCCTGCCAGCCAAACTCGCCGCGCCGCTCGTCATCTTTTTTATGCCCGCGATTTTTGTCGTGGTGCTCGTCCCCGCCGTTCTGCGCTTCCTGGGCGAGCGGTGAGCCAAGGTATGAGTTAATGCGACATGAATGGGGCACCCATTGATTGCTGCGGAGCCTCCTCTACTATATCCGCTTCGCCGTGCATGACGGCATGTTGCGGAACCTCTTCAGGCGTGGAAGGGGGAACAGGCATGTCCACATCAGGAGTACGCAGTTCCTCGGCGGTGACGATTTTTGCCTCATCCATGATTTTCGTCACCTGATCGCGTGGCCGCTCCAGGATCGCGGCGACGCCCATGCCGCCCGCCGTGCAGATCGAGATGAGGCCGCGCCCGCCTCCGTTCTGCTCCAGCAGCTTGGCTAGATTGGCGATGATGCGCCCGCCAGTCGCCGCGAAGGGGTGGCCGAACGCGATAGACGAGCCTTTCACGTTTAGCTTGGAGCGGTCGATGGAGCCAAGCGGTTTATCCTTGCCGAGCACTTCCTTGCAGTATTTCGGATCTTCCCAAGCTTTGAGCGTGGCAAGAACCTGCGCTGCGAACGCCTCGTGAATTTCGTAAAAATCGAAATCCTGCAGTGTTAGACCGGATTGATCGAGCAGTTTGGAAACTGCGACTGTCGGCGCCATCAGCAGCCCCTGGCCCTTAACGAAATCGAGCGCGGCGTGCGCGCCATAGGTGAGGAACGCCTGCGGCTTAAGCCTGTGCTTTTCCGCCCATTCCTCGGAGGCGAGCAAAACGGCGGATGCGCCGTCCGTGAGCGGCGTCGAGTTGGCGGCGGTCAGCGTGCCGCGCTCGGATTTCTCGAACGCGGTTTTCAGCGTGCTAATTTTGCCAAGGTCAATATCTTCGCGAAGGTTGTTGTCGCGGAACACGCCAGCCGTGGGCACCAGCATATCGTCCATGAAGCCTTCATTATAGGCTTTGGCCGCGTTTTTGTGGCTATCGTAAGCGAGCTTGTCCTGCTCGGCGCGAGGGATATGGAATTCCTGCGCCATCAGCTCGGTGTGCTGGCCCATGGAGAGGCCGGTGCGCGGCTCGTTCACGCTAGGCGCATTCGGCGTCAGTTCTGACGGCGAGAAACCTGCGAAAAACGTTTTCATTTTCTCGCCCGTCGTGCGGCCTCGCGCCACCTTGGCAAGACGGTGCGAAAACTTGCGTCCAAACACCACGGGCGCGTCCGAGATGGTGTCGGAGCCCACAGCGATGGCGCTATCGATCTGCCCGGTTGCGATTTTCGCAGCGCTGCCTAGCGCCGCCTGCAGGCTGGTACCGCACGCCTGGCTGAGAGTTATGCCCGGGGTCGTCGGCGCAAGCTTTGTGCCGATCACAGACTCGCGCGGGAGATTGAAATCCTTCGTGTGAGTAAGAACGGCGCCGCCCACCACTTCGTCGATATGTTCACCTTCGAGGTGATATTTCTCGACCAACCCATTCAGCGCGGTCGTCATAAGGTCGAGATTGCTTAATTCCTGATACGATGTATTCGAGCGCACGAATGGCGTTCGGACGCCGCCAATCACCGCTACCCGGCGCAATTGATTATTCTGCATCTTTCTCTCCCTGCTACCCTTCTCCCTCCCTCAAGGAGAGGGCCGGGTGAGGGGTTATGAAACCTATATTGATCGTTTAGCCCTCACCCGTCGCTCCCTGCCGAATGCAAGTCTTTGACATTGCGCGCCGACCTCTCCTAAGGGAGAGGTGAAGGGCTCAAACTTATGCCGCCTGCTGCGTCGCTTCCTGCCGCGGCTGGCTGAGCGAAGCGCGATAATGCAACGGTCCGCCGCGGAATGGCGCGAAGCCGGTGCCAAATATGACGCCCGCGTCGGCATGGTCGGCGCTCTCTACGATGCCTTCCGCGACGCATTTCTCGCACTCGTCGATAAGCGGCTTGACGAGTTCGCGGCCAAGCGCCTCCAATTCGGCGTCGTCATATTCGCCTTCGGCTTTTTGCGGCTTACCGTCCACCCACTTATAAAAGCCCTCGCCAGTCTTTCTGCCAAGATTTCCCGCCGCGACGAGCTGCGATAGTTCGCTGTTCTGCGCGTCGCCGCTACCCAGGATTTTGGCGACGCTCGCCGCAACATCGAGGCCGACCACGTCCACAAGCTCAACTGGCCCCATCGGCATGCCGAATTTGAGTGCGGCGGCGTCGATTTTCTCACGCGGCGTGCCAGCGGCCACCTTTTGCATCGCGCCAAACATGTACGGCGCGAGTACGCGGTTCACCATAAAGCCCGGCGCGGATTTGCAAATAAGCGGGAACTTGTCGATGGCGGTGACGAACGCGCAGCCTTTTTTGATGTCGTCATTGCGCGATTGCTGGCCGCGAATGACTTCCACAAGCGGCAATTGCGGTACGGGGTTGAAGAAATGGAGGCCGATCAGCCGTGTAGGATCTTTCAGCGCGGAAGCGATCTGCTCAATCGGGATCGAGGAGGTGTTTGTCGCAAATATAGCGTCAGGCTTGGCTTTGGCCTCCAGGGCTTGAAACAGCTTCTGCTTGGCCTCCAGGTTCTCATAAATCGCCTCTATGATCACGTCGGCGCGGTTAACGTGATCGCCTTTCACATCCGCATACAGGCGAGCCATCGCAGTTTCCACTTCGACTAAGCTGCGCATGCGCTTTTTAAAGAAGGCTTTCGCCCGGCCAAGCGCTTTATCGACAGCCTCTTTCGTAGTGTCCTGAAGGCTTACTTCCATGCCAGCGGCGACGCAAACCGCCGCGATATCCCCGCCCATGGTGCCTGCGCCGACCACGTGCACCCGCTGCGGCTTCGGCATGCCCTTGGGCGCCTGCGCTTTCATCATCTCCGATAGTTTAAAAACGCGGCGCAGGTTTCGTGACTGCTCGCTGACCATAAGCGGCGCGAAATAGCGAGTCTCGGCGGTTTTCATCCGTTGCAGATCGCCACCAAATTTCTCGAACAGCTCGATGAGGCGGAACGGCGCCGGGTAATGCTCTTCGCGCACTTTTGCGGAGGTTTCCTCACGCATTTTCTTGGCCAAATACGTGCGCGCCGGGCCTGCTGAAAGCTGGCGTTTCCACCATGCGGGCTTGGCAGGGGATTTGCGCTTTTGCAGCACGGCGCG
>JAWXCE010000056.1:0-66043 GCA_034440495.1 Hyphomicrobiales bacterium | reverse complement strand
CCGCGCACGCTGCCACGCTATTCCGCCACCTTTGATCCGCACACGCTGGCGGAAATCCGGCGCGCCGCGGCGACGGGCATTTACGACATTCGCGGCGCGGGGACAAAACGCAAGCTGCCGCATTTCGACGACCTGCTGTTTCTCGGCGCATCCATCAGCCGCTATCCGCTGGAGGGCTACCGCGAGAAATGCGAAACCGGCGTCACGCTCGGCACGCGCTTCGCCAAAAAGCCGATCAAGCTGAAAATCCCCATCACCATCGCGGGCATGAGCTTCGGCTCGCTCTCGGCGCAAGCGAAGGAGGCGCTGGGGCGCGGTGCAACCATTGCGGGCACCTCCACGACCACCGGCGACGGCGGCATGACGGCGGAGGAGCGCGGGCATTCGCAGACGCTGGTCTATCAGGTGCTGCCCTCGCGCTACGGCCTCAACCCGGACGACCTGCGCCGCGCGGACGCCATCGAGATCGTGGTCGGGCAGGGCGCAAAGCCGGGCGGCGGCGGTATGCTGCTGGGGCAGAAGGTTGGCCCGCGCGTCGCAAAAATGCGCACGCTGCCGGAGGGCATCGACCAGCGCTCCGCCTGCCGTCACCCGGACTGGACAGGACCGGACGACCTCGAAATCAAGATCGAGGAACTGCGCGAGATCACCGATTGGCAGAAGCCGATTTATGTGAAGGTCGGCGCGTCGCGGCCCTATTACGACACGGCGCTGGCGGTGAAGGCGGGTGCGGATGTGGTAGTGCTCGACGGCATGCAGGGTGGCACCGCCGCGACGCAGGAGGTGTTCATCGAGAATGTTGGGCTGCCGACGCTCGCCGCGTTGCCGCAGGCCGTGAAAGCGCTGCAAGACCTCGGCATGCATCGCAAGGTGCAGCTTATTATTTCGGGCGGCATCCGCAATGGCGCGGATGTGGCGAAGGCGCTGGCGCTCGGCGCGGATGCGGTCGCCATCGGCACGGCGGCGCTGGTCGCGCTCGGCGATAACGACCCGGCTTATGAGGCGGAATATCAGGCGCTCGGCACGACAGCGGGCGCTTATGATGACTGGCACGAGGGGCGCGACCCGGCGGGCATCACCACGCAAGACCCCGATCTGGCCGCGCGGCTCGACCCCATCCTCGGCGGGCGGCGGCTGGCCAATTACCTCGCCGTGATGACGCTGGAGGCGCAGACCATCGCGCGCGCCTGTGGCAAGTCGCATCTGCACAATCTGGAGCCGGAAGACCTCGTCGCGCTCACCATCGAGGCTGCCGCCATGGCGCGCGTGCCGCTCGCGGGCACGGACTGGGTGCCGGGAAAGGGAGGCGCGCTATGATCGTCATTGCGAGCGAAGCGAAGCAACCCATACCCGTTCAAAAGATGGATTGCTTCGGCCTTCCGGCCTCGCAATGACAAGGCTGCTGGAACAATC
This sequence comes from Hyphomicrobiales bacterium, assembly GCA_034440495.1. Classification (GTDB taxonomy): domain Bacteria; phylum Pseudomonadota; class Alphaproteobacteria; order Rhizobiales; family Rhodomicrobiaceae; genus JAWXCE01. Next base: position 64,630 of record JAWXCE010000056.1, on the reverse strand, counting down.
AAAGGGAGCGAGAGCATGAGCATCGATCTGGCGGCGGAAGCCAAGGCGCGCGGCATCAAATATTTCCTCATCTCGTTCAGCGATCTATTCGGCGTGGTGCGCTCCAAGCTGGTGCCGGCCTGGGCGATTACCGATATGGCGAAAACCGGGGCGGGGTTTGCGGGCTTCGCGACCTGGCTCGACATGACGCCCGCTGACAGCGACATGTTCGCCGTACCCGACCCCGCCAGCCTCATTCAATTGCCGTGGAAGCCGGAGGTCGGCTGGCTCGCCGCCGATCCGGTGATGAATGGCAAGCTCGTCGAGCAGGCTCCGCGCAACGTGCTGAAAGCGCAGATCGCGAAAGCCGCCGCGCAGGGCTTGCAGATGAAAACCGGGGTGGAGTGCGAGTATTTCCTCATTTCGGCGGATGGCGCCGACATCTCCGACGCCTCCGACCGGCAGGCCAAGCCCTGCTACGATCAGGCCGCCCTGATGCGCCGCTACGATGTTGTGACGGAAATCTGCGACGCGATGCTCGCGCTCGGCTGGAAGCCCTATCAGAACGACCACGAGGACGCGAACGGCCAGTTCGAGATGAACTGGGAGTATGACGACGCGCTTGTCACCGCCGACCGGCACACCTTCTTCAAATACATGGTCAAGGCCATCGCGGAAAAGCACGGGCTGCGCGCCACTTTCATGCCGAAGCCGTTCATGCATCTGACGGGCAATGGCTGCCACGCGCACGTGTCGCTGTGGCGTGCTGGGCAGAACGTTTTCCACGACGAGGCGGGCGAATTGGGGCTGTCGCAGGCGGCCAAGCAATTCATGGGCGGCATCATTTACAATGCCGAAGCGCTGGCGGCGATCACCAATCCGAGCGTCAATTCCTACAAGCGCATCAACGCGCCGGTCACCACCTCCGGCGCGACGTGGGCGCCCAATACCATGACCTGGGCGGGCAACAACCGCACGCACATGATCCGCATTCCCGATCCGGGCCGCTTCGAGTTCCGGCTGGCGGATGGTGCCGTGAACCCGTATCTGTTGCAGGCGGGCGTGCTGGCGGCGGGCCTCGACGGTATGGCGAATGCGCGTGACCCCGGCCCGCGCCTCGACATCAACATGTACACCCACGGCCATACGGTGGAAGGCGCGAAAAAGCTGCCGCTGAACATGCTCGACGCCCTCCGCGCGCTGGAGGCCTCGCCCGTGCTGCGCGCCGGCCTCGGCGAGCCGTTTGTATCCGCCTATCTCAAACTAAGGCGCGACGACTGGAACGCCTATTGCCGCCACCTCAGCCAGTGGGAACGCGACGCCACGCTTGATTGTTAATAGCCCGTTGTCACGTGGTTCGCGACTATGCTACGCGACGCCCTGACCGGGAGAACAAAACGATGCGATTTTTAACGGCTTTTGGCGCATTATTATGGCTTAGCGCTGCGTCGGCGCAAACTGGATTGACAGACACAACGTGGCTTGCCGAGGACATTCGTGGGAATGGTGTGATTGATAGCGCTCAATCGACAATTTCGTTTGAGGCTGCAGGCGCTGTAAGCGGTTCTGGTGGCTGCAACGGCTACCGCGGTGCGGTGGCGATCGATGGCAAACAAATGCAGATCGGGCAGATTGCGGATACGAAAAAGATGTGCAGTCCGGCTCTCATGGATCAGGAAGCAAAATTTTTCGACGCGCTTAACGCCACTCGCAGCTTTTTCATTGACGTGGCATTTTTGCGCCTGGTTGACGAGAACGGCGCGGAGCTTCTTCGCCTGACACAAAAGAATTAGGCATTTGTTTCAGCTATCGTTTTTGAGCAGTCGCGGCCACAGCGGAGGATGAATAACCGCCCATAAGCTCGTTGAAAAATGACCGTGCGGAGCGTTTGGCCCCCTCGGCGGTTAGTTGCACGTGGTCGCCGGTTGCAAGCGGTGGCTCGGCATGCACCCACGCGTGGATCCCGCACTGCCCGCCCATGATCTTCGACCAGTCCCAGAAGTAAGCGTTCACATGCGCGGCTACGCGCTTCATGACCGCGCGCACCCCATGCAGTTTTGGCGGAGCATGCCAGCGCGCGATGCGCATATCGGCTTTTTCCATCCATTTGTCGTATCGCGCCGCCTCTAGCGATGTCAGCCCCCGGCAGGCATTCATGCCGCCGCCCTGTGCTATCGCAAACGCTGGCATGCGCGCCGCGTCTGGTGGGCCGATAATCAGGAAAGACGCATCCGGCGCCGCGATCTTGATGCGGCCGATGATCTGCAAAAGCCGCTGTTCGTAGGCCGGCATGTTCAGCGTGTCGTCAAAGCCCTCAGCCGTTCCATATCCGACGATAATGAGACTCGGCGCCAGCGATTTAAGGTCGGCGGCGAGCAGCGAGGGCGACCACCGTTCGGCGGTGAGCGCAGTCGCGCGCGGCAGACCTAGATTGATGTAGCTCACGCCCGGCTGCTCACTTCCGACCATCCAGGAATGCAGCCTGATTTCGCCGTCCCCTTTTGCATGCACCGTAAGTTCGCGGCCAGGCCTGTTAAGGCGAATTTTCTTCCAGTCGGGGGTTGGCGAGGATGTTGGCACCGTTTTCGCTTCGCCGTCGATGGAAATGATGGCGGAACCTTGTTTCGGGCCGGTTTCGAGAGTGATCTCAACCCAGTCGAATGGCCCGTCCGCAGAAGTGAGTCGCACCCATGCGTCGCTCGCGCTGGCGGCTAGTTTAACCCCGGTTACGCCGTAAACGCCGCCTGTAACATCCGCGCTGCTAAAGGGCTTCCACTGGCCGCCCCGGTCGAATTTTACCCCGCGCGCGGGGTAAAGCCCGGGTTGCATAAGACCACGCCCGGATCGTCCGAACCGGCTTTGGAACTGTTCACGCAAGTCGCCTGAAAAGCGATCAGACGCAATGTGATCGTCGCCAAAATGCACTATCGTCAGAGGTTTATCGCGTTTGCGGCTCTCAACCTCGCGCAGGGCATTATAAAAGTCGTATAGCGCGGCGTCGATTGCGATCGGCTCGGCGTCAGGCAATGACGGGCCCAGGTTCGCTGCCGCAACCGGGGACCTTTCAAGTGACACAAGCTGCTCGCCAGCCCGCCGCACAGAGCGCACAGTCGAGGCTATCCCTTCGCCAAGGTCATCGACGGCGCGCATGCTGAGTAGCGCGTCTTTCTTTTCCGCGCGGTTGACCTGGGGCGGCTCGGATTCCGAGTTGGTGAATTTGCCAAGTGTCGCCTTAAATGCCCCTTCGTCCGAGTCAGAGCCTGGCAAACATCCGCCCACTGTCAACGCCGAGATCATGACGCCAGTTAGAGTCGCGCGTTTTGCCAGCGAATGATGCCAGCCCCTACGCATTTGTTTGGTCATAGCCCTTATAGCCCTATTTGCCCAACTTACTGCTTACGTTCGGCCGTTTGCTCTTGCGGCCACGCATAGTCGTCGGCTCGTCCTGATTTCGGCGGCAGATATTCGCCTTGCACCAATACTTTGTTGTAAAGCCGGTCAGCCGTCGGCACCCGGCTCTGATTTTGGCGCTGACTGAGGTCGTTAGCTGGCGAGATCGAGGCGAGCGCCGTAACTCCGCTTCCGATTTCGCCCGCAATCATTTCACCGCCAGAACCAGGAGCGGTTGCATTCGCTGGATTTATCTCTGGCGAGAGTGGCACGCGCGGGGATGGCGCAACGGCGTTCCCCGGCGCCGCAGCGCCGTTGCCATCGGGGATATCAGCCCTGACCTCATCGGCTAAATCCCCGCCACCATCGGCGTCTTTCCTGGCAACGTCTATTTCCTGCGGCGACACCCGTTTTTGCTCGTTTTCATCACCAGCAAGCGGGATATTGCGCTCGGTGCGAGCCGCGGCCAGATCCCGGCGCAGCACCACCTCAAGATAATGCGCAAGCTTGCGATTCCCTGCGGCCGTGAAGTAAACACCGTCATTTTCGCGCAAACGCTTTGACTGGCCGCTCAAATCCGGCCCATAAGCGCTATATCCGCCGAACTGATCAGCAAAGCCGCTCCAGGTATCCACAAAACGCACGCCGTTGAGATAGGTTTTCTCCCGGAGCACCTCGTTGATGGCTTCCATCGTCTCGTTGTTGGCGGCGCCGCTCATCACGGGCATGCCAACCCAATAAACCGGTGCGTTCAGGCTTTTCAGCTTCTTAATGATTTTCTCAACGGTTCGACCGTAAGCTTCGCGCCAGCCCGGCGTGCCTGCTTTAAAGGAGCCATCATTAGTCCGGATTGGGCGGTCATCGTTCACTCCGCTCATCATAATGACGATTTGCGCGGGGTTTGCCTGCAACGTTTTTTCAAGCTCGGCGCCCCAATCGAAATTACCGGGGCGATAAAGGTTGAAGGAATAGTTTGTCTGCTCGACGATGCGGATGGCGCCGTCCTGCTTGAATGCGTCGGTCAGCCCGGTGGCAAGGCCCTGCGCCAGACCGTCTCCGATAACGAGCGCCTGATACCGTTCATTTGGCGGGAACGGCGTAATATAGCTACGGCCCGCATAGGGTTGGGTCTGAGCGGTCGCGTTATTTGTTGCGAGGACAGAACCAAACGCTACAGCACACCCACAAAACAGGGTGAGCGCCATGCGTTTCGTGCGGCAAACGCTAGATCTTGCGTGCATTGTGATCCTGAAATTTTGCAAACTTACCGGAACGCATGAACACGACTACGAGCCTTTTTGCATAAAGAATGCGGCGTTAATCAGGACTTAACTGCATCTCTAAAATAAGATTTAATATTTTGTAACTTGCGGAGTTAATTTCGTCCAGCGTCGTATTGAAGCGCAACCTGATTCGGTTAACGCTGCGGCGTTTCGATCACGGACGACTCCTCCACAAGCTCGCGATAAATAGCCTTGGTCGGATAGCAATCCGGCTGTTTTTGCAGGCTTTTCTGATACTTGCCAATGGCGACGCGGGTTGCGCGGCCGAACAGGCCATCAGGCGTAGTGTCGGAAAAACCGCGCGCTTTCAATGAAATTTGCAACCTGCAGAGGTTTTCAACTGAAAACTCGAAATCGTCGGCGGCGCTTTTAACCGGCCATGCCCGCTCGAAGGCGCAGGCGCCCTTTTCAGTCTCGCATCCGATCCGGTTCGCCGTCAGGCCAATAAACACTGCGTAAACATCTGAAGTGTTATACCGCCGCAAAACCTCAAAATTGTCCGTGGCGAGAAATGCAGGGCCGCGTGCGCCCGCCGGCAAAACCAGATAGCCGGGATCCTGCGGATCGAGGATGTGTCCGCCGCTTGACGCCGCGCCCGTAGCTTGGGCGATCCCTTGAGTTTGTGTCCATTCCCGTCTCGTCCGGCGACTGGGGCGCCCCTCCAGAGTGCAATCGGCGCCAGCGCCGCTTTTGGGAAGGCGAACTTCCTGACCCCAAGTTTTCTGCGCACCCTGCCAACCCTCGTTTTGCAGGATATTGGCTGTCGTGGCCAGCGCATCGGGAACCGACTCCCAGATGTCAATGCGTCCGTCGCCATCACCGTCCACGCCTCGTTCGAGATATTCCACAGGCAATATCTGCGTTAGCCCTGTCGCGCCCGCATAGGAGCTTTTGAACTTTTCCATCGTAACGCGGCCATCACTCACCATTTTCAGGGCCGCGATCGCCTGACGCCGCGCCCAAGCTCTTCGCGCGGGCGCACCAGCATAAGCCATCGAGGAAAGCGCGCGCACAGCGTTATTGGTGAGCGCAAACTGTCCGTAGTTCGTCTCCCTCCCCCACAGCGCCAGCAGAAGCTTGTGATCGATCTGATAGGTGGCTTCGATTTTAAGAATGGCTTGCAAAATTTCAGGCTTCTGGGCTTTCCAGCCTTTCAGCAGAGCCTGCCCGCGGAGCGCCAGACTGCGCATCGAGCTTTCCGGAAAATACTCCCCAGGCCGCAAAAACTCCCGCTGCGTCACCTTGAAACAGCTTTCGGGCAAACCCTTCGCCCGGAAGCTTGCGAACGCATGGGAGGTCTGCGGCCCGCCCGAACAATAAACGCCGGGCTGTTTGCAATCCGGCGAGAGCCTTGCGTAAATGCGGTCGAAAACATCAGACTTTATCCCCGCCGCAATCGCCTCCACGCGCAGAGCCTGTACGAACTCCGGCCACCCAAACGCGGGCGCCGTTGTTTGGGCGCGAACCGAAGACTGAGCGGCGACGGCGAAAACAACCATCAACGCTGCACCGAAAATATAGATTTGAGCGATGTGTCGCGATGTCTGGGGTGATTTCATATGCTACTCGGTCTTAGAGACTTGGCGCAGTAAAGCGCAATCCCGGTCATGCATTTATGCCAAACTTGATTTTATTGTGCGCCATAGGCAGGATGCAAACTCCGTAATTCGTCTAACTCGCGTTTGTGGTCGCAATCCATCTCACAAAGCAGCCGGGGATGCAAAATAACCAATCATGACAAAACCAATCCAAAAAGCGATCTTCCCTGTGGCCGGCCTCGGCACCCGCTTTCTGCCCGCGACGAAAGCGATGCCTAAAGAGATGCTGACAGTGGTCGATCGTCCATTGATTCAACATGTGGTGGACGAGGCGACTGCTGGCGGCATCAAGCATTTTATTTTCGTGACCGGTCGCAACAAGGCCGTTATCGAGGATCACTTTGATCGGCCTTTCGAGCTTGAGCACACCCTGAAGTCGCGCGGCAAAGAAAAAGAGCTTGCCCTCATCAACGACCTGTTGCCAGAAGCTGGCCGGACAAGTTTTACGCGCCAGCAGGAGCCGCTGGGCCTCGGCCACGCCGTATGGTGCGCGCGCGATATCGCGGCTGGTGAGCCATTCGCGCTGGTGCTGCCGGACGTGATCGTCCAGGCGCGCGGGCCGAGCTGTATGGCGCAGATGATCGAGGCGTATCACGGCCTTTGCGCCAAGCTTGGCAATAATGCGAAAATCAACCTCATCGCGGTCGAGGAAGTGCCGATGGATGAGACGCATCAATATGGCGTCGTCAGCGTCGGCGAGGGTGATGGGCGCCTGTGGCCGGTAAACGGCATGGTGGAAAAGCCGCCCAAAGGCACGGCGCCATCGAACTTAATAATCATGGGCCGTTACATTCTTCAGCCTGAAATTTTCGACCTTTTGAGCACCCAGGAAAAGGGCGCGGGGGGAGAAATCCAGATTACTGACGCGATGAAAACACTGATGGAGACGCAGCCGTTTTACGCGCTCAAATATGAGGGCCGGAGCTATGACTGCGGCTCAAAACTCGGATTTTTGCAGGCCAACGTGGCGTTTGCGCTGGAAAGCAAAGAACTGGGTGAAAAATTCGGCGCCGACATCATCAAAATCGCTGCTGACTTGCAGCGGAAAGCCTGACGCAAGCGACGCGGAGAAAAATAGACCGGGTTTGACATCTTCAAACGATTTCGCCCGTCCCCCTGAAGGGAACATCGTGAAGACATCATACAATACGCATTACGCCTCTATTCCTGCAGCGACCAAAAGTGTGGGCGGGCAAACGAGGGCCGCCGAGTCTGCAAGGCGTACGCTTGCGCTTGAAATACTTGGCCTTCAAGCTGTCGAGGCCACGATCACCAATGGATCGCAGGCGAATTTTGCGGCGGCGGTGCAAACCATCCAGAACGCTAAAGGGCGCGTGATTGTCAGCGGCATGGGCAAAAGCGGGCATATCGGGCAGAAAATCGCGGCGACGCTGGCCTCCACCGGCACGCCCGCCTTTTTTGTACATCCCGGCGAGGCGAGCCATGGCGACCTGGGCATGATCGCTAAGGACGATGTTATTCTCGCGTTATCGTGGTCGGGCGAGACGGTCGAACTGGCGAACGTCATCACATATTCGCGCCGTTTTGGGGTGGCGCTCATCGCCATCACGTCGCAAGACTCAAGCGCGCTGGGCAAGGCGGCGGATATCGTGCTGGAATTGCCGCGCATGGAGGAGGCCTGCCCGCACGGTCTAGCGCCGACGACCTCCACCATCATGCAGCTTGCCCTTGGTGACGCGCTCGCCATCGCCCTCCTCGAAAGCCGTGGCTTTTCAGCCAACGATTTCAAAACCTTTCACCCAGGCGGCAAACTGGGCGCCAATTTGCGGCTTGTGCGTGACCTGATGCATAGCGGCGACGGTCTGCCGGTTGCCAGTGAGAACGCCGCGATGAGCCATGCGCTGGTCGTGATGACGGAGAAAAGTCTCGGCTGTCTGGGTGTGCTCGATGCGCACGGTGCGCTGTGCGGCATCCTGACAGACGGCGACCTACGCCGTCATATGGGCCCGGGACTTCTTGAACGTCGCGCCGGGGATGTGATGACCCGCAATCCGAAAACCATTTCGCCAGACCTTCTCGCAAGCGCGGCAATGCAGATTTTGAACGAGGCGCGCATCACGGCACTGTTCGTCGTCGAGAACGGCAAGCCGATCGGCATCGTGCACGTGCATGACCTGCTGCGCGCGGGCGTGGCATAACTGGCGGGGAGCGGCGATGAGCGCAACGCGGATGCTGGCGGTAATAGGCGCGCTGCTTTTGGGGCTGCTGGGCGCCTGCTCATATTTGCCGAAAACTGACAACTCTATAGATGCCTCCGGCTCCGAGGTAAAAACCACCGCCACCATCAGAACCAATACCATCCAGCGCCCGCTGGAGTGATTCCGAGCGTTTCCGAAAAGCATTGCCGGTTTTCGGGGCGATAACGGCTCTGTTTATATAGTTTGAGAGCCGCTTCATAAGCCTTGATTGAGTCAGTCAAATTGTTGTGAGGCGGCTTTTGCGACCGTGGCGATCCATCGCCGTTTTCATACACGGAACTGAATTGCTTCGCTCCGCTCGCAAAGACATTGATTCCAATTCACGGCTGCAGCTTTAAGCCCCGAATGTGCTTGCTTTTGGCAAGTCCGGCGTCTTGTGCTCCTCGACGATAAGCCTGCTCCCGTCTGCGCCAGTTACGATCACCCGCGCACCGGCGTTCAAGTCTGGCCCGGAGACATTCCAGATTACATCGCCAGACTTCACTTTGCCTCGCCCCGCCAGAATAGGCTCCTCCAGCACAAAAACCTGACCCACAAGTTGTGCGGCGCGCTGGTTGAGCAGCGGCTGATTCGTCCTGATTTTCGCCGGGCTGAACAGCGTCCGCCCGGCCACAAGCGCTGCGACGGACAGCACGCAAAATAAGGCGACCTGCCACGGCCACGGTATGGGCGCCGCGAAAACCGCCAGACCCGTTCCCGCCGCTGCCACGCCGAACCACAGCAGAAATAACCCCGGCGCGGCGATGTCGAAAGTAACTAGAATAGCGGCCAAGATGAACCACGACCATCCGCCCCATTCGATGAAAAGGCTTGCCACGCTCATAGCGAGTTCCCCGACTTAGCTGACGGTTGGCACGGAGCCGCTTTTTGCAGGCTTGCGGGTTTGAGCGCCGCCTGCTTCGCCGTTGGATGAAAACCCGCCGAACGCCTCGCGTGCGATTTCGGCCACCCCCGACACAGCGCCGATGATGCTAGACATATCCGCTGGGATAATCAGCACTTTCTGGTTCGGCGCGCTCGCCAGCGCCTTGAGCGCTTCGACGTAGTTATTGGCGACGAAATAGTTGATCGCCTGGACGTTGCCACTGGAGATGGCCTCGCTTACCATGCGTGTAGCGGATGCCTCGGCCTCGGCTGAGCGTTCGCGCGCCTCGGCGTCGCGGAAGGCGGCCTCACGGCGCCCTTCGGCAGCCAGCACCTGCGATTGTTTCAAGCCTTCCGCCCGCAAAATCTGGCTTTGGCGGTCGCCCTCGGCCTCCAGCACCGAAGCGCGCTTGAGCCGCTCAGCCTTCATCTGCTGGGCCATGCTGTCCACGATGTCGCGCGGCGGCGTGATGTCGCGAATTTCGATGCGCGTCACCTTCACGCCCCAGGGATTCGTCGCTTCATCGACAACGGTGAGCAGGCGCGCGTTGATTTCATTGCGGTTCGAAAGCAGTTCATCAAGGTCCATCGACCCCATCACGGTGCGGATGTTCGTCATGGTGAGGTTGGAAATGGCGGCTTGAAGGCTCGTCACCTCATAGGCGGCGCGCGCTGCGTCCAGCACCTGATAGTAGACTATGCCGTCAGTCGTCACCATGGCGTTGTCCTTGGTGATGACGGTTTGCGATGGCACGTCGATGAACTGCTCCATGACGTTCAGCTTGGCGCCGAGGCGGTCGATGAACGGCACGATGATGGTGAGGCCGGGATAAAGCGTGCGCGTGTAGCGCCCGAAGCGCTCCACCGTGTAGTTCATTCCCTGCGGCACGACCACGGCGGCGGAGATGACGCCATAAATCGCCACAACCAGCAGCGCGATGACGAAATACGAAAACCCTTCCATGCGACGGCCCCTCAATGCTGCTTTGCGGCTTGTCTAACCCAACGCGGGTCTAACGCAAAGTTATTAAACTTCTTTAACGGCGCGGACGGTGCTATGGGGGGACGCTTTTGCAAAACATCCCGATAGTATAAAGTCCGTACTTCGGGATTCCGGTCGGAGCGGTTCATGCGATTTTTGCTTGTCGTCATAGCGTTGTTCGCTGGGCTATCATCGGGTTCGGCGGCGCTCGGCGAGAAGCGGGTGGCGCTGGTCATCGGTAACTCCGCCTATAAGAACGCGCCCAAGCTGCCCAATCCGAAGAATGACGCGAAGGCCATCGGCGCGGCGCTCGCCCGCCTCGGCTTCGATGTCACGCCCGCCTATGATCTGGGCGTGGATGGCATGCGAGCGGCGCTCGCCAAATTCGAGGATAAGGCGGCGGGGGCGGATTGGGCGCTGGTTTACTACGCCGGGCACGGCATGGAACTGGGCGGCCGCAACTGGCTCATCCCAGTGGATGCGAAGCTCGCCCGCGCCTCCGACATGGAGGACGAGGCCGTGGCGCTCGACCGGGTGCTAGCCCGCGTGCGGCCCGCCAGAACACTGCGCATTGTGCTGCTGGACGCGTGCCGCAACAACCCGTTTCTGTCGCGCGTGGATATGGGGCGCGGCGGCCTGACCCGCGCGGTGGATCGCGGTTTTGCCCGGGTCGAGCCGGAGCATGGCGAACTGGTGTTCTACGCGGCGCGCGACGGCTCTGTTGCGGCGGATGGCGAGGGCGCCAACAGCCCGTTCGCTACCGGCCTGCTCGCGCCCACATTGAGGAGCCGGGGCTGGAGCTGGGCCGCTTCCTGCGCAAGGTGACGAGCACCGTGCTGAGGGCGACGAGCCCAAGCCAGGAGCCGTTCACCTATGGCCGCCTGCCCGACGCGGACTTTTATTTCAAGCCGCCGGGCGGTGGTGTTGCGGCGCCGCAGCCCCAGCTAACGCCGCCGCCGCAGGTGGCCGTGGCGAGGCCGGAGCCAGCGCCCGCCACGCAGGCGGGCAATCCGCTGGCGGCGAGCGGGTATGAGGACAAGGCGCAAAGGCTGATCCGCACGCTCAAGGGGCATACGCAAGTTGTTCTCGACGTCGCCTTCTCGCCCGATGGCCGCACTCTCCTCTCGGGAAGCGGGGATAAAACCCTCAAACTGTGGGACGCCTCCGACTGGACGGCGCCACAGGAGGCGCGCCGCTGACGCCCGCCCCTGACCTCGCTCAATTTGTCCTGCTGCGTAAAACAGCGTCATCCTGGCTATCGCGAAGGATGGCGATCACAACTTGCTTAGCGCCAGTTTCAATAAAAAAGACGCGGTACGGAAACTTTAGCAGCGACGCCCGGCGCACAACGCCGTGATGAAAAGGGAAACGGCGCGGATGCCCGGCAATCTGCCGCAGTTTGCTTTCAATCACCGCTTCAAACCGTTCACCAAGCTTCGGGTTAATGTCGTCATACCAGTCGCTGGCGCGGCGCAAATCACCCGCCGCAAGCCGTGTGAGAACGGCGCGGGTCATTATCTCGGGCGCAGAACGTTGCGCTTAACTTCATCCCACGTCAGCGTGTCTTGCGGATTTTCCTCGAACGCCTTCAACCGCTCGTCGAGGATTTGCTTTTCCCGTGCGGTTGCAGGCCCGGCGGCCACCTCACGCTCATCCAAAGTCGCCCAGATGTCATCAAGAAGCTGAAGACGTTCCTCAATGCTCATGGCGCGAAGTTCATCGAAAGTAGGACGGTTCATGCGATGTCTCCTTTCATCAAAGACTACATCAAAAAGTTGCCTAAACCCATCCCCCCAGCTCGCGGCGGATGATGGCGTCGAGCATCTCGATACTCTCGTCGCTGTCGTTGAGGCACGGGATGACGCCGAACTGCTCGCCGCCGTTCTCGTGGAAGGTCTCGCCTGCCTCGATGGCGATTTCCTCCAACGTCTCCACGCAATCCGACGAGAAGCCGGGGCAAATCACGGCGAGGCGTTTTAGCCCTTTCTGCGCCAGCTCGGCGATGGTTGGGTCGGTGTAGGGTTGTAGCCATTCGGCACTGCCGAAGCGCGACTGGAAGGTGAGCATCAGCTTTTCCTTCGGCCAGCCGAGGCGCTCGCGTAGAAGCCGCGTCGTCTTCGCGCAATGGCAGTGATAGGGGTCGCCCTTGTCGAAATATTCTTTCGGCAGACCATGGAACGAGGCGATGACCATTTCCGGCTCGAAATCGAGCGCCGCTAGCCCTTTATGCATGGACTTCGCGAGCGCCTCGATATGCGACGGATCATCGAAATAAGCTGGCACGGTGCGGATGGCGGGCTGCCAGCGCATCTGCTTCAGCGCGTCGAAACTTTTGTCGAGCGCGGTTGCGGTGGTCGCGGCGGAGTATTGCGGGTAGAGCGGGAAAATCAGAATGCGCTCGCAGCCCTGCTTTTGCAGCGCCTCAAGCCCGGCCTTGGCCGACGGATTGCCATAGCGCATCGCCCAGTCAAAAATAATGTTCGGGTGGTTGGCGAAATACGCCGCCGCTTTCTCGGTCTGCGAGCGCGTGATGGTGCGAAGCGGCGACTCGTCCAGCTCCTTGTTCCAGATCGAGCGGTATGCCTCGCCGGACGTGAATGGTCGCTTGGAAAGCACGATGAGGTTGAGGATCGGCCACCAGATGAGAGGGTTCACCTCAATCACTCGGCGGTCAGAAAGAAATTCCTTCAGATAGCGCCGCATCGACCAGTAATCGGTGTTGTCCGGCGTGCCCAAATTCATCAACAGGACGCCGATTTTGCCGAACTTTACATGCGGATGACCGCTCGGCAGCGTATCCGTCGCTGGCTCAAACCTGATCTTACTCGGTATCTCGTTCATCAAATCATCCTGTCAAGCGTCAAGCAGCGCGGCGTTTGCCCTGGGCCTTCATACGGCTGAAGAGGTCGTGATACATCGCCGTAACAGCCGCTTCGGAATAGCTTTGGTTAAAATGCTCCCAGCCAGCTTTACCCAATCTATTTTGCAAATGTTTGTCAGATATAAGTTGATTTAACGCCTGCGCCATATCAGCCGGATTATCGTTTGCGACCAAAAGCCCTGTTTCGCCGTGCGTGATGAGATGCTCAGGCCCCGGCGAGCGTGCTGACACGATGGGCAGGCCGTGCGCCCAGGCCTCCAGCACGATGTTGCCATGGGCTTCAAAGCGTGAGGCGCAGACGTAAATGTCGGCGGCCTCAAGCAGCGAGTGAATGTCGTCGCGCCAGCCGAGAAAGCGCACGCGGTCGAGCAAATCCAGTTGTCCCGCCAGTTCCTTTACCTCTTTCTCAAACGCGCCATCGCCCGCCATCCAGAGATAGGCGCCGGGTACGTCCTTTATAGCGTTGACGACGATATCCGGCCCTTTATCCTGCGCCATGCGGCCCAACCAGACAATGAGCGGCGCGTCTTCTGGCGTATTCAGCGTCGCGCGTGGCGTCGGCGCAGCTTCAAAAGCAGGCACAAAGTTCGGGATGAACGTGACGCGATCAGCGGGCCAGCCTCCTTTCTTGATGTAGTCCACGATGCCGGGTGTGATGCCGATGAGATGATCGCAATGTTTGAACGCGCTCATTTTGTAATAGTTGCCCAGACGCGCCACGTGCATCCACGGCCCAGACGGACACGCGCTAGCTGCCCGCCGCATCCACGTGATCGCCAAGTCCGCCTCGTGCTCCGCGAGCACGCGCTTGAATTTTGCGCGGGTGAAAATATCTAGCTTGCCGCCGAACCAGACGCTGTCGGTTTTAACCCCGGCCTGCTCTAGCCGCCATTGCGCCCAGTGCCCTCCGCGCACGAGCACGCGCTGCTGCACGCCCTGCCTATTCAGCGCGTCTACCAGTCGAATGAAAAACTGCTCGGCGCCGCCTTTGCGTGAACTTCCGAGAGCCTGTACGATACGCATGTTACTCCGCCCTTCCCTTTAGCGCCAATGCTCGGCAATCCAGGGCGTCGGGCGGACGTGCTTATAAACTTTTTTCCACCATGAGGACGCAGGATAGCGCCCTTCCATGGCCTCGTCGGGATCGGGTTTGCCGGTGAAGGCTACAATGCGAGCTCCCTTGGGAAGCTTTGGGGTCGCCACGAAGTTTAGAGGCCACGGCGGCAACAGCGAATGCTTGAAGCTCACGCACCAGTCGTCGGGCCAGAACGCCATCGGAAGCCCGATAGCGCGGGTGACGTAGGTTTGCGAGTTGCCAAACTCCTTGTAAACGACCTCTGGCTCGCGGTTGATGCGTTCGAGCAGATGCGTCGCTGAACCGACCCGGAAGCGATAAGCCGTGGTGTTACCGACGCCTCCGTTCGATGTCGTCCAGTTGCGGATGACGCAGAACTTGCCTGGCTCGTAGTCAAAAAAATCGTCGAGGCCGCCTGTGATGATAATGTCCAGATCGAGGTAAAGTGCCTCACCCGTCACGCCGGGGAGCGTTTCGCCCCATAGCGCGATTTTGCGCCATGGCCGCCACTGCAACCGCGTTGGCAGGTTTATATCCAGCAAGGGATGAACTTCAATCGCCGGATCAATACCTTCCGCGTGGTCGGCAAAGCACACAAGCCGTGTCGGCCGTTTCGTATGCCGCTTAATCATCGACCAGAGGCGGTTGGCGTAGTCCGCAGGGTAGCGTTCGCCCCATTTCATACAAACCACAGTTTGAGTCATGCTTTTGCGCAGCCGGGATGTAAAACTGGTTTCATTTCATTTATGACGCTTCTATAGACGGGCGAGGCGCGTCTGTCATGAAAGAGTGTCATTTTCGGGCGGTAATAATCTTAGCTTGATTAAAGCCTGAGGCAGGCGGCTGCTGAGACAGATTGCCTAGCTGTGACATGTTACAAGATCGTGCAGCGAAATGGTTTTATGCTAAAAAGACTTGCTGGGAACCAGCGAAATAGAATGAAATGCAATCAACGAGAGTTTCCGATGAACCGATTCATAGTAGCCGCCATAGTGGCGATATGGTTTTCGCCCGCTTCGGCTGATGAATTCGAAAAAGATGGAATTGTCATCGCCAAGCCCTGGGCGCGGCCCTCCATTGGCGAGGTGAAGGTTGGCGCCGCCTATCTCAGCATTACCAACAACGGCGCAGCGGATGACAGGCTGCTCGCCGCAAAAACCGCCGTGAGTGACGCCGTTGAAGTACACGCTCACATCATGAACAGCGACGTCATGCAGATGCGCAAAGTGGAAGGTGTCGCCGCGCCGTCCGGCGCCACGGTTAAATTCGAGCCGGGCGGACTACACGTCATGCTGATCGGTCTAAAGCAGAAGCTAACGGAGGGCGCCTCGTTTCCCTTGACCTTGGTGTTCGAAAAGGCCGGCGAGATCGCCGTAGACGTTAAAGTTGAAAAAGGGCCGCAGCAAACCGGCGGCGGCGACCATCGCCACCATTGATCCCATCCAATGGAGCGGAAGGCGGCTGCGCGCCATCTCCCTCACCGGATCAGGCTTCTGACACCATCAGCAAAAATGGCATTTCTTCCTGCTTGCCGCCGCGTTCGATAATCAGCGAGCCGATGGCGGTTACAACGCGGCGCTCCTTGTTTTTGAATGCGGCGTTAATCTCGTAATCCACGTGCCGGGCAAAAACGTCTTTGTCGACGTGCTCAAAAAACTGGTGGATGACTTCATCCGAGGTTTCTGTAAACAGGTCGCCGTCATATTGAAATTCGTAGTTGCCCTCGCCGCCGGTGGCCGCATCAAGCATTTCCGCGTTATATTTTCTCATCAATCTATCTTCTAAAAACACTATTCTTTATTATCTCAGTTTTGTGACACGGTTGTAACCTTGCGAAAACCGTATGCTAGGGCGGGGTTGCCCAACGCAGCGTAAACAGTTACGTTTGCATGCGAAATTACGGGTCAGACATCCGTTACAAACTGGGCATTACGGGAAACGGGCGCTGGTGATAAAAACAGTCTTGCGATACGCGAAGCCCTATAAGCGAGCTTTGTCAGGCGGCTATAGAAACCTGCGCGGCGGCATCGCCGATGCGTCGCCAGGATGGGCGCAAAGGCGGCTTGGACGCGGACTCGATTATTTCGACCTGATCTTCATCGACCACCATATCTTCCGGTTTATTTATTCTAACCGGCATAAAGTCGCGCCTGGCGTGTGGCGCGCCAGCCAGCCAGCCCCTTTCCAGATCAGAGGATTTGCCAGGAAGGGCGTGCGGACGATCATCAATCTGCGCGGCGAGCGCGATTGCGGCAGCTACCGTCTGGAGGCGCACGCCTGCCGCCGCAATGGCATCAAGCTTGTCGATTTCCCCATGCGCTCGCGCGGCGTACCGGATGAACAGATGTTGAGAGAACTAGACGTTCTGCTGCGCGACATAGAATATCCGGTGCTTCTGCACTGCAAATCCGGCGCCGACCGCGTGGGATTGATGAGCGCGCTTTATCTGATCCTGCGGGAGAACCGCTCGCCTGAAGAGGCCATCCAGCAGCTCAGCATAAAGTACGGGCATTTCCGGCAGGCGGACACCGGCGTCCTCGACCACTTCCTCGAGAGCTACATCGAATACAATAAAGCAACTCCAATTTCGTTCATGGATTGGGTCAATACAGTCTATGACCGAAAACAGGTTAAGAGCACTTTTGCGCCCAAATCGTGGGCAAACACTGTTGTTAACTCAATACTTGGGCGGGAGTGAGCGCAGGTTTCTCGCCCTCGCTGCGCCCTAGTGTTTCGGCTGAGATCAGAAGCTGCGAGCGGCAGAAGCTGGCGTAAAAGCCGTTCTTTTCAATCAGATCATCATGCGCGCCCATTTCGACAGCGCCGCCATGATCCATCACGCAGATCAGGTCGGCGTTCTGCACGGTCGAGAGGCGATGGGCGATGACGAGCGTAGTGCGGTTGCGGCCAAATTCCACCAGCGCTTCTTGCACCAGACGCTCCGATTCGGCGTCCAGCGCGCTTGTCGCCTCGTCCAGCAGCAGGATGGGCGCGTCTTTCAAAATGGCGCGGGCAAGCGCAATGCGCTGGCGCTGGCCGCCGCTGACACGCAAGCCCCGGTCGCCGATAATCGTGTCGTACCCCTCCGGCAAGGCGCGTATAAAATCGTGCGCTGCCGCGGCCTTTGCGGCCTCGAAAATCTCTTCTTCCGTCGCATCGAGACGCCCGAGCGCGATGTTGGAGCGCACCGTGTCGTTAAACAGCGTGATGTCCTGGCTCACCATTGACATGGCGCCACGCAGACTTGCGATAGTAACGTCCGTGATGTCCTGCCCATCGATGACGATTCGCCCGCTTTGCGGCTCGTATAGGCGAGGCACCAGATTGATAATGGACGATTTGCCCGCGCCGCTGCGCCCGACAAGCGCAACCGTTGAACCGCCCGGAATCTCCAGCGAGAAATCCTTCACTGCGTGGTGGCCCGGCAGATACGCGAAGCTGACATTGTCAAACGTGATGCCGCCTTTGATGAGCGTGAGCGGCTTTGCGTCCGGCTTGTCGACAATTCGCGGCTGCTCGTCCATCACCTCGAACACACGCTCGGCGGCGCCAAGTCCCTCCTGAATTTTTGCATTCAGGGTGCCAAGCGCGCGGAAAGGCTGGGCGGCGATCAGCAGCGCGCTGACAAATCCGGTAAAATCCCCCAGCGTGCTCTGGCTGCCCGATATGCGAAACGCGGCAATTCCGATAACCCCGGCCACCGCCAAACCGCCAAGTGTTTCCAGAATGGGGTTCAGCCGCGCCTTCGCCTCCACCGCTTTCATTTTCAACCGGCGTGTGCGGGCGAATTCCGCGTTGATGCGTTTGGTCGAATAGTCCTCAAGACGATAGGTTTTGAGCAGGCGCGCTCCGCTCAAATTCTCGATGAGCATGGACGTCAAGCCACCAATTTGCGCCTGCGTGCGCTTTGAATTCTTCCGTATAAAACGGCCAACATAAATGATCGGCAGCACGCCAAGCGGATAGATGAGCAGCACCAGAAGCGTTAATTGCCAATCCAGATAGAACATCGAGCAAACCACAGCGAAAATGGTAAGCACGTCGCGAATGGCGTTCGTCAGGATTGCGTTAAAGGCGTTGTTGATGACGCCGACGTCATTGGTGAGCCGGGCGGAGATTTGCCCGGGTGTCTCTCGCGTTATGCGGGCGTAATCTGAATTGAGCAGGTGCGCAAAAAGCCGCTCCTGAATGTCAAGCATGATCTTGAAGCCAACGCGGTGCGAAAGCACGGCTTGCAGGTAGTCGCACAATCCTTTTAGCGCCGTGACGCCAACTATGGCCACCAGTATCCACTTGAGCACCCCCATGTCCTTAGCGGCGAGCATGTCGTAGGAGTGCTTGATGATAACCGGGTAAAGCCCGGTTGTGCTGGCCAGCACCGCCATAATGCCAATGACCACGAGAATTTCACGTATGTGCGGACGAACCCACTCGCGCCAGCAGCGCTTCATCAACGGAACCGTAGAGGCGTTGATCGGCTTCTTGGGCCGGCCGTGCTTTTCCTTACTGGCTTTCAGCATGCGGTGTCATCTTTGCGAGTGCGAAACTTTGCGTAAAATCTCGTAACGTTTAGGACAACTTGCATAGCAAGCGCTGCGGAGTCAAATTGAGGCTCCGCAAGCGTTAACGCCGTGGAGCGTTTATAGCGCGATCACCCCGGTTTGCCTCTTAGCCCCTGCATGCTAGGCAAGCTTAAAGTGCCGCAACCCGATTGATAGTTGCTCGGACGCCCGATCAGGAAACGGCGACTTTTGGCACGTCCTTGCACCAATCCTTGACCGGCTGTTTTTTACCGGGTTGCGGCGCAGGGTTTTTCACCATCTGCACCAGGCCGCGACCGATCATTGGGGCGTCAACCGATGCGGGGCGGAGCTGTTCGGATTTCAGCGGCTGCCACTCTGGGAACTTGTTGGCCTTGGCGTGCTGGCTGGCGCGGCACCACATGACGGCCGTAAGTTGCTCGAATTTAAACGTGCCATTCGCCGCTGCGGTAAACTCGATCATGTCGTTTTCGCGAGGGGTGACGACCACATCCCGCACGGGCGTGATGCCGCCGACCGGCACCTGCAGATTCGGCGTTTGCAGGTTTGCATCATTCTGCAAAGCCTCCGGTGAACTGCATGCGACGGCAACCGCCACCATGCCTGCCAGCGATAACCAGGTTATTATGGTTTTCATGAGCTTATCCCCCTTGACTGTTATCAGATGCCGTTAGCGCGAATCGAATAACAAAAGCAATGGTTGTCCAGCATCCGTGCACAAGCTGTGTGAACTGCGTGGCTGAACAAACGCGCGAAAGCAGGGGTTTTTCGCCCAAGCACGCTTCCTTAACGTGCGGTATTTTTACGCCTCAGGCGTTTCTTGCCGCCTGTGGCGCGTGTTTTTTATGTTTGCTAGCGTTCATTTTTCCTCGGCGCTGACTGGTTCGCGCTCTCGACAAGGGATGCGAGAACAGATCAATTTCCGTCGTTGCTGCTCCAGCCGCCAAAGGATGATTGGGCGGGCGCTTGAACTTGCTCAGTCAAAGATACAGCAGCTATTTGTGGGGCGTCCTTGCACCAATCGATCGACTGCTTCTTGCCAAGCAGTGGCGCAGGGCTTCTCAACATCTGCACCAGGCCGCGGCCGATCATTGGGGCGTCAGCGGATGCCGGACGAAGCTGCTCCGATCTTATAGGCTGCCAGTCAGCGAACTTGTTCGCCTTGGCGTGCTGGCTAGCGCGGCACCACATGACCGCCGTCAGTTGTTCGAACTTGAATGCTCCACTCGCCGCAGCGGTAAATTCGATGGTGTCGTTTTCACGAGGTGTAACAATCACATCTTTGACTGGGGTGATGCCGCCAGCCGGTAGTTGCAGATTTGGCGTTTGTAGATTTGCATCGTTTTGCAAAGCCTGCGGAGAACCGCATGCAGCCACAACCGCCATAACTCCCGCCAGCGACAAACCTGTTATTATGGTTTTCATAAGCTTATCCCGCTTGATTGCTACCAGCCGTTACTGCGAACCGAATAACAAAATAACAGCTATTGGCTATTGGTGCACAAGCTGCATGGCTGAATAAGGGCGGGAAAGCGGATGTTTTGCGCCCACTCACAAATAGCTAGCATGTGTTGTATTTAACACTTTAGGCGTTTCTAGCCGCCTGCGGCACATCCTGGCACCAGTTTTTCTGCTTCGCCAACGTTTGCTTGCCCTCGGGGGGCCGTCCTCGAAACATCTTTATCACGCCGACCGCCTGCTGCGTTCCCCCGCCCGACCCGGCAAAGGACTGGCTCAAGCTTTCCGCGTACCACCCGTCATATTTGCGCGCGCCCGTCTCCTGCCGCGCCCGGCACCACAGCACGGCCATGAGGTCAGTCACCTTGAACTTTCGGCTGGCGATGGCGGTCAATTGTAGCTGGTCGCCGGGGCGATCACTCACCGCAACTTCCGCAACCGCCGTGATGCCGCGCCCAGGAATGCGCGCCGCGTCGAGATTGTTCCGCGTCGGTGCCTGAACGCCCGGGTTGGCGCACGCGGTCAGGAGAGCACAGATTGCGAGCAAACCCGCCCGGCGCGCGTTCGATAAGGCATAGGACTTGTCAGGCATGGCTTTATTGCACCTTTGCAGACGGTCTATGTGATTTGGCGACATGTCGGCAACAGGGCGCGGCGAATATCCTTGCCTTTCGCCACTGGCGCCAGCATCATACGAAAACCCGAGGGGGGCCGGAGGCATCCGGCTGAGACCTGCGCTGATGCGGCGCGGCCACCCTTTGAACCTGATCCGGCTAAAACCGGCGGAGGGACGGAGACGCCATGACGCCAGATCGCGCCCGCGACATTATCACCCGCCGCTTGCTCCCCGGCGAACGCCTCATCTGGCATGACGCGCCAACCCCGTGGCGCATCGCTTCCCGCTACCTGTTTAGGATAGCAATCGGAGCATTCTTCACATTCAGCGGATTATCTCAAGTCATCGCTGACAAGGACACTCCCTCTACTGGTAGCACACTCGTCTGCGCCTTTGGTGTGTGCTTCGTCGGATGGAGCCTTCGACAGGCCGCGAACGGCTGGTACACCGCTTATGGATTAACCAATCAGCGCGCAATTATCGCTGTAGGTGATCGCGGCTCTACACAAAGTTTCACCGGCGATGCTTTTCAAAGCGTCCAGGTTCGAGGCGAAAGTCACGGCTCTTTAAGTTTAACTATACTTCAGATTCCGAAGGCGCGCAGGGCTATGCGAATGGGTTCTACAGCATCCGCGAGCCTGCGCGGGTGGAAGCCCTCATTCGCGATACACTTTTGAAACCCTATACAGAAGGAGCGCCCGCATGAACGCGCCCGTTGATCCCAAAGCCGTCAAGCCTGTTGCTCTCACCACGGGGCCGATCACCGGCTCGCGCAAGGTTTATGTGTCCGTAGAGGGGCGTCCGCATATCGCGCCGCCGTTCCGCGAGATTACGCTCGGCGGGGGTGAACCGCCGTTCCGGGTTTATGACGCGGGCGGGCCGTTTACGGATGACGACGCGCGCAATGATGTCAACGCCGGGCTGCCGCGCACGCGCGAGGCTTGGGTAAAGACGCGCGGCGTCGAGGCTTATGTAGGCCGCGAGGTGAAGCCCGAGGATAACGGCGATGTCGGCGCGGCGCATCTGGCGCGCGAATTTCCCGTGCGCAACCGGCCTTATCGCGCTTTGGCCTCATCATCCGTCATGGCCGGGCTTGACCCGGCGATCCAGACTTCACGCTCCGAGCCCGCGGCTTTGGATGGCCGGGTCAGGCCCGGCCATGACGTGGTGGGTGTTGGGCACATAACGCAGCTTGAGTTCGCGCGCGCCGGCGTCATCACCGAGGAAATGATCTACATCGCGCACCGCGAAAACCTGGGGCGCGCGGCGGCGCTGGAGCGCGCGGCGGAAGCACTGGCGGATGGCGAGAATTTCGGCGCGGTCATCCCCGACTTCATCACGCCGGAATTCGTGCGCTCGGAAGTGGCGCGCGGGCGGGCGATCATCCCCGCCAACATCAACCACGCCGAGCTTGAGCCGATGATCATCGGCCGCAACTTCCTGACCAAGGTGAACGCCAATATCGGCAACTCCGCCGTGTCGTCGTCCGTCGAGGAGGAGATCGAGAAGATGGTTTGGGCCATCCGCTGGGGCGCCGACACGGTGATGGACCTGTCCACGGGCCGCAACATCCACAACACGCGCGAATGGATCATCCGCAACGCACCCGTGCCCATCGGCACCGTGCCGCTGTATCAGGCATTGGAGAAGGTGGGAGGCGATCCCGTGAAGCTTGACTGGGAGGTGTATAAGGACACCCTCATCGAACAGTGCGAGCAGGGCGTCGATTATTTCACCGTCCATGCGGGTGTGCGGCTGCGCTATATCCCGCTCACCGCCAAGCGCATGACCGGCATCGTGTCGCGCGGCGGCTCCATCATGGCGAAATGGTGCCTGTCGCGGCACCGCGAGAGCTTCCTCTATGAGCGCTTCGACGAGATTTGCGACATCATGCGGCGCTACGATGTGAGCTTCTCCCTCGGCGACGGCTTGCGCCCCGGTTCTATCGCGGATGCCAATGACGCCGCGCAATTCGCCGAGCTGGAAACGCTGGGCGAGCTGACCAAGGTGGCGTGGGCACGCGGCTGCCAGGTGATGATCGAGGGCCCCGGCCATGTGCCGCTGCACAAGATCAAGGTCAACGTGGAGAAGCAGCTGGCGATTTGCGGCGAGGCGCCGTTCAACACGCTGGGGCCGCTGGTCACCGACATCGCGCCGGGTCACGACCACATCACGAGCGCCATCGGCGCGGCGATGATCGGCTGGTTCGGCACGGCGATGCTGTGTTATGTGACGCCGAAGGAGCATCTGGGCCTGCCCAACCGCGACGACGTGAAGGCGGGCGTGATCGCCTATAAGATCGCGGCGCATGCTGCCGATTTAGCCAAGGGCCACCCAGCGGCGCAATTGCGCGACGACGCGCTCTCGAAGGCCCGTTTCGATTTCCGCTGGGAGGACCAGTTCAACTTAGGGCTGGACCCCGACGGCGCGCGCGCCATGCATGACGAGACGCTGCCGAAGGACGCGCACAAGGTCGCGCATTTCTGCTCCATGTGCGGGCCGAAATTCTGTTCGATGGAGATCACGCAGCAGGTGCGGGAGTATGCCGCGACGCTGAATGAGACGCCCGAGGCAGCGGTGAAGCAGGGGATGGAGGAAATGAGTGAGAAATTTAAGGAGATGGGTGGGGAGGTTTATGTTGAAAAGGTTCGCGAATAGATTGCTAATCAAGACATCAACGTAAACCATGAGCGAACAGCAAGGTTGAGCCGTTCTTGCTCCAAAACGTCTGTAGGATTGCAATGCGCGATGGGTCCACGCAGCAAATTGAGCTGGTTTGAAACATTACTCACAGCCGTCTTTGACTTGAATACCGGATCAAAGAGCTCCCAGTTATCCGTTATAAGTTGCGATAGCTGCCCAAAGGTTGTGTAATTTATCAAATGTTCTGAGCGAGGAGTGACTCCGCTGTCCACTTCTTTTTTTCTAGCTGTGTGGCTTGGTTTGCGGATTCTCTCTTCATCAACGCGCGGGCTATTCCACCAATCCGCGCCCTCAGCTTCAAGGAAAGTATCTGCTACAAGCTTTCTTATTGAATTCTCAAGGCAGTAAAATACCTCGTAAAACTCCGACATCCTCTCCGCCTCAGCTCTTAACGCGGCTTCAAATTGCTGATATTCGGCAGCTCTACGATCCTTGGCAGCTTGCCTGTCGTGCCTGAATTTAACGCCATACTCTTTTTCAATAGCTGACATGCTTAGGGAAATCTGTAGCCCTGACATGCAAAAAGCGCGAATGAACCCATCTGGCCTACTAGGCATCTTCTTCTCTCAAGAGGTTTGCTTTTAGACTTCGAAAGATCGCGTCAAACACGGCGGCGTCAGACGTAGCAGGGAGATTGAGGTTGATCGTGTAGCCTAGCTTAAAGTCAATTTTTCGCTGTATTTGGTGATTCGCCGGAGGCATAGGATCGCGATCTGGCTTGGGCTGAGCAATCTCTGGTATTGAACCAAAAGTAGCAAATGTCTTTAGCTGTTTTATACAGCTAACTGTTAGCTTAACAGCGTTAGAATCATGCGCTTCGCCAGTCTCTTCAACCACAAGACCTGTAAGATCGGATTCATTTAACTCGTGCGTATATTCGTGGCGCACGTAAAGCGGGGCATATGCACGCTTTATTGCTTCTGCGACCGCGCTTCCAGACGAAGTAGGGTTGCGGAATTTTCTGTATAACTCGGTTGGCATTGCATCCGCAGCTGTTAAACCAAGCTTTTTTAAAAAAGTTGTCATTTGATCCCCGGAACTACCCGGGATTTTTAGTACCGTCTTAACAAAATCTTGGCTAGCGCGCTCCAGTAAAGCAGCAGCCTTAATCCCATTGAGCGCTTTACTGATGTTTCCGGGTGAGCTGACGTAGGGTAACGAAGCCATTCTTCCTCCACAAATTCACCTAGCCACGCATCGCTAACATCTTATGTCTGATTCTCGTCTCTGGAAAAAACATGTGACGTAAAGCATGGTATTCACGCTTGACATACATTCCGCTGGGAGGATCAGTTCAATCTCGAGCCCGACGCCGCGCGCGCCATGCTGGGCGGCTTATGAAATCGCCGCAAGCGTTGCCTGCCTAAGCTTCCATTCATAAAGGGAACCCCCTATGATCACCATCACCCCAAACCCGAAGCGCGTTGTGGTTCGCGCGGGCGGCGCCGTCATCGTGGACACCACCCACGCTTTACTGCTGAAAGAGGGTGGCGGCGCGCCCGTGCAGTACATCCCGCGCGAGGACGTGACGCCGGGCGCGCTCGTCGAGAGCCAGCACACGACGCGGTGCCCGTACAAGGGCCTGGCGCGCTATTTCCATCTGAATGCGGGCGGCAAACAGGTCGACAATGCGGTGTGGTCCTATGAAGACCCCATCGAGGCGGCGGCGGCGATCAAGAACCACGTCGCGTTCTACCCGAACCGGGTCATCATCAGCGAGGAATAGCCCGCATGTGCACTCCGGGATGCCTTCACCACATCGCCCACACCTATGCGGCGGCGGCGCGCAAAAGCCCGTCACGGTCGGCGAAACCTGCGGCTTCCAAGCCAAAAAGCGTTGACGCCCACCGCTTTTCCTTCTCCCGCGCGGTAGACCTCACCCACACGATCACAACCGATTTCCCGACCTTCTCCGGCAACGACCAACTTTCGATGCAAAAACTCCAGACTCTGGAGCAGGATGGCTACAACGTGATGCTCTGGACGATCCACGAGCATACCGGCACGCACCTGGACGCGCCCTTCCATTTCAACTCCGAAGGCAACACCGCAGACCAGATCGGAGTGGAAAAGCTGGTCGTCCCGCTCGCGGTGATCGACATTTCGATGCGCGCGCAGGACAACCCGGACGCGCGGGTCACGCCGGACGACATCACCGCGTATGAAGCGCAGTACGGCCCGCTGCCGGACGGCGCCTGCGTCGCCATGTTCAGCGGGTGGGAACGGCATCTCGGCAAGCCGAAATACCGCAATGCTGGCGACGGCGGCGTCATGCGCTTCCCCGGCTTCCACATCGAGGCGGCGGCGATGCTGCTGGAGCGCGACATTTGCGGCATCGCGGTGGACACCCTGTCGCTCGATCACGGCGCATCAACGGATTTCGCGGTGCATCACGCCTGGCTCGGCGTCAGGCGTTGGGGGATCGAGAGCGTGGCGAACCTGAGTACGCTGCCGCCCGTTGGTGCCACGCTTGTGGTCGGCGCACCAAAAATCGCGGGAGCCTCGGGTGGCCCAAGCCGCGTCATTGCGCTGGTGTAACTTGGCCTTTTAAGGCCGCACTGGAAATCGGAATCAGGGTGGTTGCGAGCGAAACAAAGTACCACAGCCTTTTGTACCGAGGCGGCTGTCGATCCAATGTCAACAAAAGCCACGTCGGGACAAAGGCGTGTCCAATTACAAACCGCTTAGTCTAGCTGTTGCAGGCGGCGGATGTCCTGCTGCAACGCGTCGATGCGCTTGGACGCCTCGGCTTTGGTCAGTTTCGGGTCAAACTCGCCCTTGCGACCCGCTTCCTCGCTCAATGTTTTGAGGTATGATGCTTGCGCGCCGGTCATCGGTTCGTCACCCGTCGTCCAGTCATCCGGGTCTTTCTCGGTGTTGGATGGAGGGTTTTGGTCAAGCTTTGGATTAAGTTCGTCCGCCATGGGGATATCCTTGAACACTGCCATGTTCCCACAACGTTCTTCGCCATACTGAGTTCCATCAACCTGACCTATGCATGGCGTAGCTTGACGCAATGTCAGCATCATCTTATACCGATGGAGTGTGGCGGGATAGCTCAGTCGGTAGAGCAACGGGATCATAATCCGCAGGTCGGGGGTTCAAATCCCTCTCCCGCTACCAGCTTGTGCGATAATATTGGTTGAGCTTCCTACGTGAACTGCCGCAAGCACCGCCTGTACTAGTTCCTCCTTACTCACCGGCTTTGTCACACAGGGCGCATCCCCGGCGAATGGAAACAGCAAATCGAGATTTGCGCTGTGGGCCGTGCAGAACACATAAGGCATGTTTTGCTGGCGTAGGGCGTCACCCACTTTATATGAATAGTCGTGCCCAAGATTGATATCTAACAGTGTGCAGTCCGGCCTTTTGTGCGCCAGTTCTTCAAGCGCTTTGTCGACATTCTCGGCAATGACAACACGCTCGACGCCAAGCTCGAATAGCATTTGCTTTAATGAAAGGGCGATCAGATATTCGTCTTCGACAATAAGAACGTGTTTGAGGTCAAGTCTTTCATCCCATTGCGTCATTGAACTCACCCTGATTAGGTCGTTAATTCAAACAGTTAGTCATTGTTAATCTCATAAGAAACGCTTCGGCGTGCATTTTAGATTTGGCCTTGCGCTGTAAACAACGCTTGAGCCGGGTTTTAAGTCCATGGCAGGACGATATCGAACGCGCCGCTATAGAGAGATGACGCTGCGTCGCGGAGGAGCGCAACTGTCACCCTCCGCCGCTCGTCCGCGCTCATGTCCTGGTACAGAAAGTCGCGTTTGTTGGCCGGGTCGCCCTCGACATACATCTGCGTCGTCAGCGCTTTGCCGTTCGGATGGTGGGCCTTCACGTGAATATGAGGCGTTCTGCCGGGGTAGGGCACTGGCTTTATAGTGCGAAAACTGTAGCGGCCATCCGCATCCGTGCGAGTCCGCCCATAACCTTGAAATGCTACATCGCGCTTCCGGCTGGAAGCGCCATTAGTGTGAATGTAATTGCCGTACATGTCGCACTGCCATATCTCGACAAGCGCGTTGGCCAGCGGGGCACCTTCGGCATTGAGCATTCGGCCGGTAAGGTTCAGGATTTCACCGCCCGCTTCTACCGTGCTCTCCGCCATCGTCACCAGGTCATTGTCCGTGTCACTGGGCATGACGTCCGGATAGAAAGGGCCTTCGGTCTGGCGTGGGGTCGGAAGCAGCCGTGCGGCGGCAGTTTTCATGCCTGCAACAGTTAAAAGCGCGGCGCTTATAGCTTCGACAAAACGTCGTCTCGTGACAAAACGCATAATAATCTCCAGGTTTTGGATACACAGTATCTTGGCAATTGGACTTAACCCTCACGATGTTTTCAACGAAACGTGAAGACGCTCAAAACATGCGCTGGCCTGCCTAAAAAACGCAATGGACTAACGCCTTGCTTGCCGTCATCGGGCTTCAGTCCATATAAGGACTGAGTTTGGCTGCAAGGACTTTGACATGCGTATTATCTTGTTCTTACTGCTTCTGGCCTTCGCCGGAGCTGGTAGTTATGCTTATTTGTCACCCGCCGCCGAGCGCGCCGCTCTCGTGTTCGATGCGGCTCCAGCGGACAAGGGATCGATAGAGCGCAGCGTCTCCGCGACCGGCTCGGTGCAGGCGCTTATCACGGTAGATGTCAGCTCCCAGCTCTCGGGACAGCTTGCGGAGGTTAGGGTCGATTTTAACTCGACGGTCAAAACTGGCGATCTGCTGGCCAAGATCGACCCCCAGACCTTCGCCTCCAAAGTCGCCTCGGCGGAGGCTAACCTTGCCATCGCAAAATCCAACGTGCAGGTGCAGGAGGCGACCATCGCGAAATCGCGCGCCCTCGCTGAACAGGCCGAGCGCGATCTGGCCCGCCAGAAATCGCTGGCCGAGAGAGGTAACAGCCCACAGGCGACGCTGGAGAACAGCGAAACGACTCTCGCCACTGCAAAAGCCGATGTGCTTGTCGCCGACGCAAACCTCGCTAACGCCAAAGCCGTGGTCACCCAACGCGCGACGGAGGTGTTTCAGGCCAAGCTCGATCTCTCTCGCACGGAGATCAAATCGCCCATCGACGGCGTCGTCATCGGCCGCAACATCGACCCCGGCGGCACCGTGGCAGCGAGTCTGCAGGCCCCGATCCTGTTTTTGATCGCCCAGGATTTGTCGGAAATCCAGATCGAAACGCAAGTGGACGAGGCCGATATCGGTGCGGTGGAGGCGGGCAACGCCGTCACCTTCACAGTGGACGCCTACCCCGACCAGACTTTCACTGGCAAAGTCTCCCAAGTGCGCATCGCAGGCACGGCGATCAACAACGTCGTTACTTACACTGTCGTAGTGTTGGCCGAAAACCCGCGCCAGAAACTCCTCCCCGGCATGACTGCCACGGTTCGTATCGTAACGGGCGCACGTATGGACGTGCTGCGCGTGCCCAACGACGCCATCCGTTTTCAGCCGCCCGAAAACGCCGCAACCACGACCCGCGATGTGCGTCGGCCAAACCGCGACGACGCCATCATGGCGCAGTTGGGCGAAAGCCTGAAACTGACGCCCGAGCAGTCCGAGCAGTTCAAAGCCGCTTTAGCCGCATCCCGGACCGGCGAGCAGAATAGCGGCAGCGGGCAGCGGCCAAACCAGGGCGGTGACAGCGCCAATGAGGCGCGCCGCGAGCGCGGAGAAGGTGGGCGCGGCCAACGCGGGCCAGGCGCTCGCGGGGCGCAACGGCAAAGCCGCATCGCCCGCATCCTGGAAGGCATCCTCACGCCCGAACAATTGAAGGCCTATCAGGATTTGCGGGCCGAGCGGCGCGAAACCATGCGCCCCGGCCTCGTCTGGATTGAAACGCCGGGCGGGCTGGAACCGCGCCGCATCCGCATCGGCCTGTCGGACGAGAGTTACAGCGAGGTGATCGGCGGCAAGCTGGAGGCCGGCGAGAAGGTTGTGACCCGCACACGCACGGGCGGCGGTCAGGGCCGCAGATCGTGAGCGCTAAAATGGCCGACGCGCCGCTGATCGCTTGCCGCGACATCACTAAAACCTATGTGATGGGCGAGCAATCGCTTCAGGTTTTGAAGGGCGTGAGCTTCGAGATCGCGCGCGGCGAGTTTATCGCCATCATGGGTCCGTCCGGCTCGGGCAAATCTACACTTCTGAACCTTATCGGCGCGCTCGATACGCCAACGAGCGGCAAGCTGCTGATTGACGGCGCGGATATCGGTGGCATGGCGGCGGACGATCTGGCGGATTTACGCAACCGGGTCATCGGCTTCGTTTTTCAGCAATTCAACTTGCTAAAGCGCACCTCGGCGCTGGAAAATGTGAAGCTGCCGTTGCTTTATGCTAGTGGACGCGGCGGCGATGCGGATACTCGCGCCCGCAAACGCCTGGAGGAAGTCGGCTTGGGCGACCGCCTCGATCATACGCCCGCCCAGCTTTCCGGCGGCCAGCAGCAGCGCGTCGCGATGGCCCGCGCGCTCGTCGCCGATCCGCAGCTCATCCTTGCTGACGAGCCGACCGGTGCGCTCGACACGGAAACCTCCAATGAAATTATGAAGCTGCTGACCGCACTGCACCGCACTGGGTTGACTGTTGTATTGGTTACGCACGAGCTTGAAATCGCGGAATATGCCGAGCGGTTGATGCGCTTTCGCGACGGCGTGTTGATTGACGACATCCGCCAGACACCGAGGATTGCCGCATGAAACTCGGGGACTATCTCGGCTCGGCGCTGGTCGCCATCCGCCTCAACCCTATGCGGTCCATTCTGACCACGCTCGGCATTATCATTGGCGTCGCCTCGGTCATCGTCATGTCGGCCATCGGCTCCGGAGCGCGCCAGCAGGTTGAGCAGCAGATCAGCGCGCTCGGTACGAATATGCTCACTATATCGCCGGGGTCGAGCCGGGGCGGCGGGCGAAGCGGCGGCGCAGGTTCCGCCCCGCCATTTGCGCAGGCCGACATGGACACTCTCGTCGACCGTCTGCCGGAAATCACCGCTGCGACGAGCAGCCTGAACGTCAACGCTGCGCTCATCTACGGCAACGCCAACTGGACCAGCCAGGTGACGGGCACGCACGCTGAATTTCCCGACGTTCGCGATTGGGCGGTTGATGACGGTCGCTATTTTACGCCCGAAGAGGCCAATGGCGGCGCTAAGGTTGTCGTTCTCGGATCAGCGGTGGTGCGCCAGCTTTTCGGCTCGGCGTCGCCTGTGGGCGAGCAAATCCGCGTGGCGCGCGTTCCATTCGAGGTTATCGGCGTGATGGCGACTCGGGGCGTAACGGGTGGCTGGCGGGATCAGGATGACGTGGCGTTCATACCCATCTCTACCGCACGGTCACGGCTGGCGGGGAACAATTTAACTGTGCCGAACCAGATCGGGGTGATTTTAGCCAAAGTGTCTGAAAGCGCCGATATGCGCGCCGTGGAGACAGACATTATCGACATCCTGCGCGACCGTCGGCGCATCGGCGGGGGCGATCAGGACAATTTTTCTGTGCGCAACGTGGCCGAACTGGTGTCGGCGCGGCGCGCGGCGCAGCAAACTCTCACCTGGCTACTGGCGGCGACGGCGGCGATCAGTCTCGTGGTCGGCGGTATCGGCATTATGAACATCATGCTGGTGTCGGTGACGGAGCGCACGCGCGAGATCGGACTGCGCATGGCCATCGGCGCTAGGCGGCGGGATATCTTGGCGCAGTTTTTGACCGAGTCCGTGGTGCTTTGCCTGATTGGTGGCGCGATTGGCCTCGCCATCGGGGTCGGCGCGACATGGGGCATCACGCGCCTCGCCGATATGCCGATTCTCATCAACGCCGATATCGTAGTCATCGCTATCGCCGCGTCAGCGCTGGTCGGTGTCGTGTTCGGCTTCGTGCCCGCACGAAAAGCCGCCAGCCTCAACCCTATCGACGCGCTAAGGTACGAGTAAGATAACTCAGCGCGGCAACACGGTCGCACCCATCAGCGCCTTGTCGATGGCGTGCGCCGCCTGACGACCTTCGCGGATGGCCCACACGACGAGCGATTGCCCGCGCCGCATGTCGCCCGCCGCGAAAACCTTCGGCCGCGAGGTGAGATAGGCGCGGTCATCCGCCTTGACATTGCCGCGCACGTCCAACTCGACCCCAAGCTCGGTAAGCGCGCCCTCATGCACCGGGCTGACAAAGCCCATGGCCAGCAGCACCATGTCGGCGGGCAGCGTAAACTCCGTGCCGGGGATGGCTTGCATTTTCGCATCAACACGAACGGCGTTGAGTTGGCGCACATGGCCGTCCTCGCCGGTGAAACTGGTCGTCATGACGCTCCATTCGCGCGCGGCGCCTTCGGCCTGACTTGAGGAGGTGCGCATTTTCACCGGCCAGTGCGGCCAAACGAGCGACTTGGCCTCCTTCTCCGGCGGCTTCGGCATGATCTCGATCTGCGTAACGCTTGCCGCGCCTTGCCGGAACGAGGTGCCTATGCAGTCCGAGCCGGTGTCGCCGCCGCCGATCACGACCACATGCTTGCCGGTGGCGAGGATTGGCTCGACCTGCTCCCGCCACTCGCCCGACACCCGCATGTTCTGCTGCGGTAAAAAGTGCATCGCCTGGTGAACACCATTCAGCTCCCGCCCAGGCGTAGGCAATTCGCGCGGCTTCTCGGCCCCGCCGGTGAGCAGCACAGCGTCGAACTCCGCTACAAGCTCCGCGATAGGCTTGTCCACGCCGATATTGACGCCGCAAATGAACGTGACGCCCTCGGCCTCCATCTGCGCGACACGGCGCTCGATGAGGTGCTTCTCCATTTTGAAATCGGGGATGCCGTAGCGCAGCAGCCCGCCCGGCGACGCCTGTCGCTCGTATACATGCACATCGTGGCCAACGCGCGCCAGTTGCTGCGCCGCCGCCAGCCCGGCCGGGCCGGAACCGACAATGGCGATGCGCTTGCCCGTTTTATGCTCGGGCGGCTCCGGCGCGATCCAGCCATTTTCCCACGCCTTATCCGCGATGCCGCACTCGATGCTTTTGATCGCAACCGGCGTGTCTTCAAGGTTCAGCGTGCAGGACGCCTCGCATGGCGCGGGGCAAATGCGGCCGGTGAACTCGGGGAAATTGTTGGTGGAGTGCAGGTTGCGCGCCGCCTCCTCCCAATCGCCGTGATAGACGAGGTCGTTCCAGTCGGGGATCTGGTTGTTGATCGGGCAGCCGGTGTGGCAATAGGGGATGCCGCAATCCATGCAGCGCGCGCCCTGTTTGCCAAGCTCCACGTCCGACGGCGCGATGACGAACTCGCGGAAATGCTTGAGCCGCTCGTCCACCGGCGCATATGGCCGCTCGGCCCGCTCGATCTCCAGAAACCCCGTAATTTTGCCCATGCTATCCTCACCTATACCGCCGACATAATCGGCGTCGCTTTAAAGTCTTCGCCCTTGTAAAGAAGCGGCGCGCCTAGCATCTCCGCCAGGGCAAACGCCGCAATCGCACAAATTCAGCCGCGCCGACGAGTTGAAGCCCTTACCGAACTTGAGGTAAGCCTGCTGCGCCGCGAGCGCCTGATCCAAGTCAAACGGCAAAACCTGAACCTTTGAGTCTCGAATAAAATTGAAAACCATCTCCGCGCCAGGCGGGCCGCGTCGTCCCATCATAACCAATGCCGCTTCACATACGGAAAGCGCTGAGATAGCTGGACGGTTAGAAGCGGTGATAGTTGCTAGAAACGCTTCGCGTTCCGGCTCATCATTAAGTATTGCGACAATGGCTGAGGCTTCCACAATCATCGTGTAGGCAGGCCCCAATCGTCATAGCCGATAATATCTTCGTCCGAACGGGTGTCGAGCAAAGGCAAGGCTGCACTGCGATCTGCAATCTGGTTCAGCTTCCGCAACATTTCGGCGATTTCTTCCTGGCTCTTGGGCCTGTCAATGAGGTCCTGTTTTACGGCGCTGGCTTCCAAACCTGCCTCTTGCGCACTATGCTCAATCGCTTCCTTAACAACCCCTTTCACAGGCTTGCCCTTTGCTGCGGCGAGACGGCGTGCAAGGCTTTCTACATCCGCATCAAGTATCCAGAGTCATGGTGCGTCTCCATTACTTCCCAGCGTGGACGCCGGTTTCAAGGATGTCGAAGCCGGTTTTGTCGGCGGCGGCGTGTTTCGCCATGTCGGCGAGCGCGCGGCGGTATTCGACCGGCATCACCTTCACGAATTTCGGTAGATACGCCTCGAAATTGTCAAGGATCAGCTTGGCGCGCTCCGAGCCCGTGTAACGGCGATGGTTTTCAATAAGCAGTTTCAGCCGCTCGGCATCGAGCTGAGTCATGTCGGCCATCACATCGACCAAGCCGTGACTGTATAGATCGTTGCTCTGCCCCATGCGCGCAAGGCTCGCCTCTTCTGCGGCCACCGGCTCCAGATCGACCATCGCCATATTGCAGCGCTGCTCGAAATCGCCAGCCTCGTCGAGCACATAGGCGATCCCGCCCGACATGCCCGCCGCGAAATTGCGCCCGGTCTCACCGAGCACGACAACGACGCCGCCGGTCATATATTCGCAGCCGTGGTCGCCAAGGCCCTCGACCACCGCGATGGCGCCGGAGTTGCGCACGGCGAAGCGCTCGCCCGCCACGCCCCGGAAATAGCATTCGCCGCTGATGGCGCCGTACAGCACCGTGTTACCCGCGATGATGCTTTTCTCGGGCACAATGCCGCTGTCAAGCGCGGGCCGCACGATGATGCGTCCGCCCGACAGCCCCTTGCCAACATAATCGTTCGCCTCGCCGACCAGATCGAGCGTCACGCCCGCCGCCGCCCAGGCGCCGAAGCTTTGCCCCGCCGAGCCGTTCAGCGTGATCCAGATCGTGTCGTCCGCCAGCCCCTTGTGGCCGTGCTTTTTGGCGATAACGCCGGACAGCATCGCGCCCGTTGTGCGGTCGCTGTTGCGGATCGACATCTCCAATTTCACTGGTCGGCCCGACTCAATCGCCGGTTCCGCCAGCTCGATCAGCTTGCGGTCAAGCACGCTGTCAATGGGGTGCTTTTGCAACTCGGTGTGATGGATCGCCACGTCGGCTGGCATGTTCGGCTTATAGAACAGCTTGGTGAAGTCCAGCCCTTGCGCCTTCCAATGCTCGATGGCGCGTTCTTTGTCGAGCCAGTCCGAGCGTCCGATAATATCCTCGAAGCGGCGCACACCCATGGCGGCCATATATCCGCGCACCTCTTCAGCGACGAAAAAGAAGTAATTGATGAGATGCTCTGGCTTGCCCGCAAAACGCGCGCGCAGTACCGGGTCTTGCGTAGCGACGCCGACCGGGCAGGTGTTGAGGTGGCATTTGCGCATCATGATGCAGCCGATGGCGATGAGTGGCGCGGTCGCAAAGCCGAACTCGTCAGCGCCGAGCAACGCGCCGATCACCACATCGCGGCCCGTGCGCACGCCGCCATCCACCTGCACGGCGATCCGGCTGCGGAGGCGGTTGAGCACCAGCGTTTGCTGCGTTTCGGCCAGCCCGATTTCCCAAGGCGAACCGGCGTGCTTGATGGAGGTGAGCGGTGACGCGCCCGTGCCGCCCTCGAACCCGGCGATGGTCACATGATCCGCCCGCGCCTTGGCCACGCCCGCCGCGACCGTGCCAACGCCCACTTCCGCACCGAGCTTCACACTCACTTGTGCATCTGGGTTGACGTTTTTCAGGTCGAAAATGAGCTGCGCCAGATCCTCGATGGAGTAAATGTCGTGGTGCGGAGGCGGCGAAATGAGGCCAACGCCCGGCGTCGAGTGGCGTACCTTGGCTATGGTCGCATCCACTTTATAGCCCGGCAACTGCCCACCCTCGCCGGGCTTTGCGCCCTGCACGACCTTGATCTGCATCATATCGGAATTAACGAGGTACTCTGCCGTGACGCCAAAGCGCCCTGACGCCACCTGCTTGATGGCCGAGCGCATGGAGTCGCCGTTTTCCATCACAGGGTACCGATCCGCCTCCTCACCGCCCTCGCCCGTGTTCGATTTGCCGCCGATGCGGTTCATGGCAATGGCGAGCGTCACATGCGCCTCGCGGCTGATGGAGCCGTAGGACATGGCGCCGGTCGCAAAACGCTTCACGATTTCCGTCGCTGGCTCCACCTCATCAAGTGGCACAGGCGCACGGCCATTATCCTCAGCCGCGCGGATGCGGAACAGCCCGCGCAACGTCATCAGTTGTTCGTTCTGGTCGTTGACCTGTTTGGCGTAACCGAGATATTTCTCGGGCAGATTGCCGCGCGCGGCGTGCTGCAAATCGGCGATGACCTCCGGACGCCACGCATGGCTTTCGCCGCGCATACGGAAGGCGTATTCGCCGCCCACTTCGAGCGAGTTTTTCAGCACTGGCGCATCGGAGAACGCGAGGCGGTGTCGCTCGGCCGTCTCCACTGCGATTTCATGCGCGCCCACGCCCTCGATCTGCGATTTCGTGCCGGTGAAATACTTCTCCAGAAACTCACCGCGCAAGCCAACAGCGTCAAAAATCTGCGCGCCGCAATAGGATTGATATGTCGAGATGCCCATTTTCGACATCACCTTCAGGATGCCCTTGTCGATGGACTTGATGTAGCGCTTCACCGCCTCCTCAAGCTCCAGCGGCTCGTCAAGCTCAGGCAGCATCGCTTCGATGGTCTCAAACGCGAGATAGGGGTTGATCGCCTCGGCGCCATAGCCTGCGAGTGTGCAGAACTGATGCACCTCATGCGCCTCGCCCGTCTCCACAACCAGGCCGACGGAGGTGCGCAGGCCTTTGCGAATCGGGTGATGATGCACGGCGGAGGTCGCCAGTAGCGATGGCATGGGAATGCGATCCGGCCCCGTCGCCCGGTCGGACAGAATGATGATCGTGTATCCGTCGCGCACGGCCTTCTCGGCGGCCTCGCAGACGGCATCGACCGCAGGCTCCATGCTCGGCGCACCCTGATCGGCCGACCATGTGATGTCGAGCGTGCGCGTTGCGAACGGATTGTCCTTCACGTCGCCGATCTGGCGTAGTCGCTCCAGCTTCTCGTTCGTGAGGATGGGCTGATGCACTTCCAGCCGCTTCAGGCTGGAAGTGCCCTCCAGATCGAGCAGGTTCGGGCGCGGGCCGATGAACGACACCAGGCTCATCACCAGTTCTTCGCGAATCGGGTCGATTGGCGGGTTCGTCACCTGCGCGAAGTTCTGCTTGAAATAGGTGTGCAGCAGCTTCAGCTTGTTCGATAGCGCGGAAACCGGCGTGTCCGTGCCCATGGAGCCAATCGCCTCCTGGCCGGTCAACACCATCGGCGCCATAAGGAATTTCCAGCTTTCCTGCGTGTAACCGAACGCCTGCTGGCGGTCGAGTAGCGCGATATTCGTCTTCGGCGGCGTAATTTTGGCGGGCGGCAGATCGCTGACCTGAATTTGCCCGGCGTTCAGCCACTGCTGATAGGGATGCGCCTGCGCAAGCTGCGCCTTCACTTCCTCGTCGGTAATGATACGGCCCTGCTCCAGGTCGATGAGCAGCATTTTCCCCGGTTGCAGACGCCATTTGTGCGTGATTTTGCTCTCGGGGATCGGCAGCACGCCAACCTCGGACGAGAGGATAACTTCGTCATCGGTTGTTACGATATAGCGCGCGGGGCGCAGGCCGTTTCGGTCAAGCGTTGCGCCAATCTGGCGGCCATCAGTGAACGCGACGCCGGCCGGGCCGTCCCATGGCTCCATCAGCGCAGCGTGATATTCGTAAAACGCGCGGCGGTTGTCGTCCATGAGCGAATTGCCCGCCCACGCCTCGGGGATCAGGATCATCATGGCGTGAGCGAGGCTGTAGCCGCCGCGCACGAGCAATTCCAGCGCGTTGTCGAACGAAGCCGAGTCCGACTGGCCTTTCGGGATCAGCGGCCAAAGCCGGTCAAGATCGGCCCCTATCACCTCAGATTTCATCGTTGCCTGCCGCGCCGCCATCCAGTTCACGTTGCCGCGCAACGTATTGATCTCGCCGTTGTGGCAAATCATGCGAAACGGGTGCGCGAGCCGCCAGGTGGGGAACGTGTTGGTCGAGAAGCGCTGGTGCACCATGGCGAGCGCCGTCACCATGCGCATATCTTTCAGATCGAGATAATATTCGCCTAGCGAGTCAGCGAGCAGCAGGCCTTTATAAATAATGGTGCGCGACGACATGGACGGGATGTAGAAAAACTCGTGGCCCACCGGCTTTTCGTTTTTCATCCGCAACTCAGCCACACGGCGGATAACGAAAAGCTTCAACTCGAACGCGCTTTCGCTCGCACAAGCCGCTCCGCGTCCGATGAAAATCTGCGCCATATGCGGTTCGGTGGCGACGACCGACCAGCCCAGTACGGACGCATCGACTGGCACATCGCGCCAGCCGAGCACGGTCTGGCCCTCAGCCTCCACAATATCGTTCAGTATGGCTTTGAGATGCGCACGCGCTGCCTCGTCCTTCGGTAGGAACACGGGTGCGACGCAATAATGCCCGAGCACCGGCAGCGCAAAACCAAGCGACTTGGCCGCCGCCTCCATAAAGTCGTGCGGCGTCTGAATCAGAATGCCCGCGCCATCGCCCGCTTTTGGGTCGGCCCCAACGGCGCCCCGATGCTCCAGGTTGGACAGGATGCGCAGGCCCTTCTCGATAATACCGTGGCTTTTCTTATTCTTCAGGTTGGCGACGAAACCGAGGCCGCACGCATCGTGCTCATGATCGGGGTGATACAGACCTTGCGCGCCAGGCTCGCCGTGCTGCACACACGCGCCATTTGCGGCGCCGTTAGTTTCGGTGTTTGTCATTTAGCCTTGCCGTCCCCAGCCGATATTTTTGTTTCGCGCAGAACATTCGCTTCAATCGCTTATCCGCTGCGTGCAATCTGGTGGATCACCTGATTGTTAGAGCGTCGCCACATTCATGGCGCGATATCAGAACAGTGTCCGACTTTGCCGGGATCTTTTCCAAATATCCCGAAGCTGATCAGCCTTTGCCATTCGCCCACAAAGTTACGTCCCGCGAACCCAGCTTTCTAGGGTGAAAGCAAAAGCATAGCGGGCCGGGGAAACTGGCCGCAAAGGACAGTAAGGCTGACCTAACTTGTGTAAAGTTGACAGATTTTGCAGTGAGTGACAAGGGTTGACCGCACATATAGCGGTGCGGCGTTGCGGCGCCCTCATTTTGGTCATTTCGCCGGGTGCGACCGGGCGAATCTTACAAATTGTGCGCTTTTAGCATGCATTTTTTTCAGGCGGCGGATTCATGGCGAAAATTCCTCTCCCTTTAGGCGCATGGCCATCGGAGTTAAGCGCCGCGGCGGTCGCTGGCGACAACCTGCGGCTAGGCCGGATCGAGGTTTTCGACGGCGCGGTTTACTGGAGCGAGGGGCGCCCTGCTGAGGGTGGCCGCGTCGCCATCATGCGCATCGTCCGGGGTGGCGAGCCGGAGGAATTGCTGTCCGCCCCTTACTCCGCCCGCAGCCGCGTCCACGAATATGGCGGCGGCGAATTTCATGTGACGGCTGCGGGTGTTTTTTTCGTCAATGACAAGGATCAGCAAGTTTACCTGCGCGATGATACCGGCGCGATCCGCGAGATCACCGACGCCCCCGGCTGGCGCTTCGCTGATTTCTCATTCGACGCAAAGCGCAACCGGCTCATCTGCGTGGCGGAAATCCACTCCGCGTGCCTCGCGCAACCGCGCAATGTTTTGGCCGCCATCGACCTAGCCAAGCCCGGCGCGCAGGCGCACTCCATTTTTATCGACGGCGCCGATTTCTATGCCTCGCCGCGTGTGAGCGCGGATGGCACTCATTTGGGATGGCTTCAATGGAATTTGCCCGCCATGCCTTGGAACGCAGCGGAGGTGTACATGTCCACGCTCGGCGATACGGGTGCGCCGGAGTTTCCCCGCCGCACCGCGGGCGGTGTCGAATATGCGGCGTTTCAGCCCGAATGGGCGGCGGATGGGCATATGTTTTTCGTGGCCGACAAGACTGGGCAGGGCGCCCTTTACCGCTCTAAAGACGGCGTCACCGGCTGTTTGGTGGTGGATGATGATTGTATGCGCTCGCTATGGTCATTCAACCAGCGCTCATACGCCTTGCTGGACGATGCGCGCTCGGTGGTTGCGTCCGTCGATCAGGGCGCAGCGCAACTCAGCGTTGTCGATCTGCACAGCGGACAACAGTCAAACGTAGCGACGCAGTTACGCAGCCTCGAGCACATCGCCGCAGACGGCGACGCTGTTGTTTGCATAGGTGCGACCGATACGCAAGCAGGCGCTATCGTGCGGCAATCGCTCGCGGGCAGGCCGCACGAGGTTCTGCGAACAAGCGCCAGTTTCGACCTCGACGCCGCCGATATCTCCGTTGGCGAACCGGTGCGGCTGACCGATCTGGAGCGCGAGGGGGTTTACGGCGTTTACTACCCGCCGAAAAACGCGCGCTTTACTGGCATGCAGGGCGGGCGCCCGCCGGTCATAATCAACTGCCACGGCGGTCCTACGGGACAATCGGGGCGCGGATTAAAGCCTCGCACGCAGTTTTTCACCAATCGCGGCTTTGCGGTGTTCGATCTGGACTACTCCGGTTCAACGGGCTACGGCCGCGAATACCGTAAGCGCCTCGATGGGGAATGGGGCGTGCGCGAGGCCGCCGACGCAGTTGCCGCCGCCCGGCACCTTATCGCAACTGGGCAAGGCGCGCGCGGCAAGGTGTTCCTCTACGGCTCCAGCGCGGGCGGCTACACGGTGCTGATGGCGCTTGCCAAATCCGACGTGTTCGCGGGCGGCGTAAGCGCTTACGGCATCTCCGATCTGGCCGAGCTGCGCCGCTCTACGCACAAATTCGAAAGCGGCTATATCGACGGGCTGGTAGGGCTGGCGCCGGGCGCGAGCGAGGCGGAAGTCGCCGCGCGCCTCGCCGAGCGCTCGCCCCTCACCTATGCAGACAATATCAAGTCGCCGGTGCTGCTGTTGCAGGGGCTGGAAGACAAGGTTGTGCCACCGGAGCAGTCCGAACTCATCGCCGCCAGCCTGAAGGCGCGCGGCGTGGCCTGCGAATACATCGCGTTCGAGGGTGAGGGCCACGGCTTTCGCCGCGCGGAAAACACTATCCGCGCGCTGGAGGCGGAACTGGCGTTTTACCGCCGCACGCTTGGCATATCGGTGAGCGGCTAATCCTCGTCATCATCGCCAGGCAACTCGGGCAGCAGTTCGTCGAAGTCCAGCGTCAACCCCGGCGGGTCGAGGCGCAGCGCGCCCTCGCGCACGATGCGGGTGTCGGGTTTGTCGGCTTCCGCACGTTGAAAATGCACTACAAGCCGCTTATCCGGATCAATAATCAGGTAATGCTGGATGCTCGGCACAAGGAAATAATCGGGCAGCTTGAACAACGCATCCGTCCGTTTCGTGGAAGGCGATGCTACCTCAGCCACAATGATCGGCGCGTCGAGCGTCACCGTGTTGAGCTTGACCTTGATGGCGCACTGAACCGCCGCATCAGGCTCGTAAGAGGTGGTGTCGTTGATTTTTACGGTCATGCCATCTGGAAAAACAATGCAGGGCAGTTTCGCGCGCTTCACGGCATTATTGAGCGCCGTGTAAACCGCAGCCTTAATGAGTGCATGCCGTGCGCGTTCTGGCGCCATTGAGACTACCTCACCGTTGACGAGTTCATGCCGACCGGGTTGCTCCGCTGCCCAGTCGAGAAATTCATCAACAGTCATGCGAGGTACATTTTGCGCGCTTGCTTTCATAACTCAACACTACCACAAAACCGCTTTAGCTCAAATCCTCCACCGCTTCGGCCGCGCCGCCTTTGACGCGCTGGGCGAGCGCCGCTTCGATGAACTGGTCGATGTCGCCGTCGAGTACGGCGGGCGGATTGGTGGAGACGACGCCGGTGCGCAAATCCTTCACCATCTGATAGGGCTGGAGCACGTAGGAGCGGATTTGGTGCCCCCAGCCGATCTCGGTTTTGGTGGCGTTGACGGCGTTGGCCTCGTCCTCCCGCTTTTTCAGCTCGGCCTCGTACATCCGGGCGCGCAGCATGGCCCAGGCGGTCGCGCGGTTTTTGTGCTGCGAGCGCTCGTTCTGGCATTGCACCACGATGCCGGTCGGATTGTGGGTGATGCGCACGGCCGAGTCGGTGGTGTTCACGTGCTGGCCGCCAGCGCCTGACGCGCGGTAGGTGTCGATGCGGCAGTCGCTTTCGTTGATCTGGATGTCGATGTTGTCGTCGACGACGGGGTAAACCCACACACTGCAAAAGCTGGTGTGGCGGCGCGCGTTGGAATCGAAGGGCGAGATGCGCACGAGACGGTGTACGCCTGACTCGGTTTTCAGCCAGCCATAAGCATTCGAGCCTTTGAACTGCATGGTTGCGGATTTCAGCCCCGCTTCCTCGCCCGCGTTGGTCTCGATCAACTCCACTTTCATGCCACGCTCCTCGCCCCAACGCATGTACATGCGAGTGAGAATCGAGGCCCAGTCCTGGCTCTCGGTGCCGCCCGCGCCAGAGTGGACTTCGAGGAAAGTGTCGTTGGCGTCGGCCTCGCCAGAGAGAAGCGCCTCCACCTCGCGCTGCTTGACCTCGCGGCGCAGGCGGGCGAGTTCGCGTTCTGCTTCCTTTACAACGCTCTCATCGCCTTCCTCCTCGCCCAGCTCGATAAGGCCGGTCTGGTCCGCAAGGGCCGAGGCGAGGGTTTTGTAGGCATTGATCGCGGTTTCGAGATGCTGTCGTTCGCGCATCATTTTCTGCGCGCGTTGAGCATTATTCCATAAATCGGGAGATTCGCTGAGGGCGTTCAACTCCTCCAGGCGGACGAGGGCTTTATCCCAGTCAAAGATGCCTCCGGAGCAGGGTCAGCGATTGCTGAATTTCGTCGACGAGATTTTGCGCTTCCGCACGCATGGGAATCCTCAAATTTTGATTATGACGATAAAATAACGCTCAAATGGCGTCACACAAGCTGAATTGCGCGACGCAGCGGTGGCGGAATCAATAAACTGTGCCAGTGCCCGCCTGTGGTTGACGGCCATAGCCGCCGGGGGTTTTGTAACCGCCGCCGCTGCTGTAGGGATCGCCGCCGCTCGGAGGAGCCGACGAGTAACCGCCGCCGCCCTCTTCCGGTGCGCCGCCTGGATAGCCGACATAGGAGAACGGCTCTGGCGGTTCGTCGTTCGGCTTGAAAGCTTCCATGATGGTTTTTGGCTCGCCCGGCTCGGCCCGCATCCCCGTTACGGGGTTGACGCGCACGAGCTTGACGCCCGGGGGGATACGGAACGGCGTGGCCGGTTTGTCGGCAAGCGCAACTTTCATGAAATCGCGGAAAATCGGCGCGGCGATGCCGCCGCCGGTCTCGCCCTTGCCCATTGGCTCGGGCGTGTCGAAGCCGACGAACACGCCGACAGCCAGGTCGGGCGAGAAGCCTACAAACCATGCGTCCTTTTCATCGTTTGTCGTGCCGGTTTTGCCAGCCAGCGGTTTGCCGACTTTGCTGACTTCATAGCCTGTGCCGCGTCGCACGGCGCCTTCCAGGATTGACGTCATCTGATAAGCGGTTTGAGGGTCGACGATTTGCTTGCGGATGTCGCCGAGATCAGGCTCTTCCTGGCCCTCCCAACGCTCGGAGAAGCAGGATGCGCACTCGCGCTTGTCATGCTTCCATAGCGTTTTGCCGTAACGATCCTGTATGCGGTCGATCAGGGTGGCGCTCACTTCCTTGCCGCCATTGGCGAAACTGCAATAGGCCGTAGTGAGACGAAGCAGCGTCGTCTCGCCCGCGCCAAGCGCCATGGAAAGAACCGGCATCAGATCGTCGTAGATGCCAAAGCGCTTGGAATATTCGCCAACGATCGGCATGCCGAGATCTTGCGCCAGCCGCACCGTCATAAGGTTGCGCGACTTCTCTACGCCCAGCCTGATGGTCGTCGGCCCGCCGATCCGGCCATCGTAGTTGCCAGGCTTCCACTCGCCCTGCCCGTTGCCCTGATCTATCACGAGGGGCGCGTCCATGATGATGCTTGACGGGTTGTAGCCATTGTCCAGAGCCGCGGCATAAACGAACGGTTTAAATGTAGAGCCAGGCTGACGGCGCGCCTGCACGGCACGGTCGAATTGGCTCTCTGCGTAGCTGAAGCCTCCGACCAGCGCCAGTACGCGCCCAGTGTGCGGATCCATGACGACAATCGCACCTTCGATCTCGGGGATTTGCACCAGGCGCCACGGTTTGGCGAACTCACCGATTGGCTGCTGCGCGGACACCTGCTTCTTGGCGTCTTCGGTCTCGCCAAAGATCGCTTCAGGCAACGGC
Source organism: Hyphomicrobiales bacterium (assembly GCA_034440495.1). Classification (GTDB taxonomy): domain Bacteria; phylum Pseudomonadota; class Alphaproteobacteria; order Rhizobiales; family Rhodomicrobiaceae; genus JAWXCE01. The sequence continues at coordinate 20,752 of JAWXCE010000056.1, read as the reverse complement.
GCCACATAAATCACCTGCCCGGGAGTTACGATGTCGCTCGCTCCGCCCTCTTTTGCAGGCTTGAGTTTGTCCTCTTTCTTGACCGTAGTGCGCGCCCATTTCAGTTCGGCGAATGGCACGTTGACCGTGTTTCGCACGTCAGAAACCACGTCTTGCGGATCGCGGTCGGGCTGGATACCTACAACCGCGCGATCCTTGTTCACTTCCAGAACGACGCCGATGCGCCATGGGGCCAGATCGCTCAGAACAGGGATTTCAGCCAGCGGCGCGCCCCAGTCGCCCGCCGTTGCGATGGTCGAAACCGGGCCTCTCCAGCCGCGTTTGACGTCATAGCGGAGAAGGCCATCGCGTAGAGCGTTGCGCGCTTTGGCCTGCAAATTCGGGTCAAGCGTGGTGCGCACGGACAACCCACCGCGCAACAGCTTTTTCTCGCCGTAAAGCTCGACAAGCGTGCGGCGCGTTTGTTCGGAGAAGTAGTCCAAAGCCGCCGTTTGGGCGAACACGCGCTGTTTTGTGACGAGCGGTTTTTTCTTGGCCGCATCAGCTTCCTCGCGCGTGACATACCCATCATCGGCCATGCGGCCAATAACGTCGTTGCGGCGACCTACAGCTTTTTGTTTATCGCGAACGGGATGGTAGTTTTCAGGTCCCTTGGGAAGTGCGGCGAGATAGGCGATTTCCTCAAGATCGAGGTCGCGCAATTCCTTGCCGAAGTAATTCAGCGAGGCCGCCGCCACGCCGTAAGACCTGTTCCCGAAATAAATCTGGTTTAGGTAGAGTTCGAGAATGTAATCCTTAGTGAATGCCCGCTCCATACGCACCGCCAGAATGGCTTCCTTGATCTTGCGGTCATAGGATTGTTCGTTGGTGAGCAGAAAGTTTTTCGCCACCTGCTGCGTGATGGTCGACGCGCCCTCTTTCTTGCCCTTGGTAAGGTTGTTGACGACGGCGCGCGCGATGCCCTGAAAATCTAGCCCGCCATGCTCATAAAAGTGCTTGTCCTCAATCGCGACGAAGGCGTTCGTCACCTTTTTCGGCATCGCGTTGATTGGCATATAAATACGTTTTTCTTCCGCAAATTCCGCAATCATGCGCCCATCATTGGCGTGCACGCGAGTCATCACCCACGGTTCGTAGGTGGACAGCTTGTCGTAGGCCGGAAGCTCTTTTGAAATTTGCCACAGGATATAACCGGCAACAGCAGCGCCTGCCAGAAACAACAGCACTCCCGCCGTGAAAGCAAATCCAAACAGCCGCAGAAAAATACTTTTGCGGCGCACGGGCTTTTTAGGAGGCGGAACCGGAGTGTTCAGTCTGACGGGAGCATAAAGTTGCATAGGCGTTCGTATCCGCGTTATATCCTGATCCGGAGTGGATCGTACTGCAGGCGGTATGCCGCCCGAGAATTGCTGCGCTGCGATAACGCCTTACACTTAACGTTTTCGCATTAACACATAATGACGCAACAGTAAATTTACCGATCAAGCCCGTAAAAAGGCGTAACGATCCGTATTATACACAATTCATCCGAAGACCGCATACTTTGGGTAATGGCTCTAGAATGGCAATCTGCTTTGCGCGCGGCCCAAAAACTTCAATATTGCAATGCTCATCGCCTCTGCAACCGATGCGCGCCAGACGGGGGATATGAGCTGTTTTTCGTCCTCGGTATTGCTCATATATCCCAGTTCGATAAGCACCGACGGCACATCAGGCGCACGAAGAACCGTAAAGTTTGCAAATCGTTGCGGCTTTGGATTGAGCGATGTTTTGCCTTTTAACTGTGACACCAGCATGTTGGAAAACTCACGCGCCTCGTTTTTGGTGGCGCGCTGCACCAGATCGACCAGAATGTTCGAGACTTCATCGCGAGCGCCCTTCTGCTCATCGACGCCCGCCAGCACGTCGGATAGATTTTCGCGCGCGGCGCTTGCCTGAGCTTCAGCGTCAGACGCCTGTTGGTTTAAAGTGTAAATGCTGGCCCCGCGAACCTCCTGTGCGACTTGCGGACCCTTCGCGCCCAAGAGTGGATGCTTGGCGTCTATGGCGTCGGCATGAAGGGAAATAAGGAGCGCGGCGCCCTTTTTTTGAGCGAAGGCCATGCGATCGGCCAAAGGCACGAAAACATCGCTTTCGCGCGTCAAAAACACGTCGAACTTCTTGGTTTCCTCCAGCTTTTTCTTTAGCTCCAGACAGAAAGCAAAAACCACGGCCTTCTCATATATTCCCTGGTTGCTGCTGGCGCCCGGATCGATGCCGCCATGCCCTGGGTCGATGACAATAACCGGGCGCGCGACACGGCCGCCACGAGAGGCGGACGCTGACGGCTCCTGCCGTGTCGCCGAGTCCCAGCCGGTAGCGACCTCGGATTTTTGCGGCTGCTGTTTCGACAATTCGGCTTGCTTTTGCATAAAATCGGCCCGCGTCGTGCGCATAATGTCGATGACGAGACGCGCGGGCTGGCCGGCCTCCGCCGGGCGCACGAATGCATTCTCCACAATGATGGGCTGCGCCGTGTCGATGACGATCCGGGATTTTCCCTTAGCGAAATTGCCGAACCGGAAGCCAGTTACAAGCCCGCGCCCCTGGGTTCCAAGGCCCGCGGGCATCTGGAAGTTTACGTCTCCCAGATCGACAATAACCCGGTATGGGTCGGGCAGCGTCCTGACCTTGAACTCCACCTCTTTGGACAGATCGGCGACAAAACGGGTGCGCATTGCATCTCCGCCAATCCGCGCGTCTTTGGCGAGCGGCGGCTTGGCCTGTGCATAAACCGGTTGTTGCGGACAAGTCATCGCGCACACCGCAATCGCGAGAGCAGCGCTGAACCTCAGATGGCGGGTTCGACGGCGTTTCGTCAGAACCAGCTTTTTCCAACCCATGCAATGCGCCCCGGTAGCTAGAATGGAGGACAAACTCATGCAAAATCAGGCTTCAATATGACGCCGTAAACGAAGCGTTAATCTGCCCCGGCGTAATCTAAGCGCCGCAAGTTATTTTTAAACTCTATGATCCATTCGCAACGCGAAGCTTGATTGCGCCGCAAAGCCGCCCTATTAATAATTACGCAACGTTGTCCGAAGATGTCGCACAATTCAACATAAGACCATAAAAAGCTGCGGTTATTTCAACAACGACGCAAAAGAACGAACGCAGAGCCAAACGCAATTGCACGACACTCCTTACAGCGGATGTCTCAATTTATTACGGCCCTTTCATTCGTCGACTCAAGGTATAAGAATTGACATCGCGAACAACGGCGTCCCCAATATGGAGGCTGTGGGCTTTTTGGAAGCGGATCAACATTGCCGCTCAACGGTCCACGGGTTTGCGAAGCCTGAGAGTTAAAGAGTTTAGATAAACCAGTTCGAGGCGAACGGCCAAGTGCGTCGCGCCCAGAGCACGAAATTAGAAGTCCGGAAACATTGAGCGCCGAAGGTTTGCAAATTTCTGCTATAAGCACGATCCGCGACATCCCGTCCCGGGTTTTAAGCCGCCATTTGGCGCGGCCTGAAAGACGTGCGCGGCTTTGCAAAGTCCCGGCGCCGCAAACACAAAAGCGCGCCATGTCACAGGTGACATTTGCGGTTGCGGGAGCGTGGAAGCACAGCTCTGCCCCCAGCCCTCGGCCTGCGCGCGCTGGAAGGAATATTCCATGGGAAATAAAATGCTTATCGACGCCGCGCACCCTGAAGAAACGCGCGTCGTTGTCGTCCGCGGAAATCGCGTAGAAGAATTTGATTTTGAATCGCAGTCACGCAAGCAGCTTCGTGGCAGCATATTTTTAGCCAAAGTCATCAGGGTAGAGCCGTCGCTGCAGGCAGCCTTCGTCGATTATGGCGGCAATCGCCACGGCTTTTTGGCCTTCGCCGAGATCCATCCAGACTATTACCGCCTGCCACAAGCGGAGATGCAGGAGGCTCGCGCCTCGCATGCCCGCGACACGAGGTATAGCGAAAAACCCGATCGTCCGGAACACTCCCACGACACGCCGGTCGATGACGGGCATATAGCGCCATCCCTCGCAGAGCCAGAAAACACGGATGGCGCAAGCCAAAGCCCGGAGACTTTGGCGGATGCTGAAGAGGCTCCCGCTCTCGATGACGGCGTAGACAGTAACCCGCCGCATTCAATCGCTTTGGACGCAAGGGTGGATGAGGTTAAATCCGAAATTATCGAGGCTGACGCTCAGTCGGAGCATGCAGCCGAGACCAATGCGTCCGACGATGAACCAGCGTCAGGCGTGGAGTACAAATTCCGCGCGAACGACGACGAAGATGCAGAGGACGACGACGAACTGTCTGTCAAGGAGGACAGCGAACATGGCGTGGTTGAATCTGTTGGCGGCGAGGATGCGCTTGAGGAGTTGCCGCAACGCGACCGTTCGCGCCGCCGCAGCTACAAAATCCAGGAAGTCATCAAACGCAACCAGATCATTCTGGTGCAGGTGGTCAAAGAGGAGCGCGGCACCAAAGGCGCAGCGCTGACGACGTTTCTATCACTGGCCGGTCGTTATACCGTGCTGATGCCAAACACGGCGTCCGGCGGCGGCATATCGCGCAAAATCAGCGTGGCGACCGACCGCAAGCGCTTGCGCGAAATTGCGACGGAACTCGAAGTGCCGCAAGGCATGGGTCTTATCATCCGCACGGCGGGCGCGGCGCGGACGAAGGCGGAAATCAAACGCGATTTTGAATACCTGCTGCGCCTCTGGGAAAACGTGCGTGACCTCACGCTGAAATCCAAGGCGCCCACGCTGGTTTATGAGGAAGGCGACCTCATAAAGCGCTCCATCCGCGATCTCTATAACCGCGAGATCGATGAAATTCTGGTCGCGGGCGACGACGCCTACCGCGAGGCCAAGGATTTCATGCGCATGCTGATGCCGAGCCACGCGAAAAACGTGCAGCCTTACAAAGACCCGGAGCCTATTTTTACGCGCCACGGCGTTGAAAACCAGTTGAACATGATGTTCAACCCGCGTGTAACCCTGAAATCGGGCGGCTATATTGTCATCAACCAGACGGAAGCGCTGGTGGCTGTGGACGTGAACTCCGGTAAATCGACACGGGAGCATTCGATTGAGGATACTGCCCTCAAAACTAACGTGGAAGCGGCGGACGAGGTAGCTCGCCAGCTTCGGCTTCGGGACTTGGCCGGACTGATCGTCATCGACTTCATCGACATGGAGGAGCGGCGCAACAACCGCACCGTCGAGAAAAAGCTCAAGGATTGTCTGAGCAACGACCGCGCCCGCATTCAAGTGGGCCGCATCAGCGCGTTTGGCCTGCTCGAAATGTCGCGGCAGCGTCTGCGCACCGGCATGGTGGAAGGCTCCACTCAGCCCTGCCCTCACTGCCTTGGCACCGGGGCCGTGCGCTCTACTGAATCGGTTGCTTTGATGGTGCTGCGCGCCATTGAGGACATGCTGATCGCCAAAGGCCCGGCCAATCTCTCCGCCTGCACCTCGGTTGAGGCCGCGCTTTACATCCTGAACAACAAACGCGATTATCTGCGTGATATCGAAAACCGCTATGGCGTCACCATCAGCGTTTCCGCCAGCGTGACGCTGTTCAACGCCAGCCACACCATCGAGAAAGTAGCGCCCGCCACGCCGCGCGAAGGCATTGCGCCAAAAATCGTGCAAATGACGTGGGCGCATCACGGCGACGATGACGCGGCTGTGGCCGACGCCGACGAGGCGGTTGACGAGGCCGACGAAGCAACGCCGAAGGCCGCGGAGGAATCGGAGGAGCAGCGTTCGCGCCGCCGCCGTCGCCGCCGTGGCAGAGGTCGGGGCGACGATGCAGCATCTTCGGTTAATGGCGCTGGCGAACAGCCGGATTGGCCAGCGGATGATGGCGATAGACGCGAAGAGCCAGGCCGCAACGGTCAGCAGATGCGCAATGTTTCCGAAGACGATGAAGCGCCAGCACAAGGTCTCAACGGGCACGCGCCGCTTGCCCAAGGCGACGAAAATCTTAGTGAGGAACAGAAACGCTCTCACCGGTCGCGCCGCCGGGGACGCAGAGGCGGCAACCGTCAGCGCAACATGCTGGCGGACGGCGTTGAGCAGCCCGCTATCGCGGGTGAAACGACGCAAAGCGCGATGGATGGGCCAGACTTTATCCCACAGGAAAACGAGACGACAGCCATAGACCAAACTTCGCTTGGAACCGAGCCAGAAGCTGCTAACTCCCACATAAGGGACGAGACGCCTCCCGCCCAGGAGGTGACCACAGAGCGTGAGGACGTCCGCACGCCTAAAGTAAGAGAGAGCCGCTCGGCTGCCTCAAAGCGTGCCGATCAGGCCGTTGAAACCGCTCAACCAGAGGCGCAAGCCAATGGCCATGATGACGACGCAGCGCCCGAGGTTTCCAAAGCGGCGGAGAATAACCTTCCGGCGCCAATCCCTGTCGAGCCACTGCGCAAGGCAGGCCCGGCGCGCGGCGGATGGTGGCAACGCCGCGTCGGGGGGTAACAAGCAAGCGATCACGCCGGAAAGCGGTTAATCGCAAAAAAGGGGCATTACTCTATCTCCGGCGCGATAGCTTTACTCAGGATATCGCGGGGGAATAATTGAGTGAGTATAGCGAAAGCTACCACATCAAAACAGATCAGTCGCGAGATATCGAACAGCGGCTGCGGAAAGAAAAACTGAGCGCGTAGCCGAAATTTTGAGTAAACGCTTTGGCTATGAAATCAAGCCTGTAAAATTTCGTGTTCCTGGGAAAGACTGGGAAGATTTTGGCCTGCTGGAATGATTATGAATTGCGAGTCATACTAACGACTAGATTATATATATACAATCGCAAGGCGAAAAGATTACTCGGGTTTGAGTACGGTGCGGGATCTGAGTTTGCCGCTGCGCAGGGAGAAAATCAGCAACTCGCGCACGTCGCCGCGTTTAATCTCCACGACCACAGCGTCGTCGACCGTATGGGTTGAGAGCACTTGTCCCCCCTGCCCGATATTGACGACCTCCTCCTGAATAGCCGCGCCGGGCGTGCTGATGGATGTGGACGCGGCGGGCTGTGCGCCCGTCACCAGTTGCGTCGATTGGTAGTAAAGCCCTATAAGGAGAGCGAAGAAGCCCAGGATAAGCAGCACGCCCATCGCGATGACCGCGATTTTCAGGTTCCGGATCTGGCCGGGTGTCCATCCGCTTTGCAAAGCGGCTTCTTCAGTGCTTATCATAGATCAAAACCATGGTTGAAACGCTCAATTCGATAACCGCCGTAACGGCAGGCGAGGCAGACGCCAGACAGCGGCTTGACCGTGTGCTCGTCGCGCATGCGCCGAGTATGAGCCGGTCGCAACTGCAGGAGCACATTAAGGCCGGGCGTCTATCCATCGGCGGGCGAACCGTAACCGACGCCGGGTACAAGGTCAAACTGGGCGATCATATCCATCTGGAGACGCCGCCGCCACGCCCCGCCGAGCCGCAGGGCGAGCATATCGCTCTGAATGTTGTTTACGAGGATAGCGACCTGATCGTCATCGACAAGCAGGCGGGCCTCGTGGTGCATCCGGCGCCGGGCGCGCGCGACGGCACGCTGGCGAACGCGCTCATCGCCCATTGCGGCGACAGTCTTTCCGGCATTGGCGGCGTGCTGCGGCCCGGCATCGTACATAGGCTCGACAAGGACACGACGGGGCTGATGGTGATCGCCAAGAATGACAGAGCGCACCGGCATTTAGCGGAGCAGTTCGCCGACCATGGGCGCACTGGCGTGCTGGAGCGGCAATATCTGGCGCTGACATGGAGCAAACCTAAAATGCGGGCGGGCGTGGTGCGCAACCTGATCGCCCGGCATCCAATGGATCGAAAGAAAATGGCGGTGGTGAAGTCGCGCGGGCGCGAGGCGATAACGCATTACAAGGTTGTGGAAACGCTTCGCTGCGGCTCGCTCATCAGCGAAGGCGTAGTCGAAGCCAGTCTGATTTCCTGCGCGCTGGAAACGGGCCGCACGCATCAGGTTCGCGTTCATATGGCGGGGCTGGGTTGCCCGATCATTGGCGACGCGACTTATGGGGCCGGATATCAATCAAAGACTCGTGTCTTGCCGGAAACGGCGAAATCTGAGATTATTAAGTTGAAAAGGCAGGCATTACACGCGGAAATACTGGTGTTTGAGCATCCAACAAGCAAGAAGCCGATGCATTTTTCATCTGCCCCGCCAAATGATATGTCATCAGCAATCAATATTTTGCGATCTTGCCAGATCAAATCTTAAACGAATGCGTTAACGTATAAATAGATATCGGTGGGCTTACAGACCTGCGCCATTGTGGGCGGTTAGCAAAGCGCCTTGAACCGTAAGGAGTTGACTATGGCTTCAGTTCCATCAATAGCAGCAGCAGGCGGTCTTACCAGATATCTGGAAGAAATTCGCCGCTTTCCCATGCTTGAGCCGCAGGAAGAGTACATGCTTGCCAAGCGTTGGCAGCAGCATGAGGACGGCGACGCCGCGCAACGGCTTGTAACGTCGCATCTTCGGCTCGTCGCGCGCATCGCCATGGGTTATCGCGGTTATGGTCTGCCGATTGGTGAAGTCGTGTCCGAGGGCAATGTGGGCCTCATGCAGGCGGTCAAGCGGTTCGACCCGGAGAAGGGTTTCCGCCTGGCGACTTACGCGATGTGGTGGATCAGAGCCGCAATCCAGGAATACATCCTGCGCTCGTGGAGCCTTGTCAAAATGGGCACGACCGCCAGCCAGAAGAAGCTGTTCTTCAACCTGCGCCGGCTGAAAGGCCAGATGCAGGCGCTGGAGGACGGCGATTTGCGTCCCGATCAGGTCACTAAAATCGCCACGCATCTCGGCGTTCCGGAGGTGGATGTGGTGTCCATGAACCGGCGTCTCGGCGGCGACTCGTCGCTGAACGCGCCGCTGCGCAATGACGCAGAGGGTGGTGAATGGCAGGATTGGCTTGTGGACGATAGCGCCAGCCAAGAGAGCGTGCTGGTCGATAAGGAAGAGCTGGCGCATCGCCGCAATTATCTGCAAAGCGCGATGGATAGCTTGAACGACCGTGAGCGCCGGATTTTCGCCGCCCGCCGTCTTGTGGACGATCCGATGACGCTTGAGGAACTGTCGGAAGAATTCGGCGTTAGCCGCGAGCGCATCCGCCAGATCGAGGTGCGCGCTTTCGAGAAGGTGCAGAAGGCGGTGCAGAAATCCGCCTCTGTGGCGGAAAGCCCCAGGGCGTAAGTTAAAACAACGTTGGGCTGCACGAAATAATTGCTCGCGCAGCCTACATTCATAATTCGTTAATACTTTTCATCGCACAATCCGAATCGTGGTATAACCTAGGTGAGATTAACGGTTTCAGGTTTTTGCCTGTAAATGTTAACTCAACTCGACGAATGCCGCATGAAACCGGGAGTAGCCCGGGTTGGGCGCTCCCGTTTAACCGCCATCAGGCGCGGAACGGTTGATGATAGAAATTTTGCCGTCGCAAATATCTAATCAGGCGCTGCACAATCTTCATTCACAATTTGTTTCCCGCAGATGCGGTAATGGGCTAGGAGCCGGAGAGGCCTCCTATATCCGCCATGGCGACGTCCTCCACCTATATAGCCGCCACGGCCTATCCACCCAGATGGAGAGCTAGATGCAGAAATACCTATTCTTTGCGAATGGGCGTAATTCTGAGCATCAATGTGAAGTGTACGGGGCGCGTAAACTGAAATCTCTCCTGAAAGTGCTGCATAAAATCCGAAAACATCAATATTATCATCCCCCCAGTAGCTAAGGGATGGGTTTCGGGCCAGGGCTGGTATGAACTCCGGCCGCAAGACTGGAACCGGACGAAAGCCCGGTTTTTTTGTTGCAAGTCGATTTTGGAAAAACCTTATGACAATAAACAAAAGTTCAGAATTCATTGCTCAAATTAGGGGAAATGGCCAAAATTTTTATATTATTCATTACTCATGTCAAAGTTTGTACGATGACAACGAAGGCTTATCACCGCGAATTACATCTATTGCCATATGTCATATTGCAACAGAACAGACAGTTAGCTTTTCTACGCACGCTGTTGCCGAAAAATTGTCTATAAATCGCGAACATGTTATTGAAAGATTTGATGAGATTGAATCTGAACTTTTGAAGCAATTCTATAAATTCACACGTGACAGGCGAGATAAATACTGGATTCACTGGAATATGCGTAATCTTACATATGGCTTTGAGCACCTTGAACACAGGTATGATGTGCTTGGAGGCAAGGATGCGCCCGTTATACCCGTCGAAAGAAGAATAAATCTTAACGATATGTTAGCAGATAGATACGGATCTGATTTTGCCCCACACCCAAAACTCATAGGTCTTATGAATTTGAACGGTTGGGATGCACCGTCATTTTTTATCAGGGTTGGAAGAGGTCAATGCATTCAAGGAAGGTGCATTTATAAAGATGCACAACTCTAAATTATGTAAAGTAGGTTTCTTACAATCTGTGATCGATAAAATGACAAAAGGTAATATAAATACAAAATCTACTGGAATGGGCGCTTATATTGACCGCGTTTTTGAAAGTAGAGCCTCAAAGATAATAGGCCTAACAGGGACGGCTTTGGGTATATTTATGGCTGTCATAGAAATAAGGCAGCTACTTACGATGTAAAATCATTTAAATTTAAAGCCTCTTGATCTTGAATTTTTTTAAGTCTCCAATCCCCCATCCACCGCCATCACGGCGCCGGTGATGTAGCTGGCGTCGTCGCTGGCGAGGAAGGCGACGAGGGCGGCGACCTCATCCGGGCGCCCGTAGCGGCCCATCGCGGTCATCATCATCATGATGCGGCCGTGGCGGCTATCGGCGGGGTTCATGTCGGTGTCGATGGGGCCGGGCTGGATGGCGTTAACCGTGATCCCCTTCGGCGCCAGATCGCGCGCGAACGCCCGCGTTAACCCTTCCACCGCGAACTTCGATGCCGCATACAGCCCCAACCCCGGCGCTGGCACGCGCGCGCCGAACGACGACCCCATGTTGATGATCCGTCCGCCCTCGCCCATCAGAGTCGCCGCCGTTTTCGTCGCCACATAGACCGAGCGCAAGTTGACGGCGATGATCTCGTCGAAATCCGCGTCGGATGTCTCGGTGAGGGACTGGCGCCGGAACATTCCGGCATTATTTACGACAATATCGAGACGCCCGTGGGACGCATGGGCCGCCTGCACGGCCTCCCGCACAGCCGCCGCATCGCCCGCATCCGATCGCAGCAGGGTCACAGCAACCCCGCACCCACGCGCCTTGGCCGCAACGGCTTCAGCGCCCTCGGCCGATTTGAGATAGGTCAGCGTAAGGTTCGCGCCCTCGCTGGCGAAGCGCCTGGCGATGGCCGCGCCGATGCCCCGGCTCGCGCCCGTTATAAGCGCAGATTTACCCTCTAAACGACGCATGGCTTCCCTCACAGCTTCGTGCATGACAAGGATGCGCTTGTAAAGCACCACGCGCGAATTCTAAATACCCCTCGAACATGCTAGACATCATGCGCCTGAAATCCATCGCTGCCGACAGGATGACGCGCTTTGAGCGCGAGCACTGGCCGTGGCGCGTCGGCGCTATCGCCGTGGCGGCGCTTGCGCTTCTGCCGCTTGCGGCGGTGGTGACGCTGGCCCTGTCCGCATCCGGTGGCGCGTGGCCGCATTTGCTGGCGACCGTGCTGCCCGACGCCACGATGCAAACCCTGTTGCTCATGGCGGGCGTCGCCGCGCTAACGCTGACAACGGGAGCTGGCGCCGCATGGCTTGTCACCATGTACCGTTTCCCCGGTCGGCGCGCGTTCGACTGGCTGCTGGTGCTCCCGCTCGCGATGCCAACCTATATCACCGCCTATTGCTATGGTGAGTTTCTCGATTACACCGGCCCGCTGCAATCTGGCTTGCGCGCCGTGTTCGGATTTCAAGACGCGCGCGCATACTGGTTTCCAGAATGGCGCTCCACCGGCGGGGCCATTTTCATCCTGTCCGCCGTTCTATACCCCTATGTCTACCTAACCGCACGGGCGAGTTTCCTGCAACAATCCGTTTGCGTGCTTGAGGTTGCGCGCACACTTGGGCGTACGGGATGGGGCGTGTTCTTCTCCGTCGCCCTGCCTTTGGCGAGGCCAGCGCTGGCGTCCGGCGTCGCTCTAGCGCTGATGGAGACGATCAACGACATTGGCGCGGTTGAGTATCTGGGCGTCAAAACCCTCAGCGCGATGGTCTACGCTACCTGGCTGCAACGCTCTGATCTTGGCGGCGCGGCGCAGATTGCGCTTGTCGTCATTGCATTTGTGCTGCTGCTGGTCGGGCTGGAGCGGGCGAGCCGCATGAACCGCCGTTTCCATCACACCAGCCTGCGTTACCGCGTTCTGGAGCGTCAGCCGCTTACCGGATGGCGCGGTTGGGCGGCGGCGTGCGGTTGCGCTTTGCCTGTGCTGTGCGGATTTCTGATCCCCGCATTCGTGCTGATCGAGGCCGTTTTCACCACGCCGCAGGAAACGGCCGGTTCGGCGTTCTGGCGCACGGGCATAAACAGCATGGGTTTGGCGGGCGCGGCGGCGACATGCACCGTGATCCTGGCGTGGGGATTAAGTTTCGCCGCACGCATCGCGCCGTCGAGGCCGGTGAAAGGCGCGGCGCGGATCGCCGGGCTTGGATATGCGATGCCAGGCGCCGTGATCGCTCTGGGCGTGCTGATTCCCTTCGCCGCAATCGATAACGGCGTAGATGCCTTCATGCGGCGCGAGTTCGGCGTATCCACCGGCCTCCTGCTATCCGGCAGCGTGTTCGCGCTCCTGTTCGCTTACTGCGTGCGGTTTCTAGCAGTAGCGTTGGGCGCGGTTGATGCTGGGTATCAGCAGCTCTCGCCCAACATCGACGCGGCCGCCCGCACGCTAGGGGCCAATGTACGGCGCATCTTGCGCGAAATTCACGCGCCGCTCCTGCGTCCGGCTATTGGCGCGGCGGCGCTGCTGGTGTTCGTGGACGCCATGAAGGAATTGCCCGCCACGCTCCTGCTGCGCCCGTTCAATTTCGAGACGCTGGCCACGCAGATTTATATCTTCGCGTCGCTGGAGCAGTTCGAGCGGTCGGCCGGCGCGGCGATGATGATTGTCGGGCTTGGGTTAGTCCCCGTGCTGATGCTGCATCGGGCGATTGCGTCGGGACGTCCCGGCTCGGCTGCGGCGCCGTTGTCGCAGAACTGACGCAATGGTGGTTTCATCAATGATTTCCATCTCAAGGCGTGTTAGCCTTGATGATTGATTGAATCCGTATCGCCAACGCGGATGCTTTAAAAGGGTTCGATGTGTTGAACCGGGCGCGGCCCTTCAGGCGGCGCCTTTGCCAGACCAACGGAGACGCCGGTGTTTAAACACTCTGTAACTCGCCGCATAACGTTCCTTGCAGCCCTGACATTTGCTGCCGCCGCGCAGTCCCCCGTTTTCGCTCAGGCTGACAAAAAGACCGCGGAAACCACAATTGGCCCCGTTGAGATGCTGAGCCAGGGCAAAGCCGATGGCACACTGCTTGGGAGCTATCTTGCAGGCCGCGTCGCCCGCAGCGCCAAAGATAGCGAGGCTGCGGCAAAGTTTTACAGCGAAGCTCTCGACCGCGACGCTAACAACAAGTTCATCCTGGAGGAAGCGTTTCAGCTCGAACTCGCGACGGGAAATAGTGGTAAGGCCAAACGCCTCGCCGTCAAATTGATCAAAATCGAACCGGCCCACAAACTCGGTCGCCTGTTCCTCGGCGCGGACGCCTTCAACCGGGGCGACTACAAAGCCGCAGAGACGTATTTCAAAAATACAACCCGCGAGCCGCTTGCTGACATGGCGTCATCCATCGCACGCGCTTGGGTACAGATCGCCAAAAACAAACCCAATGACGCCTTCAAAATTATGGAAGGTTTGTCAAAGGAGGAATGGGCGCAGTATTTCGAGCGTTATCACACTGCGCTTATGGCGGATGTTTTGGGGCGACAGAAAATCGCACGGCCGGCTTACGCCGCTGCTTTTAAACGCAGCATGCGCAACCCCCGTCTGGCCGAAGCTTATGCGAGGCACGCGCTCGCGTCACAAGATACGGGGCTTGCAGAAAAAATTCTGGCTCCACTGGTCGCGCGCGCCCTTCCAAATCCAAATGCGAAGGCGTTGCTGGAAGAAATCGCTGCGGGCGCAAATCCTGGTTTGATGGTCACGGACGCGCGACAGGGCATAGCCGAGATTTTTTACGGCATCGGCGAGGCTCTGACGACCGACGCTTCAGGGGGAGACCTCGCTCTCAGCTATTTACAACTGGCGCTGATCGTCAACCCGGACTTCTCCGTCGCGCGCTACACCCTCGCCGAGCTTTACGACGCCTTTAAATCCTACGAAATGTCGATCGCCGCCTTCGACAAAATTCCGCAAAACTCGCCGTTGTGGTTCAGCGGTCAGATGCGCAAAGCCTTTCACCTTCACACCCTAGAGCGTAGTCCAGAGGCCCAGACCCTGCTCAAAGCACTGATTGAGCGCGACAAACAAAATTTGCAGATTTTGCAGGCGATGGGGACAATCTTGCGCGGCGAGAAAAAATATGAGGAGGCGGTTCAATATTATACAATTGCAATAGACTCCGTCGCCGCTCCGGATCGAAGAGCAGCGCAGTTGTACTATAATCGCGGCGTGGCCTTCGAGCGCTGGAAGCAGTGGGACAGGGCCGAGGCGGATTTTAAAAAATCGCTCGAACTCGACGGTGAGCAGGCGCAGGTTTTAAACTATCTGGGCTATTCATGGGTCGATCAGAACATGAACATCAAGCAGGCAATGGCGCTTATCAAGAAAGCGGTGGCGCTCAAACCCGCCGATGGTTTCTTTGTCGATAGTCTCGGATGGGCTTATTACAGGCAGCGAGACTATAAAGAGGCAGCCAAACAGCTTGACCGCGCAGTGGAGCTACAGCCCGAAGACCCTGTTATCAACGATCATCTAGGTGATGCGTTCTGGCGTGTCGGACGCAAACGGGAGGCGAGATTTCAATGGTCGCTCGCGATGACGCTGAACCCGGAGCCGGAAGACCGCGTCACGATCAAACGCAAGATAGCTTATGCCGAAAGTGGAAACATTCTGGGCGTCACGGCAATCCTGAATCAGGACTGGGTGTCAACCATGAGCCGGGCGGAGCGTGTTTTCGCCAAGGCGCTTGCGAAACAATTCTAAGCGGGAAGCGTCGGCGTGGGCTGTTGATTTTTGCGCCACTTTCCTATTTAACGGTGCCATGACCTTCAACGGAGCCCGGCTCCAAATGTCGTCCTATTGCCACTCACCTTCTTGCGCGTGGCAATGACGGAGAGCATCAGCGTTGTGGAACTCGCCAAAGCCAAGGTAAACCTCACGCTTGAGGTGCTCGGCAAGCGCCCGGACGGCTATCACGAACTGCGCAGCATCGTCGCGTTCGCAGATTTTGGCGATACCCTTACCCTAACGCCAGGCCGCAGCTTTGCACTGCATTCGACGGGGCCGATGGCGTTAAACATCGATGGGCCAAACCTGATTGAAAAGGCCGCTGGCCTGATGCGCGCGCTTTTCGTTGATGAAACGGGCGATGCGGCGAAAGGGTTTGGGCGGTTCGATCTGGCGAAGCGCATACCCGTAGCGGCGGGCCTGGGCGGCGGATCGGCGGATGCGGCCGCTGCAATACGCGCCATAATGCGTGCGTCTCCTGCATTACAGCCCGCAACGGCAGCCCTAAACGCGGCGGCGCTCAAGATCGGCGCGGATGTGCCTGTGTGTCTTGCGCAAGTGACTGCCTACATGGCGGGTGTAGGCGAGGCCATGACGCCGCTGCCTAAAATGCCATCATTCGCCGCGCTTTTGGTCAACCCCGGTGTGAAGCTTTCAACGCGGGATGTTTTTCAAGCGCTCGCCGCTGAACCACTTAAAGGGAATGAGGAATGCGCCAGTGACGCCGCAAATGGGGTCGAACGCCGGTTATCGGCGGGCGACTGGGCGTCGTGCCTGATGCAAAGCTGTAACGACCTGGAACCTCCCGCGCGCCGATTGGCGCCAGAGATCGATGACGTGCTGTCTGCGCTTTCGTCGATGACCGGCTGCTGGCTGGCGCGTCTGTCCGGGAGCGGGCCGACCTGCTTCGCATTATTTGAAACCAATGCCCAGGCTGAGGAAGCCGCAGCTACCTTGCGCCGCGACAGACAGCAATGGTGGTGTGTGGCGACGCAGCTCGGGTAACCCTACTCAGCCGGCGTTGGCGCAACGCCGAGTTTCTTCTGAAGGCTGGAGGATGATGTGGTGTATTGAAACGCCACTTTCTTGCCCGGATAAACGATTTTTAGTGCTCGTTGCGACATCAGCGCGGCTTCGTGGAAACCGGACAGGATTAGTTTCAGCTTACCCGGATACGTGTTGATATCGCCAATGGCGAAAATGCCTGGCTCTGACGTTTCAAACTTCTCGGTATCGACGCCAATCAGATTTTCATTCAAATTAAGGCCCCAATTCGCGACCGGGCCGAGCTTCATGGTAAGGCCGAAAAACGCCAGCAGGCGGTCGGCTGGCAAATCGAACACCGCATCCTTGCCATCCACTGGGCCTTTGACTGTCACGCCGCTCAATACGCCATCCGCGCCGTTTAACGCGGATATCTGGCCGATAACCAAATTCATCTGCCCTGCCTCCACAAGCGCGCGCATCTTTTTCACCGTGTCGGGCGCGGCGCGGAAGTCGTTGCGGCGGTGAATGAGCGTCAGGGATTTTGCGATAGGGGCCAAATTCACCGTCCAGTCGAGCGCCGAGTCGCCACCGCCGGCGATAACGATATCACGGCCACGAAACTCTTCCATTTTACGCACGGCGTAAAACACCGACTTGCCCTCGTAACCCTCGATGCCCGGCAAAGGCGGGCGCTTGGGGGTGAAGGAACCGCCGCCTGCCGCGACCACGATAATCTTGGCTTCGAACGCGCTGCCCTGATCGGTTTCGACGTAAAAACTGCCGTCTTCGAGCTTCCGGATCGTTTCGACGCGCTCGTTAAAGGTGAAGCCCGCGCCAAACGGCTTGATCTGATCCATCAGCCGGTCAGTCAGTTCCTGGCCGGTGACGATCGGCAACGCGGGAATATCGTAGATGGGTTTCTCGGGATAAAGTTCGGCGCATTGCCCACCCGGCCGATCAAGAATATCGATGAGATGTGATTTGATGTCGAGCAGGCCTAGCTCGAACACAGCAAACAGGCCAACCGGGCCAGCGCCAATAATGAGCGCATCGGTGCGCACTGTTTCATCCGTCATTCCAGCTTCCTTTTGGCCAGCGTCCTTTTGGAAAGGATCAATAATCGCCATTTGCACTGGATACATTCAATGCAGTGGCTTCAGTTTTGATGTTCAGGGATACGCACGACCAGACCTTCAAGTTTATCAGCGATGCGGATTTGGCAGCTCAGGCGGCTTCCTGGGCGAACGTCGAACGCGAAATCGAGCATGTCCTCCTCCATCTCGTTCGGCGCGCCGGTCGCCTCGCGCCAGGCTTCATCCACATAAACGTGACAGGTCGCGCATGAACAGGCGCCGCCGCATTCCGCAATGATGCCGGGAACGTCATGCTTGATCGCAGTTTCCATCAGCGTATGGCCCAGATCGGCCGCAACAGTGTGCGTTTTACCGCTATGTTCGATGAATGTGACGGAAACCATGGCGAGGCACTCTTTCTTGATACCGGGATATGGGATGTGGTGTTCTATAAATCAAACGACGAAACTCAACTTCGCTTTGTATAAGGCAAAATGATTTTGACGATCAATCGTTTCCGTATGATGGAGCCGCAAGCTCCTATCATAACGACCGCCGCTTCAGCGGCGATCGTTATGATAGGATCAACACGGGAAAAACTGCAAAGTTTTGCTCACTTACTTTTCAATACAGTCGCGGCGCTCTCCGTCCGGACTGCTTAGAATGATAACGCCGGTCTCCAACTGCAACTCCCACCCGCCTCCTGAATAGGGTCCGCTAAGTGGCCCGGAGAGTGCGGCGATTGGCTCTCCGCCTGCACCTAGAAGGGTCACGTGGCTTAAATCCTGCCCGGCCGCCAACGAGTACAGGTCAGCGCCGCATTCAAACTTTAACGGCTCTGCAACTGAAGGGCTTGGCGCTTCGGATCCGGTGTCCGGGATAGGATACTCGCCTTGCGCCACAACGGCGTTTGTATACATCATGGAAAAGATAACCGCTATTCGCCACATGACTTTCATCCCGATTATAGCCCCCCAGGTTTGTTGGAATGTCATTACAGATAGCCCTACATGACGGCTCTGTATGTCAAAAATTTTACATAACAGGTTCGAATCCCCAATTTATCAAAGGTTGCGCGACGCTTGGAAACCGCGCGCTCTTCGCTCATAACTAGCTTATGCCAGACATTGAGACGACAGATAAGGTTGATGCTACGCCCGACGAAACGCAGACCGGGCCGCAGGTCATCGCGGGCTACCTCAAGCATCTCGGGACGGGTGCGGGCGTGTACCGGATGATCGATGCGCGCGGCGACGTGATTTACGTCGGCAAGGCGCGCAACCTCAAGGCGCGGGTATCGAGCTACGCGCGTGGCACGGGCCATTCCAACCGTATTGCGCGCATGATCGCGCTCACCACCGCGATGGAGTTCGTCTCCACGCCGACCGAGTCCGAGGCGCTTCTCCTCGAAGCCAACTTTATCAAGCGCTATAAGCCGCCTTATAACGTGCTGATGCGGGACGACAAATCGTTCCCGTACATAGTCATCTCACGCGAGCACGCCACGCCGCAACTTATGAAGCATCGCGGCGCGCGCACCATGAAAGGCGATTACTTCGGCCCGTTCGCGAGCGCGGGCGCGGTCAACCGCACGCTTAACATGATGCAGCGCGCGTTTCTATTACGCTCATGCTCCGATCATTATTACGAAAGCCGAACGCGCCCCTGCCTGCTGCACCAGATCAAGCGCTGTTCCGCGCCCTGTACCGGCGAAATTGAACCGGAGGAATATAACAAGCTGGTGGACGAAGCGGTGCGCTTCCTGCAAGGCAAAACCGACGCTGTCCAACAAAAGCTCAACGCGCTGATGGCGGAGGCCAGCGAGGCGCTGGAATTCGAGCGCGCCGCCATTTATCGCAACCGACTGTGGGCGCTGGCGCATGTTCAAGCAACGCAAGGCATCAATCCGCATGGCATCGACGAGGCGGATTTGTTCGCCGCATATCAGGACGGCGGTCAGACGTGCATTCAGGTGTTTTTCTTCCGCAACGGCCAGAACTGGGGCAA
Organism: Hyphomicrobiales bacterium; assembly: GCA_034440495.1. Lineage (GTDB taxonomy): Bacteria > Pseudomonadota > Alphaproteobacteria > Rhizobiales > Rhodomicrobiaceae > JAWXCE01. Next base: position 1,471 of record JAWXCE010000056.1, on the reverse strand, counting down.
TCACGCTTACTACCCCAAAGCCGACCGTAGCCTGCCCGTGGAGGAGGTGCTGGAGCCGTTCATCGCGCAATTTTATGACGACCGGCCAGTGCCGCGCTGCGTGCTGCTCAGCCACGATTTCGCCGAGCGCGCCCTGCTGACCGAGGCGCTGTGCATCAAAGCCGGGCGAAAGGTGGATGTCGCCGTGCCCTTGCGAGGGGAAAAGCGCGCCATCGTCGAGCACGCGCTGACCAACGCGCGCGAGGCGCTGGGCCGCAAGCTTGCTGAGGCGTCGAGCCATGCCAAGCTTATGGATGGCGTCGCCGCCGCCTTCGGATTGCCGCGTACGCCGCGCCGTATCGAGGTCTATGACAACAGCCACATCATGGGCGCGAACGCGGTGGGCGCGATGATCGTCGCGGGGCCTGAGGGGCTGATGAAAAGCCAGTATCGCAAGTTCAACATCAAATCCGAAACGCTTACGCCGGGAGACGATTTCGGCATGATGCGCGAGGTTCTGACGCGCCGCTTCTCGCGTCTGGTAAAGGAGTGCGCGGATAAAACCCGTCAATGTGAGGAGCAAAACGAAGGAATAATCCAAGACCCGCAAGAGCCGAATGTATTGCTTCGCGCCGCTTGCAATGAAGGGGAACTCGCGCCACCCTTATTATTGCCGGGCTTGACCCGGCAATCCAGTTTGCCCGCGCCCGCCATGCTAGATCCCCGGATCAAGTCCGGGGATGATGACTTGGGAGGGCTAGTCGATGATAGCCGCGGCATTGAGAACAGCGCGAGCGAGGGCTTCGCAGCGTGGCCCGATCTGGTGCTGATCGACGGCGGCGCCGGGCAACTTTCCGCCGCCCAAGGCGTGCTGGACGCGCTAGGGGTAACGGGCTTGACGCTCGCCGGGATCGCCAAGGGGCCGGAGCGCAACGCGGGGCGTGAGCATTTCTTCATGGCCGGGCGGGCCTCGTTCATGCTGGAGCCGCGCGACCCGGTGCTCTATTTCGTGCAGCGGCTGCGCGATGAGGCGCACCGGTTCGTGATTGGCGCGCACCGGGCAAAGCGCTCGAAGGCCATTGGCGTCAACCCGCTGGACGAGATCAAGGGCATCGGCGCGATGCGCAAGCGGGCGCTGTTGAAGCATTTCGGTTCGGCTAAGTCCGTCGCGCGGGCGGGGGTGGCGGATTTGCAGGCGGTCGAGGGCGTCAGCGCTGCGATGGCGCAGGCGATCTACGACTTCTTCCACGAGCGGCGGAGTTAACTGCTTATGGCAGTTTGAGGCGGTCGCGCCAATGTCCCCGGCTCGCGGTGCAGATGCGCGACCGAGATAACCGTTACGGTTTTTGCGTCCACGCTGTAGATGACGCCGTAGGGAAATGACGTCAAAAGACGGCGGCGAACTCCGGGCGTAAGCACCTGCCAAGCGTTCGGCATATCGCGAACCCGTTGCACGGCGGCGCGAAGTCCTGAAGAAGCCTTTTGCCAAGCT
>JAWXCE010000055.1:0-31114 GCA_034440495.1 Hyphomicrobiales bacterium | reverse complement strand
GGCGATGGCGATGGCGATGGCGATGAGGACGACGACACGAAACCGCAAGCCGTTCCAGTAGCGAAGGCCGAAAGAGGGTTGATTGAAAAGCCGGGCGGTGGCGGAGTGAAAACTGCCAAGCGTCCAAAACCTGCGGCTCCGGTTGCCGCAGCGAAATCCTCAGGCTCCGTGCCGAAGGTTCGCAAGCTGCCGCTCGCGCCATAAGGAAGTTGCGCGCACCCTATTCGGGGACGTTCTGCACTGAAGTCCGGTATCAACTGTAAAAGCCGCCTCTACGGGCGGCTTTTTTCTTTTGCAAATCTAACTAACCGATCACAAAAAAAAGGCCGCTCGAAAGCGGCCTTTCATTCAATATTGAGGGTCTGATTAGAACTTGATGCGAGCGCCAAGTGCTACACCCATCCACTCTTCAGATTCTACGTTCGAAATAGAACCTTCGAGATCAGCTTCGTAGTAGTTAAACACGCCGTAGAGTTCGAGAGCAGCAGAGTCAAATTTCTGTGTAACGCCGAAGCCGAAGCGATCGACTTCTGAACCAACCAGAATTTGGTTCACACCGTCAAAGTCAAACGTGCGAGCATTGCTGAAGTCTTCGTAGTAGCCATACAGACCATAAATGGTTGTTGCGCCGTAGGAGAAGAACTTCTTGTCGATACCGAGTTGCAGGTAATAGAACTGAGCTTCGTCAGCATCGCGGTTATCGTACTCGATCTCGCCAGCAGCAAACGTTGCGTACAAGCCAGTTGGAACGTGCATGACCGACAACGAACCTTTGAGTTCTTCGCGAGCTACGAAAGCGTCAACAGAACCTTCCTGCTCGGAGTAGAAACCAACGCCCGCAGCAATACGGATCGAGTTCCATTCTTTCTTGAAGCGCAGAGCGATGTCGTATACGTCGTTTTCGCCCCAAGCTGTCGAGAGGATGAAGCCGTAGATGGATGGGCTGTCGTAACGAACGAAGTCGCCGCGTGCGGAGTCAAGACCATCAGCAAGCTCAACCCAGTTTAGGTTGTTTGAACGGCCAGAGCGATCGGTGACGAAGAAGCCACCAGCATAGTTTGACGCAGGATCATCTATCGAGCCGCCAAGGTTGATGAGCGTAAGGTCGTCGGTTGCGCCAGATGTTTGACCGAGAGTAATACGGCCAAGCTTTTCGCTTTCGATGAACCAGTTAGCGTGGCGTGTGTTCAGGAACGATTCGCCGCGGCCAACGCCTTCATCATCAATCTGGTTGACTGCGTCGCTGTCTGCGTCTGTGAATTCAACTTCGATCAGGAAGCCAGCTTTCCAGCCTGGTTTCATTTTTGCTTCGCCTTTAAAGCGAACGCGCGTTGAAGAGTTAGCGGTGTCAACGATGTAAGCATCGCTGTCTTGACCGTCATCCCACGCCAGCAAGGCGCGGTTTACTTGGCCGGAAATTTCCAGCGATACTTTACGGTTGCCTTTACGAGCCGTGGTGGCTTCGAGTTCGGCAACACGCTCTTCGAGGTCGGCGCAGCAATCGCCGCCCAGGTCAGCTGCGTTAGCAGGTGTGAAGGCGATACCGCCTACAAACAAACCGGCCGCGGCGGCTAATGCAAAACGAGACGTCGTTTTCATAAGTCCCCCAATCATAATTAATCTCCAAAGCCGCCCGGACAACCCGGACATAGCAAGTGCAAGAATTGCTAAAGTCATTTACAAGAGCGAGGCGCACCCCGCTTTTTCTGAGAGCCAGCAAGCCCTAGCTTCCGCATTGAGCTACTACTTAGCTACAAGAGCCAAAGAGCCTAAACGCGGAACACCCCATCCCGGCTCACCAGACTTGCCTGATCTTGATATCCCATGGCGTTTAAGGCGTAAACTCAAACTACGCCTTTATTGCTCAATCTCCCTCCATCTGTGACTGCATTGCAACGAAGAGTGCGGTCTTGTCCGGTTTTATGAAGTTTGTGACGCGATTCAAAGCGCAACCGAGGGATAAAACCGCACAAAAATGCTTGTGCCGTAGACGAAACAAAAAGGCAGACTCAACTTAATGGTAGTTTTAAATAGCAAACACCGTTGTCTTCGGGGGCTGGAGCGAGCCCAGCGCGCAGGTTAATTTGCAGCGACGGGTAAAACAATGCGGGAAAACCCAGGGTTTTGTCGCGCTCCACTCGTAATGCTATAAAATCTTCCTCATTTTTCTCGACAATCATCACGTTGCGACGCTGGTCATGTACTGTTGTTTCCCATCGGTGTTGAGCGCGGCCTTTAGCGAGATAATCGTGGCAAAGGAAAAGCCGGGTCTCGTCCGGCAAAGCGAGCAATGTCTGGATGGAGCGGTAAAGCTCACGCGCGCCGCCGCCGGGGAAATCCGCGCGGGCTGTGCCGTAATCCGGCATAAACAGAGTGTCGCCGATGAACGCCGCATCGCCTATCACATAGGTGACATCGGCGCTTGTGTGCCCGGGTGTCGCCATGACGACGCCCTCCAGCGCGCCTATGGCGAAAACCTCACCATCTTCGAAAAGATGGTCGAACACGTCCGGCCCAGCCTGCGCGTCGCCCGTGAAGTTAAACGTCGTGTTCCACATCCGCTGCATGTCCACAACGCCGACGCCTGCGGCGATTTGGCCTCCAAGCCGCATCTTGACGTAAGGAGCGGCTGTAAGGCGATCCGTGTGAATGTGGGTCTCTAAAATCCATTTCAGGTTCAAACCTTCCGCCTTGGAGAGCGTCACCATGCGATCCACACTGTGCGTTGATATCTTGCCGGAGTGGGCGTCAAAATCTAGCACCGGATCGATGATTGCGGCGGCGCGCGATGAGCGGTCGAAAACCATATGGCTGACAGAGTTCGTATCATGATGGAAATATGAGGCAACCTCCGGCTTTTTGGCCTTCGACATGCTGTGTCGGCTCCTTTAGGTTTACAGGCCGGTTTGCGGCTGAGGGCGGGTTTTCACCATTGGGACGATTTTAGTTCACGCATGCAACTGAATTCAAAAAATAGCCGGGTCAGTCTTAACGCCGTCGTTGCCGGCGCCGGGCCTGCAGGTCTCGCCTGCGGTCTCGCGCTTCTGAAATGCGGCATGACGGTGGCAATTGCTGGGCCGAGCTCACTGCAATCATCCACGCGCGGGGATACACGCACGACCGCTCTGATTGGCCCGTCAGTGTTGTTGTTGCGAGAGCTTGGCGTTTGGGGGCAGTGTGAGGCGCATGCCGCGCCGCTCAAAAGCCTCACCCTCATTGACCAGACAGGCAGGCTGCTGCGCGCGCCCGACATCACGTTTCACGCCTCCGAGGCCGGATTGGAAGCGTTCGGTTACAATGTGCCGAACCAGACGCTCGTCGCGGCTCTCATGCAAAAACTTTCAGATTACGACGGCGGCTTTATTGACGTGGCTGTCACTGACGTTCATCCTGTTGCGAGCGGCGTGGCGCTAAGATTGCAAAACGGTCAAGACATTCACACGGCGCTCGTTGTAGGAGCGGACGGGCGAAATTCTCTTTGCCGCGCGGCGGCGGGCATTGCGGCGCGGCGCTGGAACTACGGGCACACCGCCATTGCGTGCAGCTTCGAGCATACCGCCGCACATAACGGCGCCTGCGTAGAATTGCACCGGGCGGGCGGGCCAATGACGACAGTGCCTCTACCGGGCCGCTGGTCGAGCCTAGTCTGGGTCGAGCGGCCGGACGAAGCTGCACGGCTCATGTCCCTTTCCGAGCCAGACTTCGCCGCCGCCGTTCAGAAAGAGCTGGGAAGCTTCACCGGTGCGGTCGTCTCGGTTAAACCGCGCGCCGCGTTCCCGCTCATTGGCCTTGCCGTCTCATCCTATGCAAAAAATCGCATCGCGCTTGCGGGCGAGGCCGCGCATGTCGTGCCGCCCATTGGCGCACAAGGCTTGAACCTCGGATTTCGCGACGCCGCCATTCTCGCCGAATGCGTGGGCGAGGCATTCGCTGCAGACCACGACATCGGCGGAGCGCAAACGCTTGCCGCCTATAACGCAAAACGCCGGGGCGACGTTCTCAGCCGCACACTTGCCGCCGATCTCCTCAATCGCACTCTTATTGCTGGCTTCCTGCCCTTCGACGCCGGACGCGCAATAGGGTTATCAGCCCTTTCCGCCTCACCTCGTCTGCGCCAGGTCATGATGCGGCGCGGCATGGGCGGCGTTTGACGCTGACTTCCATCCGTGAGCATAAAATCTTGCCGCGTTGCGCAATGGCGGTTAATGCTTGCGCCGCAGTTCTTGCAGTCCTCTAAGTCCCCAAACCCGCGCCCCATGTCACCGCTTCTCAATATCCGCTATATATTCGAATACGGATTGCTGCGCGCGATCATCGCGCTGGTGCGGCTAATGCCACTCGACACCGCGACTGGCTTTTCAGCGTGGATGTGGCGCACAATCGCCTCGCGCGGACGGCGTCATGACCGGGCGCTCGCCAATCTCGCCATTGCCTATCCGGAAAAAACGCCCGCACAGCGCGAGGCGATCGCGCTCGCCATGTGGGGCAATCTCGGGCGCGTCATGGCGGAGACGATGCTGCTCGACCGGATTTTGAAACAGCCGGAGCGCATTGTCTTTGAAAGCCCGAAGCTGGTGGAGACCTATAAAGGCAAAATGGGTTCGGCCATTTGCGCGTCCATGCACATGGGCAACTGGGAGCTGGCGATGTGGCCGCTCACTTTGATGGGCGCCAAGCCCGCCGCCGTCTACCGGCTGGTCGAAAACCCGTATGTCGATCTTTATCTCCGCTCGAAACGCACCGAGCTTTATCCCGGCGGACTGTTCGCGCGCGGAAAGGTGTCGGGCGTGATGGCCGGGCACGACACCGCGCGCATGATTGGCGCTTATGTGCGCCAGGGCGGGCGGCTGGGCTTTCTGGCCGATCTGCAGGACAAAAAAGGGGTCGAAGCGCCGTTTTTCGGCAAAATGTCGAAAACCACCTCTATTCCGGCGATGCTGGCGCGGCGTCTCGGCGCGCGGTTGTGGATCGGGCGCTGCATCCGCGTCGGCAAAGGCTCGCATTTCCGTATCGCCATGCAGGAGCTGCAGGTGCCGTGGACGGAAGACCCGGACGCCGACATCCGCGCCGTCACTGCCGCCATGCAAGCCCAGTTCGAGGTGTGGATCCGTGAGCACCCCGAGCAATGGATGTGGTCGAATCGCAGGTGGAGTTGATAGCGTCTCAGAACAGCTATTCTCTTCAAAGCAGTAATCGTGAGGCGGAGTTGACGATGATAGTGCGTTGGGTTTATTTCCTATCCTTGATTTTTTGCATTTCTGCGAACTCCGCATCCGCTGCGCCGGTCAGAACAGTATCCGGAAGCGTTGAGGGAAGTGAAAAACGAGGCGTCACCGCGTTTAAAGGCATTCCCTTCGCCGCGCCGCCGGTTGGGCGTTTGCGCTGGCGGGAGCCTGAAGCGCCTGCCGAATGGCAAGGCGTGCGCAGGGCGGACAAATACGGCAATGCGTGCATTCAAGCGCCTTACGCCCCTAGCGACGTTAGCCTCGGCGACCCCGGCCCGCTCAGCGAGGATTGCCTTTACCTCAATGTCTGGACGCCGAAGCCGCAACCCGGCACCAAGCTTCCGGTGATGGTGTGGATTTACGGCGGCGCGTTTGTCATCGGCACAAGCGGCTTGGACATCACCGATGGCGGGCCGCTCGCCAGCAAGGGCGCGGTTGTGGTGTCGTTCAACTACCGCCTCGGGCAGCTCGGTTTTTTCGCGCATCCGGCGCTGGAAAAGGAGCGGCCCGGAGGCCCCGCGAATTTTGGCCTGCTCGACCAGATCTCCGCGCTGAAATGGGTGAAGGAGAACATCGCGCAATTTGGCGGCGATCCGGACAATGTCACCATTTTCGGCGAGTCGGCGGGAGGCAAGAGCGTGCTCACGCTATTTGCCTCGCCGCTCGCGCGCGGGCTATTTCATAAGGGCATCGTTCAAAGCTCATATCTAATACCTGAAATGGCGCGGCCGAAAGCCGTGCAGATGGGTATGCGGATATCGGACGCGCTCGGGCTAACGGGCAAACGCGCCACGATGGAGGCGTTGCGCGCGGTTCCGGCGCAGAAATTCGGAGCGCTTAAGGGCAAAGGATTATCTACATCGCCTGTGCCGATTAGCGGAGACATTGCTCTGCCGCGCCCTATTGAGGCTGTCTTCGCGGATGGCGAGGAGGCGCCGCTGCCGCTCATCCTCGGCAACACCAGCGACGATTCCAGCGTGGCTTTGGCTTTCGGGGTCAAACCCGCTGAGTTGCTCAAGAAGATAGGTGGGGCAAATCTATTGGTGAAATCGCTGTACCGGAACGTGAGAGACGAGGACGAACGGGCGCGGCAGGTGACGCGCGATCTGGTCTTTACCATGCCGGTGCGTTGGATCGCCGACCGCCATTCCAAGCTGGCCCCAACATGGCGATATTATTTCGATTACACAGCCGTGAAGCTTCGCCCCAAATTCCCCAGCGGTGTGTCGCATGGCGGCGAAATTCTCTGTGTAATGAACACGGGCGATGTTTATCAGGCACAAGTGCGATTTTTACCGACGCAGACCGCAGATTTTCGCAAACCATCAGCGACTATTGGTTTAATTTCGCCCGCACCAGCGCGCCTTCTGCGGATGGTGGCCTGGCATGGCCTAACGATCGCGGGCGTTTTGACCAGACGATGATATTTGGCGAAACGATCCGGCTGGAAGAAAACTTTATGAAGCCAAGGCTGAACTTTATGATCGGCTTGTCAAAAGTCGCCAAAACGCTTCTGAGCCGGAACTAACGCAAGGATCACGCTCTTACGGGGTAATCCAAACTCACCTTGCGGTTCGGAGTTCCACTACAACCCCGTGTAACAACGGGACGCGCATCGTCATCGCAATGGGGTTTTGCCGCCGTGGCTATCCATGCCGTTAAAGGCAGGAAGCCTGGATTTGCTTGCTTCTTAAGGCTCTGGGCTGGTGTCAAGTGCGGGGTTGCGGTCAAAAAAGTCGAACGGGCGCAGCGATACGCCGTGAGTGAGCGTCGGCATGACGGGCCAATCCTCCGCACGCACGACATGGTGCATGCCGATGGTGTACCACGCGACAATATCCCGGCCTTTGATGTCCCGATTTTTCGCCGTCCACTTTTGAAGCCCCTGCCCCGGCCCGCTCTGTGTCGTATACTTGCCAGCCGCATAAAGCTCGTCCGGATCGCGCGGCGTCACCCATAAGTCATGGTTGATGAAGCCCGCGCGCTGAAGCGCGACGTCGTCCTTATCCATCATGCTCTGCGTGCTATGAACTCCCATAATCTGGTAGCTCGTCGCATAGCCTTGCGCGTTTTGTTTCGCCGAACTGAGAAAGCGCCACATGGCGTGTCCACCATGCCCCTGATGCGCCGTCACATCTGCCTCACGCGCCGCGATTTGCGCCTCACTGACCCAGACGCTTCGCCTCGGGCTGCTCTTGGGAATAGCGGTCTGCCTCATACGGTCTAGGCTGAAGCTGTTCGCCGGGCCATCCACATCGAAATCGAAGCGGAAGTTGAAATAGTGGCTGTGATTGACGCCAATGAGGTGATCGGCGACGAAACGTCCGTAAAGCTCGGGCTGCGGCTTGCCGCCCTCGACGCTGGCCGCGTTTTTCTGCGGCGAGGTTTTCACTCCGACGATACCGGTTGCGCCGACATTGACCCGAATTTCGCCATCCGTCTGAAACACCCAGTCGATCAGGTAATCGTAGTTTCCTGCCAACGCGCTCATGCGCACAACGAGGGAGCGCTTCTGCCGCCCCTCATTCGCGTGCGCCCATGTAACATCACCTGCAAACTTCTCAAAAATGCACGCGACGCGGGGCTTGTCCTTCGGCCGCCCATCGTCTTCAACCACAATCGCGTCGATGTAAGTCGCATTTGCGGGACAGTGCACGCCGGTCTCTAATGTGCCGGCCAAACCTCCAGCGGAGTTCTCGCCAACGTCCAGATGGACACGCGAGGCCCAGGTTTTACCCGGATCCATATAGGGCACAAAAATCTCGGATAAATGGCCCTCATAGAGAATGGGCCGGGGCTTGCCGCCGTCGTTCCACGTCACCGTCGATAGCACGAGGCCCGTGCGCTGATCCGGTCGCACATGAAAACGCCAGCGATCCCACTCGACAACACCTTGCTCCAGCTTGAAGCCCGCGCCCGATGGCTGGTGGATCGCAATTGGCGCGGGAAAGCGCCTTAGGCCGGTCTGCGATTTGAGATCGTACTCGGCGGGTTGGACGGGTGCCGCCGAGCCGCCCTCATCGATGATTTCCAGAATTTCGCGCGTGTTCACGTCGACTATGATGTTGAGGCCGTCGATCTCGCGAGGGGTTAAATTGCGCCCTTGCCCCTGCTCCTGACAGGCGATAATGCCGATGCGCCGGCCTGCGTATTCCGGCTCGGCCAAGCCGCCGCGCGGGTTGACGTTGCATTGAACGAATTCAGGGAATTTTACGCCGCGTTTTTTGAGGGCGTTCTGAAACTCCTCGCTGGCCTGAACGTCGAATAACACCTCGTTATTGTACTCTTCACTAAGCCACGGCGCCTGAACGCCCGGAATTTCCGTCCACGAAACGACGCGACTGGCCGTGAGGTCTATGCTCGCCTCGAATGTCTTGCTCCCCTCCTTGATGACGACCTCGGCGGCGCGGCCTGTATCTGCGGACGATTTGCCTTCCCAGACCAGAAGCTTGTCGGGCGTTTTCAAGGCAAGCCGCGCAAAACGGGTGTCCGCAGTAATTTTTCCAGCGTCAGCCAGAACCTTGAGGACTGCCCAGTGCTCATCCCATGTTAGCGGGTCTAATGGATGTGCAGGGGACACCGCGCGGACGGGAAACGCTTGAAACATACAAATGATAAAGAGTGCAGTGCATAACCTGATCGGCATGAAGTCTCCAACGATAGTGCTCGGAATGTGTAGACAGGCTTTAGCGACACGCCCACAGCTTTCAAGCTTGTTTCGGGCGCACCGCCCTCTTGCCGAGTAAAGTTTTCGACAGTAGGAGTGCAGTCGTACAGACTTGGCGTGCCAAAGCGATTGCCGAGTGTTAATTATGTTTTTAGATTAGACCGTTTTTTGCAACGCTGCGTGTGCGTGACGCCATATTTAAAGCTTGCCAAATCTCACTCAAGAAATTTTTGCTGTCTAAGCGACGCTGTTGTGACTCAGGCCGCGTTCGCGCAGTGCTTAGCGCTCATCATCGCAACTCCAAATATCGTAATCAGAGCGCTAATCGAACCCAAAAACAACGCGCCCGCCATCGCAAAACTGTTGACCAGTCGGTTTTAACAAATGCAGGCGGTGGTGCGGAAGCGGCGGTACTGTATTTTGCGGGGACATGGTCTGGGCGGCGGGCAAAACTTTCTGGTCCAGTAAACGCCGAGCTAAAATAGCCTGCGCAGTGGCTTGGCGCGCGCAATTTACAGCTACACAGTAACAGGTTGTTTAGGCATCAGGCGTTAATGTGTCTCATGCTGGTTCGCCAGGATTCACATTTGCAAGCGTGCCCCATCGACAACTCCCTGTGTAAGGCGTTATGAAATATAACAACATCAGTTTTATGAGCCGCCCAATCCGCGTGCTGCGTCGAGAATCCATGGCCAAGACCGTTCTCATTGTCGAAGACAACGAATTGAACATGAAGCTGTTTCATGACCTGCTCGAAGCGCACGGTTATGACACCCTTCAAACACGCAGCGGCGTCGAGGCCATCACGCTCGCCCGCAAACACAAGCCCGACCTGATTTTGATGGATATTCAGTTGCCCGAAGTTTCCGGGCTCGACGTCATCAAATGGCTCAAGGAAGATAACGCCACGAAAGCCATCCCGGTGATTGCAGTGACGGCATTCGCGATGAAGGGCGACGAAGAGCGCATACGTGAGGGAGGCTGCGAGGCTTATATCTCAAAACCGATTTCGGTCTCGATGTTTTTGGACACTGTTCGGCATTTTGCCGGGGCTGTGTAATATCCTCCAAGCACGTCTCGCCCAGTATCAGTCAAATAATACTAAAAACTTGAGGATAACTCGCCTGCGGCATTACGACACGTTTGCATATACTAAACTACGGAATTTATTTACCTTAATCTTGCCGTAAGTTTGTTTTCCGGCCTGATCTCGGGTTTACTGTCATGGAAAGTACCACAACCCAATTTAATGTTACGACATTAGACAAGCGCTGGAACTTTTTTGAATGTCAGATTTGCAAGGGCCATTGCAAATCCAAAGTTCTCGCATAATGTCTTAAAGACTTGCGGTACGCTCAGGTCCGCCGCATCTCCTGGCGCCGCAGGAAGGCCGGTTTTGTATTGGCATGAGTGGCCTCCTCTTGCAATGCCACGCAAGCCGGCACAAGTCGTTCGATCAACGCCCTCTTTGATCGATGACTTGATGGTCAGCCCCCCAGCTCAATCGGATTTACCCCGCTACCGAGTGCTGGCGGGGCTGACCTAATTTATGCAGGGTAGTCAGAAGCCGATCTGAATATGATTGTCTGACGCAAGATTACTTTATCTTGCTTTCCTTGAACTCCACATGCTTGCGCACAACGGGATCGTATTTTTTCATCACCATTTTTTCGGTCATGGTGCGCGCATTCTTTTTCGTGACGTAAAAGAAGCCTGTACCGGCGGTGCTGAGAAGTTTAATTTTTGAAGTTACTGCTTTAGCCATAACGAATGTCCTGAAAAGGCGATCTTGTTGAACGGAAGTTACTCGCTCCCGCGCCAGTGTCAAGGGTGGATGCGCGGCGCAAGCGAACCGGGTCTAAAAGCCAGCAGTTTTAGCCTTGCCCAGCTTATCGGCTGCGGCCTCCTCGCTATTGGGATCAAAGCCATGCATGTACAAAGCCCACTGTAGACCGACCACAGCGCCCTTGCAGACCGGAAGCAGCGCCATACACAGCGCCGTTGTAAACGGGATAAAAACCGCAAGGTGTACCCACAGTGCGGGCGCAAACGTGGTCTCGACCGCCAGCATCAACGGCACGACGAAATGGCCAGCGATGAAAATGGTGAAATAGGGCGGCGCGTCGTCCGCCTGATGGTGATGCAGCTCCTCGCCGCAAACATTGCAGGTGTCAGCAACCTTGATATAAGCGCGGAAAATTTGACCTTCCCCGCAATTCGGACAACGGCCGCGCGCGCCGCGCCACATCGCCGTCATGACCGATCTCTTTGATAGAGCCTGCTTATCGCCAATCGCGTCTGTTTGCGTCTCGATGATTACAGTCATAGATGTCACTTTCTACCTCGTTGAAGCTGAAATAATGGCAACGGGACGCCATAACAAGCCGCCGATCAGCCGCGCCGTTTTTTGCTGCGCTTCATGTCCTGATTTTTACCGATGCGGTCAGTGCGCGGACGGCCCTTGCCGCGTAGCGCGCCGGGTTTGCCATCGGTCAGCAGTTCAAACCGCAGCGCGCCTGCCGCTGGCAACGCATCGGCGAGGCGCACGCTGACATTATCTCCCAGCCGGTGAGTTTCGCCTGAGCGCTCACCGATGAGAGCGCGGTCGCGCTCGGAGTATTTATAGTAATCGCGGCCAAGCGTTGCGGCGGGGATGAAGCCGTCCGCGCCCGTTTCATCGAGCCGCACAAACAGGCCGACCTTGTTCACGCCAGAGATGCGCCCGGTGAACGTCGCGCCGATATGGCCCGCGAGATGGAAGGCGACTAGCCGGTCTACCGTTTCGCGTTCGGCGGCCATGGCGCGGCGCTCCGCCTGGGAGATGTGCTCGGCGGTTTTGTCGATCTCAACGGCGTCCTGATCGCTAAGACCACCCGGCCCGAAGCCGAGCGATTTCACCAGCGCGCGATGCACGATCAAATCGGCGTAGCGGCGGATGGGCGAGGTGAAATGCGCATAGCGGCGCAAGTTCAGCCCGAAATGCCCGACGTTGCGGCTTGAATACTCCGCTTGCGCCTGGCTACGCAGCACCACCTCGTTCACCAGATCGGAAAACTCCGTGTCTTTCGCCCGCGCCAGAATGCGGTTGAACTGCATGGGCCGCAGATTGCCCGGCGCGAGCGTGATGTTCAGCGTTTCGAGAAATTCACGCAGCGCATTGATTTTTTCGTCGGACGGCGCATCGTGTGCGCGATAGAGTAGCGGGGATTTTTTCTCCTCCAACGTCTCGGCGGCGGCGACGTTGGCCTGGATCATGAACTCCTCGATGAGCCGGTGGGCGTCGAGGCGTGGCGGGATGACGATATCTCGAACTTGGCCCTGCTCGTCCAGCAGGATTTTGCGTTCGGGCAAATCGAGGTCGAGCGGCGAACGCTTGTCGCGCGCCGTTTTCACCGCCTCATAGGCGGCCCAGAGCGGCTTTAAAACTGACTCCAACAGCGGCATAGTTTTCGCATCCGGCTCGCCGTCAATCGCGGCTTGCGCCTGTTGGTAGCTCAGTTTGGCGGCGGATCGCATCGTCGCGCGCATGAATGTGTGGCTTAGCTTGCGCCCGTCCTTGCCGAAAACCATGCGTACCGCGAGCACCGGGCGGTCTTCCTCGACCAGCGAGCACAGGCCGTTCGACAGCTCCTCCGGCAGCATCGGCACCACGCGGTCGGGGAAATACACCGAGTTGCCGCGCTTTTTCGCCTCCGCGTCCAATCCCGAGCCGGGCCGCACGTAAAACGACACGTCCGCGATGGCGACGATGACGACAAAGCCGCCCTTATTCTCCGGCGCGTCGTCGGCTTGCGCCCAAACCGCGTCATCGTGGTCGCGCGCGTCGGCAGGATCAATGGTGATGAGCGGAATTTTCCGCAAATCCTCCCGTCCCGTCAGGCCGGGGCTTTCGAGGCGCTCCAACTCCTTAGCGAGCGCCGCCGGAAACTCGGTCGGGATGCCGTGGTTGTGGATGGCGATCAGGCTAACCGACTTCTCGCTCTCCGGATTGCCCAACCGCTCGACAATCCGCGCCTTGATCGCGCCGAAACGCGGATGCTTCGACACCGCGAACCGCACCAGTTCGCCGTCAAGCGCACCGTTCAGATCGCCCGCCTCGACGCGCCACTCCTTCATCTGCTTCTTGTTGACCGGCTCTATAACACCGCCGTCTTTGCGCGCACGGAATACGCCCAGATCGGCGATAACCTCACGCGGCAGGCGCTTTATAGGCTTGGCCGTGTGCGAATAACCCTCGCCATCCGCCAGCGGATCGATGCGCGCCAGCCAATGCTCGCCAACGCCAGCAGGCGACGGGCTGGATCTGCCGCCCTCGCGAACAAGGATTTTCGGCGGTGGCCCGTCCTCAGCCTCATTCCACGAAACGGGCGCGGCGTAATATTCCCCCTGCCCGTCCCGACCGCGAATTTCGATTACGGTGACGGCGGGCAGCCGGCCCGGCTCCTTGAAGCGGCGGCTCTTGGAGATCAGTCCATCCTCGGCCAGTTCCTTGAGCAGGCGCTTTAGCTCGATGCGGTCAGATCCCTTGATGTTAAACGCGCGCGCAATCTCGCGCTTGCCGATGGTTTCATCCGAGCTTTTTATAAAAGCCACCACATCGCTTTTGGACGGGAACCGCAACGTCTCAGCCTTCGCTACAACTTTTGCTTTCGGTTTGCGCGGCCGTTTTGGCGATGGTGGCGGCGTTTCGGTCACGCAGCTATTCCGCAGCTTTCGGGAGGTTTGACTTCGCCTTAGCACCCTTCGTAGGCGCTTTCTTCTTAGCGGGCACCTTTTTGTCGGATTTCGCGGCGGCTTTCACCGGCGAGTTTTTACCGTTGGGCGATTTTTCTTTCGCAGCAGCTTTCGGTTTCGCTTTCCCCTTGCCCGGCTTACCGTCCTTGCCCGCCTTCGCAGCGATCAGTTCGAGCGCCGCTTGCATCGTCAAATCCGCCGCCTCGACGCCTTTAGGCAACGTCGCATTGATTTTGCCATGCTTGACATATGCACCGTACTTGCCGGACAGCACCTCGACCTTGCCCTTTTCGCTCGGGTGATCGCCCAGATCCTTCAGCACTTCGCCGCCGCGCTTGATGGCGCCGCCTTTTTTGGCGTCCGCCAGAATGCTCACTGCGCGATTGAGGCCAATGTTCAGCACATCCTCCGCACCTTCAAGCTTGCCGTATTTACCATCGTGTTCTAGGAACGGGCCGAATTTACCAAAGCCAGCCATGATCGGTATCGAGGTTTCAGGATGCAATCCGACAATGCGGGGAAGCGAGAGCAGCGTTAGGGCTTTTTCGAGATCAAGTGTTGCAGCCTCAAAGCCCTTGGGGATCGATGAGCGCTTGGGCTTATCGTCCTTCGAGTCCTCGCCAAGCTGCACGTAAGGACCAAAACGGCCCGAGCGCAGCAGAACCGGCAGCCCGGTCTTAGGGTCGTCGCCAAGCACGGTTTTGTCCGCTTTAACCTGATCTCCGCCCTCCTCGCCGCTCGACTTGAACTGGCGGGTAAACCGGCAATCGGGATAATTCGAGCAGCCAATGAACGCGCCGAACCTGCCGGTTTTCAGGGAAAGCTGCCCAGTACCGCATGTCGTGCATTTGCGCGGATCGCCGCCATCGGCCGGTACAGGGAAGATATGCGGCCCCATGACCTCATTGAGCGCATCCAGCACCTGCGTGACGCGCAATTCCTTGGTCTCGCCGACCGCCGCTGTAAAATCGCACCAGAAATCGCGCAGCACATCTTTATAAGCCAGCTTGCCGTCGGAGATGAGGTCGAGCTTTTCCTCAAGTCCGGCGGTAAAATCATACTCTACATAGCGGGCAAAGAAGCTCTGCAGGAATGCTGTGACGAGGCGACCTTTGTCCTCGGGGATGAGCCGCTTCTTGTCGATTTCGACGTAATCGCGCTCCTGCAGCACGGCGAGCGTGGAGGCGTATGTGGACGGGCGGCCTATCCCTAGCTCTTCCATGCGCTTGACCAGCGTTGCTTCGGAAAAGCGCGGCGGAGGCTCGGTAAAATGCTGCTTGGCCTCGACGTTTTTTTCATCCAGCACATCGCCTGCGCTGAGCGGCGGCAGACGGCGGCTTTCCTCATCCTCCTCCGCCTGGGCGGCGTCGCGGCCCTCTTCGTAAAGCTTCATAAAGCCGTCGAAAACGACAATGGAGCCGGTGGCGCGCAGACCGTACTTTTTGCCGTCGCGGCCTTTGACATCGAATTCAGCGGCGGTCTGCTCCAATTCGGCGGATGCCATCTGGCTCGCAACCGCGCGCTTCCACACCAGATCGTAAAGTCCTGCCTGATCCTTTTGCAGATATTTCGCCATGGCGCGGGGATGGCGTGCTGGATCGGTAGGCCTCACAGCCTCATGCGCTTCCTGCGCGTTCTTCGCCTTGGTTTTGTACTCCCGCACGAAAGGCGCGACGTAGCGTCTGGAAAATTCGCCCTCAATAACTTTACGGATTTCAGCGACCGCTTCCGGCACAATCTGCACGCCGTCCGTCCGCATATAGGTGATGAGGCCGGTCGTCTCGCCGCCGATATCCACGCCCTCATACAGTCGCTGCGCCACCTGCATGGTCTGCTTGGCGGAAAAACCGAGCTTGCGCGAAGCCTCCTGCTGTAGGGTGGAGGTCGTAAATGGAGCATACGGGTTGCGCTTCATCGCCTTTTTATCGACGGACGTGATCTCAAAACGCTGCCCCTGAATGGCGGATTTGATCGCGTTTGCCGACGCCGCGTCCTTGATATCCAGCTTTTTCAGGTTTTGCCCGGCGATGACCGTCAGCCGCGCGCGCACGTCCTCGTTCTTCGCCGTGGCTAGCAGCGCCTCGATTGTCCAGTATTCGTCGGTTTTGAACGCCTCGATTTCGGTTTCACGGTCGCACACCAGCCGTAACGCCACGGATTGCACGCGCCCGGCCGATTTGGCGCCGGGTAGCTTGCGCCACAGCACGGGCGAGAGGTTAAAGCCGACGAGATAGTCCAGCGCCCTTCGTGCGAGATAGGCGTCCACCAGTGGCCCGTCGATCTGACGCGCATTTTTCATCGCCTCCATGATCGCCTGCTTGGTGACGGCGTTGAACGCTACACGCTCGACCTTGACGCCCTTAAGCGCGCGTTTTTCCTCTAGAATTTGCAGCAGGTGCCAAGAGATGGCCTCGCCCTCGCGATCCGGGTCGGTCGCGAGAATGAGTTTGTCCGCGCCCTTCACCGCCTTGGTGATTTCACTCACGACCTTGGCGGAAGATCCCTCCACGTCCCAAAGCATGGCGAAATCCTTGTCCGGATCGACCGATCCATCCTTAGCGGGCAGGTCGCGGACGTGACCATATGAGGCGATAACCTTATAATCGCTCCCCAGATATTTATTGATGGTTTTGGCCTTCGCCGCCGACTCGACAATGACAATGTTCATGCGTTCTTCCGTAAGCCGCGAAACAGCGGCGGCCTCTGCGCCCTTAATATCTACGCAAAAACCTAAACGGCAAGATGCATAACAGCATATTTCGTCGATGCAACGGCATCAGAGCGCTTAATCACGCCACAAATTTGTCCACAAAAAAATCACATTTCAGCGAAAGGGCGCGCGAGCTGGCTTGTATTCGCAACCGAGACGGGTATTATTAACAAAATTGCAGAATAAGTGTTGCTTTGCACTGCTGATAATAATCAACCTTCCACACAGTCGGGAAACTTAATGTTAAACAATAAACAGCCCCGTTTTGCAGCCGATCTCAATAAAGAGGCTGAAACTAAAAGTACCGGCGATATCGTTCATGTTCGTTTTCATCAGCAGGAGCTTATTGAAGCTGAACAAGCTGCGCAGTATCTGTCTGAAATGCTTTCCGATATGCGCGTTATAGCCGCGAAGTCTGGATTTAAATTTCTTGCCGCGCTCATTGAAGTCGCCTCGGAAGAGGCCCGGTTACAAATCGGCAAGAAACACGAGTTCGCGGATATCGCCTGACAATCCTCTAGTAAATTTTAAGCGCAACGCGAGCAAGCCCCTCGTTCTGCGCTTTTCCGGCGAGTATTAATTCCAACAAAATCACATTAATAACGCGCGGGCTTAGGCCCGTGATTCGTACCAGATCGTTCACGGCGATAGGCGTCAGGCTTAGGGCTGAGAGCAGGGTTTCACGATCGGGGTCTGTAATATCGGGCTGACTTTGTTTCATAGGCGGTGCTATTCGTTCGGCATTTGCGTCATCTTCGGCAAAGCCCTTTGGCAAATCATGATGCAGGAATGGGCGCAAAACGTTAAGAGCGTCCGCCGCGTTTCGCAGCAAGGTTGCGCCGTTGCGGATCAGCTCATTCGGGCCAGCGGCGCGAGGATCTAGCGGATGCCCCGGAACGGCGAAAACCTCGCGATTTTGCTCAAGCGCAAACCGTGCGGTTATCAGCGACCCGGACTGCCTTGCGGCCTCAACCACAATGACTCCATAAGACAAGCCAGAAATAAGACGGTTGCGGCGCGGAAAGTCCTGTCCGCGAGGCTGAAAGCCCGGCGGCGACTCACTCACAACCACACCCTCCGCAACGATGCGTTGATAAAGCGGGCCATTCTCCGGCGGATAAATCACATCCACGCCCCCGGCCACCACCGCGACGGTGCCGCTGTCGAGCGCTCCCCAATGCGCGGCAGTGTCCACCCCACGCGCCAGACCCGACACAACCACCAGCCCCGAGGCGCCAAGTTCGGTTGCAAGCAAACGGGCGAAGCCAACGCCTACTGCGGAGGCGCTACGCGAGCCGACAATCGCAATGCTTTGCGCGCCTGCAAGCGCCGGATCGCCTTTCAGATAAAGTGCGGGCGGTGGCGCCTCCAGATGGCGCATCAGAGCGGGATATATCTCATCCTTAAGCGTTACAAACTGCGCGCCGCAAGCCCGAACGGCATCGAGTTCGGCCTCGGCGTCCGTCTCCGTGCAAATGCGGTATTGCCGCCGACCACCCCGCGCCGCGAGAGCAGGTAAAGCGGCAAGCGCTGCGCTCGCATCGCCGTACTCGGAGATAAGATCGCGGAACGTGACGGGGCCGACATTGTCCGACCGCATGAGACGAAGCCAGTCGAGCCGTTCGGCGTCGCTGATACGTCCGGAGCCACCCTGTTTAAATGTTGCGCGCGCCAATTTTAGGCTCCTCCCCGCGCCACAGCCGGGCGATGTTGGCGCGATGTTTCCAGAAGATAAATGCCGACATCATTGTAAAAAATAGGCCCTCTGCGTGCTTATCCAGCATTATAAGCGTCAATGGTATGGCGGCGGCGGCGGCGAGCGCAGCGGCCGATGAGTAACGAAGAAGAAATGCGGCTGCCAGCCAGATCAAAGCAAAAACCGCGAAAGCCTTTAAGCTGATTGCGGCTAGAACGCCGAGATATGTAGCGACGCCTTTGCCGCCTTTAAACCGGAGCCACACGGGATAAAGGTGTCCGATGAATGCGGCCAATCCGGCCATCATCCCCGCTGCCCCCCCCTGTACATCGTAGAAGCACTGAACAATCAGCACGGCGGCGGCGCCTTTTGCCGCATCGGCGAGTAAGGTTGCCGCCGCCAGCCCTTTTCGCCCCGTGCGCAGCACATTGGTCGCGCCTATATTGCCCGAACCAATAGCGCGGATGTCGCCAAGCCCCGCCGCTCGGGTAAAGATCAGTCCGAATGGGATCGACCCGAGAAAGTAACCAACCGCTAGAACAAAAAAAGGGCTTGGGCCGCTGACACCTGATGTCACAAGCAATAAGTGATCCATGACGCCTCCGCTCCAAGCCGCATCGCGTCCATTAAAGACAGGAGGCGGCGTCTTCATACACCATTTTTCCGGCGACGAAGGTTTTAAGCACGCGGGCCTGGAATATGCGCTCATCGAACACGGCGTTTTTCGATTTGGAGCGGAGTTTTTTGGCCTCAACCCGCCACGGGGCGTTCAGGCTAACGAGAGTCAAATCGGCGGGCGAGCCAAGCGTCAACGCGCCGCCCTGCAGGCCTAGCAACGCGGCAGGCCTGTGCGACATCGCCGCCAGCAACGGAAGAAGTTCGATTTCGCCGCGCAAGTGCAGCTCCAGCGCGGCGGGCAGCATCGTCTCAAGCCCGATGGCGCCGTAAGCCGCTTCCTCAAATGGCAGACGCTTGCCATCGACATCCTGCGGGTCGTGGTTGGAGACAATGACATCAATCAGGCCACTTGCCACGCCTGCCACCAGCGCGCGGCGTTCGTCCTCCGTTCGCAGCGGCGGTTTGACCTTAAAATATGTCCGATAAGGGCCGACATCGGCTTCCGTCAAGGCGAGATTGGCGATCGCGGCGCCGCATGTGACCCTAAGCCCACGTCTCTTGGCGCTGGCGATAACGTCCAGCGAGGCCGCGCAAGATATAGTCGAAGCATGATACCGCCCGCCCGTCAGCGCCGCCAGCCTCACATCGCGATCGACGATGATGGTTTCCGCCTCGCAAGCCGAACCCGGCAAACCGAGGCGCGTTGCGATCTCGCCATCGTTCATCACCGCCCCGCGCGCCAGCGTCTGTTCCTCGGGGTAGTGCACGACAAGCGCATTCAGGTCTTTGGCGTAATCTAGCAGCAGCCGCATGATGCGCGCGTCGGCGATGCTGGCGCGGCCGTTGGTGAACGCGACAGCGCCCGCCGCCTGCAGCAGGCCGATCTCGGCCATCTCACGCCCTTCAAGACGCTTGGTCAGCGCCGCCATGGGGTGAACATTGACAATCGCCGTGGCCCGCGCCGCCCGCTCGATGTAATCGACCATCGCCGCATCATCGATCACGGGCTGCGTATCGGGCATGACGATGAAGGTCGTGACGCCGCCCGCCGCCGCCGACCGGCTCGCTGTCGCCAGCGTCTCGCGATGCTCCGCGCCCGGTTCGCCAGTGAATGTCTGCATGTCGATAATACCAGGAGTCAGCACCGCGCCCCCGCAATCGATACCCCTTCCTTTTATCGCAGCGGCGCGTAAGTGCGCTCCAAAATCACCGATAGCGCCATTCTCGATTAATGCGCCTCCATGCTCATCGCGCCCGCTGGCCGGGCAGACGATTCGAGCGTTGACGAGAAGCAAGGGGGTCTGATCCGTCATCGCCACTCTTTCATTCGATCAATCATTTGGCAAATGCTGCGCTAGCGCCTGTAACACCGCCATGCGCACGGCGATGCCCATTTCCACCTGCTCGCGGATCACGCTACGCACATCGTCCGCGATCCAGCTATCGATTTCAACGCCCCGATTGATCGGGCCGGGATGCATGACGATGGAGTCCGGTTTAGCCCATTTGACCTTTTCCTCATCAAGCCCAAAAAAGCGGAAATATTCGCGCGTGGATGGGATCAGCGCGCTAACCATCCGCTCGCGCTGAAGCCGCAGCATCATGATGACATCGACGCCGTCGAGGCCGCGCCGCATGTCGGTGAACGCCTCTACGCCCATCGTACTGGAATTGCGGGGCAGCAGCGTAGATGGCCCGATAACCCGCACCTTGGCGCCCAGCGCATTCAGCAAAATGATGTTCGAGCGGGCAACGCGGGAGTGCAAAATATCACCGCAAATGGCGACCGTCAGCCCGGCTATGGCGCCTTTTCGTCTGCGCACAGTCAATGCGTCGAGTAGCGCCTGCGTCGGGTGTTCATGCGCGCCGTCGCCCGCATTGATGACAGCGCAGTCCATTTTCTGCGACAGCAACTCCGCCGCGCCCGCTGCATGATGGCGAACGACCAGAATGTCTGGCCGCATGGCGTTGAGCGTCATTGCCGTGTCGATCAACGTCTCGCCCTTCTCCATCGACGATTTGCCAATCGCCATGTTGAGCACGTCGGCGCCAAGCCGCTTGCCCGCCAGCTCAAACGAACTTTGTGTTCTGGTGGACGGCTCAAAAAACAGGTTGATGAGCGTGCGCCCCCGCAGCGTGTCTTTCTTTTTGTCTACCTGACGGCTCTGGATAACTTCGGCTTCCGCCAGATCGAGCAGTCCGTGAATATCCGCCGCAGAAAGGCTGGCGATGCCCAGAAGGTGGCGATACGGATATAGAAAGGAGGTTTTGGGGAATGCGTTGGTCATTAAAACCGGAGTTATAGTCTTCTGCGGCGCCCGCTGCAAGCCGGGCATTGCGCGCGGTTAAAGATTATCGGCGATGTGGATGAAAACTGGCAAAGTCAGCGCCGCCACCAATACCTGAAATGTTACGATATTGGCCATCAACTCCGCGTCGCCGCCCATTTTGCGCGCCATCACATAGGCTGTCGAGGCGGTGGGCACGGCGCCCGCGATGATGGCGATGGTGCGCGGCAAGCCCGTCAGCCCAACCGCCCACGCCAGCAAAATCATGAAGAGCGGCATACCGATCAATCGGATAAGGACGCCGACCGCGACAAGGGAACGTGTCTCCGTCGCACGGCTCAAATTCAAGCCAGCGCCGACGGCCAGCAAACCGAGGCCCAGCCCGCCGCCGCCCGTGATGTCGATGGCGTTGTAAATGAAGTCCGGAAGGCCCGTCACGTTGAGGGCAAAGCCTACAGCGCAGGCGAGGATCAGCGGATTGCGCAGGATTTGCACGAACACGGTGCGGGGTGTGGGCGCGTCTTCGTGGGCGCCGTAAATGGCGAGCACGGCGACGTTAAGGATATTGAGGAGCGGAATCATCACGCCCAGCGCAATGGCGCATAACGTTATGCCCGGATCGCCATAAAGCGAGCCGACAATGGCAAGGGCCATAAAGCCGTGGAATCGCGTCGCCCCCTGAAACAGGCTGGTGAACGTCGGCCCGGAGATATGGTAGCGGGTAGCGAGCAAAGGCCGCGCCGCTAGAAGTAACACGGACATCAATAGCACCGCGACAAGTACGACCACGGCAAACTCGACGATTGGCAACGCCGATAAGTCGGCGCGACTGAGAGTTTTTACGATAAGCGCCGGAAACAGAAGATAAAAGCAGATGTGCTCCACCGCCGACCACATCTCCGCGCCTATGGTTCGCGACTGAAAAAGCGCGTAGCCCGTTAAAATAATAAGGAAAATAGGTGCCGTGGCGTTGAGCGTCGCGAGCATGCTGGCGGACTTTCGGATGTTTCAATTCGGCTCAACTTTATTTCTAAGTTGCTCTAGCGCTACAACCCTAGGGTAAGGTTGTGAGTTCTTTCAATATAAGCGTGCAAGGATGTTGTTTCGGGTTAAGGTTCGGCAAAACAACCTTAGGATGCGTTTCGATGCAAATACCCCGAAAAATACACATCATCTGGATTGGCGACGATAACCCACGACCGCAATCATGCCTCGATTCGTGGCGCGAAAAACACCCTGACTGGGATGTCAGAATTTGGGACAATCGCGATCTCTTTCAGAAACAGTGGATCAACCAAAAACATATCGACAAGTTTTTGAAGCTGCGCAAGTGGCCCGCCATCGCCGATCTCATGCGGTATGAGATTTTATATCAGCATGGCGGCGTTTATGTCGATGCCGATAGCCTATGCCTGCGGAGGCTGGACACCTGGCTACTGGAAAGCGAGATGTTTGCGTGCTGGACAAATGAATTCGACGGCAAGCGGCTTATCGCAAACGGCTTCGTGGGTACAATCGCTGAAAACCCGTTCCTGCTTAAGGTCATCCAACGCGCGTCTCGCAAACGTGATATTCTGCGCCGCTGGAGCTGGAGCAAGATGCGGCAAATCCCTATGGGCGCATGGCGCTCCGTTGGCCCCTTCCACCTCACGGAGTGCGTGCGTGCGGAGAACTACGACCGCATCACTATCCTGCCTAGCCACATGTTCCTGCCACGGCATTATAATGGGCGGGTATATGGCGGCGGCGGCATCGTTTACGCTGATCATTTCTGGGGAACAACCACGAAAAGCTATGGCCAGGCGCCCCAGCCCGCGCCGATTGCAGCCGCCGCATAGATTATTGCAGCGTTAGCCTCGATAATTCATGCGATCCAAGGCGCCTTGCAAAATGAAAGCGGCGGCAAGCTTGTCAACGAGAATAGCCCGCCGCTTCCGGCTCAGATCAGCCTCGATCATGGCCCGCTCCACAGCCGCCGTCGATAGGCGCTCGTCCCAGAACGCGATTGGCGGCGCGCCCTCGGCCGCAATGTTGCGAGCGAACGCGCGCGTCGCCTGCGCACGCGGCCCCTCGCTGCCGTCCAGATTGACCGGCAGCCCGAGAATGATCGCGCATGCCGCCTCGCGTTGCGCAAGCGCCATAAGCCGCGCTGCGTTCATTTTAAATTTTGTCCGCTTGATGGTTTCCAGCGGCGAGGCGATGGTGCGGTTCACATCGGACACCGCGACGCCGATGGTCTTCGTGCCAAGGTCGAGGCCGAGCAGCCGCTGGTCGCGTTTCAGCAGCGACTTGATTTCATCGAGCGAAACAAATAGTGGCGACATGCGCTTTCCTGGACTAGGCCCTGTTTGTAAACATCACGCGCCGATATGCGAAGGCGATATGACAGGAAGCCGGCCTGCGCCCACACTGGGCTTTCTGCATTCATACCCGCGATCGTCATTCTGATTGACCCCCTTTTTACCGGGAACTCAAGTTTTAAGGGAAATACCAAAGACGCCACAACTCAAAATTCATAACCGCGATAGCAGGGCCATAGTGTTTTTATCCCCACATTTGGGAAGCCGTTCGACGTCTAAAGTGGCAATTTTTGCGCGGCCGTAACCTCCCTGTTGCGCTGCAACCAAAGCGCAGGTATTTTCGCAGTCCCAAGGGAATGTTGCTAAAGCATTGCCAGCCTCCTGAATGTAAGGTTTTTGAAATGCAGGTCGATGAGGCGCTTGTCCGACATATCGCACGGCTGGCGCGAATGAAAATTGAAGGCGCACAGGTCGCAGGATTAGAGCAGGAATTGACCGCCATCTTCGGCTGGGTGGAGCAACTAAATGACATCGACACTGCGGGCGTCGAGCCGATGACAGGCGTCGCTGGCCTAAAAATGCGCCCTCGCGCCGACGCCGTTACCGATGGCGACTGTGCCGAGACAGTCGTCAAAAACGCCCCGCTGTCCGAAGACAATTTTTTCGTTGTGCCGAAAGTGATTGAGTAAATGAGCGTTTTGACGCAACTGACCATCGCGCAAGCGCGCGACGGATTAGACAAAAAAGACTTTACGTCCGCCGAACTGGCCTCCGCTCATTTTGACGCCATCGAGGCGGCCAATCCGTCGCTGAACGCCTATTTGCTGATGACGCGCGAGCAGGCGCTCAGCATGGCGGCCGCGTCCGATGCGCGGCTCGCCAAGGGCAAAGGTGGCGCGCTGGAGGGCATCCCGCTCGGCATAAAGGATTTGTTCGCGACCAAAGGCGTGCGCACCACGGCTTGCTCGCATATCCTCGACGGCTTCATTCCAGCCTACGAATCCACCGTGACCCAAAATTTGTGGAACGCGGGCGCGGTGATGCTTGGCAAACTCAACATGGACGAGTTCGCAATGGGGTCGTCGAACGAGACCAGTTATTATCGCCCATGCGTCAGCCCTTGGCGGCGCGAGGGCGATGACGCGAAATTGGCGCCCGGAGGATCCTCTGGCGGCTCGGCTAGCGCAGTTGCGGCCCGGCTCGCAATGGGCGCAACGGCGTCGGACACCGGCGGCTCGATCCGTCAGCCCGCCGCGTTTACCGGCACCGTGGGCATCAAACCGACTTATGGGCGGTGCTCGCGCTACGGCATGGTGGCGTTCGCCTCCTCGCTCGATCAGGCCGGGCCGATCACACGCACTGTGCGCGACGCCGCGATCATGCTGCGCGAGATGTGCGGGCATGACGCTAAAGATGCGACGAGCGCCAACATCGCCGTGCCGGATTTCGAGAAAGCGCTCGGCAAGAAGCTCAAAGGCCTGAAGGTTGGCATCCCGAAGGAATATCGCGTCGATGGCATGTCGCCGGAAATTGACGCGCTTTGGGAAAAGGGCATCGCGTGGTTCAAAGCGGCGGGCGCAACCATCAGCCATGTAAGCTTGCCGCACACCCACGCTGCGCTTCCCGCATATTACATCGTCGCGCCTGCCGAGGCGTCGTCCAACCTCGCGCGCTATGACGGCGTGCGTTATGGCCTGCGCGTTAACGGCTCCGACATCGTCGATATGTACGAGCGCACCCGGGCGGAAGGCTTTGGCACCGAGGTACGCCGACGCATTCTCATCGGCACCTACGTGCTGTCCGCCGGATATTACGACGCTTATTACCTAAAGGCTCAAAAGGTGCGGAGCCTCATCAAGCGCGACTTCGACCAGGCGTTCGAAAGCGTCGATGTGATGCTGACGCCGACGACGCCGACGCCCGCCTTCGCGCTGGGCACAAAATCCGCCAATCCGCTGGAAATGTACCTGAACGACATTTTCACCGTAACGGTCAACATGGCCGGTCTGCCGGGCCTCTCGGTGCCCGCCGGTTTCTCCGCCGATGGTCTTCCCCTCGGCCTGCAAATCATTGGCAAACCGTTCGACGAAGAAACCGTGCTGCGCGCCGGGCAGGTCATCGAGGATGCCGTTGGCCCGTGCCGCGCGCCTCAAGCATGGTGGACGGAGACGCCAAAAGCTGCCGCAGCAAAAGCGCCCGCGAAGACAAAAGCCGCGAAACCGGCTAAATCCTCGAAAAAAAGGGTGGATGATGGATAAGCTCGCGCCTACAGATTGCAAATCCATGGATGACATCCGGCACGAAATTGACCGGCTGGACGAGCAATTGGTCGACCTGATCGCCGAGCGCTTCGGTTATGTGGATCGTGCATGGCAGTTCAAGACAAACCCCGCCGATGCGCATGTGCCGTGGCGTATTCGTGACGTTATCGACAAAGTTGAGAGGCGCGCTAAGGATAAAGGCCTGCCGCCGGAACTAGCTGTAGCGCTTTGGCGGCAAATGATCGGCTGGTTCATACAATATGAAGAAGAGCGCCTTGCGGAGCGCGCCAGCGGCCAGGGCGCCGAACATAAAACCTAGCACGCGCCACAAGAGTGCATGCAAGCTGCACCGGCGAATATAAGTATTATATCCGCAGAGGTTTCTTGATTTTCTGAACGGTTTGCGAACAATAGGGTTTGAGGGATTGGCGCTGGGGGGCGCTCTGGTTCGTCTTCGTTTTGTATCGCGTGGTGAAGACAAGGGACATGCAACTGCGGCTAGGAGATCCCGGCCGCTTGCTTGCGTTTCCAAACCAAGGCGCGCTTCGCATGGGAGCAAGGGCGAAGGGCATGATTCACGCGAGGCCCGAAAATTTAATCGAAGGAGCGACAGGCGCTTGGGAGGTCGTGATCGGCCTCGAAGTGCATGCGCAGGTAACGTCGCAGGCGAAGCTGTTCTCGGGCGCCTCGACAGCGTTCGGCGGCGCGCCCAACAGCCACGTGTCGCTGGTGGACGCCGCAATGCCGGGCATGTTGCCCGTGTTAAACGAGGAGTGCATCCGCCAGGCCATACGTACCGGGCTGGGGCTGAGGGCGCAGATCAACCTCTACTCGGTATTCGACCGCAAAAACTATTTCTACCCGGATTTGCCGCAAGGCTATCAAATTTCCCAATATAAATACCCAATCGTCGGCGAGGGCCGCGTCGTGCTCGATATGCGCGAAGGTTACACGATCGAGGTCGGCATCGAGCGCATCCACCTGGAGCAGGATGCGGGCAAAAGCCTGCACGACCAGCATCCGGAATACTCTTACGTTGATCTCAACCGCTCCGGCGTGGCGCTGATGGAAATCGTGTCGAAGCCCGATTTACGCTCAGCCGAGGAAGCCCGCGCTTACGTGACGAAGCTGCGCACCATCATGCGTTATCTTGGCACCTGCGACGGCAACATGGAGCAAGGCTCGCTTCGTGCTGACGTGAATGTGTCCGTCCGCCGCTCTGGCGAGCCGCTCGGCACGCGCTGCGAGATCAAGAACGTAAACTCCATCCGCTTCATCGGCCAGGCCATCGAGGCGGAGGCGCGCCGACAGATCGCCATTCTTGAGGACGGCGGTGTTATCCGTCAGGAAACACGGCTATTCGACCCGAAGCTGAGCGAAACCCGCGCTATGCGCTCCAAGGAGGAGGCGCACGATTACCGGTATTTTCCCGACCCCGATCTGCTGCCGCTCGAACTCGATCAGGATTATGTGGACGATATCGCCGCAGGACTGCCCGAGTTGCCGGACGAGAAGAAAACGCGGTTTGTAAGGGATTACGGCCTATCGCCTTATGACGCCGACGTACTGATCGCCGACCGCGCCTCATCCGAGTTTTTCGAGTCCGTGGCCAAGGGGCGCGATGCCAAGCTCGCCGCTAACTGGGTGACGGGCGATTTCTTCGGCGCGCTGAACAAGCTAGGCAAGGATATCGAAACCAGCCCGATCAGCGCGGACGCGCTTGGTGAACTCATCGACCTCATCTCTACAAACGTGATTTCCGGCCGCATCGCGAAAGAAGTGTTTGAGATCATGCTGGAGACGGGCGAAGCGCCAGGCAAAATCGTCGAGGAGCGCGGGCTTAAACAGGTGACGGATACGGGCGCCATTGAAAAGGTGATTAACGAGATCATCGCCGCCAACCCTCGCCAAGTCGAGCAGGTCAAGCTGAAGCCGCAAACTTTGGGCTGGTTCGTTGGCCAGGTAATGAAATCGACCGGCGGCAAAGCGAATCCAGCCGCTGTCAATGCCCTGCTGCGCGCGAAACTGGAAATACCCGAGTGATGCAGCGCCGCGCCAGGTGGCGTCCCGATCTGGCGAAATTACTTGCCTGGATATGCCTTGTTGCTGGAACGTCCGGGTTGTCGCTTGCAATAATTGCCTCGCTCAAACCAGATCTGGATCTTTTTAGTCACTTCGCCGGGCACAGCGTCGGCTTGCTTCTGGCTAGCGCGTTGACATTGCTTGTCCGCAGTCGCCGATTGCTGGTTTTGGCGGCGTCATGCGTGGCGGTTTTTACGTTGCCCGCATTTTACGCCTATACAAACTCCGTTTCTTTCGTGTCAGCGCGCGCCTCATCAGAGCAAACCCTAAAAATCCTCAGCTTTAACGTGCTCTTCCTAAACGACGATCAAGCGGCAATTGAATCCGCAATCCGGCGGGCCGACGCGGATGTCGTAATTCTGAGCGAATATCATCTGGCCAAACAGCCTATGCTGACGCGGCTGCGCGATGTTTATCCGCATCAACTCAGTTGCGCTTATGCCGGGATGGACAAGTATAACGCGGATTGCGATGTCGCCCTGCTCTCCAAACTCGCCTTTACGGACGGCAAAGCAGGGTCTGAAAACGGAATGCGGATGGCGTACGCCACCTTCGAGCGCAACGGAACAAAGTTTGCTGTTCTTGGCGCCCACCTGGCCTTGCCGATGACCCACTATATGCCCATTCTGGGCGTGCCGGTGCCTGTTCCAGGATTAAGCTGTCAATGGGCGCAACTAAATGTTCTCGCCCGCACGGTGCAACGCTTTTCGATACCCGTCATTGTGGGTGGAGATTTTAACGCAACGCCATGGTCGCAAGTCATTCGGCAATTCAGGGCAGACACGGGCCTGCGGCGCGTCGGCGCGTGGTTTCCAACCTGGCCAGCCCGGCCGATTGCCTTGCCGCAGTTCGCCATCGATCAGTTTTTTATCTCACCTGAAATTAGAACGAAGAACGTTCGCCTTGGGGAGTCGGCAGGCTCAGATCATTATGGGATTATAGGTGAATTTGAATTGTCCGGCAGAAAGTTTCCCTGAAATGAACCGGTGGTTTTGCGTGGAGCGTTCGGAAAAACAGGTTGGAGATCGAAATGACAAATGCAATGCGCGTTCACGCTTATGGCGGGCCGGAGGTTTTGCAGTGGGAGACCGTAAGCGTTGACGCGCCGGGGCCGGGCGAGGCGAAAATCCGCCACCACGCAGTGGGCTTGAACTACATTGACGTGTATCACCGCACCGGGTTTTATCCGCAGCCCGCGTTTCCGTTCACGCCGGGCACTGAAGGCGCGGGGGAAGTGCTGGCGGTTGGCGATGGCGTTAGCGATTTGGCGCCAGGCGATCGCGTGGCCTATGCCGGGCCAATTGGCGCCTATGCCGAGGAGCGCATCATCGCCGCAGACCGGCTAGTCAAATTACGCGACAGCATCGACTACAAAATGGGCGCCGCCATGATGCTGCAGGGCATGACCGCGGAGTATCTGCTGAACCGCACCTTTAAGGTTGGCTCCGACACAGTGATGCTTTTCCATGCGGCGGCGGGCGGCGTCGGCCTAATCGCATGTCAGTGGGCGAAGCATCTGGGCGCGACCATCATCGGAACGGTGTCGTCCGAGGAGAAGGCCGCGCTTGCCCGCGCAAGCGGCTGCACGCACACCATCAATTACACGCAGGAGGATTTCGTCGCGCGCGTTAAGGAGATCACCGGCGGCGCGGGCGTGGACGTGGTTTACGACTCAGTCGGCAAGGATACGTTCCCAGAATCGCTGGAATGCCTGAAGCCGCTTGGGCTTTGGGTGTCATTTGGCAATGCGTCCGGAGCCGTGCCGCCGATGGATGTGGGCATGCTCTCGAAAAAGGGGTCGCTGTTCGTGACGCGGCCGACGCTTGCCACCTATACCGCAAAACGGGAGGATTTGATTGCCTCGGCGGGCGCCGTCATGGACATGATTGAGGCCGGGGTGGTGAAAATTTCCATCAATCAGTCCTATCCACTCCGCGAGGCCGCCACCGCCCACCGCGATCTGGAAGCGCGCAAAACCACCGGCTCCACCATTTTCACTGTTTAATACGCCCAAACCTGAACGCCGCCTGTTTGTTTCAAACCGGTCGCGGCGTTTACGAAAAATTTGCTAGTGCCCGTCATGATGCAACTCAGGATTGAAATGACGCTAGTTTTCAGCGTCTTGCATGGTGGAGTTAGGTTATGGGTTTCGTTCAAAGCATAGCGGGGGGCGCGGATGTCGCCTTCTCGAATCCGAATGCTTTCTTCACGCTCGGTGTACGGTATGCGACGGGTCGCGATGTCGAGCATGATGTGATCGCGGCGCATAAGTGGTTCAATATCGCCGCATCGCTCGGCCACATTGAGGCGCGTGCGCACCGTAGCGATCTGGCGGATGAAATGACGGCGCGGGAGATTGCCGAAGCGCAACGACAGGCGCGGGTGTGGTTTGCCGGGCGTCAATCGAAGCCTGCGGCGGCACCATTAAAGCGGCCATCGCAGACAAGCGGGGCGGAGTTGCTGATGAAATCGCTCAAAGCCTACAAGCAGCAAAGCCGGGCCGTGTTCGACTGGTCGAACTAAGCTGTCAGCACTCTTTCAGGCCGGAGCCGATACAGCGCCACGTCTTTTTGGCAGCGTCGCCCACGGCCTGACCGCTGCTTTTTATCGCCTCGCCAACCGTTTGCCCGGCTTCGCCAATCTTCTCGCCCGCCTTTTTGACAGTCGCGCCGGACTGCTGCACCGTTTCCTTAGTGACGTCGACGAGCGTTGGCGCTTTCTCATTCGTTTCCGCCTGATGCGGCGACCCCGGTTCATTTTGCCGCGCGATGCCAGCGGTCTCGACATCATTCGCAATGTAAACTTTGGGCTGGCCCTCGCAGCTTTGCGTTTTCACGGCGGCGCAAGAAGCGTGATTATGCTCGTCCGCGATATGCTGCATGCAGAACATGGAGGATGCGCGCACAGAGCCGCCCGCCGCGTCCGACACGGAGCACGTATAGGTCTGATCCGGCCCCGAGCACACGACGCACACCGGCTCGGCCCCTGCGGCGGAGGCGAAGACTGTTGCGGCGAGTGCCGTATAAACAAAACGCATGACTGTTTTCATGCTGCACTTTAGCGCCCCCACACGCCGAGCGCCACCCGCATTCGCCGCTTGCGCTATATTCTTTAACTGAGGGCCGACGCTCCGTTCGGCTGCGGCGAGATTAGAAGCTCGGTATGATTAGAAATTATTCTGAATCTCACACTGCCAGTGCCGATGTTAACAATAAACTGAACCTCATCGCGTAGATCGTTGAGATCTAAGCTTTCGCCGTGAACTTCCACCAACACCTGTTCCACATTGAAAAAATCATTAATTATGAAAAAATCTGGATCGTCGCCTTTATTTACAATTCCATAATTTGGAAGAATTCTCCAAATCGTTATTCGTAAAGTATCCAAACGTTTTTTTAACTCAGGATCGTAATAGTTATAATTCCAAAGTTCGGCTAGTGAATTGACTCCAACGTTTGGAACCCACGTTTAACGGCGGCGATGATCTCATCGGGGTCTTTTTTCCAGATGAACGGTTTCGGCTCTTGATTATG
>JAWXCE010000054.1:0-68153 GCA_034440495.1 Hyphomicrobiales bacterium | reverse complement strand
GTCGCGCTTTTCGCCTTGGAATTCGCGTTTATCCTCGCGGCGTTCCTGCTTGTTTTCCAGCCGTTCACCCTGATTTTCCTGACGGGCGTCGCGCTTTTCCCCTTGGAATTCGCGCTTGTCCTCGCGTCGCTCTTGCTTGTTTTCCTGACGAACGCCTTGGTTTTCCTGGCGTTGGCCACGCTTGTCGTCCCTAAGCTCCTGTCTGTCCTCACGGCGCTCCTGACGATTTTCTTGGCGATTTTCCTGCTTGTTCTCGCGCTTCTGCTGCTTTTCAAGCTCCCGCTGCTGTTCTGGCGACAACCCTTGCGCTACTTGAAAGCTGCCATTGACACGCGCGGTTTCGGAGACTGCTATCCCCATACTGGAAAAAGCGAAAAGCGCTGCTGCGCCGCCCGCCCAAAAGTATTTCATATATTTCTTCATGGATGGTTCCTGATGTTTTATCGTTATTATTTTATGCCGCTTACAGCGACTTTTAGGCGGAACTATGCACTGGTTGTTGACCGAGATCAGCGGGTATCAGCGCTTCCAGGCGCGCAAGACTTTCCGGATCGGACAACAACGCGGCCTTTTCGCCTGGTTTCAAAAGCGTCAGCAGCTCGGCGAGGCTTCCTGATACTTCGAGTTTAGCGCGCGCTATAGCCAAATTAGGGGAGAAACGCGCTTCCGGTGAAATGGGCTGGATGCGAATAAGTTCCCGATGAAGACGGCGCAACTTTGGGTCGCCTGCCAGGTTAGAAATCGCCTCGCGCCTCAGAACATCCGGAGCAAGCGCTTCCTGACATTCGCGCGCTAGAACCGCGATAGGCGGCGGCGCGGTTTCTTCAGGGGTGCATAACAGGTTTATCCTGCACGCGCCCATTCCCCACGATCGTTTCGCGGACAAAGCCGATATTGGTCCGGATAACGTCAGGCCGATTGAAGCAGGCAGCATCCACAAAAACAGCGGGAGTGAGGTCAGAAACGTGAATGTCGCCAGCGAAACACCTAAGATCATGTGAAATAGATGATATCCCATCACGGTTAGACTAGGCAGCGAGCCATCGCCTCGATGCTGCGGTTTCCAACCGCTATCCCTACCGAGAAGCACCTCAATAATCGCGGAGGATTGCAGTGCCATAAGTATGTGGGCGAAAAGCGACGACATCAGCGTTTCGAAAAACAGGCTGCCAGTTAAACCCGCAACACCGCCAAACGCTTGCCTGTCTTTGCTGAACAGTGCGACAGAGAAACCGAACACCTTGGGCAGCAGCAACAACGTTAATGTCCAGAACAAGAGACTCATGGCGCGCTCGCTGTCCTGCATCGGCCATGTCGGGAAAAGTCCGGCGCCGCGGAAGTAGTCCGGCACGGTGTATTCAGCCTGAATTGTTACCGAAAGCGCGGACACCAGGAACAGGAACCACAACAAAACCGACACGTAAGCCATGATCCCCATGATAAGGTGCACTCGGCTTAACCAGTGAAGTCCATTGGCGCGTAAAAGCCTCGAATGTTGCAGATTGCCCTGGCACCAGCGCCGGTCGCGCATGGCAAAATCGACCAGGCTTGGCGGGCTTTCCTCATACGATCCCTTAAGTTCGGGCACCATGCAAACGCGCCAGCCAGCACGGCACAGCAGCGCGGCTTCGACAAAATCATGGCTTAAAATTGTCCCGCCGAATGGAGGCTTACCAGAAAGCTCCGGTAGGCCAGCGTTTTCGATGAACGCCCGGGTGCGGATGATTGCGTTGTGTCCCCAGAAATTACCCGTGCCGCGATGCCAGAAGGCCAGCCCGGTTGCGTGAACCGGCCCGTAAACGCGACCGGCGAATTGCTGAAGGCGCGCAAACAGCGTGAAACGGCCCATCGTGACGGGCACGGTTTGGATAAGGCCCATTTCAGGGTAGGCATCCATGGCGAGCGCAAGTTTTTCAATAGTCTCGCCTTCCATGAGGCTGTCGCTGTCGAGAACCAGCATGTTTTCATAGCCGTGGCCCCAACGGCGGCACCAGTCGGCTATATTGCCGGCCTTTTTACCGATGTTGGCCGTGCGGCGGCGATAAATTACGTTTGGCCCGCTGACATGTTTCGCCATCACCGCTTGATACGCCGCCTCCTCCTGCACCCAGATGTCGGGGTCGGTGGTGTCGCTGATGATGAACACGTCGAAGTCGTTCGCGTGACGCCCAGCGCTTAAAGATCGCATCGTCGCTAGCGCTGTGCCGAAAATGCGTTCGGGCGCCTCGTTATAGGTGCAGAGCAAAATGGCGGTCTTGGCTTTCAGCGGTGCTTCGAGGTTCAGACTGGCGAAGTCGATCATTGAGCGGCGACCGCCGGTAACGATCACCAAAAAACCCGCGACGGCGGTCATGAAAGATAAAGACAGCCACGCGATGTTGAGCACGAAGAAAGCGATCAGAACGATTTCAAGCTGTGCGAGGCCGCCCACATTTAGAACCTGGTAAAATTCGTGGGTTAGGTAGGCAGTTAGCAAGCTCGCGCCGCCGAAAATGAACAACCGCCGCCAGGGCGCTATACGGTCTCGCGTGCGGCTTTTTCGCGACGCTTCGTCGAATGCCCACAAGTCCTGCGTCGGAAACGAGTTTACCGGCAGACCGGAGGTCGTCATGGGTTTTGCGGACAATGGGTAAGCGTCATGCATTGGCGGACGTCCTCAAGCAGTCCAGCGGTAAGTCCAAATTTCCGAGGCCTGAACGCCATCCGCGTTGAGAACGCAACGGATGTCTGCTTGTTCCAGCCCTTTTGTGCGAAAATCAAAGCTTAAGCGATGGCCGCCAGTCACCAGATTGCGCTGAAAATACGTTTGTCCGATGACGCCTGCGCTGGCGCTCAATTGCACGTTTTTCCCCTTGTCGGCACATCCATCCGTGTTCTCTGAACACAAATTAAAGTTTTCGGTCCCCTTAAAGTCGAGGTGGAAGGAATGCCATCCGGCAGCCAGGGGCGTTGAGATGCGGGTCTGCGATACGAATGCGAAGTTGCGGAGCAGCGGCGCATCCCAGCACCAATGCAGTTTATAGCGATATCGATATACCTGACCAGGCTGCAAAGGCTCCTTCGGCCGCCAGAACGCAACGATGTTGTCATTGTATTCGGTCGGCGTTGGCAGCTCGATCAAATCCACGAAGCCCGCGCCCCAATCCGACAGAGGCTCGACCCACGCGCTTGGGCGTTTGTCATAACGCACCTGCAAATCCTGATAGTTATTAAAGTTGCGGTCACGGGTTATTAAGCCGAAACCTTTCGGGTTTTCATCCGAGAACGAGGAAAATTGCAAGCGCTCGGGATTGATGAGTGGACGCCAGAGATGCTCCCCGCCGCCATTCCACATTTGCAGGCCTTGCGAATCGAATACCTGCGGCCGGTAATCCGTGTACTTTGTGACGTCGGACGGGCCGCTGTGAAACATGCTGGTGAGTGGCGCAATTCCTACATACGGCATCGCCAGGCGAGGGTGTAACGTGCAGTCGATCTCCATCATCGTGTCGGTACGGTGGGAAATTGTGAATTTGTAGGCGCCAGTTACGCTCTTGCTGTCGAGCAAGGCGTAAACAATGACAAACTCATCGCCTTTTTTCGGTTTTACAACCCAGAAGCTGCGAAAGATGGGAAATTCTTCTCCTGGCATTTGCGCCGTGTTGACCGCAAGGCCCCGGGCCGAAATGCCATACTCCTGACCTGATGCGAATGATCGAAAATAACTCGCGCCCTGGAAAACGACGTATTCATCGAGCACGTCTGGACGATTGATTGGCCCGTGAATGCGGAAGCCGGAGAAACCTCCCGGCGCGTTTTCTGGCGGCGGCTTGCCTTTAGGCCCGTACTCGAACATTGCGGACGAATAGGGAAACTCCCTGGCGACACCATCCTCGACCAGATGCACCTTCACGAGATCCTGGAAAATGTAGCCGGCCTGAAACAGCTCCAGACTCGTGTCGACCTTGTCCTTCGCCCATATCGCGCTGTCTTTTTTAAACCGCACGGCGCGATAGCCGTCGTAGTCCAGATTGCGCAGCTCTTCAGGTAACTTCACCTGCGGCCAGTTTGAAGGCGTCGCCGCTAGAGTGCGAGCCATGTCCTGAAACCACTCTTCGGAAAAAGGCGCTTCGCTGATTGGCTGGGGAGATGGCGGCTCGGGGAGTGGCGCCGGTTGCGCTTCAGTCGACGTAGGAGTTTGCTGAGTAGCTTGAGTAAGATTGTTTGCGGAAGCTAGCCCTACACTTTCGCGGAGCAGCACCATCATGGCTGAAACTTGTGCCGCCAAACTCAAAAAATCGCGACGATCCATGATCTCTCGTCTCCGCGCGCGTGCGACGGCGTTTAGTAAAAAAATGTCGGTAAACGCTACAAAATTGTGCGGCCGGTAAAGCGATGCAGCCCCAGCATCCAAGTTCCGAATAACCCTGCCAGTAGCAGGTTTCGTTAGTCTTTGAGGCGATTTTAGGGCGTCTTCGCAGATGCAATATAAGGTATATGAAGTGTGTCATGCAAGCACTCCGAGAGGCTTTTTGCATCGCCCTAAAGCGCTTTTTTGTGGGGCCAAGAAGCTCACGCTCCGGTAACCTGCAATTGTCTTGATTGCAACGCTGCAGCCCTGCATATGCGGTGGCAACCTATCCATGCACGGAGATAAATATGCGCCTTGCCTTCAGCATCATGTGCTGGTTCCTTCTGGCGAGCGCCGCACACGCGCAAACAGCGCGCGGCAAAACTATGGTGCAGGTCTCCATCGTATCGGAGACCGCGACGGTTAGCCCCGGGCAGGAGTTCTGGGTGGCGGTGCGCCAGAAAATCGATCCCGGCTGGCATACCTACTGGATCAATCCCGGCGATGCGGGAGAGCCACTCACGTTGAACTGGACTTTACCTGAAGGCTTTCAGGCTGGTGAAATCCAGTGGCCATTGCCGGAAGCGATCCCGGTTTCCTCGCTGGTCAATTACGGCTATTCGAACAATGCGGCGATGCTCGTGAAAATGCGCGCACCGGACACCTTGCAGGGCAACGCCGTCACGATTAGCGCCCTGGCCAAATGGCTCGTGTGCGAAGAAGTCTGTATCCCGGAGGAAGGCGCCGTGTCCCTGACGCTTGCGGTTGCCCAGACGGCGGGCGCGGCAATGGGTTCGGCTGAAGCGGATGACATTCAGCGCCATGCCGCGAAATTACCTGTGGCATCGCCCTGGCCCGCCGTCGTGCGCACGTCTGGGGACAAGGTGTTGCTTTCCCTGAGCGCCAACTCCGGCGGAAAAACGGCCCGGTTTTTTCCACTGACCTGGGGTCAAATTGACAACGCTGCCCCTCAAATAATTTCGTCTACCCCACAGGCATTAACGATCAATATGCAGCGCGGCGAACTAAAAACCGCGAACATCGACGAACTCAGGGGATTGCTGGTTACGGGAACAGGCGACGATCGCAAGGGTTACTGGATTGCCGCCAAAAATGATGGCAAAGCTGTAGATCCGCTGTTATCGCCAACAGGCGCAACCGGCGGGCCAGCGCTGCCGGGCGACGGAGACTCAGGTGATCTCGGCCTTGTAACCGCTATGTTGTTTGCAGCGCTCGGCGGGCTTATCCTCAATCTGATGCCGTGCGTTTTTCCAGTGCTGTCTATCAAGGCGCTCTCTTTGGCGAACCAACGTCCCGGCGAGGGACGCGCTCATGGCGTGGCGTTCTTTACAGGGGTGATGGCGAGCTTTACGACGCTTGCCATCCTGCTGATTATAGTGCGGACAAGCGGCGGCGGCGTGGGCTGGGGATTTCAATTTCAGTCGCCCGAATTTGTGCTTGTAATGGCAGCAATTTTTCTCGCTTTCGGCCTAAGCCTGTCCGGCGTCTTCCATGTGGGGGCGGGCATTGCGGGAACTGGTGACGCCATGACCCGCCGCGAGGGCTTCGCGGGATACTTCTTCACCGGCGTGCTGGCGACGATCGCCGCCACGCCCTGCACGGCGCCATTTATGGGCGCGGCGCTCGGTTATGCTCTAACCAAACCCCCGGTGGAAATGACAGCCGTACTGCTGGCGCTAGGTGCCGGGTTTGCCGCGCCTATGACTATTCTAAGCTTCATCCCTAAGCTTCGCAGCGCCATGCCGAAACCGGGCGTCTGGATGGATACTCTCAAACAGGCAATGGCCTTTCCGCTTTATGCAACCGCCGCATGGTTGATCTGGATATTAAGCGTGCAGCGCGGCAGCGACGGCGTGCTTGCGGCGGCGATTGCGGTCATCGGCGTTGGCTTTGCCTGCTGGCTCTGGGGCCGCGCTGGCATGACATTTACACGTGGAGCCGCCGCAGCCGCCGCCGCCCTCGCGTTATTTTTTGCGGTGGACATTATACCGCCAGCAGGCGCGCCTTTGGACAATGTCGCAAGCGCGCAGGGCGATGGGCCGCGAGCCGAAGCGTTCTCCCCGCAGCGCCTGGCGCAACTGCAGGCGGAAGGCAGGCCGGTGTTTGTTAATTTCACCGCCGCCTGGTGCATCACCTGCAAAGCGAACGAACGTCTGGCTTTATCTTCGACGCGAGTGCGCGAGGCGTTCGAGGCGGCGAATGTCGCGTATCTCAAAGCGGACTGGACAAATTACAACGCGGGCATCACGGCCGCGCTGCAATCCTTTGGGCGGGCGGGGGTGCCGCTTTATGTGCTGTATCAACCGCGCACACCCGATGGCCGCGGGGAAATACTCCCGCAAATTCTAAACGAGAGCACGTTAATCACGCGCGTCTCCAGCTTTCCACGTCAACAGATAAACGGAGATTTATCGCATGTTCGCAACTAACTGGATGGGCAAACCGCTCGCAGCCATCACTGTAGCCGCCGCAATCCTCGCATTCGCCTCGCCGGTGTCCGCCAATCCTGAAGTCGGCAAACCAGCGCCTGAATTTTCCGGCGTGGACGCCAATGGCAAAACCTGGAAGCTGACCGACCTGCGCGGCAAAACGGTTGTACTCGAATGGACCAACGACGGCTGCCCATATGTGCAAAAACATTACAACTCCGGCAACATGCAGTCGCTGCAACAGGGCGCAACGTCTGATGGCGTTGTCTGGCTGACTGTCGCATCATCCGCTGAAGGAACTCAGGGATATTTGAACGGCGAAAAGGCGAATGCGCTCACGGCATCGCGCAAGGCGGCGCCGACCGCCATCCTTCTAGACGCGACGGGCTCGATTGGTAAGGCCTACGACGCGGAAGTGACGCCTCACATGTACGTTATCGATAAAACCGGCGCGCTGGCCTTCATGGGCGGCATCGACAACAACCCGTCGGCCGATCCCTCGACGATCAAAGGCGCAAAAAACCATGTACGCGCGGCGCTTGATGACCTTAAAGCGGGTAAATCCGTAGCCCAAGCCATAACACGGCCCTACGGCTGCTCCATCAAATACAAATCCTAGGATCACGGCATAGGCGGTTTCCATCGGGAGCCGCCTCTGTTCAATCATCTTGAACTAAGCTGATTTTTAAACTATTAAGCAAAGTGTCCTGCTAGCGAGCGGGTGAAATGAGCTTTGTGTCGCGTATGACGTGTTTCTCATTTAACCCCGCTTCCAGCCGCTGAAATAAGTCTTGTATCTGGCGTTTCGCATGCGCCGGTCAATCTGGAAACAATGGTGATGACGAAGCTTAAAGTCGTGTTGTTTAGCATGGTGGCGATAGTTGTGTCCGCATGCGATCAAAAACCCCAACAGCCGCAGGCCGCGCCCCCTCCCGCGCCCGTAACCACCGCCCAGCCTATTCAGAAAACCGTCACCGAGTGGGATGAATACACCGGCCGTTTTGATGCGGTCGATTTTGTCGAGGTTCGCGCCCGCATCAGCGGCGTGCTGAACGAGGTAAAATTCCGCGACGGCGAGACGGTAAAAAAGGGCGATCTGCTGTTCGTCATCGACCCCCGCCCGTTTGAGCGTATTCTCGATCGCGAAAAGGCTAATCTGGTTTCCGCCCAGGTGCGCGCCGAATTCACCGGCAAGGATGTCGAGCGCGCCCGCCCGCTGCTAAAAAACTCGACGATTTCCGAACAGGTTTTCGATCAGCGCACTCAGGCTCAGCGTGAGGCCGAGTCCGCCGTGCGTTCGGCTGAAGCGAGCCTGAAATCGGCCGAACTGGATGTAG
Organism: Hyphomicrobiales bacterium; assembly: GCA_034440495.1. Taxonomy (GTDB): domain Bacteria; phylum Pseudomonadota; class Alphaproteobacteria; order Rhizobiales; family Rhodomicrobiaceae; genus JAWXCE01. The sequence continues at coordinate 60,036 of JAWXCE010000054.1, read as the reverse complement.
AGTTCACGCGCATCACGGCGCCAATTTCCGGGCGGATCAGCCGTAAGCTTGTGACGGAAGGCAACTACGTAACGGGCAGCTCGGGAACGGGCACTCTGCTGACAACAATCGTTTCGCTCGACCCGATCTATTTCTACTTTGATGTGAGCGAAAGCGATTACCTGAAATATACCCGCCTCGACCAGTTGGGCACGCGACCCTCGTCGCGCACCAACGCCAATCCCGTGTTTTTGGCCCTGTCGGACGAGACCAAGTTTCCTCACAGTGGCAAAATGGATTTCGTGGACAATCGCCTCGACTCGGCAAGCGGCACCCTGAGAGGGCGCGCCGTATTCGACAATAAAGCCGGACTATTCCAGCCGGGCCTGTTCGCCCGCGCCCGCCTTATCGGCAGTGGCGAGTATAAGTCTTTAATGCTTCCGGACGACGCGATCGCCACCGACCAATCCAACCGCATCGCCTATGTGGTTGCGGAAGATGGCACAGTCGCCGCAAAGCAGGTGACGCTTGGGCCTGTCATCGACGGTTTGCGCGTTATCCGCAGCGGGCTTGAGCCAACGGACTGGGTTGTTGTTAACGGCATCCAGCGCGCGCGCGCGGGCGCAAAGGTTGCGGCAAAAAGATCGACGCTGGGCGTGGACGGTAAAATCGCCGCCGTGACGCAATAAATCGAACAGGCCGCAGACGAAAGCGGCGCGCAAGCGGCAAAGTCAGGCCAGCCGCGCGTCATTAAGGAATTGTCATGCAGTTCAGTCATACATTCATCCGTCGGCCAATCTTTGCGGCGGTGCTCTCGATATTCATCATTATCGTTGGTGGCATCGCATACGGCACATTGCCGGTTTCGCAATTTCCTGAGGTTGCGCCTCCAACCGTATCCGTGACGGCGAACTATTCGGGCGCGAACGCGCAGGTCGTCGCCGATACGGTCGCGACGGTGCTAGAGCAGGAGATTAACGGCGTCGAGAACATGATTTACATGTCCTCACAATCGACGGCCTCCGGGAGCGTAACGATTTCAGTGGTTTTTGAACTGGGCACCAACCTCGATCAGGCGCAGGTGCTGGTTCAGAACCGCGTCGCCGTCGCCGAGCCGCGACTTCCCGAAGAAGTCCGCCGCACAGGCATCACCGTCCGCAAGAATTCGCCCGACCTGCTGATGGTTGTGCACATGATCTCGCCCGACAACACCTATGACGGCCTCTATATCTCCAACTATGCGCTGCTCCAGGTGCGCGACCGCGTCGCCCGCGTCAAAGGCGTCGGCAACATCAACCTGTTCGGTTTGCGCGAATATTCAATGCGCGCGTGGCTCGACCCGGACAAAATAGCTTCGCTCGGCATGACAGCGTCTGAAGTGATCGCGGCGCTACAGGGGCAGAACATCCAGGTTGCTGGCGGTGCGCTCGGCCAGCCGCCAGTCAATGACAACTCAACTGCCTTCCAGACCACTCTGCAACTGCGCGGCCGCCTTACTCAGCCGGAAGAGTTTGGGGAAATTGTCATCAAAACTGGAGAGGCGGGGCGTATTACTCGGCTGCGCGATGTTGCCCGTATCGAACTTGGGGCACTGGATTATCAAACCAATGGTTACCTCGATGGCAAACCAGCCGTGGTGCTTGCAGTTTCCCAGACCCCCGGCTCGAACGCGCTGGAAGTGGCGAACGGCGTTAAGGCCGTTATGCAGGAAGTTTCACAAAGTTTCCCCAAGGGACTGGAATACCGGATTATTTATAACCCCACCGAGTTCATCGAAAAATCCGTTGAGGAGTTGCTGAAAACCATTTTCGAGGCGGTTGCTCTTGTGGTGATCGTCGTGCTCGTTTTCCTGCAAAGCTGGCGCGCGACAATTATTCCAGTAGTCGCCATCCCCGTCTCGCTGATTGGCACGTTCGCTGTCTTGGCCGGCATCGGATATTCGATCAACAACCTGACGCTTTTCGGCCTCGTTCTTGCGGTCGGGATCGTGGTCGATGACGCCATCGTCGTGGTGGAGAACGTCGAGCGAAAACTAGCCGAGGGCCTCTCGCCTCGCGAGGCGTCGTTTGCGACCATGGACGAGGTGGGTGTTGCGCTTATCTCGATCGCGCTGGTGCTTTGCGCGGTGTTCATCCCGACGGCGTTTCTTGGCGGCATCACCGGCCAGTTCTACCGCCAGTTCGCGGTGACGATCGCCGTAGCGACGCTTATATCCTCCTTCAATTCGCTCACGCTATCCCCTGCTCTTTGCGCGATATTGCTGAAGCCGCACGCAAATGGCGAGCGCCCTCGCCGCTCATGGCTCAATCCGGCCCGCTGGGGCCAGGCGTTCTTCGCAGGCTTCAACAAAGTTTTCGGCTGGCTTGAGCACGCATACGCCAAGTTCGTGGGCGGCATCATTCGAATCAGCGCTGTGATGCTGCTTCTCTACGCCGGACTGATCGGCCTTGCCGGTTACATGTTCGTGACGGTGCCGACCGGCTTTGTCCCCCAGCAGGACCAGGGCTATCTCATTACGGCGTTCGAGTTGCCGCCCGGCGCATCGTTGGCCCGGACCGACGACGTGATCAAACGCGCGGAAAAAATGATCCTGGAGCAATCGGGCGTCGCCCACACCGCGACCTTTACCGGCTTCTCCGGCGCGACCTTCACCAACGCCTCCAACGCAGGCGCGATTTTCGTGACGCTGAAGCCGTTTGAGGATCGGGTCAAGGATGGCTTGACCGGGCCTAAAATTCTCGCCGATTTGCAGGGCAAATTATTCATGCAGTTTCAGGAGGCGCAGATTTTCGTCATCGCGCCGCCATCTGTTCGAGGCATCGGCACGGGCGGCGGTTTCGCTATCCGTATTCAGGATCGCCGCAGCCGCGGACTGCAAACGCTCACGCAGTCGACATACGAGTTGATGGCCGCCGCAAACCAGACGCCGGGCCTTTCCCGCGTCTTCACCACCTTCGCCATTAACACGCCGCAGGTATTCATCGACGTTGACCGCGTGCGCGCGCAAATTCTGGATGTGCCGCTCGCAAACGTGTTCGAGACGCTTCGCATCTATCTTGGCTCAGCTTACGTGAACGATTTTAACGTCTTTGGCCGCACCTATCGCGTAACGGCGCAGGCGGACGCAGGCTTCCGCATCAACCAGGACGATATTGCGCGGCTAAAAACCCGCAGCGCGTCGGGCGCCATGGTGCCGCTGGGTTCGGTGGTGACGTTCCGCGACATTTCCGGGCCGTCTCGCGTGCCGCGTTACAATCTTTACCCCGCCATCGAGCTGCAAGGCTCGACCGCGCCCGGCGTGAGTTCCGGCGAGGGCTTGCGTCTGATGGAAGAGCTGGCCGCCCGCATCCTGCCGGACGGCATTTCCTATGAATGGACGGACCTTTCCTATCAGGAAAAACAGTCCAGCGGCTCTGCTCTGATCGTTTTTGGCCTCGCTATTATATTCGTTTTTCTGGCCCTGGCGGCGCAATACGAAAGCTGGACGCTGCCGTTCGCCATCGTACTGATTATTCCGATGTGCATATTATCAGCTATCCTAGGCGTCTGGGCGCACGGATTGGATGTGAATATTCTGACACAGATCGGGTTCATCGTGCTGGCGGGTCTTGCGGCGAAGAACGCCATTCTCATCATCGAGTTTGCGGTGCAGCTTGAGGACCAGGGTAAAACCCGATTCGAGGCGGCCGTGGAAGCCTGCCGGTTGCGCCTTCGTCCAATTCTGATGACGTCGTTCGCGTTCACCCTTGGCGTGGTGCCACTCTACATCGCAACCGGCGCGGGCTCGGAAATGCGTCAGGCGCTGGGCACGGCGGTGTTTTACGGGATGCTAGGGGTTACATTCTTCGGCCTGATTTTCACGCCGGTTTTCTATGTCGTCGTGCGCGGCCTGTTCCCCGGCAAAAAAACCGACGAGCCAAGCGTCGAAATGCGTCCTCAACCGGCGGAGTAAAAACCACGTCATTGTTGGGCTTGACCCGGCAATCTAGGGAGGGGCAAAGAAAAGCTGGATCTCCGGGTCTATGCTTTGCCCGAGGATGAAGGCGAGCCACACGCAAAAGTGATCGTTCGATTTTATCGAACTGTCTTTTTTTTGCAAAAATCTAAAAGTAGTCTGTGAGCATTATTGAAGCGGCGGCATAAACCGGCGCGAATGTGAAGGTTGTTCCGATGATCCGTATGACTGTTAACGGCAAGGAAAAGATTGTTTCCGCCGAAGCCGACACGCCCCTGCTCTGGGTGTTACGCGACGAAATTGGCCTGACCGGCACCAAATATGGCTGCGGCGTGCAGCAGTGTGGCGCCTGCCGCGTCCACATCGATGGCGAGCTGACGCCATCCTGCGGCGTGTTCGTTGGCGACATGGAAGGCAAATCCATCATTACCATCGAAGGGTTGACTGGAAAAGTCGCTAACGCCGTGGTCGCCGCCTGGGACAAACACCAGGTCGTCCAGTGCGGCTATTGCCAGTCCGGCCAGATTATGGCCGCAACAAGCCTCCTAACCAAAAACCCGAAACCGACCGACGCTGAGATCGACCTCGACGAGAACATGGGCCGCAACGTTTGCCGCTGCGCCACCTATCACCGCATCCGCGCCGCCATCCACGACGCCGCCAAGACCTTGGAAGGTTAAGCCATGAGACCCGGATCACACGCAAATATTCCCCCCGTTTCCAGCGTAACCGCGAGCCGTCGCCAGTTTCTGCAGGGCGCGGGCGCTCTTGGCGCTGGCCTCATCATCGGCTTCAATGTCGGCGCTGACGGCGAACTGCTTGCCGCTACCGGCGATCTCGTCGCGAACCCGTTCGTCATCATCTCACCCGACAGCACCGTCACCGTGCTCGCCAAGCACATCGAGTTCGGACAGGGTTCATACACAGGCCTGGCGACGATCGTCGCCGAGGAACTGGACGCCGACTGGGCACAGGTGAAAGTGGAAGCCGCACCCTCCGACGCCACCAAATATAACAACTTCGAGTTCGGCCCCGTGCAGGGCACCGGCGGATCAACCGCAATCGCCAACTCATGGGACCAACTACGAATAGCCGGCGCGACCGCCAGAGCGCTTCTGATTGCAGCCGCCGCAAAAAACTGGAATGTGCCAGCCAGCGAGATCACTATCGATAAAGGGCAGGTTACTCACATCAAATCCAGCAAGTCCGCCTCGTTCGGCTCCCTTATCGCGACTGCGGCTAAACTGACGCCGCCTGCCAACGCGCCGCTCAAAGATCCAAAAGATTTTAAGCTCATCGGCACGAAAATCCCGCGCGTTGACGGCCGCGCCAAGCTAGATGGGAGCGCCATTTTTACCATCGACGTGAAACGCGACGGCATGCTCACAGCGGTGCTCGCCCGTTCGCCACTGTTCGGCGGAACGGTGAAATCGTTCGACGCGACGGAGGCAAAAAAGGTCAAGGGCGTGGTTGGCGTCGTGCAGACCCCGCAAGGCGTCGCCGTTCTGTCCAACACAGGCTTCTGGGCGGCGAAGATGGGCCGTGATGCACTCACCATCGAATGGGATAACTCGAAAGCGGAAAAGCGCGGCTCTGACGATATCATCGCTGAATACAAGGCTTTGCTTTCCAAGCCGGGAACGCCAGTCTCCGAAAACCGCGGCGATATCGAAGGTGCGTTTGGCCCAACTGTGGAAGCATTCCTCGATGATAAAAACAAGCCTAAAACTGAAAACAAGGGTAATGCCGACGCCGCGTTGGGCGCATCTGTCAAGGTCGTCGGCGGCGTGTTTGAGTTTCCCTATCTCGCGCACGCGCCAATGGAGCCGCTCGATTGCGTTGTAGAACTCACTCCAGGCAAGTGCGAAATCTGGGCCGGTTCGCAAATTCAAACGGTCGATCAAATCACGGCGGCGGCTATCGCGGGCCTGAAGCCCGAGCAGGTCTTCATACACACGCAGCTAGCTGGCGGTAGCTTCGGTCGTCGCGCCACGCCGAACGCCGATGTTACGGCTGAGGCGGTTTCCATCGCCAAAGCTTATGGCGGCAAGGCGCCAATCAAGCTCATCTGGACACGCGAAGACGATATTCAGGGCGGACGCTATCGCCCGATATTTGTACATGAAGTGAAGGCCGGGATCGACAAGGACGGCAAAATCATCGGCTGGAAGCAGCGCATCGTTGGCCAGTCGTTCCTGAAAGGCACGCCGTTCGAGGGCCTGATTAAGAATGGCGTCGATACTACGAGTGTCGAGGGGGCTAACAACCTGCCTTATGATATCCCGAACTTTTATGTCGATCTGCACACGACGGATGTGGGCGTGCCCACGTTGTGGTGGCGTGCGGTCGGCTCGACCCACACTGCCTACTCTGCTGAGACTGTTATGGATGAACTGGCCGAGGCGGCTGGCGTCGATCCGGTCGAGTTCCGGCTGAAGTTTCTCGATAAAACCAAGCACTCGCGTCAGCGTGGGGTACTTGAGCTAGTGGCGGCGAAATCTGGCTGGGGTTCACCTTTGCCGGAAGGCGTGGCGCGGGGCGTCGCGGTGCACGAGTCGTTTAAAAGCCATGTCGCTCAGGTCGCAGAAGTACGCATCGTCGATGGCCGCGTAAAAGTTGACCGGGTCGTGTGCGCTGTCGATTGCGGGGTGGCCGTAAACCCGGACATCATCACGGCGCAAATGGAGGGCGGGATCGGCTTTGCGGTCGGCGCCGTGTTGTTTGACGCAGTGACGTTGAAAGACGGGATGGTCGAGCAGTCGAACTTTAACGATTATATCCCCTTGCGCATAGGCGATATGCCGAAGGTCGAGGTGCATATTGTTAAGTCCGGTGAAAAGCCGACGGGCGTGGGTGAGCCAGGCGTGCCGCCAACCGGCCCCGCCATCGCTAACGCTGTGTACAAGCTGACCGGCAAGCGCGTGCGCTCGCTGCCATTCAGCCTGACGGAATTCGGCAAGGTTTAGGTGCCGTTCACTAATTTAGTCGTTCGAGCCCATCCCCAAAAAGGGATGGGCTTCATACTCACAAACCCTTAAATGATCGCGCCGTTTGGGCAATGCTTCAAGGCATGGGCGAACAAAGCCCGGCAACCTGCGTTTGCTGGCGATACAAACCGGTTTAGATTGCCAACATGCTGAACCCTATGAATGCGCCAACTAACAAGGCTGCCGCTTCGGAATTCACTGAGCACGTTCTGCCATCGCTCGCCGACTGGTCAAACGACAGCATGAAAGTTGCGCTTATCACCCTTGTCGGGATTGATGGTGGCGCCCCGCGGCCTCTTGGCGCGCAAATGGCGGTTGCCCAGGACGGCCGCGCCGTGGGTTTTATCTCGGGTGGGTGCCTTGAGGGCGCGCTGATCGCCGAGGCGCAACTCGCGATGGACGAGGGCAAGAACAGGCTGGTGCGCTATGGCGCCGGATCGCCTTACATCGACGTTCGCCTCCCCTGCGGCACCGGCCTGGACATTTACATCGATCAATTCTCGCCACCTCGTCTCGGGCGCGCAATGGCCGGACTATGGCAGGCCCGAAAACCATTTACGGTGACAACCGATCTGCGCGGCGGAGTTTCGCAAATTACGCCCATCGTCGGCAAAATGGCCAACGTGCGCACTTCCCGCGATAGAGATGAGTTTTCGCGCGTTTACTGGCCGCAAATGCGCCTGTCGCTGACCGGCGCAGGTCCAGCCGCCGGATACCTCGCGACACTTGCCTCGCAAATCGGATGGCAAGTGGATGTCGTTACGCCAAACGCCGCAGACTTGGCTGTCTACTCCAGCGCAAATATTACGATCCGCGAATTGCATGGCGAAGCCTTCGCCGATGCGGTGCAAGGCGATGCGTGGACGGCAAGCGCAGTTGTGTTTCACGATCACGAGTGGGAAATCCCCGTTATCGCCGCTTTATTGCGTACAAGCTGTTTCTACATTGGCTCTGTTGGCAGCCGAAAAGTACACGAATTGCGGCTTGAGAAGCTGCGCGAGCTTGGCGTTGCTGAAAGCCAGCTGGGGCGTATTCGCGGACCGGCAGGCATGATTGGCCAGACAAAAAGCCCGGCCACGCTTGCCGTTTCCATTCTGGCCGAGATGGTCGCCACCGCTCAGGATGCCGGTTTTACGGCATGACGCTTCTGTCAGAACTCGGCGCAATCGTTCTGGCGGCGGGGTTATCGAGCCGTATGCAGGGCGAAAACAAGCTCCTCAAAGTCTGGCGAGGGAAACCTTTGCTCGCCCACTGTCTAGAGACGGTCAGCGCACTAGGCCTGGCGCACATATGCGTCGTGACTGGCGGCAATTTTGAGGTGCGCAGGCTGACGGCGACATGGCCCGTGACTTGCGTTGAAAACCCGGCTTTCGCCACCGGTATGGCAAGCTCTATTGCCGCAGGCATCCTCGCAACGCCGGTCTCCATAGTGGGCGCGTTCATCGTTCTTGGCGACATGCCGCTTGTGCAGGGGAGCGATTACGACACGCTGGCGGCTGAATTCGCGCCTGAACATGATCGCGATATATGCGTGACCATGTACAAGGAACGGCGCGGACACCCCGTTTTGTTTGGAAAATCGCACTTCCCCGGTCTGTTGGCGCTACAAGGCGACAGGGGTGGCGGCGAGCTTATCGTCCGCAATTCGGAACGGGTTGTTCGCGTTCAAAACGCATCCCAAGCTGTGTTGCGAGACTTTGATACCCTGGAAGATTTTCAAAACAAATAAAACGCGCCAAAGTTCCCGCACATTCATAATTTACCCTTGCCAAATCAAATTGCATAAACAATATGCAGTTGTGCGCTGCAGCATGAATTTATTGCGGCGCAACATGCATAAGACGGCTGTTCGCACGCGTAAAACCTCTGGCCGCAAATACTATTTTGCGACTAAAGTTTAAAGCGCCTCTCCGATATCTGCGCAGATCACTTGCTATGTATCGCAAATCCAATTGCTCTTTGAGCGAAACAAAAGGTCAACGCCATGCAGGAAATGCCCCAATTCGCCGAAATGCCAGAATCTGTTCGCAACATCATGAAGTCGAGCATTGAGCAGGCCAAGAAAGCCTTCGACTCATTCCTTGAAGCCAGCGAAAAAGCGATGGTGACTTTCGAGAATACTCCAGCCATCGGCGGAACCGGCCTGAAAACCGTGAATGAGAAAATCGCTGAGTTCACCAAGACCAACGCTAACGCCAATTTCCGTTATGCGATGAAACTAGCAGACGCCAAACAGGTCAGCGATGTTGTTGAGATGCAGAATTCGCATGTCCGCGAAATGATGGAAAACTTCACACGCCAGATGGAACAGATGCGCGAGCTGATGACAGGCGTCATGAAAGACAGCGCCAAAAACATGCCAAACATTCCCGGCATGCCAAAGTTCGAAGGCTGATTCTTGTCTTAAACTCATACTAACGCCATCCGAAATCTGCGCTTGCAATTATCGGATGGCGTCGACGCTTTAATGCAAGCTCTCCAAATGAAGGTCATTTAGCGCCGCTTATTGCGACGAGCGGCAGCGGAAAATAATTCTCTCGCTTTGTCGGCTTCTGTAAAATCTGAAACCACAAGATATTTTACGCCCGTTTGGCTTGCGCGGTTACCCGCCAGCACTTGGCCAACCAGAAAGTGACGGCACTTATTCAAGACCGGTTGAAGGGCAAATTGTCCCCGCGCTTTCAAGGCTCACGCGGCATTGTCGTTCATGTGACGGTGCATGGTTTCAATATTCCATCGGCGGCGCAACGGGTTGTACTCGGCGGTTCCCCCACGCTCGGCGCTGTGACCGTGTTGAAAGATGCCCAGACAGGCGCGGAACTGGCTAAAATGGATCGGATGGAGGCTGGGTATGCAGGCAACGGCGTGCTGGGCGTGCTTGTAGATCAGGGCTTCGACGATATGCATAATCGGGTGCTCGACGCGTATTCCGGGCAAGTTATAGACCGGATGCAGGCTAGCTAAAGCAGCTTGCCCGGGTTGAGGATGCCAAGAGGGTCGAGAGCGGCCTTGATCTGGCGCATGAGCGCTATTTCGACCGGGCTTTTCACCTGAGCAAGCAGATCACGCTTCATACGGCCGACTCCATGCTCGGCGCTGATCGATCCGCCCATAGTCTTAACCATGCCGTGGACAGCTTCTGAAATCTCATCCCATAACGCTAAGAACGCCGCCTTATCCGCCCCAACGGGCTGGCTGATGTTGAAATGAATGTTGCCGTCGCCAAAATGCCCAAACGGCACGGGGCGAGCGCCGGGAGCCATACGTTCGATCATCTCCGAGGCGCGCGCAATAAATTCCGGCACAGTAGCGATAGGGATGGAAACATCATGCTTGATGCTGCCGCCCTCGAATTTTTGCGCCTCTGAGATCGCCTCGCGCAAGTGGCGCAACTCGACCGCCTGCGCCAATGAGGATGCGATAACGGCGTCCTTAACAACCTCCGCCTCCAGCGCGTATTCCATCAACTGCATACTAAGCTCGGACGCGCGGCCATCTTTAGAGGGCGAGGATATCTCTATCAGAGCATACCAGGGATAGGCGTCCGCCAACGGATCGCGGCCCGCCATATGCTTCGTAACGAACTCGATGCCAATGCGTGGCATTAGCTCGAACAGCGTCAGGCCGGGGCCAGCATCGTCGCGCGCCATCTCGAACAGACGCGCGATGTCTTCAAGACTAGAGAGGCCAGCAAAAATTGCGGTCTGCTCTTTAGGCCGTGGAAACAGCTTTAGCGTCGCCGCCGTGATAACGCCGAGCGTGCCTTCCGACCCAATGAACAGGCTTTTCAGATCGTATCCCGTGTTGTCTTTGCGGAGTGATTTAAGGCCATTCCAAACCTCGCCGCTAGCCAGCACAACTTCCAGCCCTAATGTGAGATCGCGCGCCGAGCCGTACGCCAAAACCTGCACACCGCCTGCGTTCGTCGCCAGATTACCACCGATCTGGCATGACCCTTCGCTGGCAAGACTGAGCGGAAACAAACGCTCCACTCCCTCCGCCGCAGCCTGCGCAGCCGCCAGCGTCACGCCCGCCTCCATAGTTAGCGTATTCCCCGCCGCGTCCACCTCCCGCACCCGGTTAAGCCGCCCAAGCGAAAGCACGATTTCATGCCCGCTTTCGTAGGGGATTTGTCCGCCGACCAGGCCCGTGTTTCCGCCCTGCGGCACAATTGCCGTGCCGGTTTGCGCGGCCAGCGCCATTATGGCTGCGACCTGCTGGGTGGAATCGGGGCGAAGGATAAGCGCCGCCCGGCCCCGGTAGCGGTCGCGCCACTCGGTGAGATACGGGGCCATGTCGGCTTCAGCGCCTATCGCGTAACGCTCGCCAACAATGGCGGCGAACCGCAGAAGCGTTTCGGCACTGGGCTTTCTATCGCCGGTATTTTCATCGGCCATCATTTATTGCGCGGGGCTGCGGCGCGGCGCAGCCGGTCGTTGATCGCCTCTCCCAGCCCATGCGCCGGTATTGGCATCACGGCGATGGTGGCGGAGCCAAATGCGTCGAGCTTGCGCAGATAAGCGAATAAATTCGTTGCGGCCTCCACCAGATTACCTGTGGCGCTAAGATTGCAAACATGCGAACCGCGCGGCCCTTCTGCGCCAAATGTCAAATGTGGCTCGCACGGCGCCGCTTCCAAAATATTAAGCCGCAGTTCTGCGCGCGGAGCGTAGTGGCTCCTAAGCTGGCCAGGCGATTGCGGAGTGGCGGAAGGCGCCAGCGCTGCAAGCGGGCCGCAAACCGCCTCGATAAACGCGCGGGGAATCGCGCCGGGGCGCATCAGGCGCGGCTTGCCATCTGCAATACTGACAATCGTCGATTCAAGCCCCGCCGAGCATGGCCCGCTATCGAGGATAAGGTCAAGTTTCCCGCCGAAATCGCCTGACACGTGCTTTGCCATCGTTGCGCTTACACGTCCGGACCGATTGGCGCTTGGGGCGGCCAGTGGACGCCCTGCGGCCGTGATAAGGCGCTGGGCAGTCTCGTGACGGGGAACGCGCAGAGCGACAGTCGGCATGCCAGCGGTTGCGAGCGAAGACAGGGCTGCGCCTTCGCGGCGCTGCATAACCAGGGTTAGCGGCCCGGGCCAGAATGCGGCGGCAAGCTCAGTCGCTTCCTGGTTGAAAACGCCGTAAGCCATCGCTTCCTCTACACTCGCGACATGAATGATAAGCGGATTAAAGCGTGGCCTGCCCTTGGCCTTATAAATACGCGCAACCGCCTTGTCACTCGAGGCATCCGCGCCAAGGCCGTAAACGGTCTCGGTGGCGAATGCCACCAGCCCGCCGCGCTGTAAAATCCTCGCAGCTTCGTCGATGGCGTCGGGCATCGCTAGCAGCACCCTGGCGTGGGCGTCCTGCCGCGCCAGATCGTCGTGATCTAAATTCACAGTTAAGGTTTCCTAAATCCCGGCTTGCGCGTATTGCTGAACCGCTTCACAATCCATACTAACCAAAAATAGCGGGCCGCGCGATAAATGCGCTGCGCGAACCTCGCAAAAGCGAAATTGCTTGGGAGAGACCATGAGTTACACCGCCCCGGTTGCCGACATTTTATTTACGCTTAATCACATCGCCGGATTTTCCGGGCTCGCCGAAAGCGGCATTTTCGAGGATCTGGACGGGGATACGGCTGAAGCGATCTTAGAGGAAGCCGGGCGCTTTGCCGCCGATGAACTGGCGCCGTTGAACTGGACTGGCGATCAGCAGATGTCGCGCCTGGTTGACGGCAAGGTCGTCACACCGGACGGTTGGAGTGAGGTTTATCAGAAGTGGGTGGCGAACGGCTGGGGCAGCTTGACCGCGCCAAAGGCGTTTGGCGGGCAAGGGCTGCCGCATAGCCTCGCGCTAGCCGCAGATGAGATGTGGAACGCGGCCAATATGGCGTTCGGTCTGTGTCCGCTGCTTACTCAAGGCGCGGTGGAGGCCATCAACGCGCACGGGAGCCAAGCGCTGAAGGATAAATATCTCGCCAAGATGGTAAGCGGCGAATGGACGGGCACCATGCAGCTCACCGAACCGCAGGCTGGCTCCGACCTGTGCTTCCTCAAAACCCGCGCCATTCCATCGGACGGCGGGACTTACAAAATCAGCGGCACAAAAATTTATATCACATACGGCGATCACGAGATGACGGAGAACATTATCCACCTCGTGCTTGCGCGCCTGCCCGACGCGCCCGCTGGCACGCGCGGCATCTCGCTATTTCTCGTGCCCAAATATTTGGTGAACGACGACGGCTCCATGGGCGCGCGCAATGACAATTACTGCGCCAAGCTGGAGCATAAGATTGGCATCCACGCCAGCCCGACCTGCGTGATGATTTTCGGCGACGAAGGCGGCGCGACCGGCTGGCTCGTTGGCAAGCCGAACCGTGGCCTCAACGCGATGTTCACCATGATGATCGCGGCGCGGCTGGCTGTGGGCGCTCAAGGGGTGGGCATCGCCGACCGGGCTTTTCAGCACGCGCTGAACTATTCGCGCGATCGCAAGCAGGGCGGCAACGGCGCAGCCATGGTGCCCATCATCAAGCACCCGGACGTGGCGCGGATGCTGCTTAATATGAAAGCCAAGATCGCCGCCGCCCGATGCATATCTCTCACCGCCGGTGTTGCCATGGATTTATGGTTTCACGCGCGCGATGAGGCCGAGCGCCAGCAAGCGGGCACGCTTGCCGCACTCTTAACTCCGGTCGCGAAAGCGTTTGGTACGGATGTGGGCGTCGAGGTCGCCTCCGAGGGCATTCAGGTGCATGGCGGCATGGGTTATGTGGAGGAGACGGGCGCAGCGCAATACCTTCGCGACGCACGTATCGCCCCGATATACGAGGGCACCAACGGCATCCAGGCCATCGATCTTGTCACGCGCAAGCTGCCGATGGGTGGCGGGCAGGTGATCGCGGGCTATATAGCGGAGTTGACGGCGATTGTACGGGACGTGCAGGCATCTAACGAACCGTCGTTCGGACTGATGGGCGAGCGCTTGAGCGATGCTTTGCAGGCGCTTGACGAGACGAGCCGCTGGTTGTTGGATGCGCTGAAAGATAGCCCTAATACCGCAATGGCGGGCGCGACGCCCTATCTGCGCCTGTTCGGACTAGCGGCGGGCGGGGTTTATCTAGCCAAAGGCGCGCTGGCCTCGGCGCGCACCGCCAACGGCGACACGCGGACGGCTAAAGCCCGCATCGCGCTCGCCCGGCATTTTGCCGAGCATCTGGTTCCCGAAACTGGCGGTCTCAAAATGGCGGTAATAAGCGGCCACGCGACGATTGTCGGTGCCGCAGAGGACGTTTTTGCCGCCTAGTACGATTATTATTGTGTCTCTTTTCTTCCTCCGTCTCGCTGATGGAGAAGTGTTTTAGTAAGAAAAAGATAAGAGATAGAAACGGAGGAGAGGATGTCCGAGTTTATTCAGGTTGTGCGCGACGGCGCTGTGCAGAGCATCCGATTCAACCGCCCGAAGAAGAAAAATGCGATCACGGGGGAGATGTATACTGCGATTTCGGCCGCGCTGATCGCCGCCGAGGCGGACGCCACTATCCGCGTGCATGTGCTGTTCGGATCGGGCGGCGTGTTCACGGCGGGCAATGACCTTGCGGATTTTATGAGGTCTGGCTCGATTATGACAGATAGCTCCAACATCACCCAGTTTCTCAAGCTTGTCGCGGGGCTGGAGAAGCCGCTTATCGCGGGTGTCGATGGACTGGCGGTCGGCGTGGGCACGACCTTGCTCATGCATTGCGACATAGTTTACGCCTCGACCGGCTCGTGGTTCCAAACGCCGTTCACCGCGCTCGGGCTTGTGCCGGAAGCGGGGTCTAGCCTTCTCGGGCCGCGCATCATTGGCCATGCGCTGGCGTTTGAATTGCTAGTCGCGGGCGGGAAGTTTAGCGCTGAAAAAGCATTCATGGCGGGGCTGCTGAACGCGGTCGTGCCTAGCGAGTCGCTCGAAGCCGAGACGATGAAAGCAGCCGTAAAGTTGGCTGACCTCCCGCCAGAAGCTATGAAAATCTCCAAACTGCTGCTTAAGGGCGACGCGGGCGCCGTTGCGCAGCGCATCGAGGATGAGGTTGCCTTGTTCGCCGAACGCCTGCATAGCGAGGAGGCGCAAGCCGCCGTCCGTGCCTTTTTCCAACGCTCATAAACCGGGGAGACGACCATGGGGCCGCTTGCAGGAAAAACGCTGTTCATCACGGGCGGAAGCCGGGGCATCGGGCTCGCCATCGCGGTGCGCGCGGCGCGGGACGGGGCGAATGTGGCCATCGCGGCAAAGACGGCGGAGGAAAACCCAAAAATCCCTGGCACAATATACACCGCCGCCGCCGAGATCGAAGCGGCGGGCGGCAAGGCGCTCCCCGTGATGTGCGACATCCGCTACGAGGAGCAGGTGGCGGACGCGGTCGCCAAAACCGTCGAGCGCTTCGGCGGCATCGACATCTGCGTGAACAACGCCAGCGCCATTTCGCTGACCGGCACTGAGCAGACGGAGATGAAGCGTTATGACCTGATGCACCAGATCAACGCGCGCGGTACATTCCTCACCACCAAAACCTGCCTGCCGCACCTGAAGGCCGCCGCCAATCCGCATGTGCTGATGCTCTCGCCGCCGCTCGACATGAAGGCCAAGTGGTTCCAGCGCCACGTAGCCTACTCGATGGCGAAATACGGCATGAGCCTGTGCGCGCTCGGTATGGCGGCGGAGTTCAAGGGCTTCGGCGTGGCCGTGAACGCGCTGTGGCCGCGTACGACCATCGCGACGGCGGCCATCGCCAACATCCTCGGCGGCGATACGCTAATGAAAAAAAGCCGCACGCCAGAGATTATCGGCGATGCCGCACACGCGATTTTCGTAAAGCCCTCGCGCGCCTTCACCGGCCATTTCCTCATCGACGATACGTTCCTGACCGAGGAGGGTGTGACGGACTTCGATAAGTACCGCGTCGATCCCACGCAAGACTTGCAGCCCGACTTCTTCGTGCCAGACGACAGCATAGCGCCAGTAAGTTTAAAGGCGATCGCTTGATTTTAAAAGCAATTCGCATTCTGGTCGAGCTGTAACGTATTGTTCAATCGTTTAACTTGGCTAGTAGTCGAGTTCGACGATGAAATCTCGCTTGCCGCCTTCAATTACCAGACCTACAAGCCGTAATTACCGGAGTGCGGGAGGTCGGTAAAGAGCCGTCGGGAGGTTAGTGCAGGAGCGCGGCGAGTTGTGCAGGCGCTTCCGGCGCCGGTTGTAGCATCGCGGCGTCGCCAGCGGTTTCATCCATGAAGTCGTCATTCCCCTCAACGATGTCGAGCAGGTCGAGGATGGCGTCGGAGGCGTCCGCATCGTCCAGCGGCTCGCCGTACAGGCTGTAATGCTCCTCCAGCGCGATGAGGAACTGCTCGCAGGCATGCGTCAAATCCTCCACACGCACTTTGCCCGCGATGATATACGCGACCGAGGCGGGCGGCGCGGCGTCCTCGCGTGGCGCGGTGTGCGACGGCATCTCTCTCATGCGCTCGCCGAGGAAACGCCTGGACAGGCTGCCGCCGTGGAAGGCGGATTGCGGGGACGGCAAAATCGCCTGCTGCAGTTCATCGCAAAACACCGTGCCGAGCAGGAACAAGCTGATTTCCGGTTTCAGCGTGGGCGCCAACGGTTTCAAGTCATACGCCCACTGGCGCGCGCGGGCGAGCTTGGCGATCATGAAAGCCTCGCGCCCACGCAGAGCCGTTACATCCTTGCGGAAAATTTCGAGCTGCGAGAAAATATCGTCACAGCTTGCGTCCGGGCTTATGGAAGGCGGGCCGCAGCGCACGTCTTTAAGGGCTTCGCCGTCTTCGAGAACGGAGCGCAGTGCGTCGCTGAGAAAGAAAACCACGGATTTCAGGCGTTCATCGCCTACGATAGAGGTCATCCACATTCGTTGTGCCGGCCAGTGGCCGCTCCCTACCATGTTAGACGCGCAACTCCCGGGCAAGCGTGGCGGGCTTGAATTGTGCCGCCACGAACATGTTTACGCCGCTCAAACGGGTCGCAAAGTAATAACAGACTTAACTGCAGCCGCTGGTTCCGCCGCAGGTATCGCACTTAAGGCATGTTCCGTTACGCACCAGGGTAAAATTTCCGCAACTGCCGCAGGATTCGCCCTCGTAGCCCTTTACACGGGCTTCGGCGGCGCGATCGCTGGCGGTACGCAACACAGGAGAGCTTTTCGCCGACTTGTTGCGCATCAGCGCAGCAGCGGAGACCGAACCTTCAGCCACATTTAACGCCATGGCAAGATTGCCGGAAGTTGCGGGTATCCCGCTCTCGACAACACTGATTCGTTCATTTTGAGAGTGAGCCTGAACCGTGACCAGATTGTGGTGAAGCGCGCCGCGCGTAAGGCCACGACTAACGAACTTCTCCGCCAGGGCCAGTTGCAGTTGGTTCGCATCCTCTCCGCCCAGATCAGTCTCGCCCATATCGCTGTGCTCGACATGCGCCAGGTCATTGCGGCTGAGATAGCTCACGGCCAACTCCCGGAAGATGTAGTCGAGAATTGACGTGGCGTTCTTGATACTGTCGTTGCCTTGCACCAAACCTGCGGGCTCGAAGCGGGTGAAGGTGAATGCCTCTACATATTCCTCAAGCGGCACGCCATATTGGAGACCAAGGGAGATGGCGATGGCGAAGTTGTTCATCAGGCTGCGGAAGGCGGCGCCCTCCTTGTGCATGTCGATGAAAATCTCGCCTAGACGGCCATCCTCATATTCGCCGGTGCGTAGGTAAACCTTGTGCCCGCCGACGGTCGCCTTCTGCGTGTAGCCCTTGCGGCGGCCGGGCAGCTTGTCGCGCTCGGACATGCGCACGCGCTCGACGATCCGTTCTACGATGCGCTCCGCCATGATGGTCGCCCGTTTCTGCGCGGGCTTGTCCATTATCGTCTCAGCCTCGTCGTCCTCGCGATCCTCGACGCCGAGCACCTGCGCATTGAGCGGCTGCGACAGCTTGGAGCCGTCGCGGTAGAGCGCGTTGGCTTTCAACCCCAGTTTCCATGACAATTCATAGGCTTTCTTGCAGTCTTCAACCGTCGCATCATTCGGCATGTTGATGGTTTTGGAGATCGCGCCGGAGATGAACGGCTGCGCCGCCGCCAGCATGCGGATGTGGCTTTCCGCCGACAGGAAGCGCTTGCCTTTACGTCCACAAGCGTTGGCGCAATCGAACACGGGTAGATGCTCCACCTTCAGGCCGGGCGCGCCCTCAAGCGTCATAGAGCCACAAATGTACTCATTCGCCGCCTCGATATCGGCTTTGGAGAAACCGATGGCCGCTAGGAAGTCAAAGCCGGGCTTGTCCAGCTCCTCTTTAACGATTTTTAGCATTTCAACGCAGAAGTCCTCGCCAAGCGTCCATTTGTTGAACACGAACTTGATGTCGAACGCCTGCGCGAGCGCAGCCTCCACGATCGCCAGCTTATCATCCGTGAAGCCGCGTTTACGCAAACTCGCCATGTTCACGGCGGGCGCACCGTCAAGTGTTCCTCGACCAACCGCATAATCGGTGATGGCCAGAATTTGCGTTGGTGTGTAGCCAAGCGTGGTCAAAGCGTCCGGCACCGAGCGGTTGATGATCTTGAAATATCCCCCCCCCGACAGTTTCTTGAATTTCACCAGGGCAAAATCCGGCTCGATGCCGGTGGTGTCGCAATCCATCACCAAACCAATGGTGCCCGTCGGCGCGACCACCGTGGTTTGCGCGTTGCGGTAGCCGAACTCCTCTCCAAACGCCAGCGCCTCATCCCATGCCGCGCGCGCCGCTGCAATCAGATCGGCCTGGGGGCAAATTTTCTCATCGAGAGGCACGGGGAGCGTGGCCAACTTCTCGTAGCCGCGCGCGAACCCGTAGGCTGCGTTGCGATGGTTGCGCATCACGCGCAACATGTGTTCGGCGTTGGCGTCATAACCTTTGAAGGCGCCGTGCTCGCCCGCCATCTCGGCGGAGGTGGCATAGGACACGCCCGTCATCTGCGCCGAAATTGCCGCCGTGATCACCCGGCCTTCGCCAGAGTCGTAGGGGATGCCGGACGCCATCAGCAGCCCGCCGATATTAGCGAAGCCGAGGCCGAGCGTGCGAAACTCGTAGGAGTTTTGCGCAATCTCTTTGGACGGGAACTGCGCCATGGTCACGGAAATTTCCAACACCACCGTCCACAGCCGCACCGCGTGCGCAAAACTCTCCGCGTCGAACAGCCGCCCTTGCGCAACCCCGGCCTCGTCATGGCCGGGCTTGACCTGGCCATCCAGAGTTTTCGACTCCGCGTTGGAGGCAAAGTCTGTACCCCCGGGTCTACGTTTCGCTTCGCCCGAGGATGACGATACGGGCCTTACCGCGCGGAAGGTCATCAGGTTTAGCGAGGCAAGATTGCACGCCGTATCGTCCAGGAACATGTATTCCGAGCACGGATTGCTGGCGCGGATCGGGCCGGACGCGGGACAGGTATGCCAATCGTTGATGGTGGTGTGGAACTGGATGCCGGGGTCGGCTGACTGCCACGCGGCTTCCGCAATCTGATCCCAAAGCCCGCGCGCCTTCACGGTTTTGACCACCTTGCCGGTGATGCGGGCTTTCAGCGCCCAGTCCTCGTCCTTCTCGACCGCCTTCAGGAAAGCGTCGTCCACACGCACGGTATTGTTCGAGTTTTGCCCGGAAACGGTACGATATGCCTCGCCCTCCCAATCGCTGTCAAAGCTGGGGAAGTCGATTTTCGTAAATCCCTGCCGCGCGAACTGGATCACGCGCTGGATATAGTTGTCCGACACCTGCGCCTTACGCGCGGCACGGATTTCACGCTTCAGCGCCGGGTTTCGAGCCGGGTCAAAACAGGCGTCCCCCTCCGCCTCGCAGTTGACGCACGCTTTCATGATGGCGCTGAGGTGCTTGGCGCACAGCTTGGAGCCAGCGACAAGCGCCGCGACCTTTTGCTCCTCCAGCACCTTCCACTGAATGAACTCCTCAACATCCGGATGGTCGGCGTCCACGATGACCATTTTCGCCGCGCGCCGCGTGGTGCCGCCGGACTTGATGGCGCCCGCTGCCCGGTCGCCGATTTTAAGGAAGCTCAGCAGGCCGGAAGATTTGCCGCCACCGGAAAGCCGCTCGCCTTCGCCACGCAGCGCCGAGAAGTTAGAGCCGGTGCCGGAGCCGTATTTGAACAGCCGCGCCTCGCGCACCCACAAATCCATGATGCCGCCCTCGTTCACCAGATCGTCGGCGACGGATTGGATGAAGCAGGCGTGCGGCTGCGGGTGCTCGTAGGCTGAAGTGGCGCGGGTGAGTTCACCGCTCGCTGGATCGACATAATAATGCCCCTGGCTCGGACCATCGATGCCATAGGCCCAGTGCAGGCCGGTGTTGAACCATTGCGGGCTGTTCGGCGCGGCCATCTGGCAGGCGAGCATGTAGCAAAGCTCGTCAAAAAACGCGCGCGCGTCATCCTCGGCGGTGAAATAGCCGTGCTTCCAGCCCCAGTATGTCCACGTGCCGGCCAGCCGGTCGAACACCTGCCGCGCGTCGGTTTCGGGGCCAAAGCGCTCGCCCTCGGGCAGTTTCGCCAGCGCGTCCTTGTCTGGCACGGAGCGCCAGAGCCATGATGGGATCGTCGGCTCCTCGATCTTGCGCAGCCGGGTGGGAATGCCAGCCTTACGGAAATACTTCTGCGCGAGAATATCCGCAGCGACTTGGCTCCACAACGCTGGAACCGCAAAGTTCTCTAATCTGAAGACCACAGACCCGTCCGGGTTCTTGATCTCGCTCGTCGCCTGTCTGAATTCGATAGTCGCGTAAGCTGATTGCCCTGCCGTCGTGTAACGCCGTTCGATCCGCATTCTATTATCCCCGATATGCGCGACCCTTCGCGCGTGATCAAAATACAAAAGACATACGCCGCCAAAGACAGCGCGGTATTCAAAAGCACCACTTCCCGATGACAATCCGAGGAGGGGTCAGCTTGATGTTGCGTGAAGCGCTCGACATACAAACGAGCAGGAAGTGAGGGCTGTTGACCACAGCAGAGCGGCTCATTTTGCATAATCAAAGTGCGCGATTCGGAGCTATGCGCGCTAGCCTTGGTTGGTCGCTTCGTTTATATAACTAGATGTTGTGACAAAAAAACAATTTTAAAGAGATCGCGGTTACTAAATCCGCGTTGATATTTGCGTATCGCGATTCTACGGAACACCCAAACGGATGCCTTCACGCCGCCATATTTGCACTTAACGACCATAGAAAGCGAGGATCCTGGGGATAACCGCGCGCTAGACTTCACTGCCCCGTTGCCTTAACCTCGCATCAAATAATGAGGTATGCATGGGAATTTTTGGCGACTTATTCACCTGGTGGGATGGCGCGACGCTTTCCACAAAGCTTTACACCCGCAGCAGCGGCAAGCTGATTGGTGAGGATGAGCGCGGAAATAAGTTCTATCATCAAAAGAAGGGCGTTGGCCCGCTTGGAACACCTCGCCGCTGGGTGATTTACAATGGCGCCGCCGAGGCGTCGAAAGTATCGGGCGACTGGCATGGCTGGCTGCATCATACGGTCGATACGCCGCCCAATCAGGAAAACTATCAGGCCAAGGGCTGGCAGAAAGCGCATGTCGAGAATTTGACGGGCACATCCGGCGCCTATCGCCCGGCAGGCAGCACGCTCAAGACTGGCAAAAAAGCCAAACCTATGTCTGACTACCAGCCGTGGCGCGCTGAGTAATATGAGCGGCGCGCGGGAACAGACCTGGAGCGCGGCGGGATATGACGAAAACGCGCGCTTCGTTTCTGATCTCGCGACCGAAATCATGCAATGGCTGGCGCCAAAGCCGGGCGAACGCATCCTTGATCTCGGCTGTGGCGATGGTGCGCTGACCGCCGGGCTTGTACGCGCTGGCGCCGAAGTCATCGGCATAGACGCCAGCGAGCCGCTTTTGCAGGCGGCGCGTCAACGGGGTATCGATGCGCGCCTCATGGACGGCGAGGCTTTGATGTTCAACGCGGAGTTTGACGCCGTTTTCTCCAACGCGGCACTCCACTGGATGACGCAGCCGCAACTGGTCATCGACGGCGTCAAGCGCGCGCTGAAGCCCGGCGGGCGATTCGTCGCCGAGTTCGGCGGGCACGGCAACGTGTCGGCGATTGTGACCGCCATGCGTTCCGCCGCTGTGGTTTTCAAAGGCGACGCGGCGCTGGCTGGGCCGTGGTTTTATCCGACGGACACGGAGTATCGCGCGATGCTGGAAGCCTCCGGCTTCCAGGTGCGGCGCATCGGGCTGTTTTACCGGCCTACGCCCCTCAAAACCGGTATCGAAGGGTGGCTGACGACCTTCCGCAAACCGTTTTTCCAGCAGTATGACGGTCTCGCCCGCGACGCGGTTTTAGAGCATGTGGTGAATTTGCTGCGCGCTTCATTGCAAAATGCGCGAGGGGAGTGGCTCGCTGATTACGTGCGCTTGCGAGTGGAGGCGGTTTTGCCACAGGCTTGAGGGCATCTTCCCTTGAGGCCGCTGACAACTGACGCTAAAGTCGGCGTCGGCAAAAGCGCCAGCTAATATGGAATATCGTCAATTGATGCCGCTTCGTTTCTGCCTTGCACTTATGGTTGTCTGTCTTCAGGCGGTTAGCGCAAGCGCGCAAAAATTCGAGAACGAAACGGCTGTTTTCGCCGCGCTCGACAAGGTGACGGGGCGCATATCCGCGCTCGAAATTCCTATTAACGACACTGTGGTTTTCGGGGCGCTGAAAATCACGCCGCGCGTTTGTTATATGCGTGCGCCAACCGAGCCGCCGCAGACATCCTCGTTCGTCGAAGTGGATGAGGTTCTGCTGAACGATGAGACCAAACGCATTTTCTCTGGCTGGATGTTTGCGCAAAGCCCCGGTCTTTACGCGGTCGAACACCCGACATTCGACGTTTGGCTGACCAGTTGCAAAATTCCCCGCGATGGCAGATCGCGGGGCAGACAGCTAAAATCCCCGCGCCCCTGAAGCGCTGCTTCAAGCCGCCTGTGAAATTTTTCGCGGCCGATCTCCTCTGCGCCAAATATCTTGAGATGGTCCGTCACAAACTGCGTGTCGAGCATGGCGTAGCCGCCTTTGATGAGGCGCGCGGCAAGGTAAATCAGCGCAACCTTGCTTGCGTCCGTCTCGTAGGAAAACATGCTTTCGCCGAAAAACGCCCGGCCTAACGAAACACCGTATAATCCGCCAACCATCCGACCCTCACGCCACGTCTCTACAGTGTGGCAGTGGCCCATGTGGAACAACTCGCCATAGAGATCGCGAATGCGCTTGTTTATCCATGTCGTGCGCCGCCCCGCCCGGCTTGCGGCGCAGCCGTCGATAACGCCGTAAAAGTCGCTGTCCACCCGCACCTCGAAGGTTTCCTGCCGGATGGTTCGAGCAAGGCGCTTGGGCACATGCACCGCGTCAAGCGGCAGAATGCCCCGCTTCTCTGGCTCGATCCAGTACAGCGTCGGATCCTCAGCGCTCTCCGCCATCGGAAATATGCCGCAGGCATAGGCTTTCAGCAGCACCTGTGGCGTGATATCGATGGTAAACTGCGACGGTGATCCCATGCTATCGCCCGACATTGTCTCCTGAGGCAGTGAGTATGAGGCGCCGTCATGCGATTGTCATCCCTAGCAGCAAAGCGAACTGGCAATTATGGTTCAGTTGCCCTAATTTGTAATAATAAGGGGAAGTCGCACGGGATATAACGCATGACCGATACGACGCATGATCTAACAGCAGAAATTTTGCGCAAAATTCAGTCCGACTTGTCCGAATTGAAGTCTGGCCAGCTTCAGAGTTCAAAGCTGCATCAACAAACTTTGAGCGCCGTTACGACATTGGCCGAGGTGCAGCAACAGCAAAGCCAGTTGCTTAAACAGCTTGTCGACCAGGGACGAAACCACCGCCAGAGGCTAAACGCCATTGACGGGAGACTTGGCCTCATTGAAGAACGAATTGGAGTCGTGGACGCCTAAGCGCGTTTAGCGCTCACTGAGGTATTTTTCCAGCCAGTGGATGTCGTATATGCCGTCAACGATATCCGGCTCGGTGATGAGGGCGTTGAACAGCGGGATGGTGGTCTCTATGCCGTCGATGACGAATTCGCCGAGCGAGCGACGCAGGCGCATCAGGCACTCGTTGCGGTTTTTACCGTAGACGATGAGTTTTCCGATAAGGCTATCGTAATAGGGCGGGATGGTGTAGCCGGCATAAACGCCGCTATCGACGCGCACGCCGAGGCCGCCAGGCGGGTGCCAATAGGTAATCTTGCCGGGGCTGGGCCGGAAAGTTTGCGAGTTTTCCGCATTGATGCGGCATTCAATGGCGTGACCTTCGAAGCGCAGGTCTTCCTGCGTGAACGACAGTGGCGCGCCGGACGCGATGCGGATCTGCTCGATAACAAGGTCGATGCCGGTAATCATCTCCGTCACCGGATGCTCGACCTGCAATCTCGTGTTCATCTCAATGAAATAAAACTCGCCGTCCTCGAATAGAAATTCGACGGTGCCGACGCCGCGATAGCCAATGGCCGCCACAGCTTTCGCAACCGTCGCGCCAATTTCCTCGCGCTGATTGGCGTTCAGGGCGGGCGACGGCGCCTCCTCCCAGATTTTCTGGTGGCGCCGCTGGAGCGAACAATCGCGCTCGCCGATATGCACCGCGTTGCCGCGCCCGTCGCCGATCACTTGAATCTCAATATGGCGCGGCTTTGTGAGGTATTTTTCCATGTAAAGCGAGTCATTACCGAACGCTGCTTTGGATTCAGCGCGCGCCGTCGCCATCGCGATTGGCAAATCCGCCTCGGTGCGCGCGACTTTCATGCCGCGCCCGCCGCCGCCCGCCGTCGCCTTGATGAGCACGGGATAGCCGATGCCGCGAGCAATTTCGCGAGCCTCATCATCACCGCCCACGGCGCCAGCCGACCCAGGCACTACAGGGATGCCGAGTTTCTTGGCGGTTTCCTTGGCGGTGATCTTGTCGCCCATCAGCCGGATATGCTCGGAGGTGGGACCGATAAAGGTGATGTCGTGCTCTTCCAGAATTTCCGCAAAGCGCGCGTTCTCGGAGAGAAAGCCGTAACCCGGATGCACGGCGTCCGCGCCAGTAATCTCGCACGCCGCCATGAGCGCGGGGATATTCAGGTAGCTGTCCTTGGCGGCGGGCGGGCCGATGCAGACGCTTTCGTCGGCCAAGCGCACATGCATCGCATCGCTGTCCGCTGTGGAGTGCACGGCGACAGTCGCGATGCCCAGCTCCTTGCAGGCGCGCTCGATGCGTAGGGCGATTTCGCCGCGATTGGCGATGAGGATTTTATCGAACATGGGCCAGGCGCCTCATTCGATAATCAACAGGGGTTCGCCATATTCGACAGGCTGGCCGTTCTCAACGAAAATAGCGGTGATCTTGCCAGCGCGCGGCGCGGCGATCTGGTTCATAGTTTTCATGGCCTCAACGATCAGCAGCGTCTGCCCTTCCCGCACCGTGGCCCCAACCTCAACGAAAGAGGCGGCGCCTGGTTCTGGCGCGCGATACGCCGTGCCGACCATGGGGGAGGTCAATGTGCCAGGATGCTTTTCAAGCGCGGCCGCGGCGGCGGCGATAGGAGCGGGCGCGGCGAATGCGCCCTGCATCGGCATTGACGCCGCAACCGTGAGATTGCGCGCCACGCGAACGCGGATGCCCTTCTGCTCAATCTCGATTTCACTCAGATTGGTTTCGTCGAGAAGGTTCGCGAGGCCGCGAATCATATCCTCGTCAATCCCTTCGAGCTTCTTTTTATCAGTCATAGAAAATCCTAAAGGCTCAACTAAATCAGGAATTACCGGGAGAAGCGGGCGCCAGAAGTTTATCGGCCAGAACATCCAGAGCAACTTCGTATCCTTTTGGCCCGAAACCGCAGATGACGCCCCAGGCCGCTTTGGAAACAAACGAGAAATGCCGAAAGTTCTCGCGCTTATAGATGTTCGAGAGATGAACTTCAACGCACGGAACAGAAAGAGTTTGAAGCGCGTCAAGCAGCGCTATCGAGGTATGCGTATACGCTCCGGCATTTAAAATGACAGCCGAGGCGTGGCGACCAGCTTCGTGAACCCAATCAATCAGTTGTCCTTCGGAGTTGCTCTGCCTGAAATCGACAGAAAGCCCGAGCGCGGCGGCACGTGATTGACACCGCACATGCAAATCCGTCAGCGTCTCGCGCCCGTAGATTTCCGGCTCGCGTGTTCCGAGCAAATTCAGATTGGGGCCATTGAGAATAAAGACAGGCTTAAGTGACATTGCAACCGACTCATAGCATATAGCGCAACCATGGCGTTTTTCCTCCCGCATGGCCTAACACTATGATGTGCTATCAGGTCTTATCGGCTTTGCAAAATGCCTTCGCCAGTTACGCTCAGGACTTTTTCTCATCGCCGCAAACGCCGCACCCATTTTTGCGCGTCGCATTGACCATATCGATAAGTTGCTGGGCATCTTCCGGCGCGCCCGCAATATCATCGTCGCCAATGAAAAAGGCTGGAGTTCCGTTCACGCCAAGGTCTTCAGCGATTTTGAGATTTTCGCGCATCGCCGCCTGAATTTCCGGCGAATTCATGTCTGTTTTCAACCGATCGACATCCAGTCCGACCTCTTTGGCGATCCGCAGCGCCTCCACCTCGGTCAAACGGCCTTTATGAGCCAGCATGGCGCGATGATATTCGAAGTATTTGCCCTGTTTTGCAGACGCTAGCGACGCCTGAATGATTGGCGGCGAGTCTTGGAAAATCGGCATATCCACAAACACCACGCGGACATTTTTGTCCGTTTCCATCAATTTTGCGATGTCCTCGAAAGCGCTGCGACAGACGGGGCAATTATAGTCGAAAAATTCAACGATCGTAACATCGCCCTTGCCAACGCTGTAAGGCGTTTCTTTCGCAAAAAGCGCTTTGAGAATGGGCTTGCGGCGCTCGGCCAGCTTCGCCTCGTTTCGCTTCTGCAACTCGGCGCTGACGTCGACAAGAATCTCCGGGTTGGCGAGGAGATACTCACGCACAATCGTTTCGATGGCCTTCTTCTGCGTGTCGTCAAACGCTTGCGCGAGCGCTGGCTGCGCCGCGACAGAGGTGAACAGTATCGCCGCCGATGCGAGGAAAATGCGGGTATTTCCAGTCATGAAAGTCTCCAATGGAAACGGGCTGATAAGTGCGGCGGATGTATTTATCCGCGCCGCTTTGGTGGTTGGAAGTTTATGATGTCATCGGCTTTTAGCCAGTTTGGCGAGCCGAGCGGAAAACCCGCCTGTGCCCGTTTTGCCTGCATTTTCGCATCGGTGAAACGTCCCCGGTGGAAATAGGCGTTCGCGGTGGCTAGTTCGGCGTCGGCCTGCTTGTTCAGTCTCGCATAGGCGTTCGCAAGTTGCGTGAAAGCCGCTGCGTTGGTGGTCTCGTTGACGAGGGCGAGCTTGAGGTTTTCGACGGCCTCGTTGAGCACGGCGTTGTTGTTGCTGGCCAGAAGCGCCTGTGCGAGCAGCACACGAATAAGGCTGGCTCTCGGGGCCAGCTTCACGGCGGTGCGCAAAGGCGGGATAGCCTCATTCATCGAGCCACCCTCTTCCATAAGGCATTGCCCTTTAAACTCGTGAAAATAAGCATTATTGGGCTGGGCGGCTATCAATTGATCGATAAGCGGAAGTGCGGCGCGGCTACCTTGCGAATAACACGTCGCGATGGAGCGCGCGTACCGAGCGGGCAAACCCTGGTTGCTGTCTGGATAGTCCCGGAAAACCACCGCCCGGTTTTTCTTGTTAATGAAAGCGTCGAGCTTGGCCCGCACCATGTCGTGGCGCAACTGGAGATCAGGCGAATCCTTTTGCCCGAAATACGGGCTGGTGACTGCAAGCTGTTGCAAGGAGGCTATACGCTCTTGCGGCAGCGGATGGGTCTGGGCATAGGGGTCAACACCGCGTCCGGCGGTTGAAGACTGCTCCAGGAACAGCTTGAACGTTTCAATCATGCCGCGCGATGATTGTTTCGTGACGTTTAGGTATCTCACTGCTGCCTGGTCGGCGGCGGACTCCTCTGCGCGCTTGTAGTTCAGAAATGATCGCATGGCGGCGGACTGCCCGCCGTACATGATCGCCGCGCCGCCTTCAGCCAGATCGTTGCCGCCGCCACCGAAAGCGCCCGCCGCCATCGACGCTATGCCTAGCAACTGAAAGAACAGCGCCGCGGTTTGCGCGCGGGCAATCTGCGTTTGCATACGCGAGATGTGGCTGCCCTCGATGTGGCCCGCCTCGTGCGCGATTACGCCTATCAACTGATTAGGCGTCGACGATTTCATGATTGAGCCGACATGCAGAAACATGTTCTGCCCATCGACCACGAAAGCGTTAAACGACCTGTCGTTAATCAGGTGGATGCGAATGTTCTGCGAGCCAAGACCTGCGGCGCGCAGAATCGGGTTCGAATAATCGGCGATAAGCGCTTCGATTTCGGCGTCGCGTATGCCGCCCTGAGCCAGAACAGCAGACGGCTTCAGGGTCGAGGAAGCCACAAACACGGAAAGCGCTGCGACTGTAACAGTGAATCTGGAGGAGAAAGGAGCTTTCATTTCAGCGTCTTTATCGCGTTGCAGCCGTCTTAATACAAGTTGGACGGACATCGTTAATGCTTAGTGCTCATTTATTTACTTATACCAACCGTTTGAATGGGGCGATACCGTGACTTTCATCGCCAGAGTTTGCAACGAGTTTTTCGAGTACTTTGGGCGATCAAATTCTCATGATTCACAGCGACGTCCGAAGAACGTAAGCGTCGTTGAGTTTTGCACAGCTTTCCGAACGCAATGCCGAATTTGGACAAGATTGCCGCAGACTCTGACTCTCATGTTAATGCGTTCAGCCATAAAGTTCCAGGTTCGTTGTTTGGCAACCCTCCAATTGTCCCGCGTCGCCGTGTTGCGCGCGGTTACCGTCGATGATATCGCCGCGATCCGCTATGTGCACGAGGCGGCATTTCAAACTTATTCCGCCGAATATCACACCTTACAGGAGATCGCGGCTTTCATTCATATGCTGAGACATCCCGATTACGGTCTGGAAATCCTGAACAGCCATATGATGGCGGCAACAATTGGCGGCGAGATCGTGGGCACAGCAGGTTGGATCCGCGCGGACGATCGGGGTACTGCGGCGCGGCTGCGCAAGGTTTTTGTGCGACCGATGTTCGTCGGAGCGGGGATAGGCCGTATGCTGTTGCTTGACGCAGAAACCAGGGCGTCGCGCGCCGGTTTTTTCGATTTCAGTGTGCGCGCCAGCGTGTCATCCATCGCATTCTATAAGCGTTTGGGGTATCGCATATCCTCGCACGGCGTTTTCGCGACGCTCGATGGCGTTGATTTGCCAATTACCTACATGCGCAAGGCCGCGCAGCAACGCTCGCCTGCGGGATACCATTAAACATCGTGTAAATCGTGGTTATTGAGCCCGGCGTTTGCTCGCGAGGGCGCGACTGAGCACAGCGACAATATCTGGCTCGCCACGTTTGCGAGCGCGGTCAAGTAGAGTTTCGCCGCCCGTTACGCGCGCTGCTGGGTCGGCGCCCAACTCAATCAATGCGCTGACCAGAGACGCGTCCCCGCGCGTTGCCGCTATGCTCAACGCCGTTTGACCGTCATGACTTTTCATGTCCGGTTGCGCTCCCAACGACACCAGCAACCGAATGATTTTGATCGCGTGCTTTTTGTCGGGATCGTCGAAGGAGTGCTCAATGACGGCCAGCAGTGGCGTCGTGCGAAGGCCATCCTCAGCTTGAGCGTTCGCGTCTGCGCCACGTCCAATGAAGAGCGGAATGATGCGTTCTGCATCGCGCATCTGCACAGCATAATGCAGCGGGGTGCGACCGTAAACATCACGCGACGCGACGTTGGCGCCGCCCTGCACAAGAATCAAGGCAAGTTCGTAGGTTTCAGCCGCCATCAGTGGCGTCATGCCGGATAGCGGTTCGATGGTGTTGAGGTTGGCGCCGTTTGTAACAAGGCGTTGCAGCCAGTTACGATCTTCCAGCGACATGGCGTACCAGATCGACTGATCGGGCGTTAGGCCTTCGCTCTGAACAGGTGGCAAATCTTCGGCGGCGATTGGAAAGCTTGTCATGGTCGTGCATGCCAAGGCGATCACCGCGCACAATGGCCGTAAATAACCCCTCAGGGGGATGATATGCCGGAATCTGCGATTTTTATAAATCATAAGCACGCGAAGCCTCAAACTCCGCCATATTCATAACTCGTTTCCGCCGCGTTTTCCACTTCAATGGATTTTACCGCGAAAAATATTGCTGTGCAAAATTTTATGGATCAAGCGGGATTACCGGCAAGACGAGCTTGCGCTTTCTTGCGCCGAATGAGGGGAAGCAGGAATTTTAGCTCCGGGCCTTTCTCCAGCCCTGTCAGAGCGAGCCGCAACGGGTGAAAAAGGTCCCGGCCTTTAGCGCCTGTCGCCGTCTTCACGGCGTTGCTCCAAACACCCCACGTATTTTCATCCCACGGCTCCTCAGGCAGCAAGTCGCGGGCGATGTTACAGAATTTCTCGCCCTTGATCACCGGCGAGACAGGCCCGTTCACCACCGCCCACCATGTTTGCACATCGGCGAAGGTGGAGAGGTTTGGCCGCACTGCGTTCCAGAACGCCTCGGCGTCCTTGATTTTGAGCGCCGCCAGCCGCTTTTTCACCGCCGCGAATGGCGTCTCGTGCAGCAGCTTGGCGTTGAGGCCGCGCAGTTCTTCCATGTCGAAGCGGGCGGGGGCGCGGGAGATTTTCTTCAGGTCGAACAGCGCCGACAGGCTTTCGAGGTTGTGATGCGGCGCGACCGCGTCAGAGGTGCCGATGAGCGCAGAGTGCGCAACTACCGCCATCGGCTCCAGCCCCTCCTCGCGGAACGAGCGCACGGACAGCGAGCCGAGCCGTTTGGACAGCGCGCCGCCATCCGCGCCGATCAGCAGGTTATGGTGGGCGAATACCGGCGGCTTGGCGTCCATCGCCTCGAAAATCTGGAGTTGCACGGCGGTGTTCGTCACATGATCCTCGCCACGGATAATGTGCGTGATGGCGAAATCCATGTCGTCCACCACGCTTGTGAACGTATAGAGCGCGGTGCCATCCTCGCGCACAAGCACCGGGTCGGACACGGCGGACGCCTCGATGCGCTGATAGCCGCGAATCTGGTCATCCCACTCGGCCCCGCCTTCGAGCATAAAGCGCCAGTACGGCTTGCGGCCATCGGCCTCCAGCGCGGCGCGATCTGCATCTGTGAGTTTGAGCGCGGCGCGGTCGTAAACCGGCGGCTGCTTCAGCGCGACCTGACGCTTGCGACGGCGATCCAGCTCGTCCTGCGTCTCATAGCATGGGTAAAGCCGACCTGCGGCCTTCAGCGCGGCGGCGGCCTCCGCATAACGCTCGCCGCGCCGCGACTGGCGCTCTTCCGCATCCCAGGTGAGGCATAGCCAGGACAAATCCTCGCGGATGCCCTCGACATATTCCTCCTTGGAGCGCTCCAGATCGGTGTCGTCGAAGCGCAGCAGGTAATGCCCGCCCTCACGGCGTGCGAACAGCCAGTTGAGCAGCGCAGGGCGAATATTGCCAATGTGGAGACGGCCCGTCGGGCTGGGCGCAAAGCGGACCTTAATGGAGGTCATCAAATGAAGTCGCTTTTGATTTTGGGTGTCGCAAAGAGGTCGTCTGTCATAAATCAGATTGCGCAATATCGGCAGCGGCTTTATCGGCGACGTTGCTCACAAGGTATCTTATCTCACCATCGCTTGGAACGGCAAACGTATAATAAGGAACATTACGGGCACCCCAGGCATCTTCTCCGTAAGGCCGTCCGAAAAGATCGATCAGCGTGTAGTTTTGGCTTTTGAACAGGGCAAAAAACTCAGCCTTATCGTAATTAAATTTCCCGGCTGTCTGAGCGCTACCATTCTCAAAAACGACAACAGGCTTATGCCGGGCTAACGTTGTGCGCGCGCCTCTAAAGCAGTCAAATTCGCCACCTTCAAGATCGAGTTTTATAAACGTCACGTGCCGCTTCTGATCCAATAAAATATCGTCAAGCGTGACGATATCAACGTCGATAGTGGATACGCGCTCGTCTCCGGTCAAATTTGGCGTCTTAAGCGAGCTTCTCGTCGCACGATTTTCGACCCAAACAAAGTTGGCCCGGCCTGGTACAGCGCCCAAGGCTTTGGTATGAATAGTCGTGTTCGAACATCCGGCGGCATCAATATTTTTTTGCAGTTTTTCAACCGTCGCAGGCACAGGCTCAAACGCTATGACTAAGCCCTCCGGGCCAACGCATCGAGACATTGATATCGTGTGATCGCCAACATTTGCCCCGCCATCGACTACGGCGTCCCCATGATTAAGCACCGCTTGATATGTCGTCTTGATGATATCTTCAAAAACATATTTTTGGCGCTGCAACTTGAAAAGCTTATCAACTATGGACGCGTCCATAAACTGTCCTTTTCAATAACTACAACAAACAATTCGATCCTACACTCCGATTTGTCTGTCAAGCTATTGAAAGGTAGCCGCGCCCGGAAACGCTTCCACGGCGCGGCCTGTTATTATTATGGGCAGAGCGGGCAAGCGGCACAAGCAGCCGTCCCGAATGCTGCGAGTGTGATTTCGTAATCATGAAAGTCTCTCTGAAGTGTGAACGACGCGCCATTGTGATCGGCGCAAATGGACGCTACGATTTGTACCGGCTACAGGAGCAAGGCCAAAATTCGTGATGGACAACAGCGGCGATGCAAATTGGCGACTTATCGGCGGAGACTGGCGTAAACATCGAGACCATCCGCTATTATGAGCGCATCGGGTTAATGGCGGCGCCCGCGCGCACCGGGGGCGGACGGCGCGTTTACGAGGCTTCGCACGCAAGCCAGCTCCGCTACATCCGCAATTGCCGCATCCTTGGCTTCAAGGTGCAGGATATTCATGCGCTGCTGGCGTTGCCGCAAAATCGCCGAGTTGAAAAAGCTGGTGGCGGCGCTGAAGGGCCTGGTGAGCGCATGCACGCCGGGCAAACAAGCCGCGTGCCCGATTGTCGCCTCCCTCGTGCAAGCGGCGCAGAGTTAGCGCTCCACAATAACCTCGAAACCGCCGAAGATCATGCGCTTTGTGTTAAATGGCATGGCGTCCATGTTCGGCTTCATGCGCGGGTCCTCCATCGCCTTTTTCATGCCCTCGTCGCGGGCGGCGCGCGATGGCCACCGTATCCACGAGAACACGACCCTCTCGCCCTCCTCGAGCTTCACCGCCATGGGGAACGAGGTAAGCTTGCCCTCAGGCACGTCGTCGCCCCAGGCTTCGACCACTTCGAGCGCGCCGTGCTCCTTGAACACGCCCGCCGCCAACTCGGCGAGCTTCACATACGCGTCGCGGTTGGCGTCCGGCACCGCAAGCAGAAATCCATCGATGTAAGCCATTTGCATTCTCCCTGATGTGTTGACTGGTCAGGAAAGCGCGGGTAAGCGGCGAAAACAAGGACGGCGCCTATTTCAAGGGCGCTAGGTTATTGAGGCGTGCTGCGGTTGAGGTATCGATGACGGTGCGGGAACCGGATTTCCAGCCGCTGTCATGGCTTCCACCCAAGCAGCAATTGCGTCCTGAGCTTCGGTCAAGGCGTCGTGCTGCGTTTCGCCGAAAGCGGAGCAGCCGGGCAGATCAGGAACAATGGCGATGAACCCTTCGTCCTCATCACTCCAAAATACCTGCACTGGGTATCGAAACGTTTCAGTCATTCGATCCATACTTCTCGATCATCGCAATCAGCTGCCGAGCTTGATAGGCTGTGATACGGACATTTCGATTCTGAAAGTTTAGCGTTTCCCGCTCCCCGGCGCGAGCGTAAACTCGATGCGAGCCTTTTCCGCCTTTGTACTTGAAATCAAGCCATTCCGCGATTTTGCAAGCGTTACTGAACCGGCAATCATTTGGATTGCCCATAAGGGTTGCAATGAGCTTATCACGCTTTGACATTGTTCTAAACGTGATGTCCTTTATAATTTGAACTATCGATACGCGATTGCCTTATCGAGAGCTTTTTCAATCTCTTGAACAATTTTTGCGTCTTTGTGTACGTAACCATCAACTTCGCCAGAACTTGTCCGTATCCTTAATACGTAAAATATCTGATCAGCATTCTGTTGAACATGTTTGAAAATTCGATAAGCAAAAAATCCGAAAACTCCAGCGACAAGAAATGCAAAAACCGCAATAATTATGTCAAATTGAGCCACCAAAGAAAATCCAGCAAAAAATGCAACAATAGATAACATAGCGCAGATCCAAAGCACAAAAACGGCGCCGCCGTTATTTTTGCTTATAAATCTTTTTACGATATTATAAGACGTAATATTCCGGGTTGGGTATTTTTGGTTTCCAAGTCGCGCCAGTGAGGCTGTGATGTTAACGTCTTCACTTTGATAAAATACTAGGTCGTGGGAGGGGGGTATCCATAGGAAGACTTCTCCTGTTTGATTAAAATGTTTCGCGGAATTTGTTGGTGATCGGATAGCGCCGGTCGCGGCCGAAGTTGCGATCGGTGATTTTTACGCCCGGCGCGGACTGACGGCGTTTGTATTCAGCCAGATATAACAAGCGCTCGACTTTCCTCACAGTGGCCCCGTCATGGCCACACGCTACGATGTCCTTCACCGATGCTTCCTCGTCTACAAGGCCGCGAAGTATATGGTCAAGCACGTCGTAGGGCGGCAGGCTGTCCTGATCTTTCTGGTTTTCGCGCAACTCGGCGGTGGGCGGCTTGGTGATGATGGTCTCGGGGATGACGACGCCTTCCGGCCCCAAACACCCGCGCGGGCGCAGCCGATTGCGGAGGTGGCATAGGGCGAATACCTGCGTCTTGTACAAATCCTTGATGGGGTTGAAGCCGCCATTCATGTCGCCGTAGAGCGTCGAATAACCCACCGAAACCTCTGATTTATTGCCCGTCGTCACCAGCATCGCGCCAAATTTGTTCGACACCGCCATCAACAGCGCGCCGCGCGTGCGCGATTGCAGGTTTTCCTCGGCGATGTCCGGCTCGCGGCCCGCAAAAAGGGGAGCCAGCGCCGCCGTGAAGCCCTCGACGGGCGGGTAGATCGGCGCGATGTCGTAGCGCACGCCGAGCGCCTCTGCGCACGCCGCCGCGTCTAAGAGCGACTCAGTTGAGGTATAACGGTAAGGCAGCATCAGGCAATGCACGCGGTCGGCGCCGAGCGCATCGACCGCCATCGCCGCGCACAGCGCCGAATCGACGCCGCCTGACAGGCCCATAAGCACGCCTTTGAAGCCGTTCTTCTCCACATAATCGCGCAGGCCGAGCACGCAGGCGCGATACGCCGCCTCGTCGCCCTCCTCCACCAGCGCGCGCTCCCCCGGCTCGGCGCGCCAGCCGTCCGCGCCACGCCGCAAGGTCACGAGGCTCAGCACGCTTTCCAATGCAGGCGCCTGATGCGCAAGCGCACCGCCCGGGTTGAGCGCAAACGACGCGCCGTCGAACACCAATTCGTCCTGCCCGCCCACCTGATTGACGTAAATAAGCGGCAGCCCAGTTTCCGTCACGCGAGCGACGGCCTGGTTCATGCGCACGCCGCGCTTGGTCAGCGTCCAGGGCGAGCCGTTGGGTGAGATGAGAATTTCAGCGCCCGTCTCGGCCAGGCACTCGCATACGTCCGGCGTCCAGATATCCTCGCAAATCGGAACGCCAAGCCGCACGCCCCGGAAATTCACCGGCCCCGGCATTGGCCCTTGCGCAAACACGCGCTTCTCATCGAACACGCCATAATTCGGCAAATCGGTTTTGAAGCGCAGCGCCTGCACCTTGCCGCCGTCCAGCAGCGCAACCGCGTTGAAAGGCTTGCCGCTTTTGCTTTTGCCCGGCCACGGTGTGCCAATGAGCATCGCCGGACCGCCATACCCCGTCTCCGCCGCCAATGCCTCGATCTCGCGCTGAGCCGCCGTGACAAACGCCGGTTTCAGCACCAAATCCTCGGGTGGATAGCCGCTAATGAACAGTTCGGAGAAAACGATCAGATCGGCGCCAAGCGCCGCCGCCTCGGCCCGCGCCTCGCGCGCCATCGCCGCATTGCCTGCCAGATCGCCGACCGTCGGATTAAGTTGCGCCGACGCGACTTTGATTTCACCGGCTAAAATATCAGGATCGCTATTAAAGTTTTTCATTAAGCGTTTGTTTAACAATATTATTCACCCAAGCGACAAGCCAATCGAACCGCACTTCGTCTCCATCCTCAATTCTGGTCGAAATCATAGCGGGCGCATTAATTTGGGTCCTCGTTCCACGAACCCATAGACAGGGAGGGGTTCCATACTCATCGGTAACCTCACGCCACTGCAATCCATCTATAGACGCAAGTAAGGCATCACCGAAGATAATGCCCAAGGCCTCCGACGCCCAAATGTCGTCACAGGGGATTGATTTGCTGTCTATTATTTTCTGCAAAATTTCGAAGTCTTTTTCGGTCTGACTAATAGTATACTTAGGTAGAAAATTTTGAAGCACTTCAGCCACGAAACCGCGCTGACGCCTCATACGATGATTCATACCATCAGACAAAAGACGGAAATGATTTTTATAGTAGCCACACATCTCAGAACATCTAATTTTAAATTTATTTAATTTTCCATCAGCCGCCGGTGCTTGGCGCGGATGGTGTCGAAGTGCGTGTTCACGTCCGCGCAGCTTTCGGCCTTATAAACTTTGCCGCGACTGATGAAATATTTCCACTTGAGTTTGCTGCTTGTCGCCAGTTCGCGCGGCGTTACGGCCATCAACTTTTTCATGGACGAGCTTTCCGCGATTTTATCGGCGAAGATCACATCGGCCCACGCAGACTCGGCCTCTTCGCGTTTGATGAGGCTGCGCTCGATGGCGGTTTTCACCATGTCGATATACGCGAACTG
This sequence comes from Hyphomicrobiales bacterium, assembly GCA_034440495.1. Lineage (GTDB taxonomy): Bacteria > Pseudomonadota > Alphaproteobacteria > Rhizobiales > Rhodomicrobiaceae > JAWXCE01. The sequence goes on along the minus strand of JAWXCE010000054.1, from coordinate 23,122 downwards.
AATGAAACCGGAGCAGATGAATTCGGCGGGCGAGAACTTCACGCCCTTGTTCAGATATTCGCTGACCGTTGGCGCCACGCCGCGCAGGCGGGGCAACATCCGGAAATACAGTTTAGATGTGGTGCGGGTGGCGAGCGCCATGAGCATGGAGAAATCATAGTCGTCGTTGTCGATGAAGTGCAGCATCCGGTTCGCCGCCATGCGCCGCAAGGGCTTTGACGCCCACGGGGCTTCAAGCCGTTTCACGCCGACGACGAAATCCGGCGGCAGCTTGATGTCTTTGTAGACCTTGGTTGGCGCGACGATCTCGGTGAGCGTCTGCAAATCCACTCCGCTCATCGACGTTTCGATGAGGAAGGTGTGGTCGATACCGTGCCCATCGTGCGGCGTCTGGAACACCATGGCGCAATGGGCAAAGTCGGATTTGTCAAAGATGTTAACGAACCAGGAGAACACGCTGCCAAGCTTGGTCATCAGGATGACGTCGCCCGCCTCCAGATAGCCGCCGTCCTGGAACTCCTTCACCGTTTTTGGCCAGACGCCGTCATCCTCCGGCTCGAACAGCTCGCCCATCTTGTCAATGAACGTCTCCAGCCGCGCATACTCTTTTGGCTGAATGCTAGCATTGACCTTAGCTTCGCTAAGGGCCTCACCGACCGTTTTCTCCATGATCGGCGGAGCAGGCAGGGATGAGGAAACGCGCGCTTTCATATGATGCCTTCCTGAAACTTCGCCGCGCCTCGATCAGAGTGATTGAGCCTGATTAAGGCGACCCAAAAGTCGTTTCGTCATCCGAACGGAGGACGAAATTGTTTAAATTTTACATATCTTGGAAGCGTGGCAGGTCATGTCCTGTGCTTGCCACATCTCCAACTAAGCGGAGCGATCTCGCCTCCCAGCCCATAGATCGCTCCGTCTTTTTTGGCGCGCCGCCGGGCGGCTCCCTATGCGGCCGCGCGGTCGGCCCGCAAGCGCTCGGCGACGAGGAAAGCGAGTTCGAGCGCTTGATCGGCGTTAAGGCGCGGGTCGCAATAGGTATGATAACGGTCGGACAAGTTCTCATCCATGACCGCGTTAGAGCCGCCTGTACACTCCGTCACGTTCTTGCCGGTCATCTCCACATGCACGCCGCCTGGATAGCAGTCCTCGGCGTGGCAAACGTCGAAGAACGCCCCCACCTCCTTCATAATCGCATCGAAGGGGCGCGTTTTATAGCCGCTCGCCGCCTTGATGGTGTTGCCATGCATCGGGTCGCACGACCACACGACCGTCGCGCCCCCGGCCTTCACCGCACGCATCAGACCGGGCAAATGCTCGCCCACCTTGTTCGAGCCGAAGCGGCAAATGAGCGTGAGCCGCCCCGCCTCGTTGTGCGGGTTGAGGATGGCGATGACGCGCATTAGCTCACCCGGCGTCATGGATGGCCCGCATTTCACCCCAACCGGGTTTTTTACGCCGCGCAAATACTCCATGTGCGCGTGGTCGATCTGGCGCGTGCGGTCCCCCACCCACAGCATATGCCCGGAGGTAGCGTAAGGGTGGCCACTCGTTGAGTCGATGCGCGTAAACGCTTCCTCATAGCCCAGCAGGAGAGCCTCATGGCTAGTGAACAGACTCGTCGTGCGTAGCTGATAGGTGTTGTCGGGCGTGATGCCGCATGAGCGCATGAATTCGAGGCTGTCGCTGATTCGCCTGGCGAATTCCTCGTAACGATGCCCGGCAGGGCTGTCCTTCAGGAAATCCAGCGTCCACTGATGCACGCGGTCGAGGTTTGCGTAACCGCCGGTCGCGAAGGCGCGTAGGAGGTTCAGCGTCGCCGCCGACTGCCGATAAGCGTTGATCATGCGCTGCGGGTCAGGCACGCGCGCCTCTTCCGTGAACGCGATGTCATTCACGATATCGCCGCGATAGCTCGGAAGTTCGCGCCCGCCCTGCGTTTCCATGCCGGAGGAGCGCGGCTTGGCGAACTGGCCCGCGACCCTGCCGATTTTCACCACCGGCCCGCCGCCCGCATAGGTCAGCACGACCGCCATCTGCAGAAACACGCGAAAGAAATCACGGATGGTCTCCGCGCCATGCTCGGCGAAGCTCTCCGCGCAGTCGCCGCCTTGAAGCACAAAACCGTGGCCTTCGGACACGCGGGCGAGTTCTGCCTTCAGCGTGCGCGCCTCGCCTGCAAAAACCAGCGGTGGAAACGTCGCGAGTTCGGCCTCGGCAGCGGCGAGCGCCGCCGCTTCCGGATAAACCGGCGCCTGCTCGATCAGTTTCGACCGCCAGCTTTGGGGAGACCACACACTGCTCATATTTCCTACTCCGGCCGATAACAACGTTCTGGTGCTTATAAGCAATCCGCAAACGCTTGGCCACCCCGCCAATTCATCAAGCTTTGAGGAATTGCCATCGAATGTTTTACAGCGCTTGCCACGTGCTGTAATCATCGGTCGGACATTGGGTTAGGCCCGCTCAGTTCAGGAGCCACAATCATGGACATCGCAAAGACGGCGCTCCGAGACGCGACCCGAACCGTGCGTGCGCTCACATGGCTTTCGCTCATTCTGCCCGCTGTGCTGTTTATCGTTGCTGCGTACTTTGCCTATAATGCGCATTTCGCAGACGCACGCGCACGCGCCGAGCGCGCCATAGACGTTGTGCGCGAACACGCCATTCGCAGCTTCGACATTCCACAACTCGCCCGTTATACCGTTGACGACATTCTGATGGGACTGACCTCAGACGAGGTCGCGGCGGACGAAAATAACCTAAATGCGAGGATAAAGAAGTTTGCGGAGAACTTTCCCCAGGTCGAAGACATCTGGATACTCGACAGCGACGGGAAACCGGTGTTAACCGCCTATGCCTTTCCGGCCCCGCGCACGCTCGACCTTTCAGACCACGAATATTATCGCGTGTTCAAGTCAGGCGAAAAGCCGCTCGACGATGTTTACGTGAGTGAAGTTTTATCGGGCCGTCACCGCAAGGGCATTTTTTTTCAACTGGCCTTCGCCCGGCGTGATGGCAATGGCAATTTTGCCGGGGTGACGGCGGTCTCTATCCAGCCCAAGTATTTTCGCGATTTCTATGAGCAGATGGCCAAGATCGATATCAACGCGATCGCCCTTGTGCGGAGTGACGGCCGCATTCTGACCCGCTTCCCTAGCAAGTTGGAAGACTTACCGAACCTCGGGCGGGCTGACAATTTCGTGGCGGAGGTCAAAAAAAATCCAGATCAAGGCTACTATCAAAATGTCGCGGTGGTTGACGGCGTGGAAAGGCTGGTGGCTTACCAGAAGGTCGCGAACTATCCGGCTTACGCCGCCGTTGGCATTAACCGGGCGACAGTTGTCGCGAACTGGCGCAATCAGCTATTTGAATGGCTGATGATTGGGGCCCCAGCTGCGATGGGCATCTTTTTGCTGTGTTTGCTAACCGGGCAATATGTGCGGCAGGAGCGAGAGGTTTTGTCGCGGCTGGCACAAGAGATGCAAGCCCGTGAACTCGTCGAAAAGCAGCTCCGGCAGATGCAGAAAATGGAGGCCATCGGTCAGTTAACGGGCGGTATCGCCCACGACTTTAACAACCTGCTGACCATCATCATTGGCAGCCTTAATCTCATAAGTCGGCGCATGGCGCGCGGCGAAACCGACATTCGGCTGTTTGTAGATGGCGCTACGGACGGCGCCCGCCGCGCCGCGACTCTTACGGCGCAACTGCTTGCGTTCGCGCGCAAACAGCCGCTCGACCCCCAGCCAACAGACCTAAACCGCCTTCTTGTGGGAATGTCCGGGTTACTGCAACGCACGCTCGGCGAACAGATCGTGGTGGAGACCGTGCAGGCGGGCGGGCTTTGGCTCACCAACATCGACGTTAACCAGCTAGAAAACGCGATCATCAACCTTGCCGTAAACGCTCGCGACGCCATCCCGGATGGCGGCAAGCTGACGCTGGAGACAGCCAACACTTATCTCGATGAAGACTATACAATCGCTCACCCCGGCCTTAGCGCGGGACAATATGTGGTTATCTGCGTTACCGATACTGGCGCGGGAATGCACCCGGACGTGGCCGCTAAAGCGTTCGAGCCATTTTTCACGACAAAAGAAAGCGGGCGCGGCACTGGTCTTGGCCTGAGCCAGGTTTACGGGTTTGTCAAACAGTCGAACGGTCATGTCAAAATTTACAGCGAGATCGGTCATGGCACGACTATTAAAATCTACATGCCACGGTATACCGAAGGTGGCGCCAGCGTGCCGGTCCGACGCTCGGCGGCCGTTGCCGATGCCACAGGGTCGGAAACGATCCTGCTGGTCGAGGACGAGGACGGCGTTCGCAATTTCGTTACTCAGGCGCTTGAGGAGCTTGGTTACAAGGTGTTCGCGGCAGACGGAGCCGAGATGGCTCTAGATCTGTTAAAAAAGCAGCCTGACATCAATATGCTCCTCACCGACATCGTGATGCCGCAGACGAATGGAAAGCGGCTTTCCGAGCAGGTTCAGCGCCAGCGCCCGGGCATTAAAGTCCTGTTCATGACGGGATACAGCCGCAATGCGATTATACACAACGGAGTGCTGGACGCAGGGGTCGCCCTCCTGAACAAGCCGTTCACCATAGATCAGTTAGGCGCCAAGGTGAGGCTTGTTCTCGACTCCTAACAAGCTGCCGGCGCCAAAAGCCGTGAAGACGCAGGCAAGCAGTCGGACAACACCATAAAACTGTTCCCTGCTTCATGTTGCAAATGTTTGCCGCATGGGGAAAGTCAAACTTAAGTGCAATTTAGGTTGTGCTACTTGACTGCACCATAACACCTCAACCTTTTTGCATTACCACCGTTACGCGCGATGGATATTTCTGCCAGGCGCCGGTCGCTGCGTCCACGACGCCAAGATCGAGCAGAAAGAAACTGCCAACGGTCGCCGGCGACAGTTCCGATGAAAGAACTTCGGTGCGCGTCTGGTAGCCAGGAGCGGAGCAAGTGAACTCAAGGTTTCGTTTGGACTTAGAGAGTGTAACCTGCCGACGCTCAGGGGTCGAAAAGCCAACTTTCTCGCCGTCACGGCGAACTTCGCATGTGCCGTGCGCGGGAACGACTTCTACCTGAATGGTTTGGTCAACGCCCTCCACAATCGTTGCGCAACCGCCTAACGGGAATAATAACGCGATCATAAAAAACTTATGCATGCGGTATCCTTCCTAAAATACACAAACAGAACTATCGCGACTCGAAAAGTTGCACTAGTGGAATAAAGCCGCACTTTTCAAAATTTCAGTTAAATTAGAAAATATTGAGTGTCTGTCTTTTCCATAAGTTCGGTAGTGCAATTTTTTTTAGCCGCAAGGACTTCCTACGCACGTTGTCAAACCTAAATATTGAAGCACGCATGGTTGCGTGAGCTTTTGCAGGATGGATGGCATGGATAGAACAGAGCAGGATGTTATCGACGAACTTTTTGGCAAGCTGAGTGAGGCCGAGCAAGGCTCCGCCCAGCGCGATGCGGGCGCCGAAAAGCATATCAACAAGCTGATCTCGCGCCAGCCCGCCGCGCCTTATTACATGGCGCAGGCGATCATTGTGCAGGAGCAGGCACTGAAACAGGCGCAGCAGCGCATTGAAGAGCTTGAGAACGACGTGGACGAGCGTCCTGCGGCTGGGGGCGGCAGCTTTCTCGGCGGGCTGTTCGGCGGCGGTTCGGTTCCGCGTTCCGGCGGCGCAACTCCAGGGTCGCGTTATCCAGCGCAAAATCGCGGACGGCAGCCTGAAAGTCCAGTTCAGCAATACCAGCGCACTGGTCAGGGCGGCGGCTTTCTCGCCGGCGCGGCTCAAACTGCGGTTGGCGTGGCGGGCGGCATGATGCTTGGCAGTATGCTTGGCGGCATGTTTGGTGGCGGAGACAAAGCCACTGCGGCGGAACCGGCCAAAGCCGAAGATACGGCCAAAGATGATGCGTCGAACAACGACAATGCCGAAACTCAAGACGCCAGCAACGACGGCGGCGGCTGGTTCGACGGCGGTGGCGACGACTCCGATATCTGATATTGAAAAGGGAGGCTTAACGCCTCCCTTTTTTTATCATTGAGTATCCGCAGCTACTCGGCGGGCGCGGGCATTCCGCCGCTATCCGCCGCTCTCTCTTCGTTTTCGAGCTGGCGGGCGACTGCGCTCGGCGATTTCGTGTAAGGCGCCAGAAGCCGGTACATGGCGGGGATAATAAACAGAGTCAGCAACGTGGCGCTTAGAGTTCCCGCGAGCACCACAAGCCCGATAACCGCGCGGGTTTCAGCTCCAGCGCCATGGGCAAGCGCCAGCGGCACAGCTCCCGCAGCAGTGGCAATTGATGTCATCAAGATAGGCCGCAGGCGGTCTTGGCTGGCCTCCAGAATGGCCTCGTCGACGCTCATCCCCTCATCCCGAAGCTGATTGGCAAATTCCACGATCAGAATGCCGTTTTTAGCCGCGATGCCGATCAGTATCAAAATTCCGACCTGGCTGAAAATGTTTATGGAGCCGCCGCTAATGAGCAATGCCAGCGCCGCGCCGCTCACCGCCAGCGGCACCGTCAGGATGATGATGAGCGGGTGGATAAAGCTTTCAAACTGTGCCGCCAGAATGAGGAAAATTATCACCAGCGCAAGGCCAAGAACAAAAACCAGCGATTGCCCGGTCTGCTTGAACTCAAGCGACTCGCCTTTGTAATCCACGGTCGCGATCTCGGGCAGTTCCTCGCGCACCGTCCGCTCCAGAAACGCAAGGGCATCGCCAAGGCTATATCCGGCGGTGAGCGAGGCGGTGATTGTCACCGACCGAACCTTGTTGTAACGGGGTAATGTCGCCGCGTCGGCGCGCTCCTTCAGCGTTACCACGTTCGATAGAGGGATTAGCGTATTCGAGGTGGCGGAGCGGACGAAGATGTTGGTCAAGTCGGTTGGCTGCAGCCGGTTATCCACTTTGGCTTGAAGGATGACGTTATACTCCTCGCCCTGATCGATATAGGTCGTAACCTCGCGTGAGCCGAGCAGTGTTTCGAGCGTGCGGCCGATCACTTCCGCCGAAACGCCAAGTTCGGCGGCCCGCACGCCGTTGATGTCTACCAGCAACTGCGGCTTGGTTTCCGCATAATCGCTATCGATGGAGGTAAGGCCCGGATTGTTGCGCGCTTTCTCCAGCAGCACGTCACGCGCCTTGGCCAGCACGGAATATTCCGACGCGCCGATTACGAAGTTGACTGGCTGGTCGCCACGCTGCACTAAGCCGCCGCGCATAAATGCATTAACGCGAACGCCCGGATGCTTCTGTAGCCGCTGACGCAGTTCCGGCACAATATCGAGACCCGAACGCTTCCGCTTGTCCCAGCCAGACAGCACCATGATGGCGCGGCCCGTATTGAACTCCTCAGTCACGCCGAAACCGCCAGGCGTGCGCACGATCAACGTGGAAGCCTCACCGTTCTGCGTATAAACCTGCAAATCCTTCTCGATTTCGCGCATGTAGCGGCGCGTATATTCAAAGCTTGCGCCCTCCGGCCCCTTAACAGTCACCAGTAGCGCGCCGCGATCCTCGGGCGGGGTGAACTCCTGTGGTAGCAGCCGCACCATCAGAAATGTGAGGCCGACAACGCCCGCAACGGCGAGGATAACAAGCGATGGCGATGACATCGTGGGTTTCAGCAAAGCCGCGTACCGGCGCTGCATCCATCCGCGCTCTGCATTATGGCGATGCGAGTTTGCGTCGCCTTTGACGGCGCCAGCTTTCGGTTTCAGCAGCTTCGAGCAGAGCATCGGGGTAAGCGTGAGCGCGACCAGCCCGGAAAACGCAACGGACGCCGCCATGGCAATGGACAGCTCCGCGAATATCCTCCCCGTGATGCCAGCCAGAAATACGATAGGCACAAACACCGCGATCAGCACGAGCGTCGTCGCAATCACTGCGAAGCCCACCTGCTGCGCGCCGCGATAGGAGGCGACGAGCGGCGTTTCGCCCAGCTCCATCCGGCGGTAGATGTTCTCCAGCACCACAATCGCGTCGTCCACTACGAGGCCGATGGCGAGAACCAGCGCCAATAGTGTGATGAGGTTGATTGTACTGCCGGTCGCATACATGGCGATAAACGCGCCCAGAATAGACACGGGCACGGCCAGCATCGGTATGATGGTTGCGCGGAAATTACCGAGGAAGATAAAAATCACCAGCAGAACACAGCCCCCGGCGATGGCGAATGTCAGCCAGACTTCATGCATGGATGCGTCGATAAACTGCGTTGTGTCATAGGACGGCAGCAGGCTGATCTGCGCGGGCAACCCCTCGCGAATGCGATCAACCTCAACTTTAACGCCGCGCGCCACATCCAGCGCATTGGCTCCCGATATGCGCACAATGCCGAGGCCGATGCGATCCTGCCCGTCGCCGCGAAACTCCGACTTATCGTTCTCGGGCGCTACCTCCACCGTCGCCACATCGCCCAGGCGCGTCAGGTTTCCATTTTCGTCGCGGCGCACGATGAGACCGCGAAACTGTTCAGCAGTGGCGTAAGCGCGTTCGACGCGCACGGTCAGGAAGCTGTTCAGCGATTCGATGCGCCCGCCGGGCAATTCTATATTTTGCGCGCGGATTGCGGTTTCGACGTCGGCGATGGTCAGACTTCGAGCCGCGAGCGCCTGCCGGTCGATCCAAATGCGCATCGCGGGTGTGGCGGGCGCGCTGACGTTTACCCGAGCGACGCCATCCACCGAGCCGATGCGGTCAATGATAAAGCGCTCCGCATAATCCGTGATCTGAATGCGGCTGAGGCTGTTGCTGGTCAGGCTGTACCAGAGGATAGGTGATGCGTCAGCATCTACCTTGGTAATTTGCGGGGTGTCGGCCTCGTCCGGCAGATCATCGATGACGCGGTTGACGCGGTCGCGCAGATCGTTCGCGGCGGAATCGATATCGCGGCCCAGCGTGAATTCAACGGTGATCGTGGAGACGCCGTCCGTGCTTTTGGAATCGATGTTGCGGACGCCCTCGATGCCGCTGATCTGATCCTCGATGATTTTGGTGATGCGCGTATCGACGACCGTCGCCGCAGCGCCTGTATATGTCGTCTCAATGGTAACGATGGGCGCGTCCACGTCCGGATATTCGCGCACCGGTAGCCGCGTGTAGGAGATGATCCCGAACACGATGATGACGAGGCTAACGACCGTCGCGAAAATCGGCCGTTTAACGGAGATGTCGGATAAAACCATTGTCTCTTACCTTGTCATCCTCATGCGGGCGAAGCGAAGACCCGGGGATCCATCTTCCTATCTAAACAAAGTCTGGATTGCCGGGGCAAGCCCAGCAATGACGAGAGGTTATGCGCCGCCGCCGTTGCCAGAACGCGGTTGCGGCTTGATTGCGCCGCCATCGCGCACGCGGATCACGCCGTCAACCACAATCACGTCACGCTCGGTCAGGCCCTCGGTGATCTCGATAAATCCGGGCTTCCGCCGACCGGTCTTGACCGCAATGCGCTTTACCGTGTCGCCTGCCTCAACCTTGAAAACAAAACGCTGGTCGCCAAGGGAAATGACCGCCTCCTCAGGGGCCATAATCGGCATCGCCCGCTCCCGCACGACGCCAACAGTCATTAAGCCGCCGGGCGTTAACGCGCCATCAGGATTGGGAATAAGGGCGCGTACCGTGACAGAACGCGAGGAAGGATTAATGACGCCCTCGACAGCGCTGATCACACCCTTAAAGTCTTTGTTCGGGAACACCGGGCTTTTGGCGATCACTTCCTGCCCTGGCTTCAAGCCACCCATGTATAGCTCTGGAACGGTAAAATCGAGTTTAAGCACGGACGTATCCTGCAACGTCGCCAGTTCGGTGCCCGGCTGCACGAGCGCGCCGACGCTGACACGCCGCAAGCCCATCACGCCGTCGAACGCGGCGCGGATTTTGCGCCGGTCGATCTCCGCCATCATGCGATCGACTTCAGCCTTGGAGGTGTTCCGCGTGCGCTCCTGCTCGTCCAAGCGCGTTCCGGTGGCGTTGCCGCGAGTGGTCAGCGTCTGAACGCGGTCGAGCTGCTTTTGCGCTTCGTCGAACGTCGCGCGCGCCGATTCAAGCTGGGCGACCAGGCTGCGCGTATCAAGCTCGACAAGCACATCGCCTTTTTTAACTTTCTGGCCGTCGTTGAAAAGCAAATCCACAATGGGATCGGTAACCGGCGCCGTTACGGTAATCGAGTCCTTGGCAAAGGTAGTACCCACTGCTTCAATCAAATCGATCAGCTCGCGCCGCACAACGGAGTCAACAATCACCGATGGAGCGGCGGGGGTTTTCGCTTCCTGTTTTTTCTGTCCGAACTCAGTCTGGATGTAGTAGCCGCCAGCCGCAAACGCACCTGCGATCAGCAACGCGGCAAAAACTTTCAACATGCATGCCCTTCAATCGTGGAGGCGCAGAAATCTCTTGTATCCATAAAGCGAGACGCGGGGGATAAGATCAACCCCGCCAATCGCAGCTACGGGTCACATGGCCTCAACTATTCGTGACGAACCGCGTTGCTCACGACTATAATGGTCGTGTTGAAGTTAGAATTCTAACATTCACGGCAACAGGGCGTCACTATGCCCGGTGCAGTTTAAGACCGTCGCGACCGACTTAACAGCCAGATTACATCCACGCCGAAGGAGTAAAGCAACAGCGCCAACCCTGTCAGGCAGATCAGTTGCGCTCCCCAGGACGGGATAGCGGGGGCTAACGCCGCGATCAGCACAGCGCCTTGCACAACGCAGATTGCTTTTCGTCTTATACTCGGAAAGAGTGGCGCAGTCAGAGTCGGCCAAATCCGAGTGGCCACTCGGAAGAAATAATAGATCAATCCACTCGCCACAACCCAGGCGCCGACGATATCGCCGGTCACAAGTAAAAGCGTCAGGGCCAGTAGGAAGACGCCGTCGGTCTCCATGTCGAAGCGCGCGCCGAACTCACTGGTCATATTGTTACGGCGGGCGATCCATCCATCGACGCCATCCAGCACCAGGGCGATAGCGGCCGCAACAGTCAGACCCCAGCGGAAAGTGGCGTCCAGCAAACGCTCTTTGCCGAGAAGCTCTTCCGCAATGACAGTCAGCAAGACAATGTTGAACGCGGCGCGGCATAGGGTGATCGCGTTAGCAATTCCAAAACGCTGATGCGGGGCGTGGCGGCTGAGGCCGACGATAACAAACAGCGTCACCGCAGCGTAGGAAAGCGCCGCTACGATCAGTCCGGTACGGCTTAGCGGCAGCATCCCGATGGCGGCGAGCACAACGGCCACCGTTCCCAGGGTGAGCAGTTCACTTCCGGCTTCTATAAGCAGCGAAAGCGGTGTTGCACGCTTCCAGACGAAACCGTAACGCTTTTCCGAATAACCTGCCATCGCACGATGCATCTTGCCGGAGTATTGTTCGGGTAGGAACAACTCTGACAAAAATAATGGTCATGAATTTGAAGCAGTAATATGTTCAGAAGCCGCGTGTTCAAAACTTAACGCTTGCTCCTGCCCGGCCTGTGTAAGAGGTCGCGTCTTCTGTTTCTATCGACGCTTCGCCGGCCATGAAAACTTCAAAGCTTGGAGCAGGGCTATAAGATATGTTAGCGCCCGCAAACGCCGCAATTGCGTTATCGTCGCCCGTGTTCAGATCGAAGCCCGTTACTCCGCCGAGCACGCTTTTTGTTTTCTCTTCACCCACATTTTCCCGTGCAGACACGCCAATATTGCCTTTGACGCGCCAGATAGCGCCTGCGTCCGTCCACTTCTCCTCCAACTGAACCTGCGCTTTTGACAGGAGAAGGTGAATATCGCGTTGTTCTAATGAAACGGAGGCGATTGAGCCTTTCTCATTTAGCTCGTCCAGGAAAAGCCCTGCATAACCCAACGAAACGCTAGGCGTTAAAGTCCTGCCCCACAGCGTTTGGCGCGATCCCATTAGAATTTCTGGATTGATGAAATAACCCTCATAGCCGCCTTGCGCAAACTCTGGGACACCGGGTGTTCGAGTGTTAAAAATGCGCCGCTCGCTGTCATTTTCGCTGCGACCGCCAACTATGAGGAAATCCGCAAAAGAGTTGCTTAACGCCGTGCGCGCATAAAGCCCCGCGAACGCATAGTCTGTTTCGAGGTCATGTGAGCCGCCGTGTGCTTTCAGCTCGCTCACTGACCAGCCGCCGAAAAAGCCGCCGCGCGACGAGGGCGTCATTGGCGCATCGAAGCCAGAAATAACGCCACCATAGCCGAGGTCGCCGTTTTCATCGTCGCGAACGCCGCCAAACGCCACCGCCCAAAGCCGGTTTGGCGGGCTGTTCGATGCAAGCCGGTCATGCACTACGCCGTTTATGGCGGAGGTCAAATCCGCAAACGCGGCGCTTTCATAGCTAAAAACCGAGGCTTTAGGGTCGAAAAAAACAATCGTTTTGGTCTCATAGTTTATGTAATACGGAATGTTAAAGAGTGCGCCTTTGTCATCAGACAGCGAAACTTTTTGGTTGCCTTTCGGCGCACCAGCGGCTTCCAGCTCCTTAACCCGTTCCTCCAGGTCAGCGCAACAATCACCGCTCAGCTCCGCAGCCTGCAATTGCTTCGCGCTTATACAAAGAGAGACCAAGGCCGCGAGAAACAGCAAATGTTTCATAATAAATCCTGAGACTGCAAATTTAAGCCTGAATTATTATCAATTTGATCCAATTTTTGCACTTCAAAACGGCAAAACGGTTTCAATCCGGCCTAATTGCAGCAAACCTGTGGCGTGGGTACATCCTATTCATGGCGCAGCGCCTCAATGGGGTCAAGCCGTGCCGCCTTGCGTGCAGGGAAATATCCGAACACCACCCCGACGAGCGCGCTGAACCCGAATGCGACAGCGATGAGCACGGGGTCAATGACGAATGGTACTTTCAAAACGCCGGTAAGCGCACCGGACAGGCTAAGCCCCAGCACGATGCCGATCAAGCCACCGAGCAGCGACAGCACCACAGCCTCCACCAGAAACTGGAGCAAAACCTGGCTCTCCAGCGCGCCGATGGCGAGGCGCGTGCCGATTTCGCGCGTCCGCTCTGTAACGGACACGAGCATGATATTCATAATGCCGATGCCGCCGACCAGCAGGCTGATGGCGGCAACGGCGCTTAAAAGTCCCGTCAAAACCGTGGTCGTGGCGGACAGCGTGTCCGCTATTTCCTTCAGGTCGCGCGCAAAAAAGTCCGGCTCCTCGTTTTCCGAAATGTTGCGCCGCTCCCGCATCAGCGCCACAACATCATTCAGGGCTTTGGTGGTGGAGCGTCCATCCTCCACCGAAATGTAAACCAGCGTGACGTCCTGATTGCCGGCGATGCGGCGCTGGAAGGTTTTGAGCGGTGTAATAATGAGATCGTCCTGGTCGAGGCCGAAACTGGACTCGCCCTTCGAGGACAAAACGCCGATGACCTCACAACTCAGCTTTTTCACGCGGATGGTTTCGCCCACCGGGTCGGACTGGCCGAACAGCTCGCGCCGCACCGTCGCGCCGACGACGCAAACGGGCAAGCCGCCGCGTATTTCCGCATCGTTGAAGGGGCGCCCGCTTACCAGCGGCCAGTCGCGCGCCTCCAGATAACCGCCGTCGGCCCCATTGAGCCCGGTATTCCAGTTCTCATTGCCGTATATTGCGGTGACATTTTGCGAGGCGGTTGGCGCGACAGCCCGTATGCCGGAAATCTGCGCGCGAACGGCCTCCGCGTCCTTGATATCCAGCGCCTTGGCCGCCTGTTGAATACCGCCAAAGCCACGCGGCGTCTGGCCGGGCCGTAAAACCAGCAAATTTGTGCCTAGCTTGGCAATGTCTTGCTGAACCTTGATCGTGCTGCCGCGCCCCAGCGTGACCATGGTGATGACCGCCGCCACGCCGATGATGATGCCAAGCACGGTAAGGAACGAGCGCAGCACGTTGCGGCGGATGGAGCGCAGCGCGAGTTTGATGGCTTCCCACAGCATTAGGTCGGGCCTCCCACGACACCGTCATCCTCGGGCGGAGCAAAGCGGAGACCTGGGGATCCAGTCTGGATGGCCGGGTCAACCCCGGCCATGACGATTGAATAGATCACGCCGTCCTCTCGTCGATGCGACTGATGAGGCCGTCCTCCACATGTACGACGCGGCGGCAATAGGCGGCCATGACGGGGTCGTGCGTCACCATGACGATGGTCAGGCCTTCTTCGTGGTTGAGGCGCAGCAAAAGCTCCATGATCTCGCGGCTGCGTGCGCTGTCGAGGTTGCCCGTCGGTTCGTCGGCGAGCAGCACGGCCGGGCCGGAGACGAGCGCACGGGCGATGGCTACGCGCTGCTGCTGGCCGCCGGATAGTTCGGCGGGTGTATGGCTTTCGCGGCCTTTGAGGCCCACAAGCTCCAGCGAACGCATTGCGCGCGACCGGCGTTCGGCGGATGGCATCGAGCGGTAAACCAGCGGCAACTCTACATTCTCCGCCGCCGTCGTGCGCGCGAGCAGGTTAAAGCCCTGAAACACAAAGCCTAGGTAATGCCGCCGCAAAAGTGCGCGCTGGTTGCGGTCAAGCGCGCCGACGCTGATCCCCTTGAACAGATATTGACCCGATGTCGGCGTATCGAGGCAGGCGAGAAGGTTCATCGCCGTCGATTTGCCCGAACCGGACGGCCCCATGATCGCGGTAAACTCGCCTTCCGCAATCGCCAGATCAACGCCTGCGAGCGCACGCACCGCCGCGTCGCCCGATCCGTAGACCTTGGCGACCTTGCGGAACTCCACAAGCTGAGGAGATGCTTGAGGCATTAGCGTTTCGGCTCCGCGACATCGGTCAGCACGGGCTGTCCTGGCTGTAAATCACCGTCGACGATCTGCGTGTTCTTCCCATCCGTCACGCCAACTGTGACAGCAATCCGCTTGGGCGCGACGCCATCGAGCACGTAAACGGCGCGCTTGCCGCCCTTCACCTCAGTCTCGTTCTGCGGCGCCTTCGGTATGCGGAAAAACAGGCGGGAAAGTAGCCCGCCGCCGCGTTGGGGGGTTTCCGGCGGCTTGAAGCGCAGCGCGGCGTTCGGCGCCAGCACGGCGCCCTCCACTTTCTGGATCAGGATTTCAGCCGTCGCCGTCATGCCTGGGCGCAGCAGCAAGTCAGTGTTCTCAAAGCCCAACACCGCTTTGTAAGTCACCACGCCGTCCACCGTTTCTGACGCAAACCGCACCTGAGAAATGCGGGCGGGGAAGGTTTTATCCTGATACGCCTCGACAGTGAACGTGGCGCTTTGCCCCTCCCGCACCTTGCCGATGTCGGCTTCATCCACATCAACCCGCAGCTCCATTTTGCGCAAATCCTCGGCGAGTGTGAGCAGAATCGGCGTCTGGAAGGAGGCGGCGACGGTTTGTCCCGGCTCGACGGTGCGCTTCAACACCACGCCGTTTATAGGAGAGTAGACCTGTGCCTTGGACAAGCTGGTTTCGGTTTGCTTCAATTCGGCCTCAGCCACCTGAACATCGGCATCGGCGCTCGCGGTCGAGGCGACAGCACGGTCAAACTCGGCTTTCGCCGCCTCCAGCGCGGTCTGCGATGAGTAATTCTGCCCCGCAAGCGATGTGGTGCGCTTGAGTTGAGCCTCCTTTTCCACGACCGTCGCTTTCGCCTGCACCACGCGAGCGCGGGCGGCGGCGAGCGAGGCGCGTGTGCGGGCGACCTGCGCGTTGAGCGTAACAGTGTCCAGTTCGAGCAGCACCTGCCCCGCCTTCACCGTGTCGTTATAATCGACAAACACGCGGCGGATTATGCCCGATAGCTCACTTGAAATTTCCACCTGGTTGGTCGGTTCCACCACACCGGTCGCGGTCACATTAACAATCACATCGCCGCGCGTCATCGACTCGCTGACGAATTCCGGGCCTTTGTTTGCCGGCGCACGCCCGAAGGCCAAGTAGCCGCCGACCGCGAGGATGGCGAGCGTAATAAGCCATCCGCGCTTTCGCCTTGCCCACGAACGTCGCGACGTGGGGCCGACGCCCAGCACGTCCTCAATGCTCCTGACCGACGATTGTTCGAGCTTGCGATCCATTCCAACTCTTCCCGCACACGATACCCAGTGCTTATACGGTAGAAATTAGTGCATACGCCGACGTTTTCGATGCCGTGCATGTTTATTTTTGTGGCGAATTGTAACATCGCTAAAAATGCGCTTTGCATGTTTGGTGAATGCTAAAGTTCAGCGCGTATCTTTCCCGAAAGGCTATATTGCATGCAAACTAGGCATGCACCATACTCTGAGTTGCGCGATGCTTGGACGAAATGCGCTTTAAGGTGCGGCGGATGAACTATCAGGCTTATGAACTTGCCCACGCCATGATTGCTCCCATGCGTTGGGGACTAAAAGGCCTGAAATACCAGCTGGAATCGCTGCTTAATCCATTCCGTGGCAGTTCCGCCGCCCGCAACATGGCAGCCGGTTGCGAGGTTTTCGAGAATGTCACCCGCCGTTATGGCAAACCGGAGTTCGGCATCACGGAGACCCGCATTGGCGGCATGCCCGTGCCAATTAACGAGCAACTCGTGCTTGCCAAACCATTCTGTAACCTCCTGCATTTCGACCGCGATCAGACCGTGATCGGCAAACGCTACGATCCCAAGGTGCTGATCGTCGCGCCGATGTCCGGGCACTACGCCACGCTGCTGCGCGGCACGGTGCAATCGATGGTCCCCGAGCATAACACTTACGTCACGGATTGGGCCGACGCTCGCATGATTCCAGTCGCGATGGGCGGGTTTGGCCTAGAAGATTTCGTGGATTACCTCATCGAGTTTATCCAGTTTCTCGGCACCAACACGCATGTGATCGCCGTCTGTCAGCCATCGGTGCCCGTGCTTGCGGCGGCGGCGGTGATGGCGGCGCGCAACGATGCCTGCCAGCCGCTCTCCATGACGCTGATGGGTGGCCCGATCGACACGCGCCGCAATCCGACGGCGGTAAACGTTCTGGCTGGCGAGAAGCCGCTCGACTGGTTCGAAACAAATGTCATGGCGCGCGTGCCTTTCCCGTACCCTGGCTTCGGACGCAAGGTTTATCCCGGTTTCGTGCAACTCAGCGGCTTCATGACAATGAATCTGGAGAAGCACCAGACCGCCTACAAAACCCTCTTCGATAACCTCATAAAAGGCGATTGCGACTCCGCGCAGTTGCATCAGACATTTTATGACGAATATCTGTCGGTTATGGACCTGCCGGGCGAGTTCTATCTCGACACTGTAAAAAGCGTTTTCCAGGAGCATTCACTGCCGGACAAAAAACTTTATCATCGCGGCGCGCTTGTGGACTGCGCAGAGATCAGAAGCACTGCACTGATGACGGTCGAGGGAGAAAACGACGACATCTGCGGCCTCGGCCAAACCGAAGCGGCGCAGGATTTGTGCGTCAACATCCCTGTCGATGAGAAATACCATTACGTGCAGCCAGGCGTTGGCCATTACGGCGTTTTCAACGGCACGCGCTGGCGCACGGAAATCCAACCGCGCATCCGGGAATTCATTCGCACGATTCAATACAAGCGTAGCCTGGCCAACTCGGACGTGCGCGCACCGCTGCCTTATCAGGGCATTCGCGAAACGCGGGAAGCGGTTGTCGAGTATCAGCGAGGCGACTCGCAAGCTGCGGAATAAGCGCCTTAGTTCGCATCCCGAAGGAACATGGTGTTTGCCGTCCAGTTATTCTTCCAGTGTAATTAGGAAGGACAAACATGACATACGCCCACAAACAACGAGCTGTCGTCACCGGGGCATCCACTGGAATTGGCTACGAGCTAGCAAAGCTCTGCATCGCGGAGGGATACGATCTACTGATCGTCGCCAATGAGCCAAAAATTCACGAAGTCGCCAAAACCTTGGGAACTCTCGGCCGCGACGTCCAAGCGCTTGAGGCCGATCTCGCCACGACGGAAGGCGTCGACGCCCTCTACGACGCCGCATATGCGGATGGCCGTCACATCGACGCATTGTTTGCCAATGCCGGCATGGGTTTTGGCGACGGGTTCCTTGAGCAGGACTTTGACGGAGTGAAGCGGACAATAGATACGAATATCACCTGTACACTCTATCTGTTGCATAAAGTTGCGGCCGACATGCGCAACCGGGGACATGGGCGAATTCTTATTACAGGCTCCATCGCAGGTTTTGTGCCCGGCCCATATCAGGCGGTTTACGCCAGCACAAAAGCTTTCATCGACTCTTTCTCGTATGCGCTTCGCCATGAATTGAAAGATACGGGAGTAACTGTCACCTGCCTGATGCCGGGGGTTACCCAGACTGAGTTCTTCGAGCGCGCCGGTATGATGGATACAAAAGTCGGATCGGCCCCAAAAGGCGATCCAGCCGATGTCGCTAGGAGCGGCTTTGACGCAATGATGCGCGGCGAGGGAAGTATCGTGCCTGGTCTGTTGAACAAGCTCACGACAGCGGTTGCTGGCATTATTCCTCAGGGAATTGCGGCCCGGATAGGCGCTGCTGTGTCTAAACCTGAATCACCCAAAAACTAGCTTTTAAGACTTGAAGGGGGTGGTGTCGTAATAGGCGTCAAACTTTACAACCTTGCCCTCTTCTGTCTGAACAAGGCTAACTCCTCTGTATTTCACTGACTTGCCATCTTTGAGTTCACCCTCGGATGTCCATTGCAGGGCAAAATTTCCATCCGCTTCAATCACCTGTGAGAAGTCTGACTGGATGCTTTCGAATTGCTCCAGGTAAATCCGCCAAAACTCCCGCGCGCCGTCCTCGCCGCTTTTCGACATGGATAGATTGCTTAATTCGGCGTCCGGCGCGAACAGGCTAGCGACTGGGGATGCGTCGCGGCTGGCCTCGGAGCTCTTTAACGCCTCCATAAAATCTTTGGCTGTCAGGGTCATGGATCGCCTCCTATGCTTGCAACAGTCGGATTACGCGCAGCGACGACTGCGGTTCCGCGATAACCGGCCGGAACATTCGTCCCGTGTATCCATTTCCATTCACGACAGCATTAAAGAACAGACCGGAGGGACTATGAAACAGCACTACGGCGGCGGTCGCCTCCGGTTCAAACCATGACCGGGCCGGAAAATTCCACTTACGGATATGTGATCCTGCTCGCTGGGCTGGGCGCGATTATTCTGCTAACGGCATGGCTGCCGATGGTACTCAAAGAGTTACCATTGTCACTGCCCATCGTCTGCGTGACGATTGGCGCTGTTGTTTTTTCAATCCCCGATACTCCCGGCGCTGTTTTGCATCCGCAAAAATACCCGCAGATCACCGAACGATTTACCGAGTTCGTCGTCATTATTGCGCTGATGGGCGCAGGCCTGAAGCTGGATAGGAGCCTGAACGCCAAATCTTGGCGCGGGACGGGACGGCTTTTGCTGATCGCCATGCCGCTGACGATTCTGATCTTGGCGGCCCTTGGTTACGCCCTGCTCGGACTTGGCGTTGCGGGATCGCTCCTTCTCGCCGCCGCATTGGCGCCAACCGATCCGGTGCTGGCAAGCGATATACAGGTAGGCCCGCCACGCCAGGGTTTGGAGGACGAAGTGCGATTCACCCTCACATCCGAAGCAGGGCTGAATGATGGGCTGGCTTTTCCATTCGTCAACTTAGCTTTAGCTCTTGCTGCTGCCGGCACAACTGAGGGCTGGTTTGTGAATTGGCTGACAGTGGATGTCCTATGGAAGCTTGGCGCTGGAGCTGGGATAGGCTGGCTAACTGGACAGCTTCTCGGGTGGCTAATCTTTAGGCTGCCTAATCGCTCAAAGCTATCGCGCACGGGCGATGGATTTGTGGCCCTCGGCGTAACTTGCCTCGCTTACGGCCTAACAGAAATGGCTTACGGTTATGGCTTTATCGCCGTGTTTGTCGCGGCCCTGCGCATCCGGGCGTCCGAGCGCGATCACCGGTATCATGAAAAGATGCACGAGTTCGTAGAGCAGCTTGAACGTCTGATGATGATGATTTTGCTCGTGCTGTTCGGCGGCGCGCTGGTGGATGGCGGGTTGCTGCGATCATTAACCTGGAGCGCCGCGCTTTTCGCAATCCTGGCGATTTTTCTGGTGCGCCCGGTTGCCGCGTGGGTTTCGCTTGGGGCCATCGAACGGGTGGAGGAGAAGGCAGTCATCAGCTTTTTTGGCATCCGTGGCGTTGGGTCGATCTATTACATCGCCTATGCGCTCAATCACGGCAAGTTCGACCAGCCCGACCTCCTGTGGAGCGTCGTCGCCCTCATCGTGCTGATCTCCATCGTCATCCACGGCGCAACCGTCACCCCCGCCATGCGTTACGTAGACCGCCGCACCGCCCGTAACAACGTAGAACCCAGCGATTAGCTCAATCTATCAAATGTATACTCATTAGCTTACCCGCGGCGCGAGATGGCTTTGTATTTCCAACAACGGGCTCTTCTAAGTTTACATCGACGAACTTCGACATCTCTTCTACAATCTGCTTTAAGCCAGACGGCGCCAAATCACATGATTTATGTGTATTTTTAAGTACTACCTCGCGTGTAAAGCTATCACCAAAGTTTTTGGACTTGGCCAGATCCAACAACCGATCCAGCGGTCCGGAAGACGCCGCATTTGGCGCGCCAATCACGGTATATGGAGCAGTTTCCGTCAATAGACCCAAATCCCTGATTCGCGATTCGATATAATCTGCGGAAAGATTTTTGATAGGATCATCAAACGGTAATAAAGCCAGGTGAGGGCTAATATGTATAAGGAGATCGGATATTATTGAATGCGCTTTCGCTTCTGGTCGCCCATGAGTAGCAAAGATCTTATGGGCAACGCCGGCCAGTGTTCTGTTCAAAATTGGCCTTAA
The DNA here is from genome assembly GCA_034440495.1 of Hyphomicrobiales bacterium. Lineage (GTDB taxonomy): Bacteria > Pseudomonadota > Alphaproteobacteria > Rhizobiales > Rhodomicrobiaceae > JAWXCE01. Next base: position 2,295 of record JAWXCE010000054.1, on the reverse strand, counting down.
GCCATAAACTGTTGAGTTGGTGAAGCGGCCGCTATGCAGGGCGTTTCTGAAAGCGATATAGTGCCATTCGCTGCCAGAAAGGCAATCCGGATCAATACCAAATTGTTCAAGACCTTTCTGCGCTTCTTGGCTGACTGCTATTGCGGTAGTTTTTCCAGTCCATTTTGCAATACTATTTACTGAATACCAGCCGTAGTTACCTTTATAAACTTCCGCTCCATGCCCGCCAACCAGAAAAAAATCGAGATTGGCCTGACGCCTGTTTAACGCATACAACGGATCATAGACACCAGCACTTGATGCGAACCACAATGCAGCATATGGAACTTTAATGTATTCTGTTATTGGTGAGACGGGATTAATGTTTAAAGGTATGCTAACATGTCCCGCAATTTGATTAGCTATGCGGAGATCATCTGCCATACCCATGGCCGATTGCAGGACAATCTTGTCTCTATTCGACCGGTATCCTAATGACGCCGCAAGAGCTAGCCGGCTATCTTGCCCACCGGAAAGATCATGTCTGAGATAAGTTCCGTTGATTTCGAGACAGCCGCTCAACAAACCGACCATGGACAAAGCAGCACTTTGAACGCTTTCTACGTAGCTTTCACCGTTGTTGTTGAAAATCCGTTCGGCGCCTTCATGAGTGGTCGTGTTCGTGATGTCAGAGCCTAAAAAATTCAGATTTATGATAGAACCAGGCAGCGCATATTTAATGTCGTTAACAATGGTTCCTTCGTTTAGAATTTGGTCACAAAAAGCAAAGTGTGCAGACTTTGCCAGAAAGAGATTTTCGTTAATCGTATTGGTAAAACCAATTGTTTTTCTAAAGTCCGTTAGCGCAAGCAGGCTGTCAGAACAGATAAATATACCCGGAAGTGACGTGTAAATAATGGGAAGCTGTCCAAATACGTCTCCACGAATTAATATTTTCGATTCACCGCAAGTATCTTCCGATATAAATTCAGCATTGAAAAAACAACCCTTCATATATTCAACATGGTTATATTCTTCTGGAGGGCTGAAAATTATCTCCTTTCGTACGTGCGATATAGCGTAACCTTTGAACACCGAACCATTACTTCTAATCGATGAACGGCTAGCGCGAGTAGCCAGAAAGACTGTATGTTTAGTATCTGAATTTTTGTCGGATATAATTTCAAGACTACAAAAACTTTCGTCTTCATAGTCCTGAAAATATGAATTCACTGTATTAAAATTGTCTGAATTACAAACGCAGTATACATAATTTACCATTAAAGGCTCCAGTTGAACTACTGACTTTAGAACGGACCATAACGCATATTCCGTCCGGAGCTTTCAGATGTCATGAAATAGTTAAGCGCTGTAAATGGTGCCCAGAGACAGATTTGAACCGCCGACACGCGGATTTCAATCCGGACGGACATCTAAAAAGGTACTTAACCCGGCGCTCGTTGCACACTTTGCGCTACTTTGCAGGACAACGCACCACTCATTAACGCAAAACTCACGCAGTAACGCAAAACTCACGCAGTAGGCCTCCGCTATGAAGCTAGCTTGCGTTGCAACCAAGCAAAAATAAACGGTACAGAGAGTCCGCAGGCTTGCATTGGTTGTAAGGGCGCGAATGCACGATACTTGCGGCTTACGGAGCAAATTTCGCTTCACACCCTATGCATGGGCGACGAGCGTTAATGGTAGTTCAACGGTCGCCGGGCAGACATTCGATGTTGATGCAAGTTTCTTCGACATCGCAGAGGAAAGCGAGTCGATCCTCGGTCTCATGGGGTATTTTGAAGCCCGCGGAGGACCGCTCGCTTTTTATGGCGATCTTGCCTGGGCCAAGTTGACCTTTGCCGGAGAACGTTCGGGGAACTTGCCTCGATGCAGCCCATATCGGCGTCGATCTCGTCCAGACCGAGGGCCAGCTGATCGGGATGCAGGCTTTTGGACCGGCGGCCAAATTGCGCGCGCTGAAGCTGCTTGATGATGATCTGAAGGCGTTCGATCTCGCCGTTGCGACGCTCGACAACACCCGCCATGTCCCGGACAACCTTATGCAGAAGCGCTATATCGAATGGCAGATTATCGAGATCGAGCCGCATGCCTGAGTTTACTTTTGTTCGGCTCTCAGCCCAAGTGCTTTTAGCCAGCTGGTTGACTCCGAACGTCTTTAGCCTGTTTTTACCGGTCTCCAGATGCGCTCGGGCGAGCGCCAGTCTGACCCAATCCGCGCGCCAAACTCTAAGCCGGCTTGATGGCATCCTGGCGGACAATGCCGAGCCGTTGGAAGATACGATCGCCAATATC
>JAWXCE010000053.1:0-6051 GCA_034440495.1 Hyphomicrobiales bacterium | reverse complement strand
TTGAAAAGTCTAGATAGTCCGTCCACTCCATCATAGGCGCGACTGCGAATATTTTATCGTTTTTTTTCATATATTTACGTTTATTATCAGCGGCATAAAGCGAGAACATTGCACACGCGTGTGCACAGATTTTCTGTCTTTGCCCTCACGTTTCACGGGCTCACTGCACAGGATTGCACACGTCAGAGACATTTGCACAAGGGTGGGGCGATTGCAAAACTCAAGACTGGAAACGGCTGCGCGCAGGTGCGCCGCAAAGGCCGCTATGCGGCGCAAACCTTTCGTCGGCAAAGGGATGCCCAGCAATGGGCGCTTGAAGTCGAACGCTGCATTTACAAAGGGCTCGCCATTGCCCCGCGAGCCAAGGCAAGAACGAAGACCTTCGGCGATCTGATCCGGCTGCATGTCTCGGACCTGCTGGACGTCGGCAAGCCAATTCGCCGTTCGAAGGCGGCGGTCATGGAGGCTCTGGTGAAAGCCATCGGTTCTGTGGCGCTGAAAGATCTCTCCCGCGAGCGACTCATCGAGTTTGGCAAGAAGCGGGCGAAAGAAGGGGCCGGTCCAGTCACGCTTTCAATCGACTTTTCTTACATCGGAACAGTGTTAACGCATGCGGCGGCGGTTCACGGGATCGATGTGTCATCAGAGAACGTTCGCCTTGCGCGCGTTGCTTTGAAGCGGTTTGACCTCGTCGGCCCAGGCGCTGAACGCGATCGCCGTCCTACCCCCGAAGAACTGGAAGACTTGCTCGATTACTTTATGACGAAGCCTCGTCAACTCATTCCCTTGGAACGCATCATTCGATTCGCGATCGCCACCGCCATGCGCCAGGATGAGATTTGCAGCTTCGAATGGGGCGACGTTGATTCTCGGCGAAAGCTGGTCAATCTCAAAAATCGCAAAGACCCGCGCAAGAAGGATGGCAACCATCAAAATGTGCCGCTGCTGAACCCTACCGGTTTTGACGCCTGGGCGCTGCTTCTCGAGCAGCGTGTATTAACCCGTGGGATAGGACGCGTTTTCCCTTACAATGGTCAATCCGTAGGAGCAGCCTTTCGCCGCGCCTGCCAGATTTTGGAGATTGAAGATTTGCATTTCCACGATCTTCGTCACGAGGCGACAAGTAGGCTGTTCGAGGCTGGCTTACCCATCGAAAAGGTCGCGCTTGTAACCGGCCACAAGGACTGGCGTATGCTGCGCCGATATACCAACCTGAAGCCCGAGGATTTGCACCGGCTGCAAACGCAGACACAATGCAACTATGGCGATTATCTCGCTAAGCTGAACAATTTTCAATTATATTGACCATCCACAATTATTAAAGACGAGACGCCGGGCCTTAATCAATCAACGACATGTTAAAATTCCCGAAAATTCCTTCACATGCCGAATGTCCTTGTTCACGACAACAAGGCCGCGCCGCGCAGCCTCGTATTGCATGGGGGAAGAGCAATATGCAAATTTGATCCGGTCGAACTACAAGAAGTCTGTGATTTCGTCGGTTTGCGTTGGTTGCGAGCGTGCACACACCGTAGACCAACCTACTTGGTCGCGTCAATTTAAGTAATTGGATCAGATTGCTCGCTGGGTGAGATCATACAACGGGTGCCTCGAAAGCTTCGAGGTAAATTTGCTCGGCCTTGCGTGCCTCGTCAGGGCTTAACTGCACGAACTCATTCTGCCGCGCGCGCTGCGAAAGCCGTCCACCGTTTTGCCGCAGCATTCGAAACAGCAAGTTGATCGTTTTATCAGGCATGTCGATCATAGCATCGATCTCCGCCCGGAAGATGTCATATCGGCGCAGATAGTTTGTTTCGTTCGGCAGATCTTCCTCGATGGTTTTCGCCACGCAGGCATAGAGAAACTCGGCATGCGGTGTGGCGTCGAAGAAACGATAGAAATCGCCGGTGTCGTTTAGCACTTCAACATTGCCGCCTGGCGTCGGCTTCCATTGCACGATCGGCAGCAGCCGCTGCGAATATGTTTCCAGTACGCGGCGGTAGCCGTCGATATGGTCAAGAATGGCGGAGGATACCGGAAACACCACGCCCGGCGGATTGAAGCCGCGCACCGCCAACATATGATGGATAAGATAGCGGTGAAGCCTGCCGTTTCCATCCTCGAATGGGTGTATGTAGACAAAGCCGAAAGCGAGAACCGCCGCTGCGATGACCGGATCGATATACTGGGACGCACAGTGGTCGAAGGCGATCAAGCCATCAACGAGCGTGGCAAGGTCTTCGTGCCTAGCGCTGAAATGGTCAGGCAGCGGCATGCCGCTGCACCGGTCGTGCTGTCCGACAAAGCCGCTGTCCGTTCGCAAGCCCAAGCGCACGAAACGGGCGTCGCCGATCAAGATCCGTTGCAGGCGCAAGAGTTCGGCAAGATCAAGCGGTCCTCGGCCTGCCTCTCCTATGGCTCGGCCCCATCGCTGGATACGATCCTGGGCTGGGTTTTCGCCTTCGATGACGTAACTCGCCCTGGAGTCCTTCAGAAGGAGGAACGACGACGTTCTGGCGAGCAAATCTGCGGGCACTTCGGCGGCGATCGCTCGCGCGCGTTCGTCTAGCTTCATTCCGGTGTAGCCCTCCAGAATTTCCGTCCGAAACACCATCGGACAAAAGGCTGGCGTGCCTGGAAGATTGTTCCTAACCCGCTGGCGGGGTGAGTTTGTTCCTTCTCCGGCCCATTGCATGTCCGGATCGACAACTGGAACGTAGCTGCCTCGGTCAATGGCCGGCAAGTCGAGTTGCACACCTGTGAGCCATTCATAGAGGAACCAAACGCGGCGAGCATAACCGCCGGTCGGCTTGGCCCTCACCAGATCGGCAACCGTGAATGCGTCGAGCGCCAAGAATAGCCGCTTCAGGATCGCGAGATCAATCCCTTCGTGTTTCAGCGCAAAGGTAACATGCCCTTCGAGCGTCGGCAACGGATCGTGCCGAGGCGTCAGAATACGCCAGCTATCTTGCTCGATAATCTTGTGGCGCTGGCCGATAGCGGAAAGGCGTACCGGCAACGGCGCGACGAGCCCGTAAGCATCGATCAAGGCAGCGTAGCCAACTGGCTTTGCTTCTATGGGAAGTCGTCTCTCGTGAAAAACGATCACAGGTCCTGAAAAAGGCTTCGGCGGGGCCGTATTCATGAATATCGATGATTCTAACTGAAATACTATTCCTTATGGAGCTATACTCTGAAAAGCAGTGACTATCTATGAAAAACGATTATGAAAAGATATCCAGTGAATTTCAATTTCTTATATTACCCTCTGACATTCGCCTCGTAGCCTGGAATGAAAATATTTCGCCCACGCCAATGAGCAACCACATAAATTGCAACAATGCGGCCTTCACGACGGATTGCCCGAGGCTGAACAGCAGCAGAAAAAGCAGCATGAAGAGGCCGTGCCACCATTTCGGCTGGGGTGGATGCCCGGCCCATTCGGTCGCCGGTTCGTCTGTCATGCCGCCACCCCTAGGATTTGAGATCGCCTGTGTTTAGATCGCTGTAATCCCTCGCTGGCTTTGACCTAGATCAAAGCGAAACCGTGTCGATCACCTAAAGTTGTCGTGTCATTTCACGTCATGGCAGGAGATTGCGGTGCCGCCCGAACTTCGACTTACCGCATCGGTTGCTGGCGAGTGCGTTAATCTGGTCGCGCTCGGCCAGTGGACGGCTGAAACTGCCGGCGACATCGAGCGTCAACTCTCGGCGACCATCACGCCGCATAAATCAGCGCGAATGGTATTCGATGCGAAAGGGATCACCGCGTTCGACACCTTTGGCGCGTGGCTGGTGGAACGCCTGGTGCGCGATTCGAAAGCCGTGGGGATCGACGTTGAGATTTTGGGTCTGGCGCCACAGTTTAAGGGCCTCCTCGGCAAATTGCAGCGGTTTACTGGCCCGTCTGCTGTAGGCGAGCGACTGACATTCTCGGTTGGTCAGATATTCGAAACCGTAGGTCGCTCGTCGCTGGACAGGCTCGCGAATTAACCCCGTTCGCGAATATGCTCGGCGCATTGGCTGAAGCAGGTGGCCGCACCTTCCTGCACGTCCGCTCGTTTCGCTTTACCTCAGTGGTGCATCAGCTTGACCGCGTTTGCTGGCAGGCCGTGCCGATCATCCTGCTGATCACGTTTCTGATCGGGTGCATAATCGCCCAGCAGGGCATTTTTCATTTCCGCAAGTTCGGCGCCGACATCTATTTGGTCGATCTCGTGGGCATTTTGATCCTGCGCGAGATCGGCGTGCTGATTGTCGCGATCATGGTCGCCGGGCGATCTGGCAGTTCGTACACGGCCGAGCTTGGCGCCATGAAAGTGCGCGAGGAAATTGACGCGCTGCGCACGATGGGGCGCGATCCGGTTGAAATTCTCATCCTGCCGCGCGTGCTGGCGCTCATCATCGCGCTGCCGGTCCTGACGTTTCTGGGCTCCATAGCGGCGCTCTGTGGCGCGGGATTAGTAGCCTGGCTTTATGGCGACATGGCCCCTGCAATATTTATCGAGCGGCTCAAGGAGGCCATCACCATCACCCATTTCAAAGTAGGGTTGATCAAGGCACCGTTCATGGCGCTGGTGATCGGCGTTGTCGCCTGCTCGGAAGGGCTTCGGGTGAAGGGCAGCACAGAGTCGCTCGGTCTGCAAACCACCACCTCGGTGGTCAAATCTATTTTCCTCGTCGTCGTGCTTGATGGCCTGTTCGCCATATTTTTCGCATCGATTGGAATGTGACCCAGCATGCTTCAAATCGATGAAGAGGCTATTATTAGCGTGGAGAATTTGAAGGTTGGTTTCGGCGACCGTATCGTCCTCGATGGGCTTTCGCTCAATGTGTTGCCGGGTGAGATCCTGGGCGTTGTAGGCGGTTCTGGTAGCGGTAAATCGGTGCTGCTACGAACGATTATCGGCCTCATTCCGAAGCGCGCCGGGCGCATTGAGCTCATGGGCAAAGATATGGACGCCATGAGCGACGATGAGCGACGCGCGACAGAACGGCGCTGGGGCGTGCTGTTCCAGCATGGTGCCCTGTTTTCATCGCTCACGGTGAAGCAGAACGTCCAGTTCCCAATGCGGGAATATCTTGACGTATCGGAGCGCTTTATGGACGAATTGGCGCTGGCGAAATTGGAGATGGTGGGGCTTGACGCGCGGGACGCGGCAAAATTCCCGGCCCAACTCTCAGGCGGCATGACAAAGCGGGCGGCGCTGGCCAGAGCTTTGGCGCTCGACCCGGAAATCGTTTTTCTGGACGAGCCGACCTCCGGCCTCGATCCGATCTCGGCGGGCGATTTCGACGGCTTGATCAAGACGTTGCAGGAAACGCTCAAATTGACCGTTTTCATGGTGACGCACGATCTTGCCAGCCTTCAGACAGTCTGCGACAGGATCGCTGTGCTAGCTGACGGTCGAGTGGCGGCGGCTGGCTCAATGGAGACCATGCGGCGTTCAACGCACCCCTGGGTTCAGTCTTATTTTAGCGGCGAACGCGGTCGCATGATCGCACCGCAAGTGCTTGCAAATGTCGTGGGGCCTGATGGAAACGAAAGCGCGCTATAGCTTGATCGGTATGTTTACTCTCGCCGTCATCGCGGCCGGGTTCGCCTTTGTTTACTGGCTGGAGGGCAGCGGCGGTTTTCAGCAGCGCGCCATTTACCGGGTAGAATTTAAAGGCAGCGTTGCGGGCCTGAATGTCGGAGCTGGCGTCCTGTTCAACGGCGTGCGCGTGGGGGAGGTCATCGGGTTGCGCCTCGATCCAGCCCAGCCGAAGCGGGTCGAAACGACAATCGCCATCGCCAGCGCGACGCCCGTTCGGGCTGATACGCGAGTGGGCATCGACTATCAGGGCATTACCGGAGTGCCAACCGTTTCGTTGACTGGGGGCGACGCTGGAAGCGCCGCTTTGGAGATCACTAATGGAATTACGCCGCTCTTGATCGCGGCCGATGACGGAAGCGCCAGTCTGACCCAATCCGCGCGCCAAACTCTAAGCCGGCTTGATGGCATCCTGGCGGACAATGCCGAGCCGTTGGAAGATACGATCGCCAATATC
>JAWXCE010000052.1:0-35955 GCA_034440495.1 Hyphomicrobiales bacterium | reverse complement strand
GCAGAAAACCAGCCAAGGACAAAAGAACCGGCGCATGCGAGGTACTTTCAGCAGTAGCAAACGCTTTGGCGACCTGGTCAACCCGTGCGGCGAACTGTCTGCTGTTCATGAAACTGTTCTCCTCGAATGCTGCGTTCTATAACGTCCGCCAATGCGGCGAAATTTGCACGTAGATCACGGTGCGCTTGATCTGTGCTTTCTTCTGCGTAACCGATTCTTTTCCAGCAGCCTGACTAGAACGCGGTTTTCAATGCGGGCAAGGTCATAGAACGCGGGGATGCCGTCCAGGTAGGCAGCTGGGCTAAGGTCCAGACGAACCCGCTCCACGCAGCCAACTAGCGTTTACGGTCAAGCTCCGATAAGCTTGCTCGCTTTGGAAAAGTCGCTCGGCAAAGTTGGGACAACGTCTCCCCGGCTCCAGCATGGTTGCCGAAAGCGAGGGCGTGATAATAGGCGCCCTTATTGCGGTGGATGGTCGGTGTCGGGCGTCTTGCGCATTTCCTCGACCGCAATCGCCGTGCGGCCATTCCAGGGTGAGCGCATGGCTTCGGCGACGACCACGCCCAGGGCGGGAGAATGCGGCCGTCCACGCACCGTAACCAGCATCACATCGCGCCAGATTTCTGGAATAACCATAAGTCTCGCCACCACCCCGGGATGATTGACGCTGGAACGCGGCATGAACGCAAAACCCAGACCGGCGGCGACCATTGCCTGAATCCAGTCGTCGTGCTCGCTTTCATAAATTGTCGAGCAAGTGACGTTCTGATCGTCAAAAATTTTATCCGCTGGAATGCTCATTTCGCAGTTGATGCGGGACAAATATTTGGCGCCTTCAAGGTCTGTCGGCCTGATGCTTTCATTTCCCGCCAGCGGATCTTCCGGATGCACCACAATCATAAACGGTTCACGGTAGAGCGGCATATAGTGCACCCGCTCGCCAAGACCGTCGCGCGGCAGAGCATAAATGGCCGCCTCCACCTCCCCGTTGAGCAACTGTTCGTGCAGCTTCACCGCCGTATTGCTAATGACCTGCAAAATAATTCCGGGATGGCCGACATGAATGGCGCGGACGAAATCGAGCAACTCGTTCGGCGCTATCGTGCACATCAGGCCGATCCGAAGCGGCGTTTTATTCAGCCTCGAATAATCTTGCGCCTGGCGCTTGGCATTTTCGGCTTGCATGTAAAGCTGATCGAGGTACGGCTTCACGATCTGACCCAGTTAGATCTGACCCAGTTCGGAAAGATGAATGTTGCCGCGCTCGCGATAAAGCAGCGGCCCGCCAAACTCCTCTTCCAGCAACCGGATAGCGCGACTGAGGGATGGCTGGCTGACATTGCACTGCTCGGATGCGCGCGTAAAATTCAGCGTATCGCAAAGGGTGAGAAAATAACGGACTTGATGCATTTCCATGGCAATTTCCGTGTGTCTTTTATCCGCACATAGTGCACCAGATGATTTTAAAGTCCCGACGCCTAACAAAAAGGCTTCAGACTCATCTTTATAGCGTTACAGTCGGAGTGAAAAGGATTTGGTCACGTTTGCGTTATGAACTTTAGGCAATGAATGCGAGTCGGCTTGCTCGTAGCGCCAGTATCACCATTTGCATGACAAATGGCTCTGTGTTGACAAGCACCCGGGTTAAAGTCCTTATGCTTCCAATGAACGCTGATATTAAAAACTCGTCCGGGCTGGATGAGCGCGAGCTGGCGACTTTTCGCGCCGCCGCCGCCGATTGGTGGAAACCGGACGGCAAGTTCAAGCCGCTGCATGCGTTAGGGCCGGTGCGCATGGAGTTTATTCGCGATCATGCCGCACGCCACTTTGGGCGCGACGCGCGCAGTTTGAAACCATTCTCCGGACTTTCCATCGCCGACGTTGGATGCGGCGGCGGACTGTTGTGCGAACCGATGGCCCGGCTCGGCGGGCAGGTGACGGGCATCGATCCATTGCCCGAGAGCATAGACGTGGCGCAGCAGCACGCGGGGGGTCAAGGACTAACCATCCGTTACCTTGCGGGCAAGGCCGCCGATCTGGCGCGAAACGGCGAAAGCTTCGACATTGTTGTGTCCATGGAAGTTGTCGAGCACGTGCCCGACGCCAGCGCGTTCATTCGCGACTGCGCGGCGATCCTGAAGCCCGGCGGCCTGCTGCTCCTATCCACTATCAACCGCACCGCCAAATCCTATGCGTTCGCAATCGTCGGCGCGGAATACGTGCTGCAATGGCTCCCCAAAGGCACCCACCGCTGGGAGAAATTTATCACGCCTGCCGAGCTTGAGGCCGCGTGCGGGGACGCGGGGTTGATGTGGATCGAAGCGCGCGGATGCGTGTTCAACGCTCTTTCCGGCCAATGGCGCATGTCGGACGATGTGGCTGTGAATTACTTCGCCGCCGCCGCAAATTCCTAGAACAGCCAGCGCAAACCCGGCATTCACGTCTGCGAGCGAATCGAATAAATTCAGGCTTTCGCGCCTAAAAAGGCGATGGATCGCCACGGCGGCAATAGCCACTTCGCGAAGACGGCCAGCGTCCAGTTTTATGCACGCGACGTTAGTTCTGATCCTCGGGCAAGGTTGGGAGGGGCATTACCTCGATGCCCTCCTCGCGCAGCTCTACCGCCTCGGCCATTGACGCCTGGCCGCGGATGCTGCGGGCTGGGGCTTCATCATAATGGATTTTGCGCGCTACTTCCGCAAACTTCTCGCCCACGTTTTCAGACTGTCTGATGACGGCGGCGCGCATCTCGCGCAGAGCTTTCATCACTTCGGGCGGGGCGACGGCGGCGGTGCTGCGTTTCATGATCTGCGGCGCCATTGGCGCTTTGGCGACTTGCCGCACGCCGCAAACTGCGCAGGTGAGCAAGCCCTCGTCAGCTTGCGCGTCGTATGCTGCCGAGCTTTGGAACCATCCCTCGAAGTCATGGCCCGCCCCGCAGCGCAAACTGTATTTAATCAAGCCCCGTCTCCCGCCATGCCCAAATCGAAGGGCGTGACATGCGAGAGGACGGGAATTCGCGCGCGCACTTCTAAAACTTTCGCGGGAGTGATATCCGCGATAAAAACCCCTGGCTCGGTTCCGCCCTCCGCTAGAATTTCACCCCAAGGGGACACGATCAGGCTGTGGCCATACGTCGTGCGCCCGGCCTCGTGCCGTCCGCCCTGCGCCGCCGCCAGAATATAGCTACCGGTCTCAATCGCGCGCGCTCGCAGCAGGATATGCCAGTGCGCCTCGCCCGTTTGTTTCGTGAAAGCGGAGGGCACAGTGATAAAACTCGCCCCTGCCATGGCGAGCGCTTTGAACTGCTCGGGAAAGCGCAAATCGTAGCACGTGGTCATGCCGAGCACGCCCCACGGTAATTTCGCCAATATGGCGCGCGTGCCGGGTTGATATGTTGTGGACTCGCGGTGTGTTTCGCCGCCGGGCAAATCCACGTCGAACATATGAATTTTATCGTAGCGCGCCGCGATGGCGCCTTTGGGAGTAATGAGAAACGAGCGGTTCGCCGCGCGTCCTTCGCCTACCAGGATCGCGAGCGAGCCGACATGCAGCCAGATTTCGAGTTCGTCGGCTAGACGGCAGAACTCTATGAGAGCTTCGGTTTCCGGCTCTGAGCGCAAGGTGGCAAGCAGTTTTTCAGTGTCACGCTCCATCAGCGCGGTGTTTTCAGGCGTCTGCACATACTGCGCGCCGCCCGCCGCCGCCTCACGGATAAGCGTTACGGCCTGTTCGATATTTTGCGCTTGATCGCGGCCTGAGCGCATTTGCACGAGGCCCGCCCGGAACGTCACATCTGCCGCCATAATCTTTAATCCTTCGAGGCGCTCTCAACCCGGAATGATCTCAGCTTACGAGCAGGCTGTCCAGTTCACCTTTTGCATCAAGCGCCTGAAGGTCGTCAGAACCGCCGACATGACGGTCTCCGATGAAAATTTGCGGCACGGTTTGGCGGCCACCGGCGCGCGCCACCATTTCCTCGCGCTTTTGCGAGCTGGCGGAAACGTCAATCTCGGTGAACGTCGCGCCCTTTTTCGTCAGCATCGCTTTCGCCCGTGCGCAGTACCCGCAAAACAAGCCTGTGTAGATAGTAATGTCTGCCATATGTTCCTGTTCTGCGCTCAAAGGTTTAACGATCATAGAAATTGGGTGGCCCGGAAACAAGGGCAAGAGCCAGCACGTCCACCGAAGCCGCGCCAGCGGCGAGGAGCGCGGAGGCGCAGGCGTTCGCCGTGGAGCCTGTGGTAATGACATCATCGACAAGCACAATGCTGCGCCCCTCAACGCGGCTGCGCCAGCGTGGAGGCACGGCGAAAGCACCTGCAACGTTCGCGCGTCGCCTGTCGAGCGTTAACCCCACCTGGCTCGCCGTATCGCGGTTGCGGATGAGCGCGAGCGGCTCGAAGGTCATGCCAGAGATTCGGCTAAGGCACCGCGCCAGTTCAGCGGATTGATTAAAGCGGCGCGTGCGCAGCCGCGTCCGGCTCAAAGGGATAGGGATGAGCGCATCGGCATCGCGCAGCAATTCGCGCCCCGCCTCCGCCATGAGCCTCGACAGAAAGCGCGTCGCCTCGTGCCGGTCCTCGTATTTCAGCGCATGTACGAGGCGGCGCATGACGCCGGTGTAAATGGTCGCGGCGCGAGCGCGGGCAAAAACCGGCGGATCGGCCAGCGCCTGTGCGGAAATCGTGATGGCGCCGTCGCTGAATGGCAGCGGCACGCCTAGCCGGTAGCACAGCGGCGTCCGCACGAACTCAATGCCGGACCAGCACGGCGGACATAGCGCCCCATGCGCATCAAGCGGGGAGCGGCAGGCGATGCACACTGGCGGGAGCGCCAGATCGGCGGCGTAGTGTGCGGTGGACGCAAGCCAACGCTTCACTGCGGCTAGCCGGAGTCGTCTCGCTGGCCCCAGCGGCGTTTCGCCCGTCAAATAGTCATTTGTCATCTCAGCGTCGCCGATTTTAATATCGTTAGCCGCGTACAAATAGCGTGCCCGCGCCGTGCTGTGTGAACAGCTCCAACAGCACGCAGTGCGGCACACGGCCATCGATGATAACGACGCCCTCGACGCCCGCCTCGATCACCTCGATGCAACTTTCGACCTTAGGAATCATGCCGCCCGAAATGGTGCCGTCGATCATGAGCGCGCGTGCTTCGGCGATGGTGATCTGGTCGATCAGCCGGCCGTTTTTGTCGAGCACCCCGGGCACGTCGGTCAGCAGCAGCAGGCGCTTCGCTTTCATAGCGCACGCGATGGCGGCGGCGAAGGTGTCGGCGTTAATGTTATAGGTCACGCCGTCGCTCGAAACGCCAATAGGCGCCACCACCGGGATCATGTCGCCCGCCGTGATGACATCCAAAATGTGCGGATTGACCGTCTCCGGGTCGCCGACAAAGCCCAGGTCGATGATGCGTTCGATGTTTGACGATGGATCGCGCACGGTGCGCTCCAGCTTTTTGGCGATCATCAGATTGCCGTCTTTGCCGGAGATGCCGCACGCTTTGCCGCCCATGCGGTTGATCTCGGCAACGATCTGTTTGTTGATCGAGCCAGCCAGAACCATCTCGACAATATCGACCGTGGCCGCATCGGTGATGCGCAGGCCGTCGGCAAATTCGCTTTTGATTTTGAGCTTTTCAAGCATTGCGCCGATTTGCGGGCCACCGCCGTGCACCACGATTGGCTTTACGCCAGATTGCTCCAACAACACAATGTCCTGGGCGAAATCCTCCGCCAACTGCGAGTTGCCCATGGCGTGGCCGCCGTATTTGACAACCACAATCTCGCGGTCGTAACGCTGCATGAAGGGAAGCGCTTCAGCCAGAATTTCAGCGTGGCGCAAGGGCGGTAAGGTTTCAGGCGGCTGTTGTTCTAAGATACCGGTCATTTTGCCCCTTTTTTATTATTTATGCCTCGTGGCCCCGCTGTTGGCCAGACGGAAAATACCATAGCCACAGGTTGCTGAGGTAAAATTGCCACTGTCAATTGCTGCCATCGTTTTGCTGTAGAATTTAATTACAGTTTTATTTATTACACCGGATTGAATTCATTTTATGTATGGAATGGCAGTCAGTTTGTGAGTGCGCATATGAATGACACTGCTGGACTGTCGGCCACCGCGCCGCAATCACCTGTGCTGATCATGACGCTGCGCCGCGCCGCCGCTTTCGCGCAGCAGCGCTCCCATCGGTATGTGACGCTGGAGCATTTGCTACTGGCGCTTATGGACGATCAGGACGCAGTGCTGCTTTTGCGCGACGTCAATGCGGATATTGAATCGCTTCGCGCCCGCGCCGCCGATGTCGTAAACCGCTTTCTCTCGACGTTATATGCGCCGGGGAACACGGATCTCCGCCCGAGCTATAAACTTGACCGGATTTTGCAAATCGCGACGTCGGGCGCCGGAAAATCGTATGCCGAAGTTGATGGGGCATTTGTCGTCGCGGCGCTGACCACGGAAAGCGATAGCGTGGCGGCTGGTCTCCTCCGCCAGTATGGCCTTGGCGTTTCGCAAGCCATGGGCTGGATTTACGCCAATCGCAGTAAACGCAAACATGCGCCATACCGGGAAGCGCCCGCGCCCGATGCGCCATCCTCATCGCGGGCTGCTTCACCCAGGTCGTTCAGCGAACCCAAACTCGAAGATATGCTGTCGAACTCCCGTCAAATGCACGATCGCCAAGATCGCGGTTTGAAAGATGTGAACAAGCCAGCACCCGCGCCAGCGCGTCATGTTCCGCCTGCGTCTCTCCGGCCCGAGCAGCGCCACAATGGTCAGGTCAAGAGTCAGCCGCAATCCGAAACCCCTTTCAACGTCGCAGCTTTCGCTCCCGTAATGCAGCCGTCGCCACCGCCTCGTTACGCGCGAAAATTGAGCAACGCACTCGACAATGTTAGGCCCGCTACATCCCCCGAACAGCCACAACCGGTAAGCGCTGCCCGCGCGCTGGTGGTTAGCAAAGCGAGCGGCAAGCTGACGGAAAACATACCGCGCAAAATGCGCAAGGGCGGCGCGGCGCTGATAGAAGTGCGCATTTCGCGCGAGGAAACTGTCGCGCTATTCCAGGATTTACAGGGGCAGAGCGCGGCGGACGCCCACGACGTGATCGTAACGCGGGCGATGACTGTGACGCTGAAGGCGCCCGATGGAGGTTTCACGATTGAAACGGTGTCGGCCGAGACCCAATGGATTTTCGACCGCCCGAGTTTTCTCGAAACCGAACGGTTTGGCCGCTGGCGCTGGACCTTAACCCCAACAGCTTCAGGGGCGCGGCGCCTTCAGCTCGTCGCCTCGGCCCGTAGCATCGATGATAATGGCATGTCGGGCGACGTGGTGATGCCCGACCAGACGATAGAAGTGCGCGTTCGCGCCAATTATGGACGAGGCTTTCGCAAGCTGCTGCTATGGATTTTTCTCCTTATAACCGGCGCTGTGCTGGGCGAGACGGCCCTCCGCTTCGGCCCTCAAATCATTCAAGCTGTTGGGCGCAGTATGAGATAGACGCCGACGAGCAGGAACGCAGCCCCCGCGACGCGGGATGCTGTAAGGCCGTTCGATGAGCCAAACAGGCCGAAGTGGTCGAGCGCAAGCGCGCTGATGAGTTGGCCGGCGATAATGACCGCCGACAATCCAGCCGCTCCAAGTTTATGAACTGTGAGCGTGGCCGTTAGCACGAAAAATGCCCCCATAAGCCCGCCAATCCACGCCCACCACGGCGCGGAGGTTATTTGCGTCATGGCGGGGAAGGGAGCGCGCATGACTATAAGCGCGAGCGATACTGCAGCCGTGCCGACCACGAAATTGACCAGCACGCCCATCATCGGCCCGCCGCTTAACTGCGCAGCGATGCGGGCGTTGATGAGCGCTTGAAATGGCAAAAGCGCGCCCGCCAGCGCGGCGAGCGCGATATAAACAGGGATCATTGCACGTGGGCCGCATCCAGGGGCTTGCGGCAAACCACAACCTTGGATAGGAAAGCGTTGAAACTTTGCACCGGCGTTAACCCTTTAGAGGCGAAAAGCGCGGCCATATCATCCCCTAGATAGTTCTCGTAATAAGGCTCGTGAAAGCGTTGCGGGAAGCCTTCGAGCAGGCCGTCATAACCCTCACGATCGCCCCACTGAAGGCTATCGATGAACACGAACAGTCCGCCGGGCTTCAAGACGCGGGCGATCTCGGACACAACAGTTCGCCGCACATCGTGGGGCAATTCATGGAATAGGAAAACGCAGGTGGCGATGTCCTGGCTTTCCGAAGGCAGCGGCAGGGATTCGGCATTACCCTGCATTACTTTGACATTGCGGCGCCCGGCGAGGTATGCGGTCGCCTCATCCACATAGGCCGCCGACAAGTCTACGCCAGTAAGAGGCATAGCCGGAAACGCCTGTGCGATCTGCTCCAAATACCGCCCGGTGCCGCACGCCACATCCACCAGCGAAAGCGTGCGCTGATCCTTGCCTCGCACAAACTCGGCGATTGGCGGCAGCCCCTGACGCCGCATGGCCGCGCCTGAGCCAAGGAACAGCGTTTCCACTTGAATATCGTAAAGCTTGGCCGACTCCGCGCTCAAATAGCCATCGGTCTGGTAATGGAAGTTGCGGGTATAATATTCCGGGAGGCCAGCGGCCTGAGGCAATTGCGCAGCCTCTTCGCCGCGGCCAGCTTCACGGCGTTCATTCGAGCGCGGCAAATCGGCAAACAGCATCCGGAGCGCCGCTATGTGCTTTACAAAAGACTCGTCGTTGATGGGAGCTGGATAAATCCCGTTTCTAACATTATCGGCATCCTGCTTCTGAAGCTGGAGCACCTCGCGGAAAAGCTCGCCTCGCTGTGGCGCTGGTCTGGTCGGCGTGTATGGCGCAGGCAGGTTGCCCGTCCGGCGTGCGGCAGCAGCGAGTGCGCTGACAATAGCGGCATACCAGCCTGTGCGTAATGTTTGTCCTGCGAGATGCGCGTAAGCTTCAACCCGATTCGCCATTCTTCTCCGACTCCTTATAAGTTCGTCATTATTGCAACGTGTTGTGCTTTATTTAGATCATTAGCGAGAAAAAACACATGGCTGCATATCAGCATATCGTCATTTTAACGGGCGCAGGGCTTTCAAAGGAATCGGGCCTCGCAACATTTCGAGACGCCGACGGACTTTGGGAAAAGTATAAGGTCGAGGATGTGGCGACGATTGAGGGCTATATGCGCAATCCGGCGCTGGTGCTGGATTTCTACAACGAGCGCCGCCGTCGCAATGCCGCCGTAAAGCCCAACGCCGCTCACATCGCGCTCGCCAGGCTTGAGCAGTATTATCCCGGAAACGTGCTGATCGTGACGCAGAACATCGACCCGCTCCATTCGATGGCGGGCGCGCGCAACCTGATCCACATGCACGGCGAAATTTTAAGGGCGCTGTGCAGCGCTTGCAAGGAGCGGCACGATTGGGGATTTGAAGATATCGCCATGACAAGCAAATGTCCGTCATGCGGCTCGGAAGGACAGATGCGGCCCGATGTCGTTTGGTTCGGGGAAATGCCCTATCATATGGAGCGTATCGGTGCTGCGCTTTCCAGTTGCGACCTGTTTTTGTCCATCGGCACGAGCGGCACCGTCTATCCCGCCGCCGGTTTTGTGGCGCTGGCGAGGCATGCGGGCGCGCGCACCATCGAGCTGAATCTGGAGCCATCCGAGGGCGTAACGCTCTTTCATCAGGGGGTGCATGGCCCCGCGACGCAAATCGTCCCCGCCGTGGTGGATAAGCTTTTGCGCGAGGCGACGGCTTAAACAGTAGCTGAAGTTTTATTAAAATGTCATTAGTCGCAGCTATTCTCCTATTTACGGAGTGATAAATGCGACTCTTCAAGCTGTTACTTCTTATGTGCGCAGTGGTCTTTGCTCTGCATGCAAAAGCCAATGACAACATTATCGCAATTCACGGCTTCAACACCATGAATAGCCTTCTCACCCCGAAGCTGGTGGAAAGCTGGTGCCTTAGCATCCCCCGCGCGACTTGTCAGACGAGGCAAGGCAAGGAGGGCAGCATTGTCATCGACGTTTCGGTGGCCGGAGAAAAGCGTGAAAGTTTTGCGATTTTCGCGAAAGGCACGGAAACGGGTCAAACAGCGCTTTTTGCCGGGCAGGCGGACATTGCCGCTGCGTCCGATCGCTACACGGCGGAGCAAGAGCTGCAGTTGGTGAACGTAATCTTTACATCGATTTTAACAGCGCGTGCCGTTTCTTACCGAGTGAGAGCTTTACAACGCCATTTTGCAGATCGTCTGCGTTCAGCTTGCGACGCTCATCGCTCACCGGTTCGTCGTTGATGCGGACTCCGTTTCCCTGCACCAGGCGCTTGGCCTCGCCGTTCGATGCCGCAAGCCCTGCCCGCGTCAGTATGTGCAGGAGGCTCACACCCTCCGTCAGTTCGGCTTTCGCGATTTCAATTGTCGGCAAGCCTTCCGCCGCATCGCCATCCACAAATGCACGCCGCGCGGTTTCGGCCGCTTCGTCCGCTGCCTCACGGCCATGGCAAAGCGAGGTCGCTTCAGTCGCCAGCACCTTTTTCGCCTCGTTGATTTCCGCGCCCTGAAGCGCTTCCAACCGGGTGATCTTATCTAGCGGCAAGTCGGTGTAGAGGCGCAGGAAACGTCCGACATCGGCATCCGCGGCGTTGCGCCAGAACTGCCAGTAATCGTATGGGCTGAGGCTATCGGCGTTCAGCCACACCGCGCCCTTGGCGGTTTTGCCCATCTTCGCGCCGGATGACGTGGAGAGCAACGCGGTCGTGAGGCCGAACACTTCGCGGTTATCCACCCGGCGCGTCAGCTCGACGCCATTGATAATGTTGCCCCATTGATCGGAGCCGCCCATTTGCAGTGTGCAGTCAAAGCGCCGGTTGAGTTCCAGATAGTCATACGCCTGGAGCAGCATGTAGTTGAATTCGAGGAAAGTTAGCGGCTGTTCGCGCTCCAGCCGGAGCTTTACGCTGTCGAAGGTCAGCATGCGATTGATGGTGAAGTGCGGGCCGTAATCGCGAAGGAATTTGATGTAACTCAGCTTTTTCAACCAGTCGTCATTATCGACGACCATTGCGTCCGTCGGCCCATCGCCAAATGTCAGATAGCGCGCGAACACGCGGCCAATGCTTGCCTTGTTCGCCTCGATATCCTTTTGCGTGAGCATTTTCCGGCTTTCGTCCTTGCCGGATGGATCGCCGATCTTCGTCGTGCCGCCGCCCAGCAGCACGATGGGCTTGTGCCCGGTCTGCTGAAGGCGGCGCAGCATCATGATGCCAATCAGGTTGCCCACGTGCAGGCTGGGCGCCGTGCAATCGAAGCCGATATAAGCTGTGATCGCGCCTTTCGCCGCCGCCGCATCGAGCGCCGCCGCATTGGTCACCTGGTTGATGTATCCCCGGCTATGCAGATCTTGCAAAAATTCAGACTTGAAGTCGCCCGTGCTCATGGTGGTCGCGCTTGCTTTTGTTGGTGAGGACATGCATTTCACATTTGGACGCGGGATGTACCATTTTTCCCTAAGAGTATGCACTTTTTCTAGCTGGGGGCGGGCATAGAAACGAGCGAACGCGGCGCACTCATGGCGCTCGGGCTAATGAGCGGCACCTCGATGGACGCCATCGATCTGGCGATCCTGAAAACCGACGGTGAAAGCATTCTCGAATTCGGGCCGGTGGGCGAAGCGCCGTTCAGCCCTGAGGAGCGCGTTCTGCTGCGCGAAGCGATGTTGGACGCCAAGGGCATCGAGCGGCGCGGCGATCGCTCGGGTATTATCGCAGTCGCGGAAAGCATTTTAACGGAAAAACACACGCGAGCGGTAAACGAGTTCTTGAAGGCGCATAATCTGCGGTCGCAGGATATTGGCGTTATCGGCTTTCACGGCCAGACAGTTATTCATCGACCTGAGCGGGGCCTCACCGTGCAGCTCGGCGACGGTCAAAAGCTGGCGGACGCTATTGGCGCGCCGGTCGTTTACGATTTTCGCGCGGACGATATGGCGGCGGGAGGTCAGGGCGCCCCGTTCGCCCCAGCGTATCATCGCGCGCTTGCCGACATGGCGGATTTGCCGCGACCGCTTGCCGTCGTCAATCTCGGCGGCGTCGCTAACGCCACATGGATCGGCGAGGACGGAGCGCTGCTCGCCTTCGACACCGGCCCCGGCAACGCCCTGATCGACGACTGGATGTTGCGCCGCACAGGCGCCGCGATGGATAAAGATGGTGACTCCGCGCGTTCAGGGGTTGTCAGCCAGCTTGCTCTGGAGGAAATGCTGCGTCACCCTTATTTCACCGCGCCAGCGCCAAAATCGCTCGACCGCAACGCGTTTTCTTTGCAGCCAGTCGAAAGCTTAAGCGTGGAGGACGGCGCTGCGACGCTCACCGCTTTCACCGCCGCCGCGCTTGCTCATGCCGCCAAACAGTTTCCCGCATCGCCCAAACGCTGGGTGCTCATTGGCGGCGGCGCCCATAACCCCGCGCTGGTCGAGGTCATCCGGCGCGTTATCCAGGCAGATATCATCACTGGCGATGAGGCGGGTTGGCGCAGCGAGGCCATTGAGGCGCAGGCGTTCGCCTATCTGGCGGTGCGCTCTTTGTATGGCCTGCCGCTCAGTTTCCCCGGCACCACCGGCGTAAGCGCGCCGCAAACAGGCGGAATTTTGGTCAAGCCGCGCGCGTAGCTCAGTTTGCAATCATTCCGGCGCGGGAGAGATTATAGAGCAGCGAGTGCAAAGGCGTTATACGTTCGGCAAAGCGGACGACTACGAGGCCTTTCTCGGGCATAACATAGGTCATTTGCCCGCCGCTTCCGAGGAAATATACAAACCGGCCTTGCAACGCTTCGCCGGGCCGGTCAAGCACGTCGTGTCTGGCGTGATCGGTGTAGGCGCCTTGGCGCACCTCAGCATCCGATAAATCGTCGCCCATGAAGCGCCGCGAGTATATTTTGCCCGCGCTCACTTTCAGAGGTTTCATCCCCTCCGTAGCGTCTGGCTCCATGACCAGCCCGCTTTTCATGTCTAGGAAAGCTTGCAGCGGCGTGGCGAGAAGCTCCGGGGCTGCGCTCGGCAAATATGCGCCTAGCGGATCGTCAAGGCTCTTGATTTTACCTTCCGCATGCGCTTTCAGAACCAAGGCGCCGACGAGGCTCTTCACCATCGAAAAAGAATTGAAGCGGGTTTGCGCGGTGAACTTGGCTGAGTAATGCTCCACCATAATCTGGCCGCGTTGATAAACCAGCAGAGCGCTTGTGCCAATTTCATCCCCGAGGTTGGCGGGTAGGGTTTTAGCGACAACGGCGCTCGCGCCAGTCGTATTTTCCTGCACTCCAATAACATCGGCGAACGAACCTCGCGCTGGCCACACCACAGCCGGGTAACCCTCTATAATGAGTTTTGGCGTATGCGGAGCCGTTATGGCGATGGCGAGGCGCCCCGCGATGACAGCGCCGAGCGTTAGCAAGATCCATGTCATCAGTTTTCGCCGTTTCACGAAAAACTCCAAGAATTTAAGAGCTAGAGCTAGTGCTAAATCAGAATCAACGTCATTGCGAGCGAAGCGAAGCAATCCAGTCTTTTCGCGCCTGAAGCAGCGATGCAGCGCCATGGCGGCCGCAGCCGCCTCTCAATGACGGCTATGTCCCGAGACACGCGCCGCGCGGCTGATATTTTACCCAGACCTGCGACATGTTTTACCTCACGGTGAAATTTCTTGCAAAGAACCAGCATCGGCGACACAATCAAAACCATAAAGAACGAACATTCATTTTGTTATGCCAAAGCTCGACGAACAAACTCAGCAGGCTCGCCGCGACCGCATTCTCGATGCGGCCGAGCGTTGCTTTGCGCGCAACGGCTTCCATCGCACCAGCATCCAGGACATTTGCCGCGACGCGGAGGTTAGCGCTGGCGCGCTCTATATCTATTTTGCCTCGAAAGAAGATCTGATCGCCGGTTTGTGCGAGCGCGAAACGCAGGAGTTCGCCTCACGTTTCCCCATGCTTGCCGAAGCGCCAGACTTTCTAGCCGCCCTGAGCGCGTTCGCCGAGCATTGCATGGCCCATCCCCGTCACAAGTTGCAGATGCACATTGAAATTGGCGCCGAGGCGACCCGCAACGAAAAAGTCGGCGAATATGTGCGCGCCGCCGACCGTTTTCTTATGAGCAGCTTTGAGGAGCTTTTGCAACGCGTGAAAGCCGAAGGCCGTATAGCCCCAATCGTCGACTGCGCGGCGCTGACCCGGTGCATCGCGGTCATCGGCGATGGGTTATTTTGGCACCGGGCGCTCGATCCAAATTTCGACCAGCGCTCGGTATTGCCTGCGCTGATGGCGATGATTTCAACTTTGATTAACCCGATACCGCCAACCCCTTTGGCCGCTTTTAAGGAAAATGACAATGCCGCGTAGAGTGACGACTTACATGGTTTTAGCTCTCCTTTCGGCTTTTGCGCCGCTTGCGCGCGCCGACACGGCGGCGCAGGAATCGAAAGCGGTCGATCCGTCGCAATTGCCCGCCGTAAGTGTCGCTGAAGCGCGCAGGGCGTCGTTTACGGAAACAATCCTTGTCACGGGTTCGATCGTGGCTCGGGAGGAGGTCTTGGTTAGCCCGCAAATCGAGGGCTATCGCATCATCGAACTGCTGGCCGAGGAAGGCGACAGGGTCAAGGCTGGACAGGTGCTCGCCAGGCTCGACCGCAACGCGTTGGAAGCCCAGCTTGCGCAGCTAACCGCGCAGGTTGCGCGCGCCGACGCCGCTATCGCACAGGCTCGCAGCCTGATAGTGCAGAGCGAGGCGTCGCAGAAGCAGGCCGATGCGGCGTTCGTGCGCGTCAAAGACCTCATCAAAACTGGTGCAACTACACAATCGACATACGACGAGCGAGAGGCCGCGTCCCGGACAGCGGTAGCTAGCGTCACATCGGCGAAAGACGGACTTATTCTTACGCAGGCGGAGAAAACGCAGATCGAGGCGCAAATCCGCGAATTGAAAGTGCGCCTGAGTTACGCGGATATTCTAACGCCCTCGGACGGCCTTATTACCCGCCGCACCGCTCGGCTCGGCGCCATGGCCTCACTCGCCTCCGACCCGATGTTCCGCATCGTGACCAAGGGCGAGATCGAACTCGACGCTGAAATTCCTGAGGCTTACTTGCCAAAATTGCGGCTTGGGCGCTCCGCCATCATAAACGTTGCGGGCGTTGACGAGCGGCGGGGCACAATCCGCCTGATTTCATCCGAGGTGGATAAAGCCACACGTCTCGGCAAGGTGCGCATTTTCATTGGCGACGATCCGGCATTGCGTGTCGGCGCGTTCGCACGCGGCGTCATTGAAACCTCGTCAAGCGATGGTTTGGGAGTGCCGCCGAGCGCGGTGCTGTACACTGCGGATGGCGCGGCGGTGCAGGTGGTGCAAGACGGCAAGGTTATGACACGCCGCGTCAAACTCGGCCTGCGCACCGCCGATGGCGTGGAGATTCTTGAAGGACTTACAGAGGGCCAGATGGTCGTCGCGCGCTCGGGCACGCTGCTGCGCAATGGCGACCGAGTCCGTCCGATTTTAAACAACACAACAGCCGTGAGCGAGGCCCGCTAATGCGTCTCAATATTTCCGCCTGGTCGATCCGCCAGCCGATCCCGTCAGTGGTGCTGTTCATCATTCTCATGATTTTGGGAGTGATGAGCTTTCGCATGCTGCCCATTGAACGTTTCCCCAATATCGACATACCCATCATCTCCGTGACGATAACACAGTCCGGCGCCTCGCCATCGGAGTTGGAAACGCAGGTCACGCGGCGCGTTGAGGACGCAATATCGGCCGTTGTCGGCGTTAAGCACATGGGCTCAACGCTGACCGACGGCGCGTCGGTAACAGCGGCAGAGTTTGTGTTGGAAACCGACACGGATCGAGCGCTGAACGACGTGAAGGACGCTATCGCCCGCATCCGCTCGGATTTGCCGCGTACCATTGAAGAGCCGATCACCCAGCGCGTCGATATCACTGGCCTCCCCATCGAGACATATGCAGCCACCGCGCCGCAAATGTCGCTCGAAGAACTGTCATGGTTCGTGGATGACGTGGTGCAGCGAGAGTTGCAGACCGTGCGTGGCGTGGGCGAGGTGAAGCGCGTGGGCGGCGTGACGCGTGAAATCCGCATCTCACTCGATCCATACCGTCTGCTCGCGCTGGGCATTACGGCTGGCGAAGTTAACGAGCAGCTTCGCTCTATTAACACCGATCTGGCTGGCGGGCGGGCCGAGATCGGCGGCTCGGAGCAGACCATCCGCGCGCTTGGGGGCGCCTTGACCGTCGAGCGGATGGCGGCGATGTCGATTACGCTCCCTGCCGGGCGCAAGGTGCGCCTGGATCAGCTCGGAGAAGTTGTCGATAGCTTTCAGGAGCCACGACATTTTGCGCGGCTAAACGGTGAGCCAGTCGTTGCTTTCGGCATTTTACGGGCAAAAGGCGCCAGCGACACGGTGGTTTCGGCGGCGGTCGCCGAAAAGATCAAGGAGATATCGAAGAAGCGACCGGATGTGAATCTGCGGGTAATCGACACAACTGTCACCTACACGCTCGGCAACTACGATTCGACGATGCACACGCTTATCGAGGGCGCTATCCTCGCGATCATCGTGGTGTTCCTGTTTTTACGCGATATTCGTGCGACGGTCATCACCGCAGTTGCGCTACCGCTGTCCATTTTCCCGACATTCTGGGCTATGAGCGGCCTTGGCTTCTCGCTCAATCTTGTGTCACTGCTTTCGCTGACAATCGTGACAGGCATTCTTGTGGACGATGCGATTGTGGAGATCGAAAACATTGTGCGCCACATGCGCATGGGGAAATCGCCGTATAAAGCGGCGCTGGAGGCGGCGGACGAAATTGGCCTCGCCGTTATAGCGATCACGCTCACCATTATCGCAGTGTTTGTGCCGGTGTCGTTTATGGGCGGCATCGCGGGGCAATATTTCAAGCAGTTCGGTATAACAGTTGCGGCGGCGGTGTTTTTCTCGCTGCTGGTTGCGCGGCTGATAACGCCGATGATGGCTGCTTACTTCATGCGCGATGTTAAGCATGAGGAGCCTGTGGATGGATGGCTGATGCGCAAGTATACGGGCCTCATCACCTGGTCAGTCGAGCACCGATTTGTTACCGTGGCGCTCGGATTGGCTATCTTTTTTGGATCGATTCAAGCCGTTGGCTTGCTTCCATCCGGGTTTTTGCCGGCTGAGGACGCTAACCGTATACTGATCGCGGCAGAGTTGCCCCCCGGCACCAGACTTTCCGACATGCAGAAGCAAAGCGACGAAATCACCAAGGTTATCCGGCGCCGTTCGGAGGTGAAAAGCGTGTTTACCGACGGCGGGCGCATTCTGGGCGTCAACGGTGGCGGCGAGGAGGTGCGCAAGGCAACCTTCGTGGTCAATTTGACCAACAAGAGCGACCGCGAACTGAGCCAGCGTGAAATCGAACGCGAACTGACCCAGGCAATCGCCAAACTGCCCGATGTGCGCGCCTGGGTCATCAACGATAACGGCGAGCGAGGACTTTCGCTGATCGTATCGGGATCCGACTCTCAAGCGGTGGCCGAGTCAGCCTCGAAAATCGCCAGCGAAATGCGCCGCATTCCCGAACTCGCCAACGTCGTGACCAACTCAGCGCTCGATAGGCCGGAAATGCGGTTCCGCCCGCGCGAGGCCATCGCCGCCGAACTGGGCGTGTCTACCGAGGCGGTGTCCGAAGTGATCCGCATCGCCACGATTGGCGACGTGGACGCCAATCTCGCGAAGTTCAACGCGGGCGACAGGCAGGTGCCGATTCGCGTACAACTGGATGAGGCGGCGCGTCAGGATTATCAAATTCTGGAATCGCTTAAAGTGCCAACAGGCAGCGGCGCCGCCGTGCCGCTGGTGACAGTCGCGGCAATCGAGCTGGGTCAAGGGCCATCCTCCATCGACCGTTACGACCGTCAGCGCCGCGTTATCATCGGGGCCGATCTGGTCGGCACGGATGCGCTTGGCCTCGCCGTGGAGCAGGTTTTTGCTTTGCCGACGGCGAAAAATATGCCGCCGGGCGTCGTGCTGAAGCAGTCCGGCGACGCTGAAGTGATGGGCGAGGTGTTCGGCAGCTTCGCGCTCGCCATGGGCGCGGGCATCATGATGATGTTAGGCGTGCTGATCCTCCTGTTCGCCAGCTTTCTGCAACCGGTAACGATCCTGTTTTCACTTCCGCTCTCTATCGGCGGAGTGATTTTCGCACTGCTCATCACGGAGCGCCCAATCAGCATGCCTGTCGTCATCGGCATTCTCATGCTGATGGGCATCGTGACCAAAAACTCGATCATGCTAGTCGATTTCGCGATCGAACAGGTGGCCCGCGGCGTCAAGCGGCATGACGCAATTATCGACGCAGGGCGAAAGCGTGCGCGGCCTATTATTATGACGACGATTGCGATGGTGGGCGGCATGCTGCCATCGGCGCTCGCCATTGGCGCTGGCGGCGAGTTTCGCTCGCCCATGGCCATCGCGGTGATTGGCGGGCTGATCTTCTCCACCGTGCTGTCGCTTATCTTCGTGCCAGCCGTGTTTGTGGTGATGGACGATCTGGGCAATCTGATCTGGCGGATATTCGGACGCTTTATCGGCGGCGACTATGCCGAGAGCGCCGCCTCCGCTACGTCAGACACTGTCCGTCCTCAGCCAGCAGAGTAACCTGGCAAGGATCAAACAAGTGCGTAGCGTGCGCTTTCATACGAAAGCGCACGCTACGCTTTTTTGCGCCATAAATCCGCGCGGATCGTTTTCCAAAGCTAGTGGGTCGAGGAAGGAACGGGGATAACAAGATGAATAAAAATTGCCGCGCGTATCTGCTGGCGTGTCTCGCATGTCTTGCCACCAGTCCTAGTATAGCCGCAGATGACACCGCGCCCCGGCTCAAGACTCATCAGAGCTACATAGAAGATTTGATGCGGGAGGCGCCGCTCGACATTGCCGACCCGCTTGCGGTTTTCGGTTACGTGTTCGCCAGCCTGGCCGAGAGAGTGAAGGTTTACCCGACTGAAAACTACTACTATTTCAGCTTCATCCATCGCGGCGTCACCTATCACGGCAACATTCGCCTCGACGCCTCTGACCGCGACGCGGGCTTCGTCAATTTCGGATATTTTGAGGAGTATGCATTGTGGCGGGCGGGCGCTGAGGTGACTTACCGTCACTTAAGCGCGAAAGAGGGCGTGAAAGTCGAAAAACTCGCCCGCTTATCCTATCGGGTTTCGTTCAACGGCAAATCAATCGTTTTCGATCTGAACGACCTGTCAGGCGTGAAGCCGCCGGAAGGGATGTTAAATGCGAATGAGACGTATATCGGGCCAGTCTTCGACGAGTCTGGCATGCAGTTTTTTCTGGTGTTTAACAAAGACGCCAAGGTCTTCCATTACATACTAAATGAAAAGGTGAAAAATCCGGAGATTTTCGAGCAGGCAAAAAATTTCCCAAACGTTACCATCGGTAGGCGCACCAGCTTTGCGTTTTATAAAGACAAGCGCGAACGGCAGATTTTGGTTGGCGTTCACGAAAGCAATTCGTTTCTAAACAATTACTACGATGGCCCGTTCGATCAACTGCCTGACAACTTTCTGGAAGGCGACGTGCTTAAAACCGCCATCGCGACCGTGCTGCCCGATTATGCCGACAAGATCGACCGTTTTGGCGCGGTGAGCAATTCGGACAGATATGCAATCAGCCCTTATATGTACTACGCAACCGAAGGCGATCTTGGGTATTTCGACGACTGCATAAACGACAAATCGCAACCTGAAGCAGCATATTACCAGTGCTTCAACGCGGAGGCGTTTAACAACCGGAACGCTGATGGCGTCGCTGATGACATAACGCCAGACTCAAGCCCGTCGGCGGCCGGAGGTGACACAAAATAATCAAAAAAAGGCAGTCTTGGGAGACTGCCTTTGAGGAGAAAGTTTAGCGGCTGTAATCGCCTCCTTCAGTCAACTGTTAATTAATAGCGATAGCCACGACGGAAACCACGGCCATATCCGCGACGGTAACCACGACGATAGCCGTAGTAGCGGTATGGACGGTAGTATGGGCGATAATAAGGGCGGTAGTACGGGCGATAGCCGTAACGACGGTGACGGCGATATCCGTAACCAACTTTTTCGACGGCCTGACCAGCCTGTACAGTTTGCGATGTTACCGCGGCGTTAACTGGAGCCGCTGTTGCGGACTGGCCCGAAAACACCATAGCTGCTGCGGACAACATGATCGCAGCGATCATAAAGGCGAACTTTTTCATAAGTAGCTCCTGTGAACTCTTTGTTTAGAGATTGAAACATAGCGCTCGCAACATGAACCGCAAATGACTGGGATCGACAAGAAGTCGGTGTTCACATCAAGCGGAGCTTTACACACGGTTCTGTGAACTAACTAACGAATTTAGACGACTAGGGTGATATATAATTCAATAAAAGAATGTAATTTTGTAATTGCTGTTATTTGCGACTAAAACCCACACATCTATATGGAGATAGGAATAGCCATCGCCCCGCCTAAAGAAGTAATATTTTTTGCAGCGAGTGAACAAGAAGTCGGTTTGTTTTGCGATAAATATTCTTGCATCATATTAATGAAAAAGCGTTTGCTTGAAGTCTAAACTGAACGAATACATAAATCCGTACTAGACACTATTTCAAAACAACAAAAAATGCGTGATGTATAAACTCTATTATGGAACTGCATTAGCGTAACAGTTTGATTAGACTATATTTACTTCCTCACTGCGGGCGTTTCGACCGGAAGCCCCGCCCCGCGCCAAGCGAGGTATAACTCCAGCGCAACGTATTCGTCGGAGCCGCTTTCGTGCGGCTCTGCCCTAGCCATCGCGTTGCAGCGGCGGAAACGGTCATGCAGCGAGTTCATGGTCTTGTCCCGCAAACGGTACGATGGGAAACCGTTGCTGTGTCCCTGGCTGATCGTCTCGGCGCGCAGCTTTTGCCCATAACGGACATTATGGCAATCGGCGCAGGACATGTTGAGTTGTCCGATTCTCGTTTCGTGCTCTTTTTTCCCCAAATTGAACGCCGGACGGGCGGGGCCATCAACCACAACATTTACCGCCAGTCCACGCGACTGATTTCGCACGAATGAGGTCATCGCGATCAGATCGGTGGACTCATACTCCCAACGCGGGGCTGACATTTTTTCGTCACGGCAGGCATTAATGCGCTGCTCCAGATTGATGACCTTGTTCGATGCAGGCCAGAATTTTGGGTAGGCCGCTGCCGCCCCTTTCATTGATTGGCTGGCGTCCGCGTGACATGTGGCGCACGATTTCTGCTGGGCGCCCTCCACCTTTTTCCACAGTTTCTCACCCTGCTGCAGGGAGGGAAAACCTGGATTGTCGAACTCGTCATCCTGCTGGGAGCGCGTTTTCAGCGCGCCGAAATGATACCCCGAAATCAGTTCTTTCAGCGGGTTATCGCGACTTTGCGGGGCAATGCTCCGCCGCTCTTGCGCTGCGCCGCCGGAAACCGCAGCCGCCATTGTGGCGATAACGGCGAGAAGCTGAATGCAGCGGAAAATCATGGCGGTTTCCTGATGCGATTTACTGGAAAGCAAAATGGTAATGGCTAACGAAGGGTTTTGAGAAACGCCACCACGTCTTCAACGTCCTGCGCGCTTAATATTGTTTTACCATCAAATTGCGTGCTGACGCGGGAAAAGCCCTCAGTGCTGTGGTAGCGAGGCATGACCGTATCTGGAAAAAATGAGGAGGGGTCGACAATCATCTGGCGGAGCTGCGCCTCATTATAGCGCATGCCGACGCCATCGAGACTGGGCCCAAGGTTGCCGTGGTCTGGCTGGTCACTGAGTTGAGGAATCTTATGGCAAGCGAGACAGTTCCCCTTGTCTTCCGAGGCACTGATTTGCATCCCGCGCACAGAGTCGCCAAGCGCCGAAGTCAAAGGCGTTTCCATACCGCCTAGCTTGATGGAGGCCGCAGAAACCGCAAGCACCAGCTTAAAATATCCTGTCGTCTTTTTTTTGCAGACAAGCTGCGCAACAGCCGCAGACGAATGCGACATTGCTACAGCAGCGAATACTAGCCGGAACAGGATTTGAGTTATCGTCAAGGAATGGCCTATAAAAGATCAAAATAGCATAAATTAAAGATAACATACGGAATGGTGCGTACAAGTTCAATTGGGAAATCAGCGCTTAGGATCACTTTCATATGTCCGGTGGATTGCGGTGAAAGTCGAAGGAAGTTCGCTCAGTTGGTCAATCAAAGCCTGTGCGCCAAGCTGACTTACCAGGGTGTGCGTATAGCCGAAAGTGACGAGCGCCACGGGAACGCCAGCCGCCTGTGCGCAACCGGAATCGGCGGCGCTGTCGCCGACCATCAGCGTTTCAGCCGCCGTGACGCCAAGTTGCTGCATGGCAAGCCGCAACGGTTCCGCGTCGGGCTTGCGCGGCTGGCCTTTGCGCTCTCCAACCACAGCACCAAAGAAATGCGCGATGCCGAGGCGCTCCAAAATCTCCTCGGAAATCGCCTGCTGTTTATTGGTGCACAGCCCGATTTTTACGCCATCCGCATGGAGTCGCTCCAGTAGCGGCAGCGCTCCGTCGTAAAGCTTGGTGTCAACCACGCAGTTCGCCGCGTAGACTTTTAGAAAATCCATGATGACTGGTTCGAGGTCGTCCGGTTGCACCCCGTGCGACAAAAACGCCTTCTCGACCAGTTTCGGAATGCCGCCGCCAATCATTTCCCGCACTTTCACCATCTCGAACGGCGCAAATCCCCGCGTCTCCATGACATTATTAAGCGCGGAGGCGATGTCGCCCGCGCTGTCGATTAGCGTGCCGTCGAGGTCGAAAATCACCGCCAGCGGCCAAGGAGTTGGGGAACTGGTCATTACGAAAAACCGTTAAGATGTCATAATTAAAGGAGTGCTGTGTTGCTAATGCTTTAAACGACATAAATGCAAGATTAATAAACAATGCTAGAGATGAGTTTCAAGACGGCGGTAATGAGATACCAAAACGTCGCTCCGGCTTGTCACGTCTGTAACAATAGTGTCGTATTATCGACATATGAATTTATGCTCAATCGCAATTTCAGGTGCACTTTAAATTTCTCCGCATACCCGGAAAGGGGTTTTGATGAATAAGGTTTTTGACATTGAGCTTGAGGACTTTCCACCCGCGGCTCGAGGTCCGATTCTGTTCTGGGGGCGCACCCTTAAAAACCCGAAGCAAGTTTGCAGCCTGTTCCCCTCCAGCCCGTTTGTCGGGCGCTCCATGACCTGGGCCATCGCCGACCGGCCCGAGACCCACGTGATCGAGCTTGGCGGCGGCACCGGCGCCGTGACACGCCAGCTTCTGCGCTCCGGCCTCGGCGACAAGAACCTTACCGTGATGGAGATCGACTCGCATCTCGGCGGCCATTTGCGGCGCACATTTCCAGACCTTGACGTGGTGATCGCGCCCGCACAGGATTTGTCCCAGCTCTGGCGCGAGCGCCACGGCCCGGCGGTCGGGGCCATCGTCTCTACGCTGCCGATGCGGCTGTTCAAGCGCAAGATGGTGCGCCAGATCATGCGCAACTGCGTGGATGTGCTGGCGCCCGGCGGCGTGTTCGTGCAGTTCACCTACCGCCAGGACAGCCCGGTGCCGGAGCATATCGCGGGCGCACTCGGCCTATCATCGTATCGCCGATCGCGCGTGTGGGTGAATTTGCCGCCTGCCGGCATCTGGGTTTACCGCAAACCGGCGGCGTGAGTTGAAGCCGCTCATCCTGGTCGCCGCCTGCGCGCTCATCGACGCGGATGGCCGCATTCTGCTCGCCAAACGCCCCGCACACAAACCGATGCCCGGCCTGTGGGAGTTTCCCGGCGGTAAACTCGAACCGGGCGAAACGCCGGAGGCCGCGCTCATCCGCGAAATGCGCGAGGAACTCGGCATCGAGGTGGAGGCAAAATGCCTCGCCCCGCTCACCTTCGCCAGCCACGCCTATGAGGCGTCACACCTGCTGATGCCACTCTATATCTGCCGCACCTGGACGGGCGAGCCGGAGCCGCGCGAGGGCCAAATTCTCGCCTGGGTGCACGGGCGCGACCTGCGCAACTACCCCATGCCCCCCGCCGACATCCCCCTCATCCCCGCGCTCATGGATTTGCTGTAGTTATCTTTGAGCATCGAAAATCTTTGTAGTGAGTGTGCATCTGCCTTGGTCTTCAGTGTGAACAGACTTTGTATTGATAATTACTCATTAAACCCCTATATTTGAAACGAAACAAGAGCGAAATTTCGCGCTTTGAGGAGGAATCAATGCAAACGAAGTTCGCCTTTAGTTCCGCTAAAGCACTAGAAGCATGGCGTTTGTGGCTGCTAGAAGCCCGGGCCTAACACCCCTTTTTGTGTCTAAAATATTTTTCTTTGCGGAAAAATGGCACCTCAATAGATATGGCCGACCTATAATCGCTGACAATTATATAGCGATGCCAAAGGGGCCAGTTCCATCTACTATAAAAAATTACATTGACAGGAAATGGAGTCGGGTTGGAAAGCCAGATGGCTTCAACAAAGCCGTAAATATCGAAAGGCGAGGGCTTAACAAACTTTATCCAGGAGAACGCAGTCCTGACTTGTCAGTCTTGTCTCAAACAGACTTGGAATGCTTACAGGAGGCAATAGATTTTTGTCGTGAAAAGTCGGCTGATGAACTTTCAGAGTTGACTCATCTCGAAAGAGCATGGTTTGAGGCCGATGAAAACGGGTCGATGAACTATTTATTTTTTTTGATGAGGACAATGAAAATCGAGATGAACTAATTGAGGTAGCTTCTGAATTTTCACACAGGGGCGTTCTTTGAGTTTATCTATCGGCCACATTTATGTTTACTTGTATCGTTGGGTAGATCCTCAGAAAGAAAAAATCGCTCTATCTGTGAGCGTCGATCCGGTTCGATTGTTTCTTTTTTAACACAAAGCCGCGTCCTCATGGAATTGGGCAATTGGAGTGTTATGTAAACGATCACGCTTTAGCTTTGAGCAAAACTTGCTATCTGAACCTCTCAGAGGTTGTTGCGATATCGCTTCCTGAAGCTCGCTCTGCAATCGACAGAGGATGCATAGATTGCAAATTTAGACTTAAAGTATGTTGTGTACTTGGGCAGCCTATCAAGCTTCTTGCTGATAGTCATAGGTTGGCTGCACTTAATAATTTGCGGAACATTGTTAAGTAGCTTTTAGATGTTGCTCGGGCACGCCGAGGGCGTCGGCCAGGCGGGTTTTGGCGGAGCCGGGCTGGAGCGGTTTCTGCTGGCTTTCGTGTGACGCCCAGCCGGTGAGCGCAATGATTTCGAATGTCGCCGCCACGCGGCCACCGGAAGCCGTAAACCGCTCGTGATAGAGTTGCGCCATGCGGAACAAGGTCGCGCGGCGAAGCGGCGTCCGGCGCCGGGCGAGCATCACATTCGTTGCGCCCATGCCGCGCAGGTCGCGCATCAGCGCGAAGGCGTCCGGGTAGGTCACGGTGAAGCGGTCGCTATCGGCGACAGGTAAAGTAAACCCCGCGCGTTGCAGCAGCGCCCCGCAATCGCGCACATCGGCCATTGGCGCCGCGCGCGGGGAAACGCCGCCCTCCATCTCAAGCTCGGCGTCTGCAAAGCATTGACGCAATTCGCGAAGACTCTCGCCTCCAACCAGAGCGCCCAGAAAAAGGCCATCCGGTTTGAGCGCGCGGCGGATTTGCACCAGCGCGCCCGGCAAATCGTTGACGAACTGCAAACTGAGCGCCGAAACCGCCAGATCGAGACTTTCCGCCGCGAACGGGAACGCCTCCTCGTCCGCCGCGACGCGCAAGCCGGGCGCCAGCCGTAGCAGTGGCGCGCAGCGCTCCATGCTGATAACCGCCTCAATAAACGGCTTCTCCGCCAAAAGTCCGCTAAGGACGCCATGATGAGCGCCAATATTCGCCGCGATGGGAAATGACCTATTGATGGCGTCCAGCCGGGAGGCGATGTCTTCCGCCGTCCGGCGCAGCAGAAAATCGTGCTTGTATACGTTCTTCGCAGCGCGGGCGCGTTGGCGGTTCAACAGCTTGCGATCAAATATGTCCATCAATGCGCCTGTACCGCCCCGTCGTTAACTCATCATTCCAAGGTGAACGACTTCAGCTACTATGAAACGCGAGACAGGAATGACATAAGGTCGAGGTCGCGAACACGCAAACAAATCTCATTTGATTGATAAGGCGCTGAAAACGGATGACCGAACGGTTTCAAAACGCGGATTTATCCGGCTTCGCGCGGGTGAGCGAGTGGGTGTTCGACCTGGACAACACGCTGTATCCAGCGGATTCCAACCTGTTCGCACAGGTCGATCAGCGTATGGGCGGCTTTATTTCCGAGCTGCTGCGCGTGCCGTTCGCCGAGGCACGGCGCGTGCAGAAAGATTATTATTACCGCTATGGCACCACGCTTTCGGGCCTGATGCACGAACATAAGGTGCCACCCGAAACGTTCATGGACTACGTACACGATATCGATCTATCCCCTATATCGCCCGCGCCGCAGCTTGCCGCCGCTATCGAGGCGCTGCCCGGCCGCAAGTTCATTTTCACCAACGGCTCCGTCGCCCACGCCACGCGGGTTTGCGACAAACTCGGACTTACTCACGTATTTGACGGCGTGTTCGACATCTGCGCCGCGCAATACGTGCCGAAGCCAAAGCTTGAGTGCTATCACTCTTTCCTGGCCGCGCATGGCGTGCATCCGCAACGCGCCGCGATGTTCGAGGATTTGCCGCACAATCTGGAGGCGCCGCACGCGCTGGGCATGGCGACGGTGCTGGTGCGCTCGTCTTTTCATGACCACCCCTCGCAGCGCGCCATCGAGGCGTGGGATTTCCTCCCCGCCCACATCCACCACTACACCGAGGATTTGACGGCGTTTGTCGAAAGCCTCAACGCAGCGAGGCGTTCTGAGAGTTGACAAACTGGTCTGTCCGCCATCAAACATCGCAGAACACTTCTCAGTGAGGCAAGCCAGCATGTCCGACACTCTGCAATCCGTCATCGACGCCGCATTCGAGGCCCGCGACAGCGTTAACTTCGGCACGAAAGGCGAGGTGCGCGACGCCGTTGAAACCGCACTCGATCTGCTGGACAAGGGCCATCGCCGCGTTGCGGAGAAGGTGAATGGCGAATGGGTGGTGGAGCAATGGCTCAAAAAAGCCGTGCTACTCTCGTTCCGTTTGAATGACATGGCATGCATCTCGGGCGCGCCGGGCGGCGGCTCATGGTGGGATAAGGTTCCGTCAAAATTTGCGGGCATGGGCTTGGCCGAATTTCGTGCGGCGGGCTTCCGCGCCGTGCCCGGCGCTATCGTGCGCCGCTCCGCTTATGTCGCACCAAGCGTTATCCTGATGCCGAGCTTCGTAAACCTCGGGGCATATGTCGATAGCGGCACGATGGTGGACACCTGGGCGACAGTCGGCTCCTGCGCGCAGATCGGCAAAAACTGCCACCTGTCGGGCGGCGTCGGCATTGGCGGCGTGCTGGAGCCGTTACAGGCCGGGCCGACGATCATCGAGGACAACTGCTTCATCGGCGCCCGCTCGGAAGTGGTGGAGGGCGTCATAATGGGCGAAGGCTCGGTGCTTTCCATGGGCGTGTTCATCGGCGCCTCGACCAAAATCATCGACCGCGAAACCGGTGAAATCCACATGGGCCGCATACCGCCATACTCGGTCGTTGTGTCTGGCTGCCTGCCCGGCAAACCGCTGCCCGATGGTTCGCCCGGCCCGTCGCTTTACTGTGCTGTGATCGTGAAGCGCGTGGACGAGAAAACCCGCTCCAAAACCTCCATCAACGACCTTCTGCGGGACTAACCAATGGTCGCCGTTTTGTCAGACGCGCCCCCGGCATTTGAGAACCGCAAGGACGTGCTGAACCTGCTATTCGGTTTTAGCGGCGTTGCAACTGGGCGGCCCTCTGGGTCAGCCAAATATTTATGATTTTGTCTGTGCGGGTGCGCTGCTAATGACATTGGTGACACTGTTTGTTCTAGGGTTTGTGCTGGGTTCGCGCGGCTCGAATGTATACGGGGATGGGTAAAAGGGCGATAATGGGCTGGCTGACGCATACCTATTTCAGCTTTAACGGCCGCATCAGGCGTGGGCATTGGTGGGCGGCCTGGGTGCTGCTGCTTGTCGTCGAGGTGACGTTCAACGCCGTCCTCAGCCAGCTAATAGGCGACGACATTCCGTTTCCCGATGGCTCATGGTCGAGTATCGTGGATATGGCGGCGGATAAGTCCGGCGCGCTGACGGCGCTCATTTTTCTGTATCCAAACCTGGCGATGAACGCAAAGCGCCTGCACGATCGCAATCTGTCCGGCTGGTACACCCTCGTTTTCTTGATCCCGTTCGTGGCCGCGACGGCGATTACGGCGATTGCGGATCGAGCCGCGCCGACTCCGCTTGAGGGCTGGGTGACGCTGCTTAGTGGTTTTGCCGCGCTGTGGTTTCTCGGCAACCTCGGAGTGCTGGGCGGCACGGCTGGGCCTAATCGTTTCGGCCTACCGCCTTCCACAAAATAATCAAGGTTGCGCAATACATTACGCTTTCATATTGGGTTTTCATCTTCTGGCTGTAAAGTTCAACCGCGCTCGCGCAATATTGCGGAAGCCTCAATGCTGCATCACCAGACGCTCGACGAACGCGCCATTATCAAAACTCTGGCCGAACTGCGCAACCGCGTGGCGGAGCGTTTCCCAACACGCGGCCTCGCGCAAACCGTAACCCATCTGCACGACATGGCGAGATCCACCGCCGCCGAAGCCGCGGGTTTGAAAAAGCCGAACTGGGGTTTGCGGCTGCTAGCGGTGGCGACGGTCACAGGCGGCGGAATCGCTTTTGCAAAACTGGTGACGCTTTATCAGGTGGCGCTCGGCGGCGAAATTCGCCTCACCGAGTTTGCTCAGGGGCTGGAGGCGGCGCTCAACATCATTTTGATCTGCGGCCTCATCATTGCATTTTTCCTGCGCTGGGAGAACCGGCATAAACGGCGCATCGCGCTGGAGGGCCTGCACCGGCTGCGCGCTATCAGCCATGTCATCGACATGCACCAGTTGACCAAAGACCCGATTTCCATCCTGGGCAAACCGACCGGGTCATCGCCACGGCGCGATCTCAGTCGCGAGCAATTATTGCGTTATTTGGATTACTGCACGGAGATGCTGTCCCTCACCAGCAAGCTTGCGGCGCTTTACGCGCAAAGTTTTCCGGACTCTGTCGTGGTTGGCGGGGTTAACGATATTGAGGAGTTGACGAGCAGCCTCAGCAGGAAGATATGGCAGAAGATCGCGATGATACAGGCTGAACGGCCTGATGTGCAGCTTCCGCCCGCCGCATGAGAAGGCGCCGATGAACACACCCGCCGAAGAAGCCATCGCTCACCTCCAAGCCCTGATCCGCTGCGCGAGCGTCACGCCGGAGGAAGGCGGCGCGCTCGATTACATGGAAAACACCCTGCGCGGTGCGGGCTTCCAGTGCTGGCGGTTACCATTCTCCGAAGTAGGCACGCCGGACGTGGATAATCTGTTTGCAATCATCGGTGAGGGTACACCGCATTTGTGTTTCGCCGGGCACACCGATGTAGTGCCGCCGGGCGACCCCGCCGCTTGGACGCATCCGCCATTTGGCGGCGACATAGCGGATGGCGCTGTTTACGGGCGAGGCGCCGCGGACATGAAGGGCGGCATAGCGTGCTTCCTCGCCGCGGCGCTGGCGTTTATGCTCGAAGGCAAGCCTCGCGGCTCGATCAGCTTTCTCATCACCGGCGATGAGGAAGGCCCGGCGATCAATGGCGCCAAGAAAGTGCTGGACTGGATGGCGGCGAATGGCTTCAAGCCCGATCACTGCCTGCTTGGCGAGCCTTCAAACGCGCGCGAGATTGGCGAGGCCATAAAAATCGGCCGACGCGGCTCGTTCTGCGCGACGCTGACCGTGAAAGGCGTGCAGGGCCACGTGGCCTATCCGGAGTTTTTCAGCAACCCGCTGACTGGCCTTATCGCCGCCCTCGCTCGCCTTAAAGGAGAACCGGTGGATGGCGGAAGCAAGCATTTCGCGGCGTCGAACTTCGAGGTGACGACAATCGACACCGGCAACACGGCGACGAATGTTGTCCCCGCCCGCTGCACGGCCCATCTCAACATCCGTTTCAACGATCTGCAAACGCCGGAAACGCTGATACGCTGGTTGCACGACCGGATCGAACCGGCAGTGCGTGGCCTCGGCCTGGAATACGAGCTAAGGCCTGGAAGCATTGCAAGCAACTTTTACACGCCGCCGACAGCTTGGGTAAAGACGTTATCCGCCGCTATTCACGAGGCGACCGGCCGCAAGCCCGAATTTTCAACGCATGGAGGCGCCTCCGATGGGCGCTTCATAAAGGACATCGCTCCGGTTGTAGAATTTGGCCTGTGCAATGCTACCATACACAAAGTTGACGAGCATGCTCCCATGGAGCATTTGCAAACGTTGACAGACATCTACGGCCGCTTCCTGAGAAAATACTTTTTAGGCGGTCAGCCGCTTTGAAGGAGTGCGAACTTCGCGTGAACAAAAGGACGAATGTCTTGCAATGTCCATATTGCTCAGCTTTATAACTAACTCAAAGATGGCAAGGCTCAGAACGCAAAATTGCAACGGCGCGTTGGCAATCGCGCGAGAGATCGGGATCGAACAATGACGAAGCCACATTCCACTATCGCAAAGATTATATGCGCTGGGTCGTTTGGAGTGACGACACTTATGATGGCGTCCTTCTTCTTTACCGCGATTCCGGCCAATGCTCAAAGCTCTCAACATGGCAAAACCATGCCGCCGGTAGCTGCGGAGTCAGCGCCGGGAGCGCCAGTAGAACCGCAAGCAGCCCCTGTCCAGCAGCCCGTCCCCGTTGAGCAGCCCGTCCCCGTTGAGCAGCCCGTCCCCGTTGAGCAAAAGCCCGCAAATCCATTGGGCGCAGGCGCGCGCTGGGACACGAAGACCGCGCCGAACCAGACGCCAGATTCCAACGTTCTTCAGGAAGCTGAGGCTGTCGGCCGCATCCGCGCCATTAACGACTATTTTAATAAAACTGCGAACATGCAGGGCCTTTTCATTCAGACCGATGCGGATAATACGCAGAAGAAGGGTAAGTTTTACTTTGAACGTCCGGGCAAGGTGCGCTTCGATTACTCCACGCCCAGCAAGCAGAAAATCATTTCAGACGGCAAATACCTTGCAATCGAAGATCATGATTTAAAGACGTCGGATCGTTACCCGCTGGATAGCACGCCATTCCGGATGCTGCTCGCTAAAGAAGTGGACTTTATCCGCGATGCACGAATTCTGGGCCTTGATGAAACGGCTAACACCGTAATTTTAACCGTTGAGGACAAGTCCGCCGATGCTGGCGGACAAATCCGTCTGTTTTTCACAAAGCCGGACCTTTTGTTGAAAGAATGGCTCATTACGGATGCGCAAGGATTGACGACAAAGATCGAACTGCAAAACCTGGAGCTGAACAAAACCGTTTCAGCCGATCTGTTCAAATTTTCTGACATCGGTCTCCCTAATTTTAGGAACTAGAACTTACCCAGCCTTTTAACCGAATGCTTTAATAGCATAATTTTGCGTTGAAATTTGAAATCAGCGCGTCTTGTTCGCCACTGTCAAGCTGTTAACTTAGATTTGTTTGAAAATGCCGTTAGGCTGTGTTATAAAAGTTTATGTACTGTGAAGCGGGTATCGTCAGTCACCGTCGGTAGTGCCCCCCGTCTAACCGAAGACGCGCCCGCAAGCATCGGATTCCCTCCCGATGCACCGCGTGTACAGTGTCGAGCGCCCAACCTTTCGCCGGGGTTGGGCGCTTTTTTATGCGCGCTCCCTTAAGTCCGCCTTCAACGCCTGAAACCCGAGATGCAGTTCAGAATAGCAACCTGGAATATCAACTCCGTCCGGTTGCGGCTGCCGCTGGTTGAGCGCTTTGTGGCTGAGTTCGCCCCCGATGTCCTCTGCCTTCAAGAGATCAAATGCCGTGAGGAAGACTTTCCACTGGCTGCACTTCAGCAACTCGGCTTTTCATTCATCGAGGTAAACGGGCAGGCTGGCTATCACGGCGTCGCCACGCTATCGCGCATACCTATGACGCGCATGTCCAGCAAACGCTTTTGCGGCGCCGATCATGCGCGGCATCTGGCGACGGCGCTTACAGCGCCCGATAGCGGCGGTGTTGTCATTCACAATGTCTACATCCCGTCCGGCGGTGATATACCCGACCCGGGTCTCAACCCAAAGTTCGAACAGAAGCTGGTCTATCTGGGCCGCATCGCGGAATGGTTCGCCAGACCGGAAAATAGAAGCGAGCGTATGATTATCCTTGGCGATTTCAACGTAGCGCCGCTCGAAAACGATGTGTGGTCGCATAAGCAGTTGCTCACAGTCGTCAGCCATACGCCGGTTGAAGTGGAGCACCTGGAGGGTTTGCGCGCCGCAGCGGGTTGGGTCGATCCGGTGCGCCTGCACATTCCACCGACCGAAAAGCTTTACACATGGTGGAGCTACAGGTCGAAGGACTGGCGCGCCTCCAATCGCGGCCGCCGCCTTGACCATATCTGGACAACGCCGTCGCTTGCGCCGCACGTTCATCGCGTAACCGTCGCAGATGCCGCGCGCGACTGGCCGCAGCCATCCGACCACGTCCCCGTCATCGCGGATATCGCAATCCCTTAAACATCATGGTTAGACTGGGATGCGGATGTGGGCCTTAAGACCACCCATCGCGCTTTCGCCTAGCGTGATTTCCCCGCCATGGCCGCGCACTATATCGCGCACGATGGCTAGGCCGAGGCCCGTGCTTTTCACGTTCTGATTGCGCGACCCATCAAGACTGTGGAACGGGCGGAACACCTCTTCGCGCTTCGCCTCGGGAATGCCAGGCCCATTATCTTCAACCGTGATGGTAAACCAGCGCCGTGTTTTCACCGCCTTGATCGAAATGGTGTCGGCATAGCGCGCGGCGTTAACCACCAGATTGCTGACAGCCCTTTTGAATGAATTGCGCCGGAGCGGCATGATAACTGGATCATCTCGCACCTCGATGGTGAAGGTTTTGCCAAGCGGCGCGCCCGCACGAACCTCCTCAAGCAGCTTCTTGATGTTGATGCGCTTCATTTTCTCGCCGCTGTCGCCCTTGGCGAAGGCGAGATAGTCCTCCAGCATTTGCTGCATTTCATCGACGTCGGCGCGCATCGGTTCGGCGTCGCGCGCGGGCATAATCGCCAGTTGCAGCCGGAAGCGCGTGAGAATGGTGCGCAGATCGTGGCTCACGCCAGCCAGCATGGTTGTGCGCTGCTCGACATGCCGCTGGATGCGGTCCCGCATTTCCAGAAACGCCTGGCTTGCTTGCCGCACCTCGCGCGCGCCCCGAACCTTGAAGTCGGGTTGCGGGGCGTGCCCACGGCCAAAACGGTCGGCGGCGTCGGCCAGCGCGAGAATGGGCTTGATCTGATTGCGCAGGAATAAAATCGCGATCCCCAACAAAATAATCGAGGTTGCCCCCATCCAGACAAGAAAAATATGAGAGTTGGAGGCGTAAGTCTGACTGCGCGGCACCAAAATCCTCATAACAGAGTTTTGTAACCTGAGACGTATTTCTACATGCCGCGAGCCGCCAAGCGTATCGATCCAGAATGG
Organism: Hyphomicrobiales bacterium; assembly: GCA_034440495.1. GTDB lineage: Bacteria > Pseudomonadota > Alphaproteobacteria > Rhizobiales > Rhodomicrobiaceae > JAWXCE01. The sequence goes on along the minus strand of JAWXCE010000052.1, from coordinate 2,190 downwards.
CAGCCCAATGCGACGCTTGATCTCCTCCGAGAGCGTCGTGTTAAGCAGATCGAAATATTGCTTAGGCCTTGCCGCCGGAAGTTCGTCAGGCGGCATCATTTGCACCACCAGGTTGAGATGCTGACGTGCAAGGCTTGTCAGTGATTCGTGCTGCGCTTCGGGAAGGGTTTCAAGACCGTCAACTAGCAATGCGATGTCTTGAGTCGTTGCTATCGACAGCCGGCGCGTGACCGATTCCCAATGCCGCTCCATGAACACGAAGGCGAGAATGGATTGTAGCAGCACGATGGGCGCGATGATGATGAGCAGCGCGCGGGTATAGAGGCCCTTGGGCGCAATCCGGCCGAAAGCATGGCTTATGAGCAGCCAGACATGACGCAGCCGCCGCAAGGGCCCACGCGGCTTCAAGTTGATAGTGTGGTCAGAAATCGCCGTCATTATTCGAGATATAGCACATACCCGCGACCGCGCACGGTTTGCAGATAAACCGGGTTGGCGGGATCGACTTCTATTTTTTGCCGCAACCGATTGATTTGCACGTCCACAGCGCGCTCGCTTTCGGAGCCGGCGCCGTCGCCCGCCAATTCCTCGCGCGAGATTGGCACGCCGGGGTTAAGCGCAAACTGGCGCAACAGATCGCGTTCGCGTTCGGTCAGCTTTATGGTCTCTTCGCCGCGCTTTAGGTCGCCACGTTTGATGTTCAGCGTGAAAGGACCGATGCGCACATCTTCAGCAGCAGCTTCCGGCGCGCGCCGTTTCAGGATGTTGTTAAGGCGGATGAGAAGCTCTTTCGGCTCGAATGGCTTTGCCATGTAATCATCGACGCCGATCTCCAAGCCTTTCAGCCGGTAATCGGGCTCCGAGCGGGCCGTCAGCATCAAGATCGGCACGGGTGAGTCCGTGCGCAGCGACTCCGCCAATGAAAAGCCGGACTCGCCTGGCATCATAACATCAAGAATGATGAGGTCGAAGCTTAGTCCCCTCAGGCTAGCCCGCGCCGCCTGCGCATCGCCCGCCGTGCTGACCCGATAGCCATTATCCGCGAGGTAGCGCGCCAGCAGATCGCGAATGCGCTGATCATCGTCCACAACCAGAATGTGGGAAGCATTGTCCGCAAGCGCACCAGTTTTAGCCAAGTCCATACGCATTATGTCCGATGTGTTTCGTCCCCAGCACCGCTGGCTGAACGGATCAGCGTGGCAAACGCGGAGAAATGTTTGTTCTCATCGCCTGATACCATTTGCGATAGGAAATGCGCAACACTCTCCGCGCCGTGCGGACCAGCAGCAATCATGGCCTGACTAAGCCGGGTCGCCTGGGACAGAGCAAGCCGCGCTGCCAGAGCCTCTCCCGCCGAAGTGGAATAAAGTAGCCTCTCGCGTCTGTCCGTCTCGCCGCGCTTCTGTGCGATATAATCTTTATCGATCAACTCGCGCAAAACCCGGGCAAGGCTTTGTTTGGTGATCTTTAAAATATCGAGAAGCTCCGCGACGCGCAGGCCCGGCCGCCGCGTTACGAAATGCACCACCCTGTGATGCGCACGGCCGAAACCGATTTCCGCCAGCACCTCGTCTGCATCGCCGGTGAAGTCGCGGTAGGCGAAAAACAGCAACTCCGACAGAGCAAGAAGTTGCTCGGGTTGCGTTGTTTGCACCATGCTATCTGTGTAGGTGTTGGGCGCGCCACGCAAGCTGGATGTCTCACTATTATGTCAGTCATGTTGACATATTTTCACTGGATCATTAGAAGAAGTAATCGCTTTTGAAAAGTCATAAAAAAGTTCTTTTTAGCTTCACGCCAGTACAAGCAGGTTTGATAAGAAACCGCTGAAGCTTCGCAAGCAAAAATAGCAAATTCCTGGAGAAACGCCCCATGGCTCCCGTTCCTTATGACCAGCGCGACGGTTTCATCTGGATGAACGGCGGTATGGTTCCCTGGGGTGAGGCCAAGCTGCACGTTCTCAGCCACGCGCTGCATTACGCCAGCTCCGTATTTGAGGGCGAACGTGCGTATGGCGGTGAAATCTTCAAGCTGACCGAGCATACCGAACGGCTGTTCTTTTCCGCGCGGGAGCTGGGTTTTAAAATTCCCTATACCGTCGCCGAGATCGATCAGGCCTGCCGGGACATTATCCTTGTTCAGGGCATCGTGGATGGTTACGTGCGCCCCATTGCTTGGCGCGGCTCGGAG
>JAWXCE010000051.1:0-2759 GCA_034440495.1 Hyphomicrobiales bacterium | reverse complement strand
GATCGCCCGACCGAGCCAGCCAAGGACGACGCCCTCGCCAGCGCCATCAAAAACGCGCGTACGCCAATCGTCTTCGGCGCGATCGACCAGCGCGATAAGGGTGTTCGCGAGGAGAATTTTGCTTTTCAGGATGAGTTCTTCCGCAAGGGCGGCCGGCCTGCGGCGCATATCTTCTTCGGGACGGACAACAAAACCCTGACGATCAGCGATAACGTCATTCGGCGCGTTGGTGAGGCGTCACTCCAGCCAGCCTTCGAGAAAGGTCTGGCCGAGGCGCTCGCCAGCACGGAAAAGCCAAGGGCGCCTCTGGAGACGCCGCTGATCGACTGGCTGCTGCCGCCCGCCGATGGGAGCAGCGACACCTTCCTGCGGCTCCAGATACGCACCCATGCGCCGGGGTCGCCGGACGCTTCCGCAGTCAATGTCATACCGCTGGAATGGCGTCCTGCGCTGAAAGGCAAATTCGTGCTTGTGGGCGGCGAGTTTGGTGATCGTGACCGACACCTCACGCCGCTTTCCGTGGGCGGCAAAGCGCGGATGCCCGGCGTCATCATACACGCGCAGATATTGGCGCAGATACTGGATGGCCGTTCCCTCATACTCGCGCCGCGCGTTTGGGAGGCTTTTGCGCTGTTTGCGATTGCGGCGGCCGGGTTTTATGCGGCGCGGAGGTGGGTTTGGATGCAACGGGAGTGGATCGTTTATGGCGCGGGCCTTGCTTTCCTGGTTGTGGTTGGGGTTATACTTTTCACGCAATTTAAACTCGTAATGCCGTCCACAACCCTTTTGTTAGCCTGGTTTGCGGGGGTGACAGGCGGTTATTACTGCGACCGCGCACTGAAGCTGGCGGGCTTCGCGCGTTAGTGAGTGGAGGAGATCACGATGCGTAAAAACTCCGGTGGCATAACCGTTCTGGCAGCGCTAGCGCTCGTCGCTTCGCTTTTAAGCGCAGCTCCCGCGCGCGCTGTTATGCTGGTTGAGGAGTCGACAGCGCTCAATCACCGCGAAGGCTCGAAAATCGACGACGAAGCCGTGCTGACTGTGCCCGAAGGCGCCAAGCTACGGCTGTTCCTTGTGCATAATGGTCAGACCTATGTCGTGCGTGGCCCTTTTACAGGCACGCTTGCTGAATATCGCAAGAAGCGCGGCGCCTGGTGGCGGCGGGTTTTTGGCAAGTTTTGGTCTAACGAGCCGGGCGATCTGAACGACCTGCCAGGCGGCGTCCGCAGTGTTACGCCTAAACAGCAATGATGGGCTGCTCGCTCAAACGCCAATCTTTCAGCCTGTGGAGACCATGTGACAGCTCGAATTTATCAGCCTGCCAAAACGGCCATGCAATCCGGCTCCGCCAAAACCAATGTCTGGGTGCTGGAATACGAGCCGGAGAAGCCGCGCGAAACCGACCCGCTTATGGGCTGGACAAGCTCGGTCGATATGAAGCAGCAGCTCCGGCTTGAGTTTTCGACAAAGGACGAGGCTATCGATTATGCCCAGCGGCTCGGCGTGCCGTTTCGCGTTCACGAGCCGCACAAGCGCGCGCCGTCAAAGAAAGCCTACGCGGACAATTTCAAATATGGCCGTGTGGGAAGCTGGACGCATTAGCCGCCGCCCTTGTTACAAACGGGGCCTGACAGGCGCATTGCAATGCATTATAAACCAGATATGCGTTGCGCCTCGGTCCCGTAGCTCAACCGGATAGAGCACCAGCCTTCTAAGCTGGGGGTTGCTGGTTCGAGCCCAGCCGGGATCGCCAATAAAATCAATGTCATCGCAGTAGAACAGAAGTGAACGCCGCCGATGTTTTACAATAACCTAGGCAATGTTTTACAAATTCCGTTCTGTCTCCGTTCGGGCTTCAGCGGCTTCCCACTTTAAAACCGCTGCGGCGGCGAGTTTTCGCTGATTCACCTGCCTGGCATAATGCTCGACCATTTGCCGTGATTGACTTGTTATCGACGACACCTCAGCATCGCTGCACCCAGCTTCCAGAAGAAATGCGACGGTCGATTTGCGGAGGCCATGAAAGACGCACCCTCCGTCTTTTAGCGATTGCATTCTCGGCCGCTTAAACTCGGAATTCCACGACGACTTAAAGCCATCGGAGGTCCATGGCGTTCGCTTAGTACTGTTCAGGATGTAAATGCTCTCCCGCTTTAACCCGGCGATTGCAGCCTTAAGGTGCCCGTGTAATGGGATCCAGAGTTTTTGCCGGTTTTTGCTTGGGTCACTGCGATCAAACCATCTCTTAGGTCGGACCAGCGCATAGCAGTTACATCGCTTTGTCTTTGCCCGGTATAAAGCGCCAAAGCCGCTGCCACCCATAGGTCTGACCGCGCTGTGACTCTAAAATACTCGATCTCTTCCCAATCCAGGGACGATATCCTTCGCCGGACTTGAATTTTCGCACATGGGTACAAGGGTTGTCTGACCTCCATCCCCGCGGCGCCGACCAAGACATCATTGATGACAAAGCGCGTAGAAGGTTGTTAACAGAGGCCGGTGACGCCGCGAACTTATCGCGCAACGCCAGAATATGTCTGGCCTCGAGCCCTTCGACCAATAACCAAGTCGAGTTAGGCGCGGCCTGGAAGAAAGCCTCAACCGAAGGACGCGAGTACATTTCGGTCAAGCTTGACGATCCGACCTGGGCCGCCCCCATCTACGCCTCGCTGCTCGGGGCCGAGGACGGCAAAAGCCTGAACCTTCTCTGGTCGCGCCGCAACGGCGATTAATGGCCAGCGCCCCGTCTTCGGACGGGG
>JAWXCE010000050.1:0-19214 GCA_034440495.1 Hyphomicrobiales bacterium | reverse complement strand
CGTCCTAACCTTTGCTCGGGGCGTAATGGCGACCCCTTTGTAAATGCAGCGCTCTACCTCGAGCGCCCACTCCTGGGCGTCCTTTTGTCGACGGAAGGTTTGCGCCGCATAGCGGCCTTTGCGGCGCACCTGCGCGCGCCAGTTTCCGCTGTTGAGTTTTGCAATCGAGGCCATCGTGTGCAAATGTCTCCGGCGTGTGCAAATCCTGTGCAGTGAGCATGTGCAAATTACGGACAAACCAAGAACATCCGTGCACACGCGTGTGCAATGTTCTCGCTTTATGCCGCTGATAATAAACGTAAATACATGAAAAACAACGATAAAATATTCGCAGTCGCGCCCATGATGGAGTGGACGGATCGGCATTGCCGGTATTTCCACCGCCAGCTTACGCGCCGCGCCTGGCTGTATACGGAGATGGTCACGGCCAGCGCCATCCTGTTCGGCAACCGTGACCGACTGCTCGGCTTCCACCCCGATGAGCACCCTGTAGCTTTGCAACTCGGCGGCTCCGACCCATGCCAGCTTGCAAACGCGGCGCGGATCGGCGAGGATTATGGCTATGACGAAATCAATCTGAACATCGGATGCCCGTCCGACCGCGTGCAGAATGGCCGTTTCGGCGCGTGCCTTATGGCCGAACCGAACGTGGTCGCACAATGCGTTAGGGCGATGGCTGCGGCGGTGCGTGCGCCCGTGACCGTAAAATGCCGAATTGGCATCGACGATCAGGACGATGAGGAGGATCTTGCTCGTTTCGTCGATGCTGTCAGCGGCGCCGGTTGTCGGAAATTCATCGTCCATGCCCGCAAGGCATGGCTAAAGGGACTAAGCCCCAAGGAAAACCGCGATGTGCCGCCGCTCGACTATGGCCGCGTATATCGGCTCAAGCAGAGCCGTCCAGACTTAACCATTATCATCAACGGCGGCATCCGCACCCTTGACGCCGCTGAAGCGCATCTGCAGCAGGTCGATGGCGTTATGATCGGGCGCGCCGCCTATCAGCATCCGTGGCTTTTGTCTGATGTGGACAGGCGCATTTATGGCGACATGCGGCCAGCACCGGCTCTTCGCGACGCTTACGCAGCGATGATCCCTTACTGCGAAGTCGAGATCGCGCGTGGCGGCAGGCTCTCGGGTGTGTCCCGGCATATGCTCGGATTGTTCCAAAATGTTCCAGGCGCGCGGGCATATCGCCGTTGTCTTAGCGAGGAGGCCGTTAAGCCAGGCGCCGGCAGGGTCGTCATGGACAAAGCGCTCGAATTTGTCGATAAGGCGGAGATGCAGTTTATCTCATCCGCAGCCTAACTCCCGCTTCACAAACAACCCGTAATCCTATGGACCTTAATTTACCTGGCAGCGAACTGGCGTGGCTGGCGGCGACTTTGCTCGCGGGCGGATTTGTGACCGGCATTCTATCTGGCCTGTTCGGGGTTGGCGGCGGCGGCATTCTGGTGCCTATCCTTTACGGGTTGTTCACCGCTATCGGAGTGGACGAGGCGTCGCGCATGCATCTGGCGGTTGGCACTTCACTCGCCATTATCGTTCCGACATCGTTCCGGTCATTCCGCTCCCACCACAAACGCGGCGTGGTGGATATGCAAATTCTGCGCAGTCTGGGCCCACCTGTGGCTGCGGGGGTGGTTTTGGGAATTGTGGTCGCGGCGTTTGTCGAAGGCTCTTTTCTGAAAATCGTCTATGTGGTCACAGCGTCGGTGATGGCGCTAAAGCTGTTCGCGGGGGGAAGCCGCTTGCAGCTTGGCGCAACCATGCCGGGAAATCCGGTCAACGCGGCGGTTGGAGCGACGATTGGCGCAATTTCGACATTGATTGGCATTGGCGGCGGGGTTTTCATCAGTTCATACATGACCATGTTTGGCCGCTTCATTCATCAAGCAGTGGCCACGTCTTCAGGGTTTGGGCCGATTATCGCAATCCCCGCCACGCTGGGCTACATATGGGCAGGCTGGGGCACGCCCGATCTTCCGCCCGGCTCCCTTGGATATGTCAGCTTTCTCGGCGCGGCTATCGTTACCCCCGCGAGCGTTCTGGCGGCGCCCCTCGGCGTGCGCATCGGCCACGGCATTTCGAGGCGCAAGCTTGAGATTGCGTTCGGAGTTTTTCTTCTGAGCGTCGCAGTGAGGTTTTTGGTCGACTTGTTGCAGGGCCTGTCATCTTAAATAGAATACAGTATGCATAATTTGCATACAACACATCTGCATTGTATACATGGTAAGCTTAATAATATACTTGCTTAGTTGTTGATTTGCCGGGCGCGCCGGTGTAGCACTCACCCCCTAGCTGTAGCTTGTGTGTGAGTATTAAATGGCAGTTTCAAAGAAGGCAATGATGGAGGCGCGCAAAGCCCGCGCGCCATTAAGCAGAGTGGCTATTCAGTTGCGTCGTTCCGACAAGCGCATTCGAGCGCGCGTCGCGGGCATCGGGTCGGGGCTCATGCTGCTCCTGATCTGCGCAGGCTCGTTTCTCATGTATTACCGCCCTCTGGAGGCAGTCACTAGAAGCGTTGACATTAGCGCGGCACAGCAACTTACTGATGCACGCGCCGACGGCTTGTTGAATGTATTCGATCTTGCGGCAGAAAGCGTCGGCAAGAGCGGAGAAATCAAGGCGTCTCTGCCGATCGCCGAGTTGGCTTCAAACTCCGCGGACCAAGAGCTGCAAGTCGCTATAATCAAGCTTGAAACTCCCGTTTCGTCAGCGCGTGAGAGCGAAAATGCAAGCCAACCCTTTGCCAGCGCGGCCAATGCTGGCGTCCAAGCCAATGATGCAGCACCCACCAGTGGCGAAAGTGTCGCTGAGCCAAAACTTGAAAACGCTGCCGTAGCTGGCCAGAATCCAAGGGCTTCAGTTTCTGCGCCTCCGGAGGATAGTTCTGCGCAGCGGCCAAATGCCTCCGTTGCCGCGCCAACATCCTTTCAGCCTTCATTCGCGGAGGCGCCTTCATCGGTTCAGGCTGTTGAGCCGCGCACACAGCTTGCGGCGGCAGCGGCCCCAAAGGATATCGCGGCGATCCTCCAGCCAAGGGAAGACACAACCTGCACGACCGATCTGCAGGCGCTTGCTGAAAAGGCGACCGTGTATTTTCCGCTGTCAAGCGTCGCCGTCCAGACAACCGACAACGCCAATCTCAAACTGTTGGTTGGGGCCGTGCGAAATTGCCCCTCTATCCGCATCGATGTGGGCGGACACACGGATAAAACCGGCGAGCAATTGCTGAATTTGCAGTTGAGCTGGCAGAGGGCGGAAAATACCATAAAATATCTGCAGTCGCTTGGCGCCGACACATCGCGGTTTAGCCCTGTCGGGTTCAGCGCCACACGCCCGCTCTACAACGAGCAAACCGGGTTGGCGCAGGCCAAGAACCGCCGCGTCGAATTTATCCTGCGTTAAAAAACGGAGTTCAAACTATGTCATTTCTTGCTGAAAACTACGAGTTTATCATCATCGCCGCCCAGGTTGGCGTTCTGGCCTTGCTTGCGTTGGTGGCGGGCTTTTTTCTGGCGCGATGGATGTATCGATATGAAGCGCAAGCGCTCAATACAATCCTTAGTCAGGAGATTATGCGGCTGCGGCGGAAAGTTTCGGAAAGCGAAACAGTGCAACACGCCACAAGCCGGCATCATCAGCGCTTACGTCGACAAGTTCGTAGCATGGCGCAAATTTAAGTTCGTAAGCGATATCTTCACTCACGCACGCGACCACCATTCATACTAACTTCAACTCATTACAGTTCAGCAGATAGATCCTGCAAAACGTCGAGCAAGCTCTCGACGTTGACCTGTTTAGGGTCAACTTTCTCGGTTGCAAAATAGCGTTGATAAATCTGGCGGGTGTGATCATTCATACCTTCATGAAGACCCATCGACCAGCCCGGAAAAAGCCGCTCGCGGACATCCAGGCAAGATAACAATAATATCTTCTGGTGTCGCGGATCGGATGCGATACGGTGGTAGGTAAAGCTCACATCGGCCCGCCCGCCTTCAAGCACCTGAATGAAATGCTCACCGTTAAAATGAAGCATGCCCGTTACAGTTGTTTTAGAATTGTTTTTGTGGCATGCCCCAATCAGTTGCTGAATGTCCAGCGCAACTGACATATTACGCTCGCTATAGTAAACTAATCTGCAAAGATTCATGGATAGAATATACTCCGTATCGAGAATTCATCGGCAATGCTGGATTGCATGCGTCTGATTAACGCCTGCGCCTATTTAGATCAACAGTAATGTCGGTAATGTCCGAAATAATTGCGATTTACTGTAAATCGTATGCAAAAATGATATTTTTACATACGAGGCGCTGATAGAATTTGAGTGATACTCAGAAAACGAGGGGTGCGTGTGCGGTAGACTGCAAACTCGTCGCCGTAAATTTTGTTGAGCCACGGCTCTTCCGCGAGAGGCAGCAGACTATAGACCAGAATAGCCAAACCGCACAGTAGGGCAACCGGCCCGGTATGCACCGAAATCGCCACGCCTGCGAACGCCGCGATTGACGCCACATATTGCGGATTGCGGCTATAGGCATACAAGCCGGAGGTCACCAACCCCTGATCCGAGCCATATGTATTCTCGATCCCAAGATCGAAATATCCATAAACAGTGACAGCCAGGCCGATCAGCATTAGCGGCACGCCGACAATCAGCAATTCCCAGTTCGGATCGAGGTGTGGCTTGAAGTTCAGCGCCGAAAACAGAAGCGTCAACCCCAGCCCGCCGCGAAACAGCGGCCAAAAAACATACTTCTGCCAGCTCCCTTTTCCCGGCGTCGGCCAAAGTTTTATGACGGTGGTATAGATGGTCAGCAAAAGCAGAAGATTGAGCGTAAGAAGAGCTGCGAGCGCGATGTAAAAGATGCTGGTTTGCATGATAGGCGTTCCCGAAAAAATATCACGTTTTTTTCGGATGAAAACGGCTCTTTTTTGCAGATCTAAAGCCGGTTCACCCGATTGATTGACTCAATTAAATCGGGGATCGCAGTCAGGCCGACCGCTCCAGATTCGTTGCATCTGGGCTGGGATCATAGACGGCTTTAATTCCAATATTCAACTGGCATCGGAGGCTTCAATCAGCTTGCGTAACGCTCGGCTGCGGAGACAATTTCGTGGATGATACCGGGCTCGGTCATGGCGTGGCCAGCATCCGGCACAATGCGCAAATCTGCCTCTGGCCAGGCACGCTTCAAATCCCATGCGGACTTCATGGGCGTCACCACATCATAGCGGCCGTGGATGATAACGCCGGGGATATTTTTCAGTAATCCGGCGCGGCGCAAGATGTCGTCGTCGTTTTCCAGAAAGCCCTGATTGACGAAGTAGTGGCACTCGATGCGCGCAAAAGCGAGCGCATAGTCGTCCGAGCCGAATTTCTGCACGCGGTCAGGGTCGTGCAGCAGTGATAACGTTGTTCCCTCCCATATGCTCCACGCGCGCGCCGCCTCGATCTGCACGCGTCTATCGCCGCTGATGAGGCGGCTATGATAGGCTGCGATCATGTCCGCGCGGTCGGCTTCAGGGATCGGCCGCGCGTAAGCCTCGAAAGCATCAGGAAACAGCCAGTTGCATCCTTCCTGATAAAACCAGTCCAGTTCGGCGCGTCGCAACATGAAAATGCCGCGTAAAATCAATGCGCTCACACGGGCGGGATGGGTTTGCGCGTATACGAGCGCCAGCGTAGACCCCCAAGACCCGCCGCAAAGCTGCCATTTCTCTACGCCCAGATGCTCGCGCAGCGTCTCTATGTCCGCGACAAGCGCCCAGGTCGTGTTGTCGGTCAATTCGGCGTTGGGGGTGGAGCGTCCGCATCCGCGTTGATCGAACAAAATGATGCGGTATTGGCTCGGCGAATGATATCGACGCATGCCGGGATTACAGCCGCCTCCCGGCCCGCCATGCACCATCAACACGGGTTTGCCATTCGGATTGCCGCATTCTTCAAAATATATCTCGTGGAGATCGGACACCTTGAGCCGACCTGTCCGGTAAGGTTCAATATCTGGATGGAGGCCAAGGCGTTTCGTCGCAAACATCGGCAAGCCCTTTATTATTATTCGGTCATAAGCCAAGCCGAGGCGCCGCTACGATCTGGACGCGCGCCCACGCGATGCAAGCCTGAGCGATCGCGCAAACAGGGTCTCGCCACTTGAGAGACGCATTTCCTCGACGAATTCTTTTGTTTCGTCATCCGCCGCTGGAGCCATCAGCGTCATGACGACAATCACAAGGATTCCGATGGGCACGCCAATTGCGCCAGCGATAAGGCTATCGACGCCAAGCAAACCCGGCCCGCCAGCTTGCCCCATCACAATGCACAGCATCGTTACCGCAAAACCGGCGCCCATGCCGAACAGGGCGGCCGCGGCGCCAGTGCGCGCCCACCACACCGAGAGCAGCATAATGGGGAAAAAAGTCGCGGCGGAGAGAGATAGCGCCCAAAGCGCGAGCTTTAATGGATCGACGGGTAACTGCGCTGCAAGCCAGAGGCCCGCCGCAGCGGTTGCGGCAATGGCGGCGCGCGCTATGAGCAATCGGCGAGATGGCGACGCCGAACGGCTGACCGCGTTGTAGTAGATGTCGTTGCTGAAAGCGTTGCCAATGGCGATCATCTGGCCCGCTGCGGCGGCCAGCGCGGCGGCAATGGCGGCCGCAGCGGCGACACCTAATAATGCGTAGGGTAGTTTCGCGGCCAGCGGGAGTAGCAGCGTGATGGCGTCCCGGCGAAGTTTCGTTTCGCTTTCCCCAAGCGCGGAATTTAACTGCTCGCTCGAAATCGTCAGCATGCCGAAAGATTTTGCCACTTGACCCCAGTTCGGAATTTCCGTCAAAGGCTGACCGCTCAAATCCTGTGCTACGAAATATTTCACAAACACGGCATACGCTGGCAGCGTCACCACCATCAGTCCGACAAGCAACACTCCCCAGCCAAGTGATTTTCGCACTGTGGACACACTTGGCGTCGTGCTTAACCGGGCGATCTGAATGGGCAACACCGCGCCCCCGAGCATCACGCAAAGCGACAGCAAAATGAAATCTGTAACCGAGATCGTTGTAAACAGTTTCATGAATGGGATTGTCAGCGCCTCAAAATCAGGCCCCGGCAACGCCGCCGACAAGGGCTCGGGCTGAGCTACCGATGCGATCAGCCCTTTGGCGACCTCCAGTTCGGAAACCGCCTGAAGGATGTAACCATAGGTAAGCTGAGGCAGCGGCAAATTGGTAAGCATGACCGAAACCGCGATCACGGGGATTGCGACGCCGAGCAGCGTAACGATGCTTTGCGCACATTGCGACCATGTGAGAGAGCGCATTCCACCAAGCACCACGGTCGAAGCTGCAAGCGCGGCTCCAATCGCCATGAGGAGACTTTGCGAAATGCGCGGAAAAAAGAACGACGCCGCCATGGCCCCAAGTTTGATTTCCGCGACAAGTAGCAACATGCACGGCCCCACAAGCAGAACTGCTGCGGCAAAGCGCACAATGCGACTGCCGAAGCGCAAACCCATGAAGCCCGGCAGAGTGTACGCGCCCGCTTTGCGTAAGTGCGAGCTGAACAGAACGGCGATGAGCGCAAGGCCGCCGCAAAGACCTGCCCCGATGGCGAGCGCATCGATACCGCTGAAAAACAGCGCGCCTGTTAGGCTGAGAATGGCCGTGGCGCCAAGGCAGTTCGCCGATAGCGATAGTCCATTATAGAAGGCTGGCACCCGCTGCCCGGAGATGAAAAAATCGTCCGCTGTGATCGTGCGCGCTAAAACGCCTATTGCCAGATAAAACAGGACAGGCACAACAATGACGATCTGGCCAATGACGTCTCGCGACATGCCGAGCTGCTCAAGAATGACGAGCATGAGGATAAGGCAAACAAATGCGCTGGTGAAGATAGCGAAACTTGCGCCGAGCCGCGGATTGACGACGGGGTAAATTGTGTTGATGGACATCCGGCCTCGTTAACCGTCGATTGATTTTAGTAACTGACAAAATGCGAATCTAAAAGGTTAACTCTGATATGCACACGATGATGCTGATTGCCGAACTAAAATGATTTGACGGCACAATAAGGACGAAAATAGCGCGTCAAGAATGGCTCGCCACATTAAACGTTCTGTCCGCATTGTCCTGAGCGGTGATAAACCAGTAAACGATTGCGATAAAGGCTGCGACAATCCCATGGGCGATGACGAAAAACCCGACATCGAAACGCAGAAAAAGTAACGAGGGAAGTGAAAGCGCCCAGATTGGCGCTGTTATCAAGACACCGAACACGCAAGCTAAAGCGAGTAGCATAGTGCGCATCGAACGAAGGGAGTGCATACGTCTTTGTTCATCATCAATGATCATAGTTTCCCCGAACAGCCCGCATTTTCATATTCTGGGTTGCTTATGCGAAATTAAGAGGCGAATATAGGCTAAATGTTGGCCGAAAGTCGTGTGGGCGGACTTTGACGTCGATAGTTTTAGCCATTCGGCAAGAGGGCTTGGATTATGACGATTGTTGCGATGTGCAACCATCGCTTACCGGGATCGCTGGAGTCGCCGCGAGCAACAAAGATGAGCACACATCACTTTATTATCGTGGACGATCATCCGCTATTTCGAGATGCTCTAAAACTCACGCTTCAACAGCATTTTGACGATGTGCGGATCAGCGAAGGCGGCTCGCTGGAAGATTTAACAATGATGATGGATACGAGCGCTGGCGTCGATCTTATTTTGCTCGATTTAACCATGCCGGGCGTGCGCGGATTCTCAGGACTGCTCTATTTGCGCGCGCGTTCTCCCGACGTGCCGGTAATAATTGTGTCGGGCAACGAAAATCCTTCTGTTATGCGTCGGTGCATAGAATACGGCGCATCAGGATTTATACCGAAGTCGCTGGATGTAAAAGGCATCCGTGACGCCGTTGAAGCGGTGCTCGATGGTCATATTTGGGCACCAGCCGGGATACAACTCAGTGACGGGCTCCATAGTGCAGTCAGGGATTTCTCATCGAAACTTGCAAGCTTAACCCCGCAGCAGGTGCGTGTCCTGATGATGCTTGGCGAGGGTCTGTTGAATAAACAAATTGCGTTCCAGCTTGGCGTATCGGAAGCGACTGTAAAGGCGCACGTTTCGGCTATCCTTAACAAACTTGAAGTGGATAGCCGTACTCAGGCGGTTATAGCGGTTAACAAGATTGAAAGTTTCGACGCTTTGTGAAATGTTAACTCAGATACGACTAGCGCGTAGGTGTTACTACGTTAGTATCTGATTTCTGAGGCGCATAAATTAGCGCCTGTTTCACTGCGATCTCAATGACGATTGACCTGCCCATATTTATCCCTCCAGTATGTAACCCTTGTTTGCGACTTAACGTTTCGACGCAAGTCTTGTTCCTTTTCGCATGAACGAAGTCTGAAAAGATTTAATTATTCTGATTATTCGGCGGCAGCCTGGTGCTGTCGTATTTGCGATATGAGAGCGCGCAACGCGGCTGGCTTTATCGGCTTGCGAAGCAGGTGAAACCCGGCTTTCCGGATCACATCGTGCACGTCCGGCGAATAGTCCGCCGTAATGATAACAGCCGGAACCGGATAACCTGCGCGCGCCCGCACAAGATTGACAGCGTCTATGCCAGTGCCGTCAGCCAGATGGTAATCCGCAAGAATGATTTCGGGCATCGGTTCACGGGCGGACATTTGAGCAACCGCGCCCGCGCCGTCGGCTGCGCGCACTACCACGCAGCGCCAGTTGCCAAGCAAAGTCGCCATGCCGTCCAGAATGGCAGGCTCGTTGTCAATGCAGAGGGCACGATAGCCAGTCAGGTCGGCAGCGCTGAGATGAACTGGAGGCGGCGCGGTCTGAGACCACTGGCGCGCCGTCGCCAGCGGCAAAGTCACGGAAAACGACGAGCCAGCATTAGGACGGGACGACAGATCGATCGGGTGGTTGAGAAGCTTGCCGATACGCTCGACAATGGAAAGCCCAAGCCCTAGCCCGCGCACCTTGCGCGGAAACGTGTCGAGACGCTGGAATTCCTGGAATATGAGAGCCTGCTTATGGCGCGGAATGCCGGGGCCAGTATCGTGCACCTCAATCCGCAGCGTCGTTCCCCGGCGTCTGCACCCAAGCGTGACAGCGCCAGTCTCGGTGTACTTGATCGCGTTGGACACAAGGTTCTGCAGCAGCCGCCGCAACAGTTTTCGGTCTGAACGCACATATTGCCCGCAAGGCATGACATTAAACTGGAGCTGTCGTACCTCGGCTAAAGGCTCAAACTCGAGTTTCATCTGCTCAAGAATATGGTCAATAGGAAACACGGCGATGTCGGGCTTCATAACGCCTGAGTCAAACCGTGAGATGTCGAGCAACGCGCTCAGTATTTCCTCCACCGACTCCAGCGATGCGTCGATGTTGCTGGAAAGACGCCCGGTTTCGCCATGCGGATGGTTTTCCACAAGGCTTGACGTATAAAGCCGCGCCGCGTTTAGCGGCTGAAGCAGGTCGTGACTGGCAGCGGCCAGAAAGCGCGTCTTATCCAGATTGGCGCCATCCGCCTTGGCCTTGGCCTGTCCAAGAGCGCGATTGACTTCGGTAAGCTGTGCGGTCCGCTCCTCGACGCGCTTTTCTAGCGTCTCGTTGGCCTTGGCAAGAGCATCGGCGGCGGCGACACGTTCGGTGATGTCGGTGTAAGTGGTCACAAACCCGCTTTGGGGCATGACGTTGGTGCGCACCTCGATAACGCGGTTAAGGCCCGCCAGACGTTCCTGAAAAGTCTCCATGGTTACAATGTATTTGCGGATACGGTCCGTGACGATGTTTTCAACGCTCGCGATATCCTTATGCTCCCGCGCCGCCATGTGGCGAACGATCTGGTCAAGCTGCGCGCCGTAACGCACAAGCTCGGGCGGCAGGCGCAG
The DNA here is from genome assembly GCA_034440495.1 of Hyphomicrobiales bacterium. Classification (GTDB taxonomy): domain Bacteria; phylum Pseudomonadota; class Alphaproteobacteria; order Rhizobiales; family Rhodomicrobiaceae; genus JAWXCE01. The sequence continues at coordinate 8,301 of JAWXCE010000050.1, read as the reverse complement.
CGTTTCGCGGAATTGCCGGTTCCAGCAGATTAGCCGCATATCTTTGTCGAACACCGCGATGCCCTGGCGCACCTGATCCAGCGCGGACTCCAGCAAATCGCGGTTGAATTGGATGGCTTCGGTGGCGTCATCAAGCAGTTTCAGTGCTGAAGCCATGCCAACGTTACGCCGCCGCAGGGTAAGCGACATAACCAGCCGCGAGGACGCGGCGCCAATCGCGCTGGCCAGCAGGTTTTCCGTGAACCGCACCAGATGCGCGTCGGCCTCGGATTGCGGATGTAACTCCGTGTCTCGGTTCGCGGCGAATTCCCTAAATGAACGATCTGTGCGCTCGGGGCCGAGATAGCGAGCCACGGTTTTGCGCAGATCTTCGACTGTCACCGACGTGCGCCAGGCGCGGAAGCTGGGCGCGGCGCCGCGCGGCATGCTGTCGTCGATAAACACATTCGCCTGCAGCCGCTCAATGGGTTCGGGGCTGCGCATCAGCGAGACGGAAATGAACGCAACGATGTTGATCAGCATACTCCAAACCACCCCATGTGTGAGTGGCTCGAAATCCATGAAAAACAACCTCTGCGGGCGTAGCAGCGATATGCCGAACGGCCCATCCACGAGAATGTCCGGCGAGATATACCCGGCCTTGACGATGAAGGGCAGCAGCAGCGTATACAGCCAAACGGCAAACCCGGCGACAATGCCCGCAATCGCGCCACGCGCCGTCGCCCGCCGCCAAACCAGACCGCCGAAAAATGCGGGCGCAAATTGTGCAATCGCGACAAACGACAGCAGGCCGATGGAGGCGAGCGCCTCCGAGTTGCCGATAATCCGGTAAAACAGGTAGGCGAGCAGCAGGATGACGACGATGGCGATGCGCCGCACATGCAGAAGCACAACGCCCATATCCTGACGGTCGATCAGCGGGGAGTGCCGCCGCCGCAGCATCACCGGCATGACCAGGTCATTGCAAACCATGATGGACAGCGCGACGCTGTCGACAATCACCATCGCCGTCGCAGCGGACAGGCCACCAAGAAATGCGATCAGCGTGATCGTCTCCGCACCCGCCGACATTGGCAGCGTGAGCAGGAACATATCCGCGTCATTCGCCCCACGGCCGAAGGTTAGCAACCCCGCCGCCGCAATGGGCACCACGAACAGGTTGATGGCGATAAGGTAAGCAGGGAAGAGCCAGGACGCGCGGGTTAATTCCTGCGGCGAGTTATTCTCGACGATGGCGACGTGGAACTGTCGGGGCAGCAGCACAATGCAAACCGCGCTTAGGAAGGTAACGGTGAGCAGCGTGCCGCCCTGCAGGCTGCCAAACAGGTTGGATAGGTCGGGCCGTGCCGCAAGCGTCGCCGACAATGCGCCAATGCCGCCAAACATCGAGTAGGTGATGAAAATGCCGACGGCGAGGAATGCGACGACTTTAACCACAGACTCTGTCGCAACCGCGAGCATCAGGCCTTCCTGATGCTCGGTCGCATCGATGTGGCGCGTGCCGAACAGAATCGCGAAAGCCGCCATCAGCAGCGCGATGATAAGCCCTACATCACCAATTGGGAGGTTGGCAATTTCCACAGCCTTGGCCGTGCCTACGGGTTGCAGAAGCGTAGTGACGGACAACGAAACCGCCTTTAGCTGTAGCGCGATGTATGGAACGACGCCAGCTACGGCGATAATGGTGACAACGGCGGCGACAGCCGGGCTTTTCCCATACCGCGCCCCGATGAAATCCGCGATGGACGTGATGTTCTGCGCTTTGCTGAGGCGGACGATGCGTCGGATCAGAGGCAACCCGATGGTGAACATTATGATCGGGCCGAGATAGACGGCCAGAAAATTCAGGCCCGTCGCGGCCGATGAGCCCACGCTGCCGAAAAATGTCCAGGAGGTGCAGTAAACTGCCAGCGATAGCGCATAAATGTTGTGGCGGCGCGTTGATTGGCGGCGCGAGCGCGCCTGTATGTCGCCGTAATATGCAACCGCGAAAAGGAAGCATACATACGCAAGCGCGGCGGAAATGATAACCCAGCCATCGAGCATCGACGAAAACATGCCTCAAATATGCGCCGCTAACATCCGCGTTGCGGCATTATCGCACGACACGTTTAAAACGCAAACGCTAGGCGCATACAATTATCAAATGATGTCAGGGCTTTGGCGCAGCGTCTCCCAGCTCCCAGGTAACGGAAATGCTCACTTGCAACTCAGCTTCGCCTACCTCGATGGGAACTTCCATGCTTCGCGCGCTCGCACGCGCCATGGATTGCGGGCGCCAACCCGCGCCGCCCTGCTCGTCAATGGAAATGACCCGCGCCAACCGCGCGCCCGCCGCCTGCGCGTAAAGTTCAGCCTTTTGAATGGCCGCGGCCATCGCTTGCCTACGGGCTTCGTCCATCAGTTTTGCGGGCTGCGCAATGGTGAACTGAATGCCGCCCATTTCGTTCGAGCCTTGGGAGACGGCTTTGTCCAGAATGTCGCCGAGCTTGGTTAAATCGCGAACCGTCACCTGAACCAAGTTCGTGACGCGAAAGCCAGTGACGCCGTCTGTCTTGCCCTGGTTTTTGATCGGCGGGCTAACGGAGAAATCTACAGTCTGGATATCCTCGCCCACCAAACCGGCCTGCTTTAATGCATCAATCACGCGGGTCATGGCGGCGCTGTTTTTATCGAGCGCGGCGCGGGCGGTTTCTGCCTCAGTGCTAACTCCCATCGCAATCTGCGCAATATCAGGCTTGGCTTTCACACTGCCAGTCGCATCGAGCCGGATGGTTCGCACCGGCGTTTTCGTTTCACCCTGCGCCATGACCTCCCCCTGATCCGTCATAAAAACCCAAGTGCAAAGCATGAAAATCGTTCGGTAGATGCATTTCACGGACGCCTCCTTCACCAGACCTTATCACGCACATTTACACCATGAGACTCAGTTTGCCCGTCTTGATCGTTTGCTTGAACAACGGGGCGTTAAACGGTATGAATCGTTCTGTCGATGCTTTGTCCCGGGCCTGTAGCTCAATGGTTAGAGCCGACGGCTCATAACCGTCTGGTTGTAGGTTCGAGTCCTACCGGGCCCACCACCCAGTCTTGCACTACAGAGCGCTCTCCGCGTTTCTTGCAAATATCCTCGACATAACAGCGACTTGGTTGAAGCCATGTCCAGATATGTCGGTACAGACAATGACTTTTGTTCGGCCGTTACCGCGATTGTCTCCAGGGGCCATTCGTTTGACCAGAAGTTTGCTTTTAGCCGGTTACATTAAACGATGGAAAGGGCTACGTCTCACGATGTCGCCGTGCGGCCTTTGCCAGGAGGCTGCGATACAGCCTGCGAGAGTGAACTTCAGGATTACGGTTTAGCTGGAGAAGCCCAGCTTGAGACGCTGCTCAGCCCAGAGAAGCGGTACCTTTTATGTGATGACGAGCTTCGCCTCGACGCCGCGCCGACGCAAGGCAAAGGGCGCCCGCAAAACGATGGATGTCCGTTGATCGTCATCATCAACCAACCTTGGCGCATCCTGATCGCCGATCCTGCTTTCGCCAATCAGATTGGCACCGGACAGCGCGGCGACTTGGCGCGCAAGATCCTCGTCAGATAAACTTTGCCCCATGATCAGCGAGCCGACACGGTGTTGATCCGATAGCGCCGCGCGCCATCGTCCCCGAGTTCGGTTATGACCTGCAGTCCCATGCGCTTGCGCAACTCGCCCGAGACGAAACCGCGGACGGAATGGGCCTGCCAGCCCGAGGCCATCCTCAGTTCCGCGATGGTCGCACCCTCGGCGCGCTCGAGCAGGCGCACGAAGTCTTGCTTCTTGGTTGAGACGACCGCTGATCCACGACCAGCGGCAGCGGGGATTGGTCTGGATTTTAAAGGCTTGGTCGTCGGTTTTTTGGTCGGCGTCGACTTTCGACGACGGGGATCATTTTGGGCGGGATCGTCGGTTTGAAGGCTATGGCGCTTGGGCGATGTTTTCGCCCTGTTGAGACTGTTACTGCGCGTCATTGGGTCGTCTCCGGTTCTGGCGCGGCGCACATTGCGCTCGCGCTCCTACCGCCCAAAGCCTCGCGGCAGCGCGAGGCGACACTTATCCTCCGGTCGAACGGCGGTTGATCTCCGCCTCACCCTTACACGCCATGAAGGCTTGCCCTGCCCGAGAAGTCCAGTCCGTCTTACGCGGGCGAGGAACTTTAAGGCGTGTCGCTTACCACACGCCGTCGCGCTTCGCCGGCAAATAGGATAATACTCAGCCGCCGCTGCACCTGGAGAGAGTGACAGAAAACAGCCATTGCAGCTCCAAGAAAACATCGGCTGCCTTCATCTTGCTTTTCCGAACAGACCTACCATTACCGACGCACCTTCGTTTAAGCTGGTGAACTAAAACACAGAAAACGCGTACAAATTTACTAATGCGATCACATTTGGGGAAAGTAATTATGGCGACGCGCGTAAACATGGGGGTAAGCCTGGCTCGCATCGTTCGGATAAGCAGGCCACGATTTTGGGCGTACGAAGCAGGCACATTCGCAATAGGCTGTATGTTGGCCCTCAGGCCTCTCGAATACCCTCTCCACCACGTTACGCCCATATTGCTCGCTTTTTTGTTTTACTTCTTGTTTCCAGCAAATCTATTAATTTACGGCGTGAATGATATTTTCGATTATGAGACAGACCGGCTGAACCCCAAGAAAGTTGAATACGAGGCTTTGGTTACGCCAAATGAACATCGACCACTCACGCAATGGATTGCAATAACGACCTTCCCATTCTTACTTTTATTATTTTATGAATCGCAGCCGACCATTATTTCATTTGCATTCTTTTTGATCTTTGCGGTGTTTTACTCTGCATGGCCCTTACGGGCGAAAGTTAGGCCGGGATTTGACAGCCTTTTCAGCGCGGGCCACTACGTCGCGACCGGCGTTTTCGGATATTATCTGGCTGGCGGCGCGGCGCTCGATTGGCAGATTGTTGCTGCTGCGATGTGCTGGTCCATAGCAATGCATGCTTATTCGGCCGTGCCGGATATAGAATTCGATGGCGAGAGCGGTGTTGACACGATCGCGACGTTCTTGGGCCGGGAAAAAACGCTTTGGCTTTGCCTCTTGCTCTACATCACCGCGACGCTGGCCGCGTTTGAACATTTAGGCGCAATCGCAATTGTTCTTGGCGTTATTTATGCGGCAATCGTCATCGCTTCAATCTATGCAAAAAGCGCCGATGATCTGTTCCGGCTTTATACTTACTTTCCATTACTTAATTTAGCTTCCGGGTTTGCCATATTTTTAACGTTGGCAATTTTTCAGCGCTACGCTTTATTTTGACAACAAAGACAAGATTCTTCATCTCAGCTGTTCCAGCGGCCGCCCGGATTTCACGCCGCAAATGCGTTTATAGGCAAGCTGCGCCGAAATGAGGCAAATCGGCATGCCAATGCCCGGATTTGTGCCAGCTCCAACATAAAACAGGTTGGAAATCTTGCGGCTGCGGTTATTCGGACGGAACAAAGCGGTTTGCCGTAGCGTGTGGGCAAGGCCGAGCGCGCTCCCGCCGAAGCTATTGTAGTCTGAGGCGAAATCCGCACCGCTATAAGCGCGGCGCGTGACGATGCGGCCGCGAACGCCGCTAACCCCCAACCGCGTCTCGGCGAGGTCCAGCATCTGATCCGTCATCCGCGAGAGTGTCGAGCCTTCATCGCGAAGCCCGGCCGCCACCGGCATAAGCATAAAAACCGCATCATGATCCTTGGGGGCGACGCTCGGATCTGTGCGCGAGGGGCAGCAGATGTAGTAGGACGGATGGCGCGGCCACTCCCCCCCGCCGAACAACTCAGCGAAGCTTGCCTCCCAATCCGGATTGAAAACGATGTTGTGGTGGAGAAGCGTATCGGCGCGCCCCTGAAGCCCGAGATAGAGAATGAGCGCTGAGGGAGCGAGTTGGCGGCCTGCCCAGTACTGCGCAGAGAATGTGCGCTCGCCATCCGCGAGCAGCTGCGTTTCAGTGTGATGAATATCCGCGTTGGAAATGATGAGATCGGCGGTGATCGTCTCGCCGCTGTCGAGCACGACACGATCAGCGCGCCCATTGATCACGCCGATGCGCTGCACTGCGGCTCCCGTCCGCAGCACTGCCCCATGCTTCTTCGCAACGTTCGCCAGCGCCTCCACAAGTTTGTGGACGCCGCCCATGGGATAGTAGACACCCATATTGAAGTCGATATGTCCCATAACATTGTATATCGAGGGCGTTGTGAACGGCGAACTGCCGAGGAACAGCAGCTGATACTGCATAATTTTTTGCAACAGCGGGCTTTTGAAGAAACGCTCGACATACCGGCTCATGGTCGTGAAGGCAGATAGCTTCGTGCCGGCCAGCACCATGCGCCAGGTGAGGAAGTCGAGCGGCGAGTCGATGTTTTTATGCATAAATGTCTGCATGACGACGCTGTATTGATAGCGTGACGCGTCGAGATACTTTTGCAATTGTCGGCCGGCTCCCGGCTCAATGCTCTCAAACAACTCCGCCGCCTGCTCCGGGTCTGAGTAAAGGTCGATGGTCTTCTCGTCGGCGAAAATCCGATAGGACGGGGCGAGCTTGACGAGATCGAAATGGTCTGAAATTTTCTCATCCAGAAGCGCGAAAAAATGCTCGAAGACATCGGGCATGAGGTACCAGGAAGGCCCCATATCGAACGTGAAGCCGTCCTCCGTGAATTGCCGAGCGCGTCCGCCCAAGCCGGAATTCTTCTCTACCACCGTCACGCGGTAGCCCGTCTTGGCGAGAAGCGCGGCCAAGCCAAGGCCTCCTATGCCCGCGCCAATGATCAGCGCATGCTTGGTGCCAGGCTTGTCTGCGGACGACCACGTTCCGTCGGCTGGCATTCGGCTGCTCCTTGCCTTTTCATCTCATAAGAGAATAAGGCGTGTAGGCGTGGTTGGATTAAGGCCGGGACGCCATGCCGCAAGAGATATGAAACAGCACAAAGACCCTCGAAGCTTCTACCGGAGCTTTTGAAAAGGCTGCGCAAAATTGAATTCCTGGACACGCAGACCCTTCAAATCAGAAGAATGCGCTTGACGCTACCCGCATTTTGCCCGCTCAGCCCCCCATGCTCGCTCCCACGTCGTCGGTTTTGCGGCTGTCGCCGTCATCGGGTAAGCCCGACCAGATCCAGGCTGTAATCCCAAAGGCGCGCGCCCAGCTCAGGCTTGGTCGCCTTGGTCGAAAGCGGCTGCGCGAAGGGTTCTCGGCCTGCCCGCTGGCGGTTGCCCCAGCTCCAATGCTGGCCGGATTGGGCGAATTCCGGATCGATCACCACTTGTGCGACTCGTTCGCCCGCCAATTGCTGGCTCACATAGCCTTTGGTGATGTTCTTTTGGAACCACGGGAAAATCGTCTGGAACAGGCGCGGGGTGTCGCGAAACAGGGCGGTGTCGGCAACGCAGCCCGGATAGAGCGTGTTGAAGATAATCCCCGTCTCAACGTGATAGCGCCGGTGTAGCTCGCGGCTGATGATCATGTTGCACAGCTTGCTGTCCTTATAGGCCTTGCCGGGCTTGAAGGACTTGCCGTCGATCATCGAGACGGGCGCCTTGAACCCGGCCGCCAGCCCGTCCAGCGCGCCCAGATTGGCGGGCGCCGGGATCGGCACCTTGCCGCCGAACTCCTCCGAGTTGGCCGTGACGGTGCCCAGCGTAACAAGGCGCGGGACGGGCGAGCGGTTCCGTTGGAGGTCGGGAAGAAGCAGCATGGAGAGCAGGAAATGCCCCAGATGATTTGTCGCAACGCTGATTTCATACCCCTCAGGCGAGCGCATCGGCTCTTTCAGCAGCGGGAGGTAGACAGCCGCGTTGCACACCAGCGCGTTCAGCGGCCGACTGGTCGCGCGAAACGCCTCGACGAAAGCGCGTACGCTCGCCTGCGACCCAAGATCGATAGGCATAATCGTGAAAAGCCCCGAAGGCATACCCACGGCGGCCGCTTCGGCTTTCGCCACGTCGCGGCACGCCATCACCACATGCCAGCCGCGATCGGCCAGCGCTTTGGCGGCATAAAGCCCGACGCCGGATGACGCGCCGGTGACAATTACGGTCGGAGCGTGCTCGTGTGTCATGTCTGGCATGGCGCGCGCCCTAGCGAAGCATCCGGCGGACGGCGTATTTGCGCCCGTCGCCGAAATGATGTTTGAGGACCGCGCCGGCATGCAGCGCGATGGCGGCGTAGAACAGCGCGGGCAGCAGCCAGTTGTGCAGCAGCAGTGCAGTCGAAGCCGCTCCATCTCCCAGCCCCGGCGCGCCGGG
>JAWXCE010000049.1:0-36617 GCA_034440495.1 Hyphomicrobiales bacterium | reverse complement strand
TGTTATTGATGGGCTATCTACTGATAGGTAGTCACTCTTGAAAGGTTTTGAGCGGCGTATGCTCGATCGCATCGGCGGCGAGGTGGCGCGCGCCACCTCTCTCGTTCGTTATGCGCCCAACAGCAAATTCTCCTCCCACGTGCACACCGGCGGCGAGGAATTTCTAGTGCTAAACGGCGTCTTCCAGGACGAGCACGGCGACTTTCCGGCGGGCAGCTACATCCGCAACCCGCCGCAATCGAGCCACACGCCCAGCTCCGATGAAGGTTGCGTCATCTTCGTCAAACTATGGCAGTTCGACCTGGCTGACCACGCGCACGTCCGCGTTGACGCGGATAAAATACCAGAGTTTGAAACGGCGGCGCGCCCGTCGGTCAAAATGACGCCGCTCTTTCACGACGATCGCGAAAAAGTGCGGATTGAGGAATGGTCCTCGAACGGCGCGATTACGCTTGCGCCGCAAGGGGGCTTGGAAATTCTTTGCCTTGCGGGAAGGTTCGCAGAGGGCGGGGAAGACTTTGCCGAACTCTCCTGGTTGCGGCTGCCAGTTGGCCAGCCACTGAACGCCGTCGTAGGCCCCCAAGGTTGCCGCGTCTGGGTCAAGGAAGGGCATTTGCTATACGCTAGTATCGAAGCACCAAACAGCACGAGCTAAGATGTCACGTTAATGGTGTTATTTCCGCTTGGTTTTATGCGTAAAACCGGCGAGGATAAAATCATGGAACAAACATCGCACGCCTTCAAGGAAAGCGCGGCCGCCGCGCTGGTGGACGAGCAATTGCAGCGCGCGCTTGGCAATGTGCGGCGCGGTTTTGTGGCCAAGCGGGCCAAGGCGCGCGAGGCGCTGCCCGAGTTCGACGCCCTGAAGCGCCAGGCGCGCGAGATCAAGGATCACACGCTTGCCAACCTCGATCTCTATCTTGAGGAGTACGAGCGCAAGGTACTCGAGTCCGGCGGGCACGTGCACTGGGCGGCGACGGCGGCGGAAGCATGCGCGATAGTGCTAAAGATTTGTCAGGACGTGGGCGCCAAAAGCGTCACCAAAGGCAAGTCCATGATCGCCGAGGAAATCGGCCTCAACGGTGCGCTTGAAGCGGCTGGGCTGGAGGTTGTCGAGACCGACCTTGGCGAGTACATCATCCAAATCCGTGGCGAAGGACCGAGTCACATTATCGCCCCCGCCATCCACCTCACGCGCGAGCAGATCGAGGCGGATTTCCGCCGGGTGCACGCCGATTTGCCCGCAGATCGGCGCATTTCAGAACCCGCCGAGCTTGTCGCGGAAGCGCGAGTTATGTTGCGGGCTAAATTCCTTGCCGCCGACGTAGGAGTGACGGGCGCGAATTTCCTCATCGCTGAAACCGGCTCATCGGTCATCGTCACCAACGAGGGCAACGGTGACCTTACCCAGCTTTTGCCGCGCGTCCATGTGGTAGTCGCCAGCATCGAGAAAATGACGCCGACGCTGGAAGACGCAAGCGCCATCTTGCGGGTGCTCGCCCGTTCGGCCACGGGACAGGAAATGTCTACCTACACCACGTTCTCCACAGGGCCGCGCCGCGAAGGCGACCCCGACGGGCCTGAGGCGTATCATGTGGTGCTGCTCGACAACGGCCGCACGGAAATGCTGGGCAGCGAATTCCACGAGATGCTGCGCTGCATCCGCTGCGGCGCGTGCATGAACCACTGCCCGATTTACAATGCAGTTGGCGGCCACGCTTACGGTTGGGTGTATCCCGGCCCGATGGGCGCCGTGCTCACGCCGCAACTTACCGGCGTACACAACGCCGGGCATCTGCCCAACGCCTCCACCTTTTGCGGGCGCTGCGAGACCGTATGTCCGATGGAAATTCCGCTCACGAAGCTCATGCGGCACTGGCGCGAACGCGAATTTGAGCAAGGCGAAAGCCCGTGGCAGGCGCGCGCCATTGTCCGCGTCTGGGCGTTTCTCGCCAAACGGCCCGAGCTGTATCACTGGATGATGCAACTCGGCCCGCGCGTGCTGGCTCTCCTCGGTCGCAAACGCGGTCATTTCACGTCGCTGCCTTTCGCGGGGGGCTGGACGAAACACCGCGATTTGCCCGCCCCTCAGGGACCGACATTCCAGGCGCTCTGGCATTTAGAAGCCATCCGCCGTGAAGACGCCGCGCGCGAAGCCATGATGGGCGCCCCCCAGTGACAGGCGACCCCAACCGCGAGAAGATTTTGTCCGCGATACGGGCAAAGCTAGGCGTGCGGGGCGATGAGGCAGGCCGGAGGGGGCTGGCGCGCACCCGCATCGACCGTGCGCCCGCAGGTATTATCCCTGCTCGTGCGCAGGAAGATCGGGCGGCGCTTATCAGGCGTTTCACTGCGGCGCTGGAAGCGCAAGGCGCGACAGTCGAGCGGCTAAAGAAGCGCTCGGAAGCGCCAGAGGTCATCGCTTCCCTGCTGCGTGGCCTCAACATGCCGCTACAACTACGCATGGGCAGCGATCCGTTGCTTGAAAGCATGCCATGGGACACGACCCCAATTGAATTGAAATTTGGAGCCGCTGAGGGAAGCGATTTCACCTCCATAAGCTGGGCCAGGTGCGCCGCCGCCGAAACCGGCACGCTGTTTTTAGCCTCCGGGCCTGACAACCCATCGACGCTAAATTTCCTACCAGAAATGCACATCGTCATGATCGCCGCTGAGGATATCGTCGGCCCTTACGAGGAAGCCTGGGGCCGGATTCGCCAGTTGCATGGACGTGGAAAAATGCCGCGCACAGTGAACCTCGTAAGCGGCCCGTCGCGCACCGCAGACATCGAGCAGACCATCATCATGGGCGCGCATGGTCCTAAAAAGCTGGTCGTTTTTATCGCTAGCCGTTAACCGACAATTCTGTCCGATCTAATAAAATCCACGCTAAAATTTCACTTAAAACGCAATTGTGGATTCCCCGCAGTGATGACTACTGGATTTTATCCAGACCGTGCTCCACCACAGGTTGTGGATAGAGGGATCTGACATACAACATACAGAACAAAACATGGCGAATATGCCTTGTCCACAGTAATCCACTTTTGTGGATAACAATCGGGAACAAACTCATAAACTGGCGTAATGGTTCATAATTAAGTTGATTTATTTATGTGAAAATAAATAAATAGTTCTCGTAATGGTTGTTAAGTCATTACGACAACTCATGAAGGCCTTGGCAACCCCGCGCCAAGGCCTTTTTTTCACCCGCACTGATTGCGCTTCGAATCGGCGGGTTTTCAGAGCGCAAGCCAAAATTGACGCCGGTCATTATTGCACGGCTGAACGTTGCCGTTTATGGTTACATTCAGTTGAATGGTGAATGAGGCGTAGTTATGCGGGATGCGCGGGTAAATCTTAGCGGACTGTTATGCAGCGCATAACGCCTCGCGATACTCAAGCGCAGAACCGCCCAAGCGCTACGTACAATGAACATCAAGCCCCAGTCGTCGGCGCCTCGCGCAAGCGAGTCGCTATTGTCGCAAGCTCGGCAGCGACGCTGCCTGACGCCATGCTGTATTTATTCCGCGAAGCGAAGCGCCGGGGCCACGATGTTTTCTGCTTTACCCCGGACTGGGACGGGCGCAGTTTTCAGATCGCTTCCTCATACGGCGCTGAAGCGCGTGAGTCACCGCCAATCACGAGGGGTTTGTCACCGTTGGCCGATGAACGCGCCGTACGCCAACTCACTGCCGCATTCAGGGCCCTTGCGCCAGATGTCGTGCTAGGCGTGTCCATGAAGGCGGCGGCTCTGAGCGCGCTTGCAGGGAGGCTGGCGGGGGTGCCTCATATCGTGCCCATGCTACTGGATTTCGGCGCGGCGGTGGATGCGCTGGCGCACCCTTCCGGTTGGGCGCGCCGGCAAATCATGAAGCCGTTCTGGTGGGCGGCGCTTCGCGCGAGTCATAGCGTTATCCTGCCGAACTCCGGCGACCGTGAGCTGCTGACCGCGCTTGGCCTCTTGCCACCGCATCTAAAAGTCACCTGCATAGGTGCGCCAGGCATCGATCTGAAGACGGCGCCACATCTGGCGCTCCCGCCGCTGGATCGTGGTGTGCTGTTTCTGATGGTTTCGGACTTGCGCGGGGTTGACGGCGTTCAGGATTATTGCGAGGCAGCGGAACTTCTTCAGTCGCGCACCCGCAACGCCAGATGCATGCTAACTGGCAAGTCTGTCGCGGGTGGCGGAGCTATCACGCTGGGCGAACTCCGGCGCTATCGCGGGGCGGTGCAGTATCTCGGCCCGCGCGACGACGCCGTAGAGCTTGTCGCGCGCTGCCACTGCCTTGTCATCCCAACGCGGGGGGGCGGGCGCCCTGACATCGCCGTTGCCGCTTTGGCTTTCGGTCGTCCAGTGATCGCGACGAAAACGCGGGGGCTGACCGAGGCGGTAGAGCACGGCGTCAACGGCTTTCTGGTGCCGCCAAAAGACCCGGCCGCGCTCGCCAAGGCGATGTCGCAGTTGCTGCAGCAACCCGACCTCATCCCGCGCATGGCGAACGCCAGCCGCGCCATCGCCGAACGCTCGTTCGACATCCGCGCCGTGACGCTATCGATCCTCAGCGCGCTGGAGCTTTAAATACCGGCTTTCCTCTCCATTCGATAGTATAACTCGGACACTTATATTCGGGATTTGGGACGCAGCTCTTGAAGGCCGTTAGCGGTTTCAGCGAGTAAAGCCCCAAGGCAAGAAGTTTCCCGCCATTCACGTCGATACCTTCCGCACATGCAAGACGTGTCGGAACTGCCTGGCCTTTCTCCTGGAACACCGCCTCAAAACGCGCAATGCGCTTCGCGTCCACAAAAGCATATGCAGCCGATCCGTCAAGCAAGGCGCGCGCAGCGTTTTCGTAAGAAATCAGCTTGGTGTCGGTGCCATGCAGGAAAACGGCGCTAGGCTCGTTATGGCCGGCGAAGGCAACGGGGCCATCGCCACATTTCAAGAACGGCGCCAACGCATCCGCCGAGCGCTGCGACGGAAAAATGGGCTTTAGAGCGGGCAGCACACCGCCGAATGCGCCAACATTTAGCATACCCGCTGCTGCGACCCCGAGCGTGATAGCTGCATAGCTTTCCCGCCGCCATGCGGCGATCGCAGCAGTAATAGCGAGCGTTCCAATGCAAGCACCGAGCAGCGCAAGCGCGATACTCCAATACGCCTTGAACCACCAGATCGCAACCCCGAACGCCACAATCTGAAGGGTGACGACGAACAGCCATAACGCGGCGCCCTGCTTGTATGTCCGCGATGGAATTTGCGCCAGCCCCTCACGTAGCGCCCATGCGGCGGCCATTGCGATGGCGGGGTAGACGGGCAGTGCGTAGTGCGGCAGCTTCGTCGGCACCAGTTCGATGATGAACCAGTACGGAATAATGGAGGAGAGCAGCCACAGCGCGCGGCGGTTGACGCGCCGCCGCCACAGCCAGAGCGCCGCGCCGCCGGTTACGATCAGCGCGCCCGGCCAGAAGCTCCACCAGAATGTTATGAGGTAGAACCCGGGCGGTGCGCCGTGAGCCTCCGCGCCGCTGACGAGTTTACCCGCAAAGTCCTTGCCTGCCGAGCCGGTGAAAAATGCGCCCTCCGAAATCACGCCTATAGCGATGAACCAGGGGAGGGTGATGGCGAGCATCATGGGCACGCCCCACGCCGCGTGCAGATTGCGCAGCCATCGTCGATCTGGATGCATGATCGCCAGCGCAGCGCCAGTCAGCGCCAGAACGGCTGGCGCCACGGGGCCTTTGACGAGGATCGCCGCGCCCATCGCCACCCAGAACGTGGCGGCGACGCCTACCATCTCCGAGCGCTTTTTATAGAGCAGGAAAATGCGGGCGAAAGCGCCTTGAGCCAGAATGATAAGCGCGAACAACACCGCGTCGGACTTAGCGATGCGCGCCTCGAAACTCACCGTGATGGCGCTCGCGAGTAGAATGGCGGCAAGCAGCGCCGTTTCGCGTCCGAAAATGGGCCGCGCCGCCCACCACGTTAGCAGGGCCGCCGCGATCATCGCGATGAGTGAAGGGATGCGATAGGCCCAGATGTTGTTGCGCGCCTCGTTGCCGAATGCGGCGACACTTAAGGATTGCAGCCAGTGGATGCCGACGGGCTTCTTGTAGCGAGGCACGTCCTGAAACCGGATGTCGATGAAATCGCCCGTCTCCAGCATCTGCTTGGTGGCCTGCGCAAACCGCGCCTCATCGCGATCGGTGACAGGCAACGATGCCTGGCCCGGGATATAAAGGCAGCAACACAGCACCACCAGAAGCGCAATGGAACGCTTCCTCGTGGCGCTTAGCCAATTGAGTGCGTCCGCGCATTTCGCGTTGAAAGAACCGAGAAACGCCATGCCCCGCCTTTGAAAGTTGCCGTGGCTAACTCTTAGAGCAAGCGAGGCGGCCGCCAAACGTAAATCGATGCTGGCGGACACAATGTAGACGGATGGTTACGCGGTTACTCAGCCGCCATCTGTGTAAGCGGCCCTGCGGATTTAACGTCCGCATCCATAAACGCTGCAAACTTCGTAAAGTTAACGGCAAACATGTTTGCAAGGGTTGCAGCTTGAAGGTCGTATGCTTGTGCATCCGTCCACGTTTCGCGCGGATTTAGAATGTGCGCGTCAACCCCTGTGCACTCAAGCGGAACCTCGAAACCAAATATCGGATCAACGCGCATGGGCGCGCCGGAGAAGCCTCCGCTTAAAGCCGCCGAAAGCAGCGCGCGCGTGGCGATAAGGGACATGCGGCGGCCAACGCCATGTTTGCCGCCCGTCCAGCCGGTGTTGACGAGCCAGCAACTAACGCCGTGTCGCCCGATCAGCTCGCGCAGCAGATTGCCGTAAATGCTGGGGTGGCGCGGCATGAACGGCGCCCCAAAGCACGTGGAGAATGTCGCCTGCGGCTCGCTCACGCCTTTTTCGGTGCCCGCTACTTTCGCGGTGTAGCCAGAGAGAAAGTGATACATTGCCTGCTCTGCTGAAAGCCTGGCGATGGGTGGCAGCACGCCGAACGCATCCGCCGTCAGCATGACGATGTTGCGTGGATGTCCGGCCCGGCCCGTGGCGCTTGCTCCCGGAATGAAGCTTAGGGGATAGGCGCCGCGCGTGTTCTCCGTCCGGCTGGAGTCATCAAAGTCCGGCCGGCGCTCCACGTCGAGCACGACGTTTTCAAGCACTGCGCTGAAGCGGTTGACGGCGGCGTAAATTTGCGGCTCGGCCTCTGGCGTAAGCCGAATGGTTTTCGCGTAGCACCCGCCCTCGAAATTGAACAGGCCGTCGGCGCTCCAGCCGTGCTCGTCATCGCCGATGAGCGTGCGGGCCGGATCGGCGGAAAGGGTTGTCTTGCCGGTGCCGGATAGCCCGAAAAAAACGGCCGCGCCGCCTTCGCCATCATTAACGGAGCAGTGCATCGGCATGACGCACTTGGGCGGAAGCGCGTAATTCAGGTAGCTGAATACCGATTTTTTGATCTCGCCCGAATAGGAGGTGCCGCCAATCAGAACGAGGCCGCGCTCGAAATCGCAGGCGATCACGGTTTCGCTGCGGGCGCCATGGCGAGGCTCCGCTTTGAAATCGGGCAAGTCGATAATTGTGAGGCGGGGCGTAAAGCTAGCGAGCGCCGCCGTATCCGGGCGGATCAGCAGATGCTGAATGAACAGCGCATGCCAGGCATACTGGCAGAGCACCTGCACCGAGATCTGATGGGCCGCGTCAGCGCCCGCGAATAAATCCTGCGCGTAAAGCTGCTTATCGCGTGCATAGTCCAGCATGTCGGCGTGAAGCGCGTTGAACGCGGCGGGTGTCATGGGCTTGTTGTTGTCCCACCAGATCACGTCGTCCGTCGCCGCATCTCGCACGATAAACTTATCGGCGGCGGAACGGCCGGTATGCGCGCCAGTCTCAACGCTGAAGGAGCCAGTCGAGGTCAGGTGGCCTTCGCCACGGCGGATAGCGGCCTCGATCAGTTCGGCGGCGCTGCTATTCCTGATTACAGATAGGCCATAAACCGGAACGGCTTGTAGATCGACTTCATCTCTCGCCCGCATACGCAACTGGCGCCTCCTTTTTTTTTGCTTTTCGTCTTAAAACTGTCGGTGTTGGCTTGCGCACATAATACGCCGCTCTCTGCTTGTTTATGAGCTTTTATTGGGAAACTGACGTTTGCCGCGCGAACGGCGAGTTAACATAAGCTAAAACTGAAATTATAAAAAAATAAATAAGTCATTAGATCAAGATTGGGGTTATGCCGCCTGCGCTTACCCGCACTTTCTTTACGCGGGAGAATGATGGCTAAAAGCGCAGGGTCGCATGTCTAAGCGGCAAGCATTTTCAGGATGTCTTCATGGAGATGCGAATCGCCGCAGGCGATAATACGGCTGTTATTCTCAGCAAAGCCACCGTCCCAGCCGGAGACAGCGCCCCCCGCGCCTTTAATGATGGGGATTAGCGGGATAATGTCGAACGGCTTCAGGCTGGCCTCGATCACCACATCCACCAGGCCCATAGCGAGCAGGCAATAGGCGTAGCAGTCGCCACCGAAGCGCCGCATCCGCGCGCCGTGCGAAATGCGTTCGAACATTTCGATCTCATAGCCGGGCGCAAACATGTCAGGAGTCGTGGTGCAAACGATGGCGGCGTTAAGCGTGGCGCATTGGCGCGTGCGCAACGTTCGCTCTCCGTGTTCGTCGCGGAAATAGGAGGCGCCGCTCCCGCCTCCGCCCCAGAAGCGCTCGCGCGTATAGGGTTGGTTCATTATGCCGAGCCTTGGCGCGCCGGCTTGTGTCAAGCCGATAAGGGTGCCCCATGTCGGCAAACCCATAATGAACGCGCGGGTGCCATCGATGGGGTCGATGATCCAGTGCCGTTCGGCGTCGGTTTGCGTGTCGGGGAATTCCTCGCCTATAACGCCGTCATCAGGGAAGCGCACGGCGATCATGTCACGGATGAGTCTCTCGGCACCGCGATCCGCCTCTGTCACCGGGTCAAAATCTGCGCCCTGTAACTTGTTGTCGATTGCACCCGCGTTGCGAAAATAAGGCAGTATTAACCGTCCGGATGCATCCGCCAGTTCATGCAGGAAAGCTTCCGACTTAGTTCGCTCTTGGTTCAGCAACAGCTTTCCTAAAATGATACAGCTAAAATTTTTGTTTAATGCTTGGTTTTGCGCTTATCATTTTCCAACAATACGCTCAGTTGCGAAAATACATCATTAATTTCATGCGACAGAATGAGCCAAACCGGACTCTTGTGTTTTGTGCGGTGCGATGGCATATTATTGCAGTGCGATAGCTTCTTGGAAGTTATCGCTGCCCTCCTTGGGCGTTTCCTCCCTAGACTTGGGCCGTTCGATCATTTCGGACGGCCTCTTTTTTTGTAGTGAGAAAAGCGCATTAAGGTATTTTCGTCAAGCCCGCTTATTCAGCCGCCCGCCGGACTTGCAGCAGAATTTCATCCGCATTTTGAATGAGCCGCTGCGCCAGCAGCGTCAGCTTTGCCCTTATGACTTCAAAACTGCCGCGCTTCACGAGGCTGTTCTCATCCATATAAAGCGCGCGGTTAATCTCGATCTGCAATGCATGCGCGCCGAGCTTAGGGCGGCCGTAGCGCTCGGTGATATATCCGCCCGCGTAGGGCTTGTTAAGCGCGACGGTAAAACCCCACGCTTTTAATGTCGCCTCGACAAAACGGACCATCGTCTGTGCGCATGAAGTCCCGTGACGGTCGCCGAGAACAAAATCGACTTTCGGCTGATATCCGGAGCCGTGCGGCTGCGATGGCATGGAGTGGCAATCGATCAGGCAGCTAAACCCAAATTGCCTCTGCGTTTGCTGGAGCGCTTCGGAAAGCGCCGCGTGATAGGGATCATATAGCAGCCTTATGCGCGTGAGCGCCGCTTCCAGTTGCATGGGCTCCCGGTAAATCTCCTCCTGATCGTTCACCATGCGCGCGATCGTGCCAAGCCCGCCGATGACGCGCACCGAATGCGTGTTGGCGTAATCGGGCATCTTGCCCTGAATGAGCACCGGATCGAGTTCGTAAGGCTCGCGGTTCACGTCCAGATACGCGCGCGGGAAATGCGCCTGCATCAGCACGGCCCCGAGCGCAGTGACGTCGCCAAACAGCTCGTTTACATAAGCGTCTTCGGATTTGCGCAAGGCGCGATGGGTCAGCCGCGACGCCTCGATAAACGACCGTGGGTAAACCATGCCGCTATGGGGCGAGTTGAACACATAGGGCGCGGTTTGCGTTTGTGCTCCGCTGACCAAAAATGGCGGGTCAAGCTCTGTTTCAACGGCGTGGATTTCAACCTCGGACATTTCGGGAAAGCCTTGGAGATGCATTTTGATTTGAGGGATTGATGGTAACGCGGACGGGCCGGAATTCAAAGCTGCATGGGGATGACGGCCATGAATTTTGCAAATGGCATGGTCATTCGCGAGGCTCCAGGCGTAAGTCGTGAGCAACGATCAAAAAGGTGCCGCCATGCCGCAATCCCCTGTTATCGTCTGGTTTCGCCGCGATCTGCGGCTGGCGGATCATCCGGCGCTCGACGCGGCCGTCGCGAGTGGTCGGCCAATCATCCCGGTTCATGTTCATGACACGGAACTGGGCGGCAAGTGGGCGCTTGGCGCAGCCTCACGGTGGTGGCTGGCGGGAAGTTTGCGCTCGCTTGACGAGGAATTGCAAAAGCGCGGCTCCCGGCTTTTACTCCGTTCGGGCGATACGGCTGAGGCATTGCGGGCGCTAGCCAAAGAATGCAACGCGCAGGCGGTGTATTTCACGCGCGGCTACGAGCCGTTCATTCGCCCGTTCGAGGCGAGCTTAAAAGGCGCACTCGGGGAGGATGGCGTGGAGTGTCGCCGCTTTGGCGGGCATCTGCTCTTTGAGCCGGAAGAGGTAATGAATAAATCCGGTGAACCTTTCAAGGTTTTCACGCCCTACTACAAAACTTGCCTAGCACGCGCTACACCTCGCCAGCCTCGCCCGGCTGCCACAAAACTGGATGCTCCAGCGGTTTGGCCGGAAAGCGACGCGCTAGAAGCTTGGGGTCTGGAGCCGACAAAGCCCGACTGGGCGGGCGGGATGCGGGAAACATGGGCACCAGGCGAACGCGGCGCCGAAGCGCGGCTGAACGATTTTATGAAAACCATCATGCGCGGTTACAGCGATACCCGTAATTTACCGGATGTCAGCGGGACATCGAGGCTTTCCCCCTATCTGGCGTTCGGCGAAGTCAGCCCGCATCAGATCTGGCACGCAGTATGCGCCGCGTCCGAAGCAGCCCCTGAGGGGCGTAAAGGCGCGGAATCGTATCTGCGCGAGCTAATATGGCGCGAGTTTTCATACCAGCTCCTGTTTCACCACCTGCACTTACCCGAAGCGGCATTCCGGCCGGAGTTCAACGCATTTCCATGGACGCAAAATGAGCAAGGTTTGGAAGCCTGGCGGCGTGGCCGCACCGGATATCCAATCGTGGATGCGGGCATGCGCCAGCTTTGGGAGACTGGTTGGATGCACAACCGCGTGCGTATGATCGTGGCGTCATTCCTGATTAAGCACCTGCTGATCGACTGGCGCGAGGGCAAGGCATGGTTCTGGGATACGCTGGTGGACGCCGATCTTGCCAACAACGCGGCAAGCTGGCAGTGGGTGGCGGGTTCCGGCGCCGACGCCGCGCCATACTTCCGTATTTTCAACCCCACGCTCCAAAGCGAGAAGTTCGACGCGGAGGGCGGCTATATCCGCCGCTTCGTCCCCGAGCTGACAAAGCTCGACAGCAAGACCATACACGCGCCATGGCTCGCCGCGCCCGCCGCTCTCGCCCGCGCTGGCGTGAGGCTCGGCGACACGTATCCCATGCCGGTCGTCGATCACGCCAAAGCCCGCGCCGCCGCATTAGCAGCCTATGAGAGAGTTAAAAAGTAATGTTATTTGAAGATAACTATCAGCAGGACTATCACTGAAATAGCTAAGTTCGCTGCAAGCAGCATTACTGTAATATCAGCATTCTTTCCAATGCCTTTAGCTATCTCATAAAGTGTTTCAGCAATATTGCGCTCCATAGAAGGAACGACGTTATATTTTAATTCGCTGATGTCGCGCTGAATTTCAGAAATTGGATTTTGCTCATACATAGGAGCTATCCTTTCATTTGATTCAATGTGGCGTAGATGTCGCCGGAGTTCGCATCTAGGGGCAATGCGTCGAGCCAAGACGCGATGGCGCCGGCGTCGACAGGCGCGGAGAATTCGAGGCGCTGGCTCTCGCCGAGCGCGGCGTTGAAACGGTAAGCGCCGAGCCGCGCCAGTTCGGCGAGGCACGCGCGCGCCACGTCGCGCTGGATGGTGGTGAACTCGAACGACAGCGCGGGTAGAGGCCGCGACAGACCGCTAAGCACTTTATCCTCCAGCCCCTCCACATCCACCTTGACGAACGATGGGCGGCCGTGGCGGCGGATGAGCTGATCGAGCGTCAGCGCCTCGACTGTAATCTCCGCATCCCAGCGCTGCCCCTCCCAGCCGGGCGCGCCGTCCGCGCTGGCTATGAACTCGAGCGATGCGGTGGAGACGGTGGGGTTTGCCGTGTTCAAGCGCATGGTGAGCGCGCCGGGCGCATCGCTTACCGCCGCATGCACGAGGGTCACATACGGGTTTTGGCCATACAGCCGCCGCAAAACCCGGAAGGCGGCGGGCTGCGGCTCCACCGCCACGACGCGCGCGCCCAGGGCCAGAAACGCCGCGACCCTATTGCCCACATGCGCGCCGATGTCGAAGGCGAGGTCGCCCGGCTTCACAAACTGCGCGTAAAGCGCGGCCATGGAAGCAAGCCGCGTCGTGTCGCCGTAATACTGCCGCAGCGACCGGCCAATGCCCGCCGCCGCGCCGATATTATGTTTAGGCGGCCAGCCGTTCACCGATGCCCCCCATCGCCGCGCCGCCGTTGATATCCGGCCCGCCGAGAGCGCCGATTTCCGGCGGCATGTCGTATTCCTCGGGGATGGCGCACAAACCCGCCCGCGTCAGCATTTCGCCGAAGCGCGGCGATGCGGTCAGCACCGCGAATGGGACAGCAAGCAGGAACGCGGCGAGCAATGGCATGGCCCAGATGATTGCGCCCGGCGCATAGGTCAGCAGAATCGCAAGGATTGAGAAGCCAAACAGCATCTGTGGCCACAACCCTTGCGCGGCTGTCATCCAAGAGAGGCCGTAAGTGTCGCGGTTCTGTCCGCCCCAGATCACCGCGCGTCCGAACAGGACGCTCACCATGAAAATCGTCACCCGCAGTGACGCGATGGGTGAAAGCAGCATCGAGAACACGATTTCAAGCAAGGCGCTGGCGGTGAATCGCACCGGCCCGCCATAGCGCCGCATGCCGCCATCGGTAAGCGCGATGTCGAGCAGCCCGGCGATTTTCGGCGTCAGGCTCATCATGAACATGGTGAAAAACAGCGCTATGCCGAGTTCGACGTGCAAGTTGCCGAACTCACCTTCAAACGCCTTGGCTGCGAATAGCGCGATCATCATCATCCAGGCGGCCGCGCCGAGATACATCAAAATGGTGAAGCCGATCTGAAAACGACTCCAGGGCTTCAGGCCGGGCAGCCCGATCAGCCGCCAGTATTGCATGACGCCCTGACACCAGCGCAGGTCGCGCTGCGTGAAATCGAGGATGGTCGGCGGGTTATCCTCATACGAACCGCCTTCGACGGGGAGCACGCGCACCTCAAAGCCCGCCTTGCGCATCATGGCCGCCTCAATGTGATCGTGGCTCAAAACATGGCCGCCGAGCGGCGGCTTGCCGGGGAGCACGGGCAGCGTGCAATGATCTGCAAAGGGCTTTATGCGCACGGCGGCGTTGTGGCCCCAATACGGCCCGTTGTCGCCCGCCCACCAGGCGGAACCCATCGTGTAAGACCGCATTCCGTGGCGCATGCCGAACTGGAAAATGCGCGCGAACGCGCTGGTCGATGGCGCGCCTACCACGAGCGTCTGCAGGATGCCAAGTCGCGGATAAGCCTGCATGATGCGCGCGAGGCGCACGATGGCGTCGCCGGACATCAGGCTGTCGGCATCGAGCGGGATCATGCATTCGTAGTTGGCGCCCCATCGGTCGATGAAATCCCGCACGTTGCCGACCTTGTAACCCTTGTTCTCCGTCCGGCGGCGGTAGGTGATGCGAGCGCTGTCTCCAACTTTAGCCCTCCATTCCTCGAACAGCCGCTCCTCGTCGGCCGCGACTTCGGGCTTCGACGTGTCGCTCAGAACGAAGTAATCAAACGCGCGTTCCTCGCTAGTGGCGAGCAGGCTGGCGCGGACGATGCGAAGACGCTTGAAGGCGCGCGCCGGGTTTTCATTGCGCAGCGTCATCAAGACTGCGGTGCGTTGACGCAATGGGTCGCGGTTATTTCCAGCGGCCGCATGCGGCGCGACCTGCACCAAACCGTCTTTGCGACCATGCAGGAGAATGAGACCGATGATCGCGTTCCAGAACCCGATGACAGTCCAGGGCAGGCCGATCATGATGCAGGTATAAATGCCAATGTCGAGCCATGTCCAGGTGTTGGAGCCGAGCACCAGCGCGAAAGCGTAGGCCAGCACTGAAATGGTGGAAATATTCAGCACGCCGACGAGGATGCGCCGCCTGATTAATTCGGAGTAGGATTGCAAGCCAGCCGGAGTCATAGGCCCGTCATCTGATAATGCGGCGTCGGACAGCGTGTTTTGTGTTGTTATTTGCGTCATGGTCTGCCTTTACCATTGGGGCTGGGTTGCAGTGCGGCAAAAGAAAGCGCCCGATTTCTGCGGCTTGCGTTGTGAACAGGTCATGAATGATTGAAAAAACGTCAGCACGGCAATTGGATGCGGCTCGCGCGTTGTTTTACACTGCAACGCACAAGGCGGAGATTCGCCCCACAGATTTGGCGCTAGAACGGAATCGTGACAATCCGAAGGCGGACGTGCTGGTGCGCTCGGAGTGGTCGTGCATAAGCCGTGGCACGGAACGGTTGGTGTTCGAGGGCCGCGTGCCCGAAAGCGAATGGACGCGCATGCGGGCGCCGTTTCAGCAGGGCGACTTCCCGTTCCCGGTAAAGTATGGCTATGCCGTGACCGGGGTTGTCGAGAGTGGGCCGCAAGCCCTTATCGGACGCAAGGTGTTCTGCCTTTATCCGCACCAGAACATGTTTGAGATTAAGGCCGATGCGCTGGCTTTTATCCCCAAAAATGTTCCGCCGCGCCGCGCCGCGCTCGCAGCGAACATGGAAACGGCTCTTAATGCCGTATGGGACTCAGGCGCTGGGCCAGCCGATCAAATCCTGGTGATCGGCGGAGGATTGCTAGGGCTGCTTATTGCCGCGATCTGCGCGCGATTGCCAGGCGCAAACGTAATCGTGATCGACATCAATTCCGATCGGGAGCGGTTGGCCGAGCCTATGGGTGCAAAATTCTCCCTGCCCGCAGATGCACAAGGCGAGGCGGACGTGATCTTTCACACCAGCGCAAGCGCCACAGGGCTTAATCTGGCTATCGAGAAAGCGGGGTTTGAGGCGCGCATCGTGGAGGTGAGCTGGTTCGGCGCGGAGCAAGCCAGCATTGCATTGGGCGGAGCGTTTCATAGCCGCAGGTTGCAGATCATTTCCTCGCAGGTTGGAAGCGTTTCGCCGGCGCGCCGCCCGCGCTGGCCTTACCGCCGCAGGATGGAAGCCGCGCTATCGCTGCTTGCCGATCCGGTTTTCGATGCGCTAATTACGGATGAAGTCGCGTTTGAGGACTTGCCGCAGAAACTGCCCCAAATTCTGGCGTCGGGCGCGCCGGGCCTCGCCACCGTCGTAAAATACTAGACCCGATCCCGATTTGAACCACTCAATCAAATCGGGTGAATCGGCTCTAGAGTTATAAATAGAGCCGTTCTCGTCCGAAAACCGCGTAACACTTTTCGGGAACGGCTCTGAACCGATTGGAGAAACGCCATGTACGCTCTTGAAGTCCGCGATCACATCATGATCGCCCACAGCTTCGCCGATCCATACTTTGGCCCGGCGCAGAACATGCACGGCGCCACCTTTATCGTGGACGTGACGTTTTTCCGCGAAGTCCTGACGCAGCAAAATGTTGTGGTCGATATCGGCCGCGCGTCCGATGTGCTGAAAACCATTCTGAAGCCCGTCAATTATGCCAACCTCGACGCGCTGCCGCAGTTTGAGGGCAAGCTGACCACCACGGAATTTCTCTGCCGCTACATCTATGACCGCTTTCAGGAAGCCATCAAAGCAGGCGATCTGGGCGCGGAAGGGCGGGGCCTCATCCGCTTGCGTGTAACCCTGCACGAGAGCCATATCGCTAGGGCGTGGTTCGAGGGGCCACTCACCGCGTGACGCGCTTCACGTTTGCCATTCCCGGCGACGTCAACGCGCCAACTGGCGGTTACGCGTATGCGCGCGCCGTACTGGCGGAATGGCGGAGCGCTGGGGTTAAGGTGGAGCATTTGCCTTTGCCCGGAGGCTATCCGTTTCCGTCCAGCAGCGATCTGAAGGAAACGGCGCGGCAGCTTGGCGGCGCTGAAGGCGTTGTGATAATCGATGGTCTTGCGTTTGGCGCGATGCCGGAGGCGGTCATCAAGGCTGTGCGCGGCCCCATCGTCGCGTTGACGCACCATCCGCTCGCGCTCGAAACCGGGCTGAACGCTCAGGGCCGGGCGCTGCTTTACAAGAGTGAACGCGCCGCGCTAACTCTCGCTACGCGGGTCGTTGTCACCAGCCAAACGACCGCCGAAACGCTGATCGCCGATTATGCCGTGAGTCCGGATAGGCTCACCGTCGCCGAGCCTGGCACGGAGCGGGCGGCGCGCGCGACGGGTGGTGGGGATATTCCGCACCTCGCCGCTGTCGGCACGTTATCGGCGCGCAAAGGGTATGATGTGCTCGTTGCCGCGCTCGCCCAAGTATCCGATCTGCCATGGCGATGCACCATCGCAGGCGCGACAGACCGCGATCCCGCAACCGCCGCTGCCGTGTGCGCGGCGATTCACCACGAAGGCCTCGCAACCCGCATCCGGCTGGCGGGCGCAGTCAGCGAGGAGGATTTGGGCGCGCTATATGCTGGCGCAGACCTGTTCGTGCTGGCCTCGCGCTATGAGGGGTACGGCATGGCCTATGCGGCGGCGATGGCGCGGGGCCTGCCCATCGTCGCGTGCGCGGGCGGCGCAACCGCGCAAACCATGCCGCGCGAGGCGGGCATACTGGTTGCGCCCGATGATACGTCAGCCTTCGCCGACGCGGTGCGCAAACTATTAACCGACGCCAGTTTGCGGCGTCGTTATTCTGACGGCGCTTGGGAGCATGCACAGACATTGCCAAGCTGGAGCGATACGGCGGCGAAAATCGCAGACGTTGTTCGGGAGATTGCACGATGAGTTTTTCAGCCGATTGGCTGGCGTTGCGCGAATCGGCGGACATGCTCGCGCGCGCCGCATCGCTTCTGGGCAAGCTGCGCCTCGCGTTCGCTGACCGCGATGAAATTACAGTCGCCGATCTGGGGTGTGGAACCGGCTCCACCGTGCGGGCCGTGGCGGCGATGCTGCCCAACCGCCAGACGTGGAGGCTTTACGATTATGACGCCGCATTGCTCGCCGCCGCCCGCGCGCGTCTCTCCGCCTGGGCGCAGAACGCGGCGGATGATGGCGCTGCGCTTGTGCTGACTTGGTACGGCAAAACCCTGCGCGTTCATTTCGAGCGGATCAATCTGGTGTCCGACATGTATGTTGTAACGGACGCCGCGCCTGATCTCATTACAGCTTCAGCGTTATTCGATCTGGTTTCTCCGCAATGGATCGACTTGTTCTCGCAAACCGTCGCCACGCGCCGCACCGCAGTTTACGCCGCGCTCACCTATGACGGGCGCGAGGAGTGGACGCCGCCACACGAGGCCGACGCCGCGATGCTCGCTGCTTTCCACGCGCATCAAAAAACCGACAAAGGCTTCGGCGTATCGGCCGGACCGGATGCGGCTGGATATCTGTCGCGCGCTTTCTCCGCCTTGGGCTATACCTTGGAGAAAGCAGACAGCCCCTGGCGCATCGCCGCTGAGCAATCCGCCTTGATCGAGGCGCTGACGCAGGGCGCCACGCAAGCTGCGACGGAAACTGGGCTGGTGGACGCCGCGATCATAGCCGGTTGGCTTGCTCACCGTCGCAACGCAAGCGGCTGCGTCGTTGGGCATCAGGACATTTTGGCGCTCCCCGCTTAAGGCGCCATCCTCTGCAAAACGCCATCGCGCTTGATGAAATGGTGGCGCAGGGCTGCACCAATATGCACCGCGATGATTGCCGTCGCGAGCAGCGCCAAATAGCCGTGAGTTTGCAGGATTTGCGTGGCCACCTGCTTGTTTTCGGTGGTGTCGACAGCCGCGATTGGCGGTAATTCGAACAGCCCGAACACCATGATTTTTGCGCCGTAAGACGATGCGCCTGCCCATCCGGCGATCGGGATGACAACGAGTAAAACATAAAGTGCGATGTGCGCTGTCTGGGACGCTAAGCGCTCAAACGGCGTAAGTGACGATTCCGGTTCAGGAACGCCATGCACCAGTCTGTAGCCAATGCGCGCCGTCATGAGCGCCAGCACCGTCGCGCCGATCGATCTGTGCAAGTTGTACAGCGTATCGAGACCCGGCACATTCGCCATGATCAGCCCGGCTGGGACGAGAAAAATAACGCAAGCGGCGATTACCCAATGCAGAAATTTCGCTACCGGGGAATATCCCGTATTTGCTTTCATCGCACTCATGCCGCAGGCCTCCAAGTCTTATTCATGCAGCATTCAACTACCGCAGACTAACCATTTATTACCTACATGACGAAGATTTTACATTTGAGAAGCGTCTAAAGCCGGGCTGTGCGGGTAGAAGCCATATTCGGCTGCTAAAGAATTTCAGGAACGAAATGGCGGGTAGAATGTTTTTTTTTCCGCTTTTTAATGCGCCATCACGGTGCCTAAATCCTAATGCTCGCCTTAAATAGCGCAAGCGACAGCCGGGATTCCCCGCAAACGCTTTTCAGCAGGAGCCTAATAAATGACTAACATCAACTTTCGGCTGCTGCTGGGCGATCCTGAACGATTGGCGATAGAACGCGGGCTCTCTGAGTTGCGGTCGGGACGTCCTGTTATATTGCAGCACGATGGTGGGCAAATGCTTGTCGCCGCTTTTGAAACCCTTGACGCGGGTCTGTTTGCCGCCGTGAGGGCGACAAACCCACATATGCGCTTGTTGTTAACGCCTGCACGTTTGCGCCACATGAAGAATGAGGTGAAAACTGCGGGCGCAGTCTCCGTTGGTGAATTATCGCTAGGCACAATCGAAGAACTTGTTCTGGCCAAAGACACCTCTCTTGACCTTAATGTCACCGCTGCAACTGTCGCCGAGCAGGCTGCACTAGAATTTGTGCGACTTAGTTTGCTTTTGCCCGCAGCCATTGTGGTCGACCTCGATAGCTCTGCGCGCGAGGATTTTGCTCAGGTGAAAGCCAGCGCAATTGCAACGTTTGAATCAGGCGCTGTTGACACCCTCCGATTAGCTTCGCGGGCCCTTGTGCCACTCCAAGGCGTCGAAAACTGCGAGTTTGTTGTGTTTCGCGGTGGGGAGGGCATGCGCGATCAGATCGCTGTTGTGATTGGCAAACCTGCGCCGGGCGAAGCCGTCCTTGTGCGAATCCATTCCGCGTGCCTTACCGGCGACCTGTTTGGGAGCCTGAAATGCGATTGCGGCGACCAACTGCGCGGCGCAGTCCAGCGCATGGCCGAGGCTGGCGGCGGCATTCTCCTTTATCTTGATCAGGAAGGCCGGGGCAACGGCATCGCTAATAAAATTCGTGCTTATGGTTTGCAGCATCAAGGGCATGACACCTTTGACGCGGACGAAATTCTCGGCTTTGAAAACGATCACCGCCGTTTTGATATGGCGGCGGAAATGCTACGCCGGCTTGGCTTTACGACCATCCGTCTGATGACCAACAATCCGCTTAAAATCGATGCGCTTAAGGATGGCGGCCTGGATGTCATCACCACGCAAAGGGTGATTGCACGCGCTAATGGTCACAACTCGGCATACATTGCGGCGAAGCGCGACCGCGCGGGACATCTGTTTGAGAAAGAGTCATCCGTGGTGTTGCTAAGGACGGGTGAAAGTTGATCTTGCCTAAAAATTAGGCGGACATAGGTCTAGTGCATGCAATAAAGCCAATCTATCTCAACATGTTATAGTATAACAAGCACTTAGTGCATCTTGTTCTGCTAGGCTTATGATAAATAAATAGAACGTTCGTCTAGCTTTTCTAACCAAACGATCATCTGGCACAAGCGTTGCTATCCCCATTCCATAAGGCAATGGGGAGCACCGCAGATGTCGATGTTTGACGATCCGTTCAATCCGAATAATCACCTCAAAAAATCAGGCTGTAATTGCGGCAATCACGGAAGCCAGGCGGAGCATGACGCCGCTGCCGCTCTCGGCGAAGACGGCCGTATTTCGCGCGCAGTTGAAAGCGCTGTGGTGCGAGCCGTGTTCCCGGACGACAATGAGCGCCGTAATTTCCTGCGCACCGTGGGGGCCACCACTGCTCTCGTTGCCATTTCGCAGTTTTTGCCACTCGGCGCGATAACCGAAGTTTTCGCCGATACCGGGCCACTCGAAAAGGCTGACCTCAAAATCGGCTTTATCCCGATCACCTGCGCCACGCCAATCATCATGGCGGCGCCGATGGGTTTTTACTCCAAGAACAAGCTCAACGTCGAAGTGGTGAAAACCGCTGGTTGGGCCGTCATTCGCGACAAGACGCTGAACAAGGAGTATGACGCGGCGCACATGTTATCGCCGATGCCGCTGGCGATTTCGCTCGGCGTTGGCTCAAACCCCGTCCCCTTCACCATGCCAGCGGTGGAGAACATCAACGGTCAGGCCATTACGTTAGCGCTGAAGCACAAGGACAAGCGCAATCCCAAGGACTGGAAAGGCTTCCGCTTCGCCATTCCTTTCGATTACTCGATGCACAACTACCTGCTTCGCTATTACCTTGCGGAGGCTGGGCTTGATCCGGACGTGGACGTTTCCATCCGCGCGGTGCCGCCACCCGAGATGGTCGCCAACCTGAAGGCGGACAACATCGACGGCTTCCTGGCGCCCGACCCGGTCAACCAGCGCGCCGTTTACGAGAACGTGGCGTTCATTCACATTCTCTCCAAGGATTTGTGGGAAGGACATCCATGTTGCGCTTTCGCCGCGAGCCAGGAGTTCGTCACCACGATGCCGAACACTTATCGCGCGCTCCTCAAATCCATCATCGAGGCGACGGCCTTCGCGGCCAAGGCCGAAAACCGTAAGCAGATCGCCGAGGCCATCGCTCCGGCCAATTACCTCAACCAGCCCCTGATCGTGGTCGAGCAAATCCTAACCGGCACATTCGCGGACGGTTTAGGCAATATCGTCAAAGCCCCGAACCGGATAGATTTCGACCCGTTCCCCTATGAAAGCTTCGCCATCTGGATTTTGACCCAGATGAAGCGCTGGGGGCAGATCAAAGGTGAGGTGAACTACGCGGAGGTAGCCAAGCGGGTCTATCTTGCGACGGACGCAACCAAGCTAATGAAGGAGGCTGGGCTGACCCCGCCAACGTCCACGACAAAAACCTTCAGCGTCATGGGCAAGCCGTTCGATCCATCAAAGCCCGAGGAATATCTCGCCAGCTTCAAAATCAAAAAGGCGTAAGTCGCCCAGACGTCGCGCCGGCGGAAAGGCTGGCGCGAAGTTTGAATGCTTACAGAAGCGTCGAGCAGGCTACTAAAAGGAATTGCATGGATTGGTTGCTGGGTTCGCCCAAAGTCCGCGGCGCTGCGCTTTCGTTGATAATTTTTGGCTCTTTCATCGGAATCTGGCAGCTTTCGACGATGGGTGGCGGCGTCTCTACGGGCCTGGATCCGGAGTATGCGAAGCTGATGGGCAAGACGGCCACGGAGGGCGCCTCCGCGTTCCCGACGCCCGGTCAGGTGGCCGCTAAAATCTGGGAGCATTTGAGCGACCCGTTTTACGACAAGGGGCCGAACGACAAAGGGCTGGGCATTCAACTCGCTTACTCGCTTGGCCGCGTGCTGCTGGGTTATCTGCTGGCTGTCGCCGTCGCTATTCCCGTCGGCTTCGTCATCGGCATGTCGCCGCTACTCAATCGCGCGTTCGACCCGTTCATTCAAGTGCTGAAACCGGTTTCACCCCTCGCGTGGATGCCGCTGGCGCTTTACACCATCAAGGATTCGAGCACTTCCTCCATCTTCGTCATCTTCATCTGCTCCGTCTGGCCGATGCTGCTCAACACCGCGTTCGGCGTCTCGGCGGTGCGCAAGGAGTGGCTGAACGTGGCGCGCACTTTGGAGGTCTCGCCTCTACGCCTTGCCTTCACGGTAATTTTGCCCGCCGCGGCGCCTACCATCGTTACCGGCATGCGCATTTCCATTGGCATCGCATGGCTGGTGATCGTGGCGGCGGAGATGCTCGTGGGCGGCACCGGTATTGGCTATTTCGTTTGGAACGAGTGGAACAACCTCTCCATTGCTAATGTGATAATCTCCATTTTACTCATCGGCCTGACGGGTATGTTGCTGGACCAAATGCTGGCCCGGTTTGGCCGTGCCGTCAGCTATCCGGATTGATCCATGACAGAAAAAATTATCTCCATCGAAGGCATCGCCAAGCGCTATCCAAAGCCGGGCGGCGGAGAAACCACGATTTTCGAGGATTTGTGGCTGTCCATCGACAAGGGCGACTTTGTCTGCGTCATCGGACATTCCGGTTGCGGTAAAACCACCGTGCTCAACATCCTTGCCGGTTTGGACGAGCCCTCTACCGGCGCTGTCATCGTTGATCGCAAAGCCATCTCCGGCCCTAGCCTTGACCGCGCCGTGATTTTCCAGGGCCATGCGCTGCTGCCGTGGCGCTCGGTGATGGGTAACGTCGCCTACGCCGTGACTTCGCGCTGGCGGAACTGGGGCGCCGCGAAGGTGCGTGAGCAGGCGCAAAAGTTCATCGACCTTGTCGGGCTCACCGGCTCGGAGCATAAAAAACCGTCCGAGTTATCCGGCGGCATGAAGCAGCGCGTCGGCATCGCGCGCGCGCTTTCCATAGAGCCGAAAATCCTGCTGATGGACGAGCCGTTCTCAGCGCTCGACGCTCTCACGCGCGGCACGCTACAGGATGAGGTGCGTCGCATCGGGGCCGGGCAGACGGTGTTCATGATAACGCACGACGTGGATGAGGCGATTTACCTCGCTGACCGCATCGTGCTGATGACAAACGGACCAGGCGCCGTCGTCGCTGAGATCGTAGTCAATCCGCTGCCGAAAACACGGACCCGCGTGGATATGCACAAGCATCCGGCCTACTACGCGGTTCGCAACCACATTGTGGATTTCCTCGTCACGCGCAGCAAGACCTTCGCCGAGGAAATGAAAGGCAAGGTTTACAACCCGAGCCATCCGCCGCTGGTGACGCCCGGCATACCGGGGCCGCATGTAGCCGCCGAAAACGCGCCTGATAGTTCGGCCAAGCGACCGGGGCTTGTCAGCGTTTGATTTTTTAAGGAAGAGATTTATGAAAAGAGAACAAGTCACCGAGAAGATTTTGGATGTCAAACGCGCCAAGGGATTAACCTGGAAAGCCATTTGTGAGGAAATAGGCGGGTGTTCACCCGTGCTTGTCACCGGCGCACTGCTCGGGCAAATGAGATTTACCGCCGAGCAATCCGAGAAAGCCAAGCCGATTTTCGGCCTGTCCGATCTGGAGGCGAAAATCCTCACGGAAATCCCCGAGCGCGGCGCGGGCGTCACCATGCCCCCGACCGATCCGCTGATTTACCGCTTCTACGAACTGGTGATGATAAACGGCCCGGCGTGGAAAGCGCTGATCGAGGAAGAATTCGGCGACGGCATTATGTCCGCCATCGACTTTGACATGGTGATGGAGCGCAAGCCCGACCCGAAGGGCGACCGTGTGAAAATCACCATGTCCGGCAAGTTCCTTAGCTACAAATATTACGAATAAAATCCTGTCGGCATCAACGGAGGCGCATCCGGTTGCTACATTCGGATGTCTGCCTCGTTTGCCGGGAGCTACCATTGTTATCGCCATCGACTGTTTTGCCGCCAACCGCCATTTCGCGCACACCCTTCCTGAATGCGGGGCATGCGCTTGACCATCTTATCATGCTCATTTTCCCCGCTGCCGCGCTTTCCATGACAGCCGAGTTCGGCCTTACCTACGCTGAACTGCTGCCACTATCGCTTGGCGCTTTCATCGCTTTCGGGGCCTGCTCGCTTCCCGCAGGATGGCTGGGCGACCGTTGGAGCCTCGATGGCATGATGGGGGTGTTTTTTATCGGCTCAGGCGCCGCGTGCGGCCTGACCGCTATGGCCAAAACGCCGCTGCAACTCGCTATTTGCCTCAGCATACTCGGTGCTTTCGCCGCAATTTACCACCCCATAGCGCCAGCGTTGCTAGTCAACGGGACAGCAAGACGGGGGCGAGTTTTGGGTATTAATGGGTTTTTCGGCAATTTCGGCGTCGCCAGCGCCGCGTTAACGACGGGGGTTTTGACGGATTTGGCATCCTGGCGCGCAGCGTTTGCAGCGCCCGGCGCCGTACTTATTCTGATTGGGCTCGTTTATATCTTCACGATCACCGGAACCCGAATGGAGGCGCCAAAGTCGGTGGGCAACTTCAGAACTCTCGATTTCCGGTTCGGCTCGCCGTCGGTGCGCACATTGTTTATCCGGCTGTTCGCGATCATTCTGCTAGCTGGCTTGATCTTCAACGCCACGACAGTTGCAATGCCGAAGCTGTTCGATGAACGTCTCACTAACCTCACGAGCAGCGCCACGGGCGTTGGCGTTTTCGTTTTCGGCGTGTTTCTCTTCGCGGGATTCGCCCAGCTCATTGCAGGGCCGCTGATCGACCGCTATTCGGAAAAACCTGTACTCACGGCTCTCTTAGTGTTGCAAATCCCGTGTCTCGCCCTGGTGACATTTGCGGATGGCTGGCTTCTGGCCATATCTGCGGCAGCCATGATGTTTTGCGTGTTCGGCCAAATCCCCGTTCATGACGCCATGATTGCGCGCAATATTGCCGCAGAATATCGCGCGCGGGCCTACGCGCTGCGCTACTTTGTATCTTTCGGCGCAAGTGCGGCCGCTATACCCATGATCGCCGCTGCAAGCGGAGGCCGCATGTTTGAGGAACTTTTGGCAACGCTGACAGTTTTAACGGCAATTGCATTCGTAATTGCAGTGCGATTGCCCCGCGCTACACAAGCGCCAGTACTATAGACATTTATTTTTCAATAAGTCCGCGAAAAGGATTCAAACCTATGCCGACGGGAAAATTGCGCGCCTTGATGGCGATAGCCGCCGGAGTTTTCGTGCTTCTCATCCCTCAGGCCATCATCTATCTTTTAGGGATAGCGCTCATTACCTATGGAGTTAATGAATTTTTCCCCGAACTTAAAAACCAGATCCGCGACTATTTTCGGGGACGCCCGAGCGACGTCCAATAGGACAACGAGCCGCCGCTCTCTTATTTGCCGCAACATTGATACATGCATGCCATTGTTAACGAACTATGCGTCGCTGTATCGTATGACACGTTTCGGACGACACTTAGACATATGGATGCTAAAGTCGAATGTTGACAGGCGATATAATCGTTATCTTGCTACTTCTGGCTCTTAACGGATTTTTTGCGTTATCCGAACTGGCGGTTGTTTCAGCCAGCAAACCTCTCTTGAGGCAGAAAGCCCGTTCGGGGGATAAGAATGCGCTGCTGGCGTTATCGCTTGCCGAAGACCCTGGCCGTTTCTTATCGACAGTACAGGTCGGAATCACCCTGATTGGGATCATGGCCGGCGCATATGGCGGCGCGACAATCGCGGAAAAACTTTCTGAGCCATTGAATGGAATTTCATTCATTAATCCACACGGCGAGGTTGTGGGCGTTGCCTTGGTCGTTACGGTGCTGACTTATCTGTCGGTCGTGATCGGTGAGCTGGTTCCTAAAAGGCTGGCGCTTAACGCTCCGGAAAAACTCGCTTTGTTCGCCGCACGCCCCATGTGGATCATATCAATTGTGTTCACACCTGTGGTGCGCATTCTTGACGGCTCTGCGCATTTGCTGATGCGTCTGATGGGCCGCGGCGATTACGAGAACAGCCGCGTTACCGAGGCTGAGGTCAAGGCCGTGATCGCGGAAGGCGTTGAAAGCGGCGCTATCGATGCGACCGAGCATGACATGATCCAGCGCATCATCCGGCTTGGCGACCGTGATGTGCATTCGATCATGACTCATCGGGTAGACGTGGATTTCATCGATGTAAACGAACCGTTCGCCGCGATCCTACGCAAGGTGCGAGAAGGCGGACATTCGCGCTATCCTGTTATCGATGGCGATTTCGATACGGTGCTTGGCACCATCCGGGCAAAAGACCTGATTGGCTGGCGCGTGGTCGACGAAGCGGAGGGGGTACGCAAACTGGTTAAGCCGGTGCTTGCGCTTTCGGGATCGATAGATTGTTTTAAAGCACTTGAGCTCTTCAAAAGCAACAACGCCCACATGGCGATTGTAATCGACGAGTATGGCACAACCGGTGGCATCGTAACTGCGGCGGACTGGCTCGAGGCGATCGTAGGCGCGCTGCCGTCCAACTATGGGGACGATGAAGGCGCCCAGATCGTGCAGCGCGAAGATGGTTCGTGGCTGGTGGATGGGCTGACGCCGGTCGAGGAGATTTACCTCACGCTGAACGTCGATGCTTTCGATGAAGACGCTGACTATAAAACCATCGCCGGGTTCATCATAGACAATCTCGGCCGCGCGCCAAAAAAAGGCGACCTGTTCGAGCGCGCGAGCTATAAGTTCGAAGTCATGGATATGGACGGTCGGCGCGTGGATCAAGTGCTTATCACAAGAATGGGCAACGCCGCTTCATTTTTGGGCCGTCCCTAACATGATAAACTCAGGTCATGGCCGGCCTTGACCCGGCCATCCAGAGACTTAAATTGGCCTCCCATAAAGAACTGGATAGCCGGGTCAAGCCCGGCCATGACAAAAGGGGCACACTGTTTCCATCTCAACCGGACAGGCTCTACGAGTTAGGCTTTTCACCCCATACTTGCTCTAAACGCTGGTCTCGACCGCAGTTGTAGCGGTAGACTTTATACTGTATCGGGTTTTTCTTGTAGTAGTCCTGATGATATTCCTGCACAGGGTAGAAAGCCAGAGCGGGCGCTATTTTTGTGGCGATGGGCGCGCCAAGTTTCGCGTTTGCATTAAGCTCTGCCTTTGAAGCCTCGGCAACGCGCTTCTGCTCCTCCGATTGATAGAAGATCGCTGTGAGGTATTGTGGTCCACGGTCGCAGAACTGCCCGCCAGCGTCCAGCGGATCGATGTTGCGCCAGAACACATTCAGTAACTTGTCATATGACACTTTGGACGGGTCGAAGACGATGCGCACCACTTCCGTGTGATCGGTGCCGGTGGCTGGATAGACCGGATTAGGCGTCGTGCCGCCCGCAAATCCGGATGTAGTGGAAATGACGCCCTCAAGCTTGTCAAACGGCGCCTCCATGCACCAGAAGCAGCCGCCTGCGAAAATAGCGACCTCAGTTTTCTGGGGCGTTTGTGCTGACGCGGCGAAGGGCGCCGCAAGGGCAGACAGGGCCGCTATCGTGAATAAGGCCATTCTCATGGGGTGATCTCCTTAAGACGGTTTGACGTCGGCGGGCGAGAACTTCATCGCCACGCCGTTCATGCAATAGCGCAGGCCCGTTGGCTTCGGGCCGTCATCGAACACATGGCCCAGATGCCCGCCACAGCGGCGGCAATGCACTTCCGTGCGCGTGGCGAACCAGCTTTTGTCTTCCGATGTGCCAATAGCGTTGTCGATTGGCGCCCAGAAGCTGGGCCAACCGGTGCCGCTGTCATATTTGGTGTCGGATTTGAAAACCGGCAGGTCGCAACCCGCGCAGGCGAACACCCCCGCGCGATTTTCCTTATCCAGAGGGCTGGTGCCCGCCCGCTCGGTGCCGTGCTCGCGCAGCACGGCATATTGCTCCTTGTTAAGCCGCTTCTTCCACTCGTCTGCTGGAAGATCGATCTCAAATTTGTTCGCCACAGGCGCGGACCCTCCGGTGCGTGGTAAACTCACCGCGGTGGCTGCGAGCACTGCGGCGAAACCTTGCGTAAATTGTCTGCGTGTCGGCATAGCGCTTTTCCTGTCCCTTTATGGCAAGCGTCAAGCGGCGGATAATCGCCTCCCCGTTTCATAACTGTCCATGTAAGTGTGTTCGCACACATTAGCGCGACCGTTACGCCGCTAGCCTGCATCAAATATACGAGAGACTGGTGTGCCAGTTAAGCGGTCGGCGCGGTGTCCACGATGACTGGCGCATTGGCGTACATGACCGGAGGCTCGCCCTTTTTTACGATGAGGTTTGCGGGCATACTTTCCGGAGCCAGCGCACCGAGCGAGACATAGATTTTGAATAGGTCGTCAACCTTCATTTCGGGCACCGGGAATACGGATGCCTCGGGCATGAACACGAGGCCACCCGACATTGGTATGGGCGCGGCGGGCAGATACACCAGGCGCCGCCGCTCCCCGCCTATGATATAAACCTCCTGTGCCGCCAGCAGCGCGAGAATGTCTACACCAGTTTCGTCACCAAAAAAACGGCACGAGACTACGCTCATGCTTGAGAAATCTCCGGTGCCGCCGTCGCGGTTAGTCGCGAGACGCACGACGCGCGCAACAGGGCTGTAAATCGAGCGGATCAGCGGCACGCGGGCAAAAATCCGGTCGATGGCGTCTTGAACGATAGATTTGGCCTGGCTTTTCACCACCCAACCTAAAAACCAGATGCCTATGAGCGCAATAACCAGGCCGAGCCAGAAGGCGTATGTGTTTTGCTCCGGCCCAATAATGACGATGCCGAGCCGCGTGAGGAGGTCGCCAAGAAACGTGTCCGGCCCAAGCTGCCCACGCACCAGGTTGACAATCCACGTGACAATGAAAAACGTCAGAACAACCGGCAGGAGGAAAAGCGCGCCGGCAAAGAACGTGCCGACAACGCTGTTGCGCCAGAAACGAGACAGGAACTCCACCATGGTTTTTCAAACTCCGCAGTTTCGTGGGGCGCCGCGACACGTCCGCAATTGTAACGTATAAACCCCACTGTTACGCCAACCTCTTGCATGAAAATAATGCAATTGGAAGTCTTGAGCGGCGAACGGTTGCGGCTCGTAAACTAAAGACGGTTAGACCACGTTCCATGAGCGTGACAATTCGATTGAGCCGCTATTTTTAAAGCTGAGGGGATCATGAAACTAAAGCAGATGGTTTTAGGCGGGCTGGCGGTTGGCGCCGCTCTGATGCAGTCCTCCGGCCAGGCGCAGCCTCAAGCCGAGGGTAGGGCGTTTACATTTGCTTTCGAAGCGATCAACGGCAAGCCGATGCCTTTGTCGGATTTTAAAGGTCGGGTGCTTCTGGTTGTAAACACGGCATCCTTCTGCGGATTTACGGGACAATATGAGGGGCTGCAAACTCTGTGGCAGACCTATAAGGATCACGGTTTGACAGTTATCGGCGTGCCATCGAACGACTTTTATCAGGAGTCAGGAGATGCCGCTGAAATCGCGAACTTTTGCAAAGGCACGTTTGGCGTAACCTTCCCGCTGACCGCAAAATACAGCGTGACCGGCGCAAACGCTCACCCGTTTTACCAGTGGGCTAACAGCGCTGCGGGCAAAAAAGGCTCGGTAGGCTGGAATTTTCACAAATTCCTGATTTCGGCCGACGGCAAGCTCGCCGCTTACTTCCCGACCAACATGAAGCCGACCTCTAAATCCGTGATTGCCGCAATCGAGGCGGAGTTGGCAAAGCGCGAAAAGTCCTGAGCAGTCAGTTTACGCTCATTGTCATCCCCGCGTAGGCGGGGATGACAATGATGGCAACATGTTTGAAATAGGCGACGACACAACCTCATACTGGAGGGTGGAAGCTAGCATTCTAAAGAAAGGCAAAGCGCTTTTTGCGCTCTGGCGCGGGTTCTTCTGCAACCTGCTCCTTACGGACATAGTACGGCGTGAGCTTGAAGGTCTGATACGGCGTATAGTGTTGGTTCTGGATGACGCCTTCGAACATGGCGAAGTTATCGATCATGGTGTAAAGCCGCTGCGCCTCCGGCCCGGAG
Source organism: Hyphomicrobiales bacterium (assembly GCA_034440495.1). GTDB lineage: Bacteria > Pseudomonadota > Alphaproteobacteria > Rhizobiales > Rhodomicrobiaceae > JAWXCE01. Next base: position 6,347 of record JAWXCE010000049.1, on the reverse strand, counting down.
GTGGCCCCGCACAACGCACGAACGGTCGCCTTCTTGTGGTCGGGCTGCTGGTTCTTGAGGAAAATCTTGGTTGCTAGCGCGCCAGCCAGATCGGCTGGCAAATCACCCGGATACTGGGTGCCGATGGCGAGGGCCACGCCAAATGCGCGGCCCTCACGCGCCAGGCTTTCGAGATGCGTGCTGCCCGCCACGCGCCATGCCTCGTCCAGCACTAGAAGGCGCGTCAGGCGGCGCGGATGTTCGCCGCGTACAAGATAGCCATGCAGGCGGATAATGATAAGTTCGGCAAGCGCCGACTGAATTTCCTTGGACGGCAGATCAAACAACGCCAATACAACCCGTTCGCCCAGCATGGCGTCGAACGAGCCGCCTTTGGCGTCGTGTTTTGGGAACAAACCAAGCTCGAACAGCGGGCTGAGACGATTCAGAAGATTGCGCGCTGTATTGTCCTTCTGCTCCTCATACTCGCGGAGCACGATGATAACTTCGTCGAAGCACGGCGCGCTGATCTCGTCCGCATTCGCCCAAGCTTGCGTGTCCACGCCGCGCCGCTCGAACGCTTGTTTCATGGCGTCCCGCAGCTTGGCCTCCTGCTGATCGCCGAGGCGGAAAACGCGCTTAAGCACGCCGCAAATGGTGAAAATGTGTTCGACAGGCTTGGCCCGCCCGTCGCGATCAGCGGAGGGCAGCAGCGGATTGAACGGCAGGCCATCGCGGCGCACATCGTGCACGCGCAGGCGCTGCTCGGCGACGAAGTCGGGGCTGACATAGTCTTTCTTAAAGTCGAAAATGCAGACGGGGAAGCCCATCTCGACCACGCCGTCGATAAGCACGTTCAGCGTCTGCGTTTTGCCGGAACCGGGGTCGCCGGTGACCAGCAGGCCGAAATTTAATAGCTTGTTCGTACTCTCGGACGGAGCCCAATGCACCTGACCCGTCGCCGCCTCGCCGAGCATGACGCTCGCCCCATCAGGCTGTCTGAGCTGGATGATTTTGGCCTGCGCAGCAAGCGCTTGCTCATCCGCCTCGTCAGATTTTGCTTCGGGCTTCACATAAGGATACTGCAATATCGCCGCCAACGGCGCGATTTGCGTTAGCGGCTTGGCGTTCCGCTGCCAGTCCATGAAACCAGGATAATCCTTCTGCACGAAGTAGCTTTTGGCGATTTGCAGCCGCTCCCACGACGGCTTGTCGAACTGGCGGATGATGATCGCGCCATTATCCTCCGCATCGCGCAACACGGCGCCAGCCCCACGGCCAGAGCGCGGCAGCGGGCGACCTCGCGGGCGCACGATCACAGCGCGCGATTTACGGCACGTTGAAACGAAACCGCGAATTTCGTTGGCGAGCGTCGCGCCCTCATGGGTTTCGTTGCAAAGCGCAATCTCGCGGCGCTCGACATCGCCATTCGCGGCCTCGATTTCCAGCTCAATAATCATAGTGTTCGCGCGCGAGGTTTTGCGGGTGCGCAGCGCCTTCACGCCCTCAAGCTCCGGCAGCGACGCCAGGATGGCCCATTCCAGATATTCCGCCTGCACAAAGCTTTGCACGGGCGTCGGCTGTGGCATGGTCTGCACCATATAGCGCTCCCAGCTTTCGCCGAAATCGATGGCGGCAAATACGGGCGCGAAGGCGACAGGCGCAGCTTCCGTCGTCGGCGGCGGGAAATCGTCCATTGCAGGGACGTGGCCAAGCTCCAGCAGCAGGCGGCGGAAGGTCTGCACCATCTCTGTTACATAGCGCGACGTCTGGCCGGACAACTCGTCCACAAACCAGTCCTCAAACGGAAAAAGCGGATCGACCTCGTCAACAGCCGCGCCATTGCGAGCGTAAAGCGCGGCCAGCCGATGCTTGAGCAGCATCGCCACCTGAGGGCGCGACAGGTTGCGCATGGAAACTGGCAGTGCGCCAAATTTCTCAATGCGATCGCGGATCGAGCGGTCGATCTCCTGGGCGACGGAATCATAAAGGGCCGGGAGCACGGCGAAAATCACGCAAAGACCGGGTAAAGTTTCAGCAAACAGCGCGCCGCGCCCGACAATGTGGCGCAGACGGTCTTCCCACCGCTCAAACCGGTTCTGCTCCATCTGGTCGAAGGCGATGAGCAGCGCGCCGGCCGTGGCGCTCGCCGCCGCCGCAAGTTGCTCAATGAGCGCCCGCGCGCCTTGGTCGTGAGCGCGATGGGCAAGCTTGACGCCCCACACATCGCCTTCCACAGGAAGGCCCCGTAAATAGTCCAAACCTTCATCATAGCCCGCATAACTGCCCAGCAACGCCGCGACAAATGCCTCGCCAACCGGCGCCACGCGCTGCGGCCCCGCCAGTCCCTGGCGGATGCCGTTTACCAGCCGTTTGAAATCCTCCGGCGCCATATCGCCCGAGCCGTCCATCACCTGGGCGCGGAAAGCCGTAGCTAGCGCCTCCGGCCCGACTGCTAAAAGTTTCTCCGCTAGCCTATGCAGCGGCAACGGCGCGCCCGCCTGCACCAGATGCGGCTCCGACAGCCGCGTAACGATGGCGCGCGTTAGCCAGCCGTCGAACTCCGATTCCGAAACCGGGTCGACCATGGGCAACACTACGCCATAGATATCGCCCGCCGCGTGAAGCTGGCGTATGGCGGTAACGAGGGTGTGCGTTTTGCCAGTGCCCGCCGGGCCCTTGATGAGCAGCAGCCTGGAGGCGGGATCAGGGTTGCCGGTGCGCGCATGGTGAGCCACCGCTGCGACTGCGCTGCGCGCGACAGGGTCGATCGCTGGCACATCCAGCGTTTCTTCGTCCGCCGCGCCGGGGAGCGATGCAACAGCGCCAAAAACGCGGTCGAATTCAGGGCTTTTGAAAGCCTCGATGCGAGGATCCATCAGGTTCGCTTTCAAATCCATTGATTGACGATGAAATGGCGCTCGTCACGGCCAAATGGCGTTCTTGAGCGTTCGCGCAGCGAAGCGTCGAGCGGCCCCGCGATGTCATAGCGCTCGAGATCGAGATAACCGGCGCGGCACGCATCCGCTACCCGTTTCTTGAACTCATCCAGTGCTCCGAACGCGAGGTCCTGCGCGACGCCCGCGTCATACACCTGTGCGATGGCCACCCGCCCCGCGTATGGTTTCGTCTCCATAGCTTTCGCGATGCGACGCACTGTGTTTGCGAAGTCTTCGACGCCGGTTTGCTTTGCTGGGATGCGGGTGCTCTCTCGCTGCGACCGGAGTTGCGGCGCCGAAGCGGCGCAGATTAGGGCCGCGGCAAGCTCGGTTTTGGTGCGCGTTTTTGCGCCCAGAGCGTTTGACAACATATGCGTCTCAGCCTCCATCAAGGATGTGTGCGAGCCGCCAATATGGCCCATGATGAGTGCGGTAATCAGCGTATTAGGGCGCGCATCACGCGCAGACGCTTTGGCGAGATGGCTCGCATAATAGGGAAATTGCCCTATGAGAAGGTGTTGCGCCAGAGCGAATCTGACAGCGGAACGGGAAGGCGTGTCACCAAGCCCAAAGCCGTATAGCTTTGCTATTGCGGCGGACTCCATGGCCCCTGACCGCGAAAGCGCCGCCATTTTTTTTCTATCTGTAGGTTTGACGCCGAGCGTCAACCCCGCCAGAGCCTTTAGAGCCTCGGCCTCGCCTGACACTTTGCGTGCGCCTAGCCGCAATTCGAGCGCCGCCGCGCCATCCGGAGTGAGGAGAGCGTCTTCGGCAGTTCGTTCCAGATATTGATGCGCATACGCCGCCTGAAGCGCGCTGGACGCGGTTTGCTCGTCGTCATAAATGATGCGAAGCCGGTTTGTCAGCGCGTCATCGGTTTCGGGTTCGCTCCAAGCAGACAACATGGCGGCCGAAACCAGCGCAGCCGAAATGGCGTCAAGGCGCGCAACATCTGGCGCCAGTGGCGGAGGAGTATGAAATCCGTTAATAACCGTGCTTGAACTGGCAGGCAATTCGCGATCCTTCATATTTTGCCGCAAAGTTAATAGGAATTAACTATATGATTCGCGGAGTCCGGGCCACCCACGGTTGTGCTCATCGCGCTATAGCCGTTAGCAGAATCCTCATTTTGTCGCAGGTGTTGTGTTCAGGCCGCTAACGCCGTGATCGGTTTTATCCCAGTGAAATGGCGCGGTGATAAGCTGGTACAGCGCGCGGTACGCGGCGACCGAGATCAGCATCCAGTAAAGCGGAACAAACACGAGATGCGGTATGAGTTTTGACAAACCGCGAGCTTTGAGGGTGGCGAGGCCTAACCCCAGCGTGCAAAAATATCCGGCGGCGAAGTTGAACGCCGCAAGCAGCATGAACTGTTCGCCGAGAAAACTTTCAGGCGCGCGAAGCACATGTCCGTTCACGCCATCCGCGATCAACAGCACATAAACCAGCGGATGCGCCAGCGCCGACAGGATAACGCTGGCGAAATGACCCTGAAACGCGATAAATCCCCGCCATCCCAACTCGCGCCACGCCCGCACCGGACGGCGCATATGCACGCCATAGGTCTGCATCCAGCCCTTCAGCCAGCGGCTGCGCTGCTTGAGCCAGTTCATCGGCTGGCAGGCCGCTTCCTCCCACGTGTTTGAATCCAGCGTTTTGCACCTAAATCCTGCGCGGTAAAGGCGCATGCCCAAATCGGCGTCTTCGGTAACGTTGAAAGCGTCCCAGGCGCCGACGCGTCGCAACGCTTCGATACGGAAATGATTGGACGTGCCGCCAAGCGGCAAAGGCAGGGCCATTGCGTCCAGCATTGGCAGCACGCCGCCGAATAGCGAGGCGTATTCGATGGCGAACTGCTTGGACAGCCAGTTTTCGCTGTGGTTGTGGTAGACAAGACGTGCCTGGAGACAGACGACTTGCGGCGGCAGGCTAGCGAACATAGCGGCGGCTTTGCACAGTTGATCGGGATCGGGTTGATCTTCCGCGTCGAAAACGACAACGTAATCTCCTGTGGCGAACTGCAAGGCGTAGTTCAGCGCTTTTGGCTTGGTTTGCGGTTGGCTAGCTGGCACGATAATTATATCGACGTTACCGGGCAGCGGCGTGCGCGCCACGGCCACAATCATCTCGCGATCATCGCTTTCCAACACCAGTTTGATGTCCAGCTTTGCGGCCGGGTAATCAAGATTGGCGAGCGCGCGCAACAGCGTTGGCAGCACGCGCGTTTCGCGAAACAGAGGCGCCATGACCGTGTAGCGCGGCAGGTCGCGGTCTGGAATCGCCGGGATGGCTGTAACCTTGCGTCGAGACAAACATGCATGAGCCGCGGCGCAGGTACGTAACGCCACACCAATAAAAAACACCATGGAAAACAGCGCGCAAAGAACGGTGAGAGTCTCACGCGGCAAAACGGCCGCCGCACCAACCGAAAAACCGGCGAACGCTACGATGAGGCAGGATTGCCAAAACCAGACGCCCGTTTGCGCGCTCGCGTCCCGCCGCTCAAGCGCCAGGCCGAATACAGCCCTGCGCGTCAGGCGCCAGTCCTGGGCTTTGCTTAAGGACGCAATCAGCGCCCTCCGGGTGATAAGCGCGATTTTCTCGCGGGAGGGTCCCAGAGCGTCAGCTACGGATTTTAGCGACTGTGCAGACACGCTTTCCGAGCAAAGCACGGCCTTGCGCCATTCAGCGGCAAGCGGCACCGCACGCGATGATCGAAGCATGTGCCACGGTTGCTGACGGGCGGCGCCTACCGGGAACACCAGATCATCGCCATCGGCGACCTCCAACTCACACGCCGCCGCCAGCGCCTCGCAATAACGGCTCGGGTTCAGCCAGCCGCGCGAGATGAGCGCCTCGTGCAGGCGCACGCCAGTTTCTGCGCAGATTGCTTCAGCCTCGGCAATTGCGGCGCTTGGCGCACCGGCGCGAAAGCAGATATAAGCTTCAAATGAATCGCGCGCTTGAGACGTTTGGACTGGCATAATGCCTACGTTCAGTGCTTCTGAAAAACTTGAATTGTGATGGCGTTTGCTATGTGATTGTAGACAAGTTGAAGCTTTAACTATCAAAAACCTTTGGCCATTGTATGCAATACTCGTTTCACCCGAAGACTTCATTTGTTGCAAATTTATTAAAAATGGCAACTAAAAAAGTGTAAAAAGTTAAAAATAGGCGCGCAGTGGTTCTTCTGGGATGAGGTGTTTATGTTTTTGACGAGGACTGTGCGGTGGGGCGCTTTCATCCTTTGTGCTTTAGCGCTTTGCATCGTGGTCGCGCGGGGACAGGCATTACGCGCCCAGACGGAGGAGCCCGCTCTGCGGGAGGAAGGGTACGGGCCAAAGCCGGATACATCCGCCATCGTAACCCTGCGCTTCATCACGGAGGGTGATTATCCACCGTTCAACTACTTTGACGAGGGCGGCCAGC
>JAWXCE010000048.1:0-3111 GCA_034440495.1 Hyphomicrobiales bacterium | reverse complement strand
TCACCCAAAATGCGCTGGCGGCGGACGGACGGGGCGAAATGCTGATCCCCCTCTATGGCATGCTGTTGATGTTTTTCTTCCTCTACTGCTATCCAATCGCACGCGCGACCCAGGTTCTGGAGCGCCGTTTCGCCGTCGTCACTTAAGGGGCATCGCATGGAGTGGACAGCCGCTGAACCGATTATCTCGTTGAAAAACGTCCGCAAGGCTTTCGGCCCTGTTGAGGTGCTGCGCGGCGTATCATTCGACGTGAAAAAGGGCGAGGTGATTTGCATCATCGGACCATCCGGTTCGGGAAAATCCACCATCCTGCGTTGCATCAACGCGCTTGCGCCGATCAATGAAGGCTCTATTACCGTGGAGGGGCTGGAGGTCAACGATCCAAAGCTCAACAAGCTCGCCCTGCGCAAAAAAGTCGGCATGGTATTTCAGCAGTACAACCTTTTCCCGCATAAAACAGCGCTTGAAAATATCATGATGGCGCCGTTGCATGTGCTGAAGCAGAACAAAGCCGAGGTCGAGGTCCGATCCCGCAAATTGCTCGCCAAAGTGCGACTTGCGGGTAAAGAAAATGCCTATCCCGGAGAACTCTCCGGGGGGCAACAGCAGCGCGTCGCCATCGCCCGCTCACTCGCCATGAACCCGGATGTGATGCTGTTCGACGAGGTGACAGCCGCGCTCGACCCGGAGACGGTTAAGGAAGTGCTCGTTACAATCCGCGAACTTGCGGACGAGGGCATGACATGCCTACTTGTCACTCATGAGATGGGCTTTGCCAAAGAAGTCGGCGATCATATATATTTCACCGATCGTGGCGTCATTATCGAGCACGGCACCCCAAAAACTTTCTTCGCTGACGCTAAAGACGAACGCACCAAGGCATTTCTCAGCCAGATATTATAAGCTTTCGGCTGAGAAACCGGCCCTTGGCGCATTGTAGAGCGTGTTTTTAATTGTTGTCATCCTGGCGAGCGCTCGGGTGATCTTGCATCTACTCAGTCTGCACACCTTTATTGTCTAAGCCGCGCTCGGCGGAATGACGTGATTTATCGCGGTTCGACAGGATCATATTTTCTTCGACCTTTTCTTTCGCAACTTCACTCATCGCGCGGTTCCAGCGCTTTTACCCTGCGCTCCTGCGCCGATGTGCTTTTTGCTTGCTTTCGCCATAATGGATTTTGCCCTTTTCTAGCGGGAAGTGATCCCCGCCTTTGCTCCGGTTCGTGCGTGTGATGACTATCCGTCTCGCTGCCTCCGCCTGTTTTGCGGCTCCGGCTTAGGAAGTTATCCTCCTGCGGCGATTGTTAGCCTACGGCTTGTCAACGTTTTCGTGCGACGCGCCAGGCCCGCCATGACGGCTTGCATCTGGTTTTCCTGGAAGCGCTCCTCTTATCGGTACTGCTGATAACCCTGATGGCGGATATTTTGCTTGGTGTTAGCCTGCTGCCCTTGCTTTTCAGGGTTCATAGCTTCGTTGTCTTTTGTTGTGTCGACATCGACTGCTTTGTTCTCGCCGGGTCCTTTTTTGCTTTGATTAGCCGGAGGCACGGGTGGCTTATGTTTGGTCATGTTTATCTCCTTCATAACAAAACCGTCTACGCTCCGACGTGGTTCCAACTTTCGCGTAATGGTTGCGATCACGATGGTTTTGCGTATGATGAAAGCCGCCCGCGCTTTGTCATTCATCCCTTAGATTAAAGATTTTTCAGTCAGTTATGAGCCGCAAACAGACCCGTTCGTTTGATCTTTCACAGCCGCCAACGCTGGCGCATTCCGAACTTGATCTGCGTGCGCTGGAAATATTCATGCGGATTGCTGAAAGCGGCGGCATGACCATTGCGGCAAAGCGGCTTGGCCTTACGCAATCAGCGGTTAGCCAGGTCATTGCAAGTCTTGAGATCTCGCTTGGGGTGCAGCTTTTCGACCGCACCGTGCGGCCTCTTGCGTTAACACCAGCAGGCAACATGCTTCACGCCAAAGCTGAAAGTCTGCTAGCGTATACCCGAGACACAATTCAGGCGGTGCGCCAGGTCGGCAGCGCCGCAATGCCCCATCTCAATCTGGCTATGGTGGACAGCGCCGCCGCGACCATTGGGCCTTACCTAATAGCAAATCTGCGCGGCCTGGCCGCTCAATGGTCAATATATGCCGGATTATCGCCAGCTCACAACGCCGCGCTGAAGGCGCGCGAAGCCGATATCGTCATTTCCCCCGATGCGCTAGAGGACGAACCAAACCTGCAACGCCATCAGGTTTTGTGCGAGCCTTTCGTGCTCATCGTGCCATCGACCTACACCGGCGACGCCAAATCCCTGCACGCCATCGCCGCAGTGCTCGACATGATCCGCTTCAGCAGCCGCTCGCTCATCGGCAAGCAGATTGAAAGGCACTTGCGGCGTTTGCGCGTGGAAGCGCCGGGGCAACTGGAGTTTGACACGTCGGACTCGCTGACTGCAATGGTCGCGGGGGGCATAGGCTGGGCGCTGACGACACCGTTATGCCTGCTGCAATCGACAAGTCATCTTAGCGGACTGCGCTGCATGCCTTTGCCTCCGCCCGGTTTCTCGCGGACTATCACCGTAATTGCTCGCGGCGGCGAACTTGGAAACATTCCGGAGCGAGTCGCAGCCATGAGCATCGCCGCCATGCGCGAGGTCTGTATTCCCCGCATCGCCGCCATAGCGCCCTGGATGGCTCAGGCCGTGGAACTCGGCGAGCCTGTAACGGCTTAAAAGCGGTCAGGCCGGAGTGCATTCATCGGCGCATCCGGCGTTTTACCAGCCACTATGTCGGCGACGATGTCTGACGTGACCGCCGCCAGAGTTAACCCCAAAGGGCCATGTCCAAACGCGCAAATGACATGCGGGGCGAGTGGCGCGCGCCCCACCAACGGCAGGGCGTCCGGCGTTGAAGGCCGTGAGCCAATCCACCGCTGCGGGTTTTCGCCTTTGAGGCCGGGTAAGATTTTGCGGGCGAGGCCAAGCAGAAAGTCTGAGCGCCGCCAGTTGGGCGCAGCGTCCGGGGTCGTAAATTCCGCTGTGCCAGCCAGCCGGACGCCGCCATCAAGCGGTGTCACGATGAACTTGTCGTCACCAGCGCCGATGGGTCGTT
>JAWXCE010000047.1:0-10309 GCA_034440495.1 Hyphomicrobiales bacterium | reverse complement strand
GCTTGCGATGAACGGGTTGTCGGTACTTTGAAAGTCACGCTACCGTAACTATATCGGATTGTAGAATTTGGCTGGGATTTTCATATGAAAATCCCAGCCTTTTTATTTGGTGTTCGATGTTCAAGTTTTTTGTTCTTCTTTTGTGCTTTTTATTGACTTGGTTTGTAAATAGTTTTAGAACAAAGAAAGAACGCAGACGTCTTCACCTGTTGCCTCTGGTTAAGCGAGGCGTTCTGCGGAAGCAAGGCTGACAGCCATCAGCCTTCATTCAAAAGCAGGCGAGCCACTTACGCAGCATAATGTTTTGCGTTTCTGCGTAATTGGTTTGAAGTCAATCCACGCCCCCCGAATTGACGCGAGCCGATTGCTCGCCTGCTCTTTTTACGCTTTGTATCAAAGCGTAAAGTCTCATTTGAATGGTCAGCGCTTGCCTTGCGGCTCTCTGGAACCTACTTCCATCAAGCGGCTCAAGCAATTTGCAGTCGCTAAGCTTCAGCCATTTTAACCATTGCCCAGTTAACCTAAGAAAATGATATGGCGAACGTTCGCGTTATCGGAGCCGGCATTATAGGCCTCTGGCAAAGTCTGACACTGGCCAGGCGCGGCTATTCTGTGCAGCTTGTTGAAGCGTCCGCGAAACCATTCATCTCATCCGCAAGTCGGCTTGGCGCTGCAATGCTGGCCCCTTATTGCGAGGCGGAGGCATCAGGGCCGCTTGTTCATGTGATGGGCGTGCAGTCTTTGAGTTTGTGGAAGAAGGTTTACCCACATCTTAACGCCAACGGCAGCGTGGTGATCGCGGCGCCTCGCGACCAGCCGGAACTAGGGCGCTTCGCCCGCATGACAGAGGGAGGCGTCAAACTTTCGCGCCCCGCGCTAGCAAAAATTGAGCCAGCGCTCGCCGAACGTCATGAGAACGCGCTGTATTATGAAAATGAAGCGCATGTTGAGCCGGGAGCCACATTGCCTTGGCTTTTGCAAGCGACGGCTAACGCTGGTTGCAAACTCGTCTTTGGCGATAGCGCCCATGGCGTTTCCGAAAAACAGCCGGAATGGGTAATCGACTGCCGCGGCATGGGTGCCGCCGCCGATCTTCCCACCTTGCGTGGCGTGAAGGGCGAAATGCTTGTGGTATCCACCTCTGAAATTGCGCTGACCCGCCCGGTGCGGCTGCTACATCCGCGCTTCCCGCTTTATATCGCTCCATGGCGGGACGGACGCTTCATGATTGGTGCGACAGTAATTGAAAGCGCGGAAAAAGACACTGTTACCGTGAGATCGGCGCTTGATCTGCTGTCAGCCGCGTTTACCGTGCATCCGGCTTTCTCGGAAGCCCGAATGGAAGGTTTTTACGCGGGCGTCCGGCCAGCTTACCCTGATAACATCCCCAAAATCACCGTGCGCGGCCGCCGTATTTTTGTGAATGGTGCCTACCGTCATGGCTACCTGCTTGCGCCTGCGTTGGCGGAACTCGTCGCTGATTACATTGGTGGATTGCCCGTCGATGGCTCGCCAATCTTCAACTGATTCCCACAACGTTTCTGATCGTACCCAAAGTACGCATATGCGTGACATATCATCCACATACTTGTCTTAAATTGTTAGTAAACAGCAATGCAACTATAAATAGAGTGCAGCGCTATCGTTTTTTATATACCTAAGGTTGCATTGAAATTGTCTTCAAAGCCAAAAAACTGAACACTTTGGTTTTTAGCCGCGTCTCACACTTTTGCGCATCACGTGTGTTGTTCGCCCAACTATGGAACGGTAAAATGAGCAGCTATATCCTTGGGCGACCAGGCTGATTGGAAAAGGCTCCAGCCCATCAACCATGGCCGCGAATCTCGGTTTGAACTCGTTTTTCATCAAAACCCTCGTCAGGAACGCGCATCAGGGATCCGCTCCGCTACGGGGGCGGGCTTTTGCGGTATTCGTCACATTCACCGAGATGCCATACGTCGCCGAATACGTTTATCGCCATCTTGATTTCCTCAATGCAAATGGCTTTAACGTCGTCGTCGTTTCAAACAGCAAGAAAATAAATTCGCAATCTTTGCGTGAGTTGCGACTTCGCTCCATCGCCGTACTGGAGCGGCCTAACATCGGTTACGACTTAGGTGCATATCGCGATGGAATACTATGGACGATGCAGCATTTTGATCTACTCGACAGGCTCCTCGTTTTAAACGACTCGGTCTTTGGCCCAATTAACATCGATAGCGACATTTTCGAAAAAGCTTTTGCCGTTGATGGTGACATAGTAGGCCTGCTCGAAAGTATGGAGACGCGATACCATTTTTAAAGATTCTGGATGTTATTCAATAGAAGCATTTTAACATCTAATAAGTTTTCTGATTACTGGAAGAAGATGCCTTATTTCCAGGATAAGACTGTTGTCGTCGATAAGCTGAAAACACAAATACTGAATTATTTTCTGCAGGCTGATTTTCGCGGTGAAGCCATCTATCAAGTAGACACTATTACCAAACAAGCGGTTGAAAATTTTCTTCGGGAGATAGACCAAATCTCGTGGCTTTCGGGGGATCGCAGCGACAGCGCGGGGGTGACTTCCAAGCCGGAAATCACCCCCTCCGAGAGATTGCGCCTGTCGCAGCGTGGAACGCCATTGCGTGCGCGCCTCGATTACCTCCGCCAGATCGTCGGCATCCTCAGCCACGGCGTCCTTATAAACCCTTCGGTTTTTATGTGGAAGACGCTGCTGCAGGATTTCAGCTTTCCCTACATCAAGCGCGAAATATTCACCAAAAACCCCGTCAGCGAACCGAACATTCTCTCCGCCTACGAGATCACGGCGAACTGCGGCTATCCAATCGAACTGATCCGAGTTATTTGCGAGGGGCGCGATGAGTTGGTTGGATGTAACGCGCGGGCCAATTGACTGGCATTGCGTCTACTGCGGCGATAAGGGTGAGCTTCCGCATCATTCGTCCTACGTTTTTAATGACTTTACCTACCACCTTCATAAGTGTCCAGGATGCGAAAGCCTCATATACAATCCAGCGGCGATGGGCCCGGGGTTCGGCCTGCGGCCTGACGAAACGGAAACGCGCATCGGCTCGAAATATTACTTCGAGGTCGCCTATTCGGCTTATTTTACGCCTCTCTGGGCATTAGCAACCATTCCCGACATAGGCGTGGCCGACCTCAAAAATTACAACTTTCTCGATATTGGCGCTGGCAATGGCCTTGGCTCCTACACCATTCGCGAGCTATTCGACATAAACGTGCTTCCCGTTGAGCCGTCGTTGACTGGCGAGTGCGCCCGGGAAGTTTTCGGCCTGCCTGTCGTGCGGAAATATTTCGAGGATATAGAGGAGGATTTGCTTGCCCAACTCAAATCGAAGCCATGCCTCGTACATCTCGACGCTGTGATTGAGCATTTGAACAATCCGCGCATGTTGCTCCAGAACTTGATGTCGAGCCTCGATATCGAAGTCCTGTCTGGGCTGGTGCCGGACGGTGACGGCATTTTGCGCGATGAGCCGTTCGCCACGTCCGTGCCGTTTCTCGCGCCGAGCGATCACGTTCACCTGCCAAGCGTTGCGGGTATGGATAAACTGTTCGCGGATTTAGGCTTTCCTTTCCGGCATGTGATCCAGGTCAGCAAACTACTCATCGTCATAGGCTCAAAAAAGCCGATCATACCGCCTAGCGACCAGCGCGTTCGCATTGCGACCGACCTCGTACTCGAACGGCTTGCCCAGCATCCAAACCCGATGGTGTCTGGCGGCGCCGCTTCTCGTCTGCTGATCGACGCCGTCGGCAAGCGCAAGCACGAGCGCATCGAGCATTTCTCAAAGCAGCTATTGCCGAACTTCAAACCGGAAGTTCTAGTCAGGCAGCTTCAGGAAAATCGTCCATGGATGGAGATACCGTTCTATTGCAGCAATCTCTCTTACTGGGTGGCGTTCGAAATTTTTGCCGCCGGTCGTTACGCCGAAGCGCTTCCGTATCTGGACGTAATTGAGGTCTTCGCCGAACGCATAGTTCGCGACTCCGCAGTTCGCCATGGAGCCAATGATCTACAAATGGCAGTCGCGAATTTTCCGTGCGCAGATTTTGTTCGCGCTCGGACGGCCGGACGAAGCCCCTGTGGCGCTGCAGTCTGTTATTAATGCGCCGCTGGACAGCTATTCTCCGCCGTCGCAGGACGTCATCGCACAAGCAATTTCCCTACTAAACACATATCCCGAAACGCAGGCGGCTGCCTGACCAAAAGCCGAGACGGCAAAGGCTACTAAAATGTTTAACGGCAACTCCATGTTTTGCATTGATAGCGCCACGAAGTTTTATCGTGGCATACGCATCGGCGGCTGGCTGCATCAAGCTGGCAATCCGCTGCAAGCCGTGCGTCTGAAATGCCGCAATCTGCTTTATCAGCACACCGAGATTGGAATTGAACATCTAGGCGTTGCCTCACTCGGCGCGAACAAGGGATTTTCAATATAGGCCTTGCTTGCGGTGGATGGGTTTCCCGATGACGCTATTGTGGAATTCCAGGTAAAGGGCGAATGGATTTCGGCCCCTCTAGTTGAGCTTCTGAACGAGCGCGTCATCACCGATGAAAGCGCCCAAGTCGAGCGCAGGTTTATCGAGCTGCTGAAGCAGATGCCGGGCCGTCCCAGAATGCTCGATATCGGTGGGCGGGATCGCAGCCTGGTCGACCGCAGCAAATCGTTTCCGTATGCGGACGTAACGGTGGTTGATATTCTCGCCGGGCAGAATGTCGATGTTGTCGGCGACGCGCATAATTTATCCGCGCTATTCGAGCCGGAGTCATTCGACGCGGTTTACAGTGTTTCGGTGTTCGAGCATCTGCTGATGCCGTGGAAAGCTGCCCTCGAAATTAATAAGGTGCTGAAGCAGGGCGGGATTGGCATGATTTTCACCCATCAAACCCTCGGCATGCATGAGGAGCCGTGGGATTTTTGGCGCTATTCCGCCCATTCATGGGACGCGTTGTTCAACGCCGCCACCGGATTTGAAATCGAAGACCGCTCGCAAAGCATGCTGAACTATATTTTGCCGATGCTGTATCGTGACGGCAAGCAGCACGCAGAGCGCGCCGCCGGGTTCGAGGCCTCAATTGTTTTGATACGCAAGACCGGGCCGATTGAGCTTGAATGGAACGTGCCGCTGAGTAACATCATCGCCACAACTTATCCCGTTGGCCACGGCGCTTCGTAACATCCGATCCCGAACGTGGTGCGACAACTGGCTTGCAGGGCCGTGCGTCGTCGTAATAAAATTGTTGCGGATGATCGCCAAGATCAGCCTGAAATAATGGTTGGATTACTGCAATGCACGATACGGGGGTAATATCAGCGCGGTGCGGAGGCGTATAGCGCGTCGGATGATAGTGGCGCCATGGTCGAGCATTTTCGCCAGATTGTGCTCTGGCCACTTCAAATCGTTACGCAGAAAGGGCAAACAAGTCGTGGCTATCATACCGTTCTTGAGCAAGCGGGCGCAACCGGTGCATGGAGCGCGGTCACGGACGAGTTCGGCGAGGATTTCCACGAGCGTCATTATCGTGAATTTGTATCTTTCCTCCCCCACGTTCAGCGCTTTTTGTATGGCGACGCGCACGGACTGAACGAGACGCAATCCGTTGCAGCGCCGGTTCGCGTTTATCGCCGCCACGATATCAAGCAGGTGCGCGTGACGTTAAACGCGGGCGAAAAGCCTTTGTTTGCGATATGGCGCACGCAGACCTTTACTTCTTTTACGATGTGGACGCGGTGATCCTGGCGTTTGAAATCTCGTCCGAAAACCTTCCGTTATCTGTCGCCAAAGCGCTGATGCACCGTTTTGGGCGCGCCTATCCAGCCGGATGGAGCAGCGCCGGAACGCCGGTGCATTGCCCCGCTCTCGTCGAGTGGCTGGACGCGAGCGGCGCGCTGCTCGCACGTTCGGATTATGAGGAGAAAAACCGCTTTCTTAATTTCACCGGGGAACGGCGCGCCGCGCGAATATCCAGCCATTGGACGTTCCTGTTGAAACCGCTGGTTTGCGACGCCGGAGACGAAGCGGGGGGCCTGCGCTTTCGCGAAATCGAATATTCAAGAATGCCAGTCATGGCGTATCTCGCGGTTGACAGCCTCGACGCCTTGAGCCGCGAAAATTTTATCCACCTCGCACTTGCCACGTCAGAGCCGGCCACATCCACCCCATTCTCGCCGCGTTTCCTAAAGGAGTTCGAGGCGCGCCACGCCTATGACCGTTTTTACGCTGATGGCATCGATATGCAGCAGGGCGACGTCCGCTTTCTCACATCCGGCGAAGCGTTCTGCATCGTATCCGGCGGCGCATCGAGCGCCATGAATTGCAATGAATGCGGTTTGCTTGGCCAATTCCGCCATCAGTATTTTCTCTTGTTCCTAATTGCGCACTTTCACAAAGCTGCGCTGTTGATGCTTTCAGACCGGATGGTCGCCGCTATCAAGGATTTTAATCCCTTGAACGCACAGTCCGTGCGCCGTTTTCGCGACGAGACATTTGGCTTGCAGGAAAGTTTCCTACGCTTCTCGCAGCGCTATCTTTTCACCGAGATTTCGGGCGAACCCTACATGCGCGATATGTTCAGGATGATACGCGCGCACCTGGCCATCGATAAACTTCACCAGGAAGTGCGCGGCGAGATTATGGACATGGTGCAGTATCTGAACAGCAACGCGCTGCGACGCCAGTCGGGCGCGATGCACCGTTTGACGGTTGTGACGATAGTGGGCCTAGTCGGAACCATCGCAACAGGGTTTCTGGGCATGAACCTGCTGGACGAAGCCAGCAACCCACTGTCAGTTAAGGCGTCCTATTTCGGAGTCGTCCTTGGCGTCACGTTTATTCTTGCGGCGCTCACCATCGTTTTTTCCCGTCCACTCGCAAATTTGCTGGAAAAAATTGCAGGCGATAGTCGGCCAGGTTAGGCTTGTGCAGTTTTCAGTAGAAAACCATGGATTTTCCGGTCGCGAGCAATTTTTATCTTTTTAGTTATATTACGCCATCAGTAAAAATGATTGTACCTGCAGTCATCTAGGGCGCTTTTTTGAACTCAGGGGTACATTATTTACCAACTTCTGCGCGAAACTGCCGCATAGCGAAACTAAACTTGATTATGAATACAAAAGGCAGCATCTAGTGGTTGTGCATTACTAATCGTGCAATGGCCACGCGAGCGGGGCGAAATCCCGGCGCAGCCACCTCACGAATGAGATCAGCATCATCTGGGCGCTCCCAGATTGTGATTAGTCCGCCGGTCGAACAGGCGATCATTTTGTGAGGTATAAAAATGACCATTCATGCGGTTTCGCAGTCCTATTCTCTATCCGAAACGTCATCCAATGGCGCATTGCCGTTAGGCGGCGCCTGGAAACGCGCGATGGATATTATCATCGCGGGCATTGCCATTATTGCGCTGGCCCCGCTGGCTCTTATTACGGCGGTGCTCGTGCTCATCACCATGGGCCGTCCGGTACTGTTTATTCAAAACCGCGTAGGCTTTGGCGGGCGCACATTCCGGTGCATGAAATTCCGCAGCATGGTTTCCGACGCTGGCCCACGCCTGGAAACTTATCTCGCGGCAAACCCTGCGGCGGCGGCTGAGTGGAAAACGTCGCAAAAACTCACCAAAGATCCGCGAGTGACCCGCCTCGGGCTAATGCTGCGCAAATCCAGCCTCGATGAGCTGCCGCAGCTCTTCAACATCCTGAGAGGCGACATGAGCTGCGTAGGCCCGCGCCCGATTACGCCGTCCGAGGTGATGCGCTATGGCCGTCACGCCGCCGAATATGTAAAAGTCCGCCCAGGTCTCACCGGCTTATGGCAGGTAAGCGGGCGCAGCAGCGCCAGCTACAAGCGCCGCGTGACACTCGACCGGGTCTATGTGCGGCACCTGTCTATGCTCGCGGATATCATGATCCTGCTGAAAACGCCACCTGCCGTGCTTCGCATTAGCCAGACGGCCTGAGTTAAAACTGCATGGAGGCGGTATCTCAGCGCAGCTTTCCTGTGTATTGCGGGTGCGGATTTGGCCCGTCGCCCTGATACATTTCGCGGAGGTTGCAAGTCGGCATGACACCAAGTTTGTCATAGCTCTCGGTCAGAAACTTATCCGCAGCGCGTCGGCCGATTTCGAACAGATGCTGCAGGAACTCCCATTCACCATTCATTTTGCTCGAAGCGCCAAGCGGCGCCAGGTCTTCATGAGCAGAGATCGTGTGAATGTTGATCCGTTTGTATTCATCGGCGCTAAGCTTTCCATCTTCGATCAGTTTGCGCACGAAATCGATCCCGCGCAATTCAAGCAGCAGGGCTGAGTTAAAGCTGATTTCGTTGATACGATTGATGATCTCGCGGCTGGTCTTTGGCGCGCCCTGACGGAAAACGGGGTTAATCTGCACAATCACGTAATCGCAGGTGCGCGTTGAGTCGTGAAATGGAAATAGTACCGGGTTGCCCATATAGCCGCCATCCCAATAGGGCACACCGTCGATCTCGACCGCCTGAAAGACATGGGGCAGACACGCGCTTGCCATCACCACATCCGCGCTTATCTGGTCCCTCTTGAAAACAGTCGCGCGCCCGGTTTCAACATTGGTGCACGAGATAAAAATCAGCGGATGCTCGCACTCCCGCACCTTGTCAAAATCGACCACCGTGTCGAGTAGCTCTTTCAACGGGTTTACGTTGAATGGATTGAGTTCGTAAGGGCTTGCCATCTTGCTCAACATGTCGAAAAAGGCGTAGCCGGGCGAGGCATCAAGCGACCATGTGCCCATCAGCATGTCGAACGGCGCGCGTTGAACGGGGCTATATTGTGCTTCCTTGGCGACCGCCGCCCAGAACGCTTTCAGCTGATCGCGCGCACCCTGATTGCCGTTGCGCACAAAGCCGTCGGCCATCACCGTGGCATTCATGGCGCCCGCGCTGGTGCCGCTCACCGCTTCGATGTCGAGCCGCCCGTCCTCCAGCAGCCGGTCGAGCACGCCCCAGGTGAAGGCGCCGTGCGAGCCGCCGCCCTGCAGTGCGAGGTTGATGCGCTTCTTGCCGCCGTCGCCGTTTCCGGGCTTATGATAACCGTACGCCCTGTCGCCCTCGTCAATGCGGGGATAAAATTCCTCTGGCATGGTCTTCTCCCTGTTCGCGCTCCCGATCCCCCGCACAGTATTCGGACGGCGCCGCGCGGGCAATGGAGAAAGAGGCTTAACCGCGAACGAAGGCGAGCGCCCTCACCACCGAGGCGAGGAAAAATACTGTGAGCACGATGACGATGGACGGCCCGGCGGGCGTGTCGGCGGCGAGCGACATGTTTAGCCCCAGCACCACGCTGAGAGCGGCGATGATGACGGCGCCGCCCGCCATCTGCTCCGGGGTGCGGGCAAAAGCGCGCGCAGCGGCGGCGGGAAAAATAAGCAGCGACGTGATGAGCAGGATGCCGACCACCTTCATCGCCAGCGCTACCGCCACCGCGATAAGCAGGATGTAGGCGATGCGCACGAGCCGCACGTTGACTCCCTCCGCCGCCGCCAGCTCCTCATGCACGGAAACCGCCAGCAGCGGCCGCCATAGCCAGTAAAACGCTGCATAAATCGCGACGGCGCCCGCCCATATCCACGCCACGTCGGCGACGGACACCGCCAGAATGTCGCCGAACAGATAGCCCATCAAATCCAGCCGCGCGCCGCCGGTGAGCGTCGCCAGGATCAGCCCGCTTGCCAGCCCGACGTGGGCAAGGATGCCGAGCAGCGTGTCCTCCGGCAGCACGCTCTGCCCCTGCAACGCCGCCAGCAGCAGCGCGATGGTGATGCAAACCGCGAACACGCCAATCGTTGGGTCGATGCCGAGGATGAAACCGAGCGCGACGCCGAGCAGCCCCGAATAGGCGATGGTCTCGCCGAAATACGCCATCCGCCGCCACACTACGAAGCAGCCTAGCGGCGCCGCGAGCGCAGCCACGCCGACGCCGCCGATGAGTGCGCGCGTGAAAAAATCGTCAAGCATCGCCGCCGCTTCCCCAGCGTGGATTATTGCAAGGCGCCGCTTTCAACCTCGCCGCACTTTGATACGTTACCGCTGCGCGCACTCCAATCACCTCAACGCGCGTACTATCATTCCCGCGAAGGCGGGACTCCAGGGCCGCAAGCGCTAGACAGGACGTTAGCGGCTGGATCCCCGCCTTCGCGGGGATGACAATAGTGCAAAGCCGAGATAACAGAAAGCGACGGGATGGATTATGAGAACGGGACGAACGAAGACCTGACGTCATGTTAGTCATGACGGTGGCCGTCGC
>JAWXCE010000046.1:0-2582 GCA_034440495.1 Hyphomicrobiales bacterium | reverse complement strand
TCATGGCGCCAGCATCCGCTAAGCGGCGCATCGCCGCAGTCGGAAATCAGCCCGACAGCGTGTAGGAAATTTCTGATACTCGACTGTCCGGTGTTGTTGTCGCTAATCGCGTTGGCGTGGCGCCTGTTCAATGCCCGCCGCATCGATCAAGCGACGCGCTGCGCACCTGTACCACGCGAGAAGTGTCCACTCGGCGCGCAAGGCGGAACAAGCCCTGGCGATGAGTCTTCCGCAGCTTGCCGAGTTGTTTACCGAGCACTCGCTAACGGCGCCCTTCGAGCTCTGAGTCGGCGCCAATGCGTCGGACACGCGTTTTCGTCGACACAAACGGGATCCTGGAAGCCTTTCGTACGAATTGCTGGACGGCCATTTTCCTCAGACCTGCGAGTGAGGCGGTTGAGAAGTGTATGTCTCGCGATTTATGACTTGTTCGGCTAAGGCTGCGATCCTAATAAGCACAGCGCACTAGGTTTATTCTCGGTTGCTGGGAAGTTTGGATTTCGCTCGCTTTGGGCCGCTTGCTTTCTTGGCGGACTTCTCGACTTTCGCGTCGGAAATAGCTTTGGCCGGGTTCATTGCCACCTTGAACAGTTCTCGCATGACGACGTCCTCAGGCGCGTCCGATCTAATCGCGACGTCGTCTGGCTCGATTAGGACGCCTTCGATGACTACACTTCCATGCGGGGCGCGAGCGGTGAGGGCTGACAGCATCTCACGTGCACTCGCATACAGCATGCGCGTGATATTGACTGCAAGGATCCTGGGCAGCTTCTCATTTGCGGATTTGTACGCCGCAGTGGCGATTTCTAGATTGAATCTAAAGGATGCAATGGCCTCAAGCTCAAAGTCGTAGGCCCGCACGGTTTCCTCGCCGCTCATCAACTTCAGCCAGGCGAAATGAATTCCGTCCAGCGCGTAAGTCACGCGTGCTTCTATCTTGGTTTTGGCTGGAGCGAAATCGCTTTCGTCAGAAGGAATTGCTTGATAGGTCGCTCGGGGATAGCGCACCCACTCAAGCTGCAAGTGGCTCGTCTTCATAGTCGTTGCTCGCGGGCATCAGGTTTATCTGACAGTTCTTGGGCAAACTGATCCAGCCGTGGACAGCATGGCCCGCCTTTTCGCGGCGCGCGCTGTTGCGAGCCCAGGAACGAATCGGGTCCGCCGTCGGTGATTCGACGCATTCGCTCCACGCAGACTTCACCGCATTTTCGTCGAGCAGATCGACGCTGAGGCGGCCTTTCGCTGCGCGCGTTGCACGGACCATGGTCTCGATGGTGAGGTTGGTGTCACCTCGAAGGATTTTGGTGATCATCGGTAAAGTAACTTTCAAGCGAACGGCGAGATCAGAGCGAGAAATGCAATTGCGCTCCATGAGCTTGTTCAGCCCCAGCGCAAAATCGATCTTCGCACCTTCGATATCCAGCAGCCATGATTCAGCCGCCTCGGTCATCATTTCGTCGAAAGACTTCTGCCGCACGATTTTATCTCCTTACGTGTCGCGATTTTAATATTATTTGCCTTTTCCGCCGCGAGATACCGCTTTTTCAGCGCAATCGTCGAAGCAATGTCCTTAATTTTTGTTTTCTGCGTTCGCTTCCTGATTAGGTGAGAACAAACCACCACTGCGTTATTGGCTTCAAAGCAGAAGAGCCGCAAATCCCCTTTGACGAACTCATAGATTTCATGTTTATCGTTGACAAGATGGTACAGCGCCGTTCCCAAGGCTTTTGGTCCCGTTTTTGGAATCCGGTCCCACAACGCACCGAAGCCCGTTGCCGAGGCCCCGTATTTGGCATCACTCATCCACAAAACGAGCTGTTGGTCCATCGGGCACTCGCCGCCGTCCGTGACCTCGGCTACGACGCGCCATCCCGATTGCCTCAAGATCATGAGACGCACGAGGTTAACCTATGGGTGAAGTTGTCACAAGCAAGACTTTTGTCCTATGTGGCACTCTCGTCGCCAGCGCCGGGTTAAGCATTGTCGCAGCCTGCACGGGTGATCCTCCAGTGGCGTTCCCTCACTCGCTGCGCTTTTTCCGCCCGCGCCTCGCCGTCTTCTCCGCCCGCCAACCCGCCAGTTGCGGGCGGGTGAGGCTGTGTTTTTGCAGTTCGCCGCGCAGCCACTGGTCGAAGTAGTCGCCCATGCCTACGCCGTAGTCGGGGTCGATGGTGTTGTGCCATTGCTGCACCCAGGGCAGTTCCTCGGCGATGGCGGCGTAGTGGGGGATCGAGTATAGGAAATTCAAACGCCCTGTTCAGGCAGCGTACACGGTGGCCGGAGGCAGCGCAACCGTCGGTTTGGCTCGGTGTGGCCGTGATTGGGGCGTCATCGCAGAGCGTTTGGCCGGGTTGATGGGTGTTCGGCAGCGCCGCTCGTGGCGATTTCCCACCGATTGCCGACAGCGGGCCGAGCGCTTCCCTGCGGGATCTTGGCCGCTGCGTGTTGTCTCCCTGATTTTGCCTTCGGCATCGTGCCCGGCTGGGTGTCACGCGGCTTCAGCGGGCGGTGCGCGCGGGGCGGGGCGGTAGTGCGCTTGCTCCCGCGCGCCGTGCTTTGCGAAGTGGGCGAGGATGGCGCGG
>JAWXCE010000045.1:0-113332 GCA_034440495.1 Hyphomicrobiales bacterium | reverse complement strand
TCCGTCGGCGGCGTCTGCTCCCAAACCAGCATGTCTGTGCCCGGCGCGGCGAAAAGTGCGGTGACGGGGCGGCTCACGGCGAAAGTCGCGGACTCACCAGCAGGCGCTTGCGTGTCGAACAGCCGTGCGCATTTTGCTCGTCCGATGTCGATGCCGCGCCGGAACAGCCCAAACCGGCAGCGCTCGGCGTCTTCCGTCCCTCTGCCGAGAACAGCGTGAACCCCTTTCGCTTCATGCCGCGCAACGAGGCCGAGCGCGCCGAGGTCAGGCTTGCCGGACGGCGAAAACGCCATTGCCTCAACCGGCTGTCCGCCTTCCAGCAGCGCCAGTTCAACCGTATCGCCTTCATCGAGCGAAAAGATCATCGACCCGCCGCCTTTGAGCACATAGCGTTCGACGCCCGGGTCTAATGTAGGGCCGCCGGGCAAAAGCATTTTCGGGCGAAGCGGCGATATCAGCGTTGAAACGGTCATGGCGTATACTCAGCTTGAATTGCCGGGCCAAACGCGGCTATTTTTATGTTAACAACATGAATTGTTCGCAAGAGTAAGATCGGAAAGTCCATGTCGATAGATCATCGCGATTTTAGAAACGCTCTTGGGTTTTTCACAACCGGAGTTACGATCATTACCGCCGTCGGCATAAAAGGACAATTTCTCGGAATTACTGCAAACTCGTTTAGTTCTGTATCATTGTCGCCTCCACTTATTTTGTTTTCACTTGATCGCCGTGCACTTTCCCTGGCGGATTTCCTATCCACCGGCCATTTCGCGGTTAACGTGCTCTCAGCCGATCAGAAAGACCTCTCCAGCCGCTTCGCCAAGCCGATGGCGGATAAATGGACTGGCGTTGAGTATGAGATCTGGGATCACGGCTGCCCGATTATTAAGGGCAGCCACGCGGTGTTCGAATGCTCCATCGCCAACACTTACGCTGGCGGTGACCATGTCATTCTCGTCGGCGAGGTGCAACGCTACGAGGTCAACCAAAGGCTCGATCCTCTTGTGTACTATCGCGGCCAGTACCGCGACCTTGCTCCGGCGGACGCGAAAACGCCGGAGGCCCATCTTGATGCCCTTGACGCGGTTTTCGCCTCGCCGTTCGGGTAAAGCGTTACTCTGCGGCGACCTTCTGAGGCTCGGACTCCGCCATCAGCCGCTCGGCCAGCGCGCGCTTCTGCTCAGCCGACATTTTCTTCGTCTCGTTCTGGATGGCGCGCTCGTTGATGCTGGTATTCCAGTAATCGAGGCTCGGGAAACCGAGCAGTGAAGCCTTGCCGACAAACTGCCGCAGAATTTCATTCGATGGCCCCATCACCCAACCGGCCTTGCCGTCGCGTAAATAGCGCTCGATGCCGAGCTGCGGCTTGTATGCCGTGCCGCCGCATGCGTGCAGCATCTTGTCCGACACGTGCGCGACGTTCTTGGCGGCGGTGAACTTCACTTGCCACATCCAGTGCAGCACCTGCGCGCGAGGCAGCGCGGTGAGGTCTTGGTGGATCGACCAGTCGTTGTTGTTCGTCACGCCGTCGAGCGCCTGCGCCATGAGAAAAACCAGCGAGCGCGAAGCGTTCGTGTCGATGATCGCCTCGCCGACATAATCCTGGATGGTCGGATAATCCGCGACGCGCAGGCCCACGTCCTTGTGGGTTTTGCGGGTAGTATGCGCCTTGGCGATGTCAATCAGGCCGAGCGAGATGCCATTCCAGCAGCTTGACGAGCACAGCAAAAAGTACGGATCGACCGTTTCATCGTTGGATGGCGCTCCATCGCCGACCGGGCCGACGATGCGGTCGAGCGGGATGACGCGGTCGCGCACTTCAAGGGCGCCGGACTGGTTGCCGCGCAGGCCGAGGCCATCCCATTGCGATGGGTCGTAATGCACCTCGTCGTTGAGGATGAGGAAGCAAGAGAGGTTGGAGAAATTCCCATTAAAGTCCGGGCTGGTGGTTTGAACAATGTACCAGTCCGCGAAACCGCCGGAGGTCGTCCACGACGCCTTCTTGCGGACTTTCCAGCCCTCGGGCACGCGCTCCGCGCCGGAAGACATCGGATACCAGAAATGCCCGCCCGTTTCAGGATCGGAGTAGGATAGCGTGCCGATGAGGCAATCGCGGTCGAGGCGGGAGAGAATGTCTTTCAGTGGCGCGCTGTCATGGTGCCGGAAAAGCGCGGCGGCGACGGCGCCGATATGCATGGTGTAGCACATCGCGGTCGAAGCGCAGCCGTAACGCGCGATTGTCTCTACCACCATGGCCGTGCAGACGTGGTTCTCGCCGAGGCCGCCGAGTTCTTTGGGGACGATAAGGCCCAAAAGGCCGAGGCTGGTTAGCGCCTTAAAATTCTTGCGCGGGAACAAAAGCTTGCGGTCGCTTTCCACCGCGTTCTCGCGAAGCGTGGTTTGGCAAAGCTCGATAAGTTTGCCCTGAAGCTCCTTTTGCGCGGGCGTGAGCACCCATTGCGGATCCCACTCGAAGCCCAGCCCCCAGAAAGGTTCGCCAGCCCAGACTTTATCCCCAAACATTTTAGGCTCCTCCAATTTAATAACTTCCGGCAGTGGCTGCGGTGCTTCCACAACAATTGGGGTCGCAGCCACATCCGGCTGCATCGATTTCGACTTCTTGAAAATATCCCACATCCGAACACCCGGATTTTAAAAGCGTTTTAACCAAGCCGTTGCGCCCGGCTTGGCGGGTAACCGTCACAAGCCATGCATGGAAGTTTGGCTGAAATTGACCAGCTTGACAAGTGGTTGACCAAAAACACTATATTGGTATGTGTTAAACATACCAAATTTATAATTTGGTTGCTTGAAACTATGCCAGTTCGGGGTAGAATGCGACATTATGCCTACACAAATGCGGCGTTCTGGTACAATATTTGCTGAATTTCCGGTGATCTGCACTAAGGCGCCGACACATCAAACCTGAGTTCCTACAAAATTGGGCGAGGGTGGTCTATTTTTCTAAACCTAATGCAAACGGCTAGGAGGCAAGCGCACCGCGTCTAGGGACAGGCATCAATATCGATAACAATGAAGTTCCGAGTTCATAATTGTAAGCGAGGACATCGATGACTATTGCAGCGTCTGACACGATGATCGCGGGTGGGGAGCGAACGCTTCGCCGGGACATAAACTGGACTGGCGCCTTCTGGGTCGCGAGCGGCGTTCCAGCTCTAGTGCTTTTTTCAATCGGCGGTATTGCCGGAACGACAGGCAATCTTGCCTTCCTGATCTGGACGGTGTCCATGATCATGGGCTTCATTCAATCTTTCACCTATGCGGAAATCGCGGGGTTGTTCCCCAACAAATCAGGCGGCGCCTCGGTTTACGGCGCTGCCGCCTGGGTGCGGTACAGCAAAATCATCGCCCCGCTTTCCGTTTGGTGCAACTGGTTCGCCTGGACGCCGGTACTGTCGCTTGGGTGCTCCATCGCCGCCGCTTACATGCTAAACGCGGTGGCTCCTCTGCCAGCGCTCGACTCCGAAGTGGTGCAAGCCTGGCTTTCAGCGAACGGCGCCAACCTGACCGTTCCAGACGCAGAAAAGGCCGCAGCGGCGATCAGCGCTCTTACCCCCTCGATCCGAACATGGACGCTTTACACGACGACATTAGGGCCAGTCACCCTGTCGCTGAACGCCACGTTCTTCATTGGCGCCTTGCTGATGCTGGCTATTTTCTCCGTCCAGCATCGCGGCATTCTCGCCACCGCCAACGCGCAGAAATGGATCGGTCTTACAGTCATAATCCCCATGCTGATCGTTGGCATCGTGCCGCTGGTGACTGGCAAGGTCGATTGGGGCAACTTTTCTCCTCTCGTACCGCTCGCCGCTGCCTATGCGCCGGAACCTGGAGCCTGGAATATATCCGGCTGGACATTAGTCCTCGGCGGACTTTTCATCGCTGCGTGGTCAACCTACGGTTTTGAAACGGCAATTTGTTACACATCGGAGTTTCGGGATCCCAAACGCGATACGTTTAAAGCCATCTTCTACTCTGGTCTTCTTTGCCTCCTCCTCTTTATCCTCGTGCCATTCACCTTCCAGGGCGTTCTTGGATTGAACGGCATGCTGGCGACGCCAATCGTTGACGGCTCCGGCGTGGCGGAAGCGATGGCGGGCATGGTTGGCGGTGGCGCAATCATCAAGAACGCGCTGGTGATGCTGATGATCCTGGCGCTCATTCTGTGCATCATGACTGCGATGGCAGGTTCGTCACGCACGCTCTATCAGGGGTCGGTGGACGGATGGCTGCCGAAATATCTCAGCCACATTAACGAAAACGGCGCGCCCACTCGCGCCATGTGGACAGACTTAGTCTTCAACCTCGGTCTGCTCGCCATCGCCGCCGCCGACGCGACGAGCTACTTCTTTATCCTCGCCGTATCGAACTGCGGTTACATCATCTTCAACTTCCTTAACCTGAACGCGGGCTGGATCCACCGGATTGATGCCGCGCATGTCTCACGTCCATTCAAGGCGCCGACATGGCTATTGGGGCTTGGAGTCATCTTCGCATTCGTGAACGCGATCTTCATGGGCGCGGGAGCGAAGGTGTGGAACTCTAACGCTTTATGGGCGGGCCTGATTACGGCGGGTCTTATTATCCCTGTGTTCCTGTTCAGGCATTATATCCAGGATAGGGGCAAATTCCCGCCGAAAATGCTGGAGGATTTACAACTTGGCAACACGGGGGAAATGGCAAAACCAAAAGCGGGAATGCTGCCTTACATTACCCTCGCGGCGGGCATCGCCGTGGTGCTGATCTCCAACTGGATTTTCCAGATTTAAAAGCGCACCGCCAAACATTAAAAGCCCGCGCAACTCGCGGGCTTTTTTATCCGCTATGAGCGCCGATAAGGTCGCCGCGCGCTTTGTCCATGTGTGCGACCATAGCATCGGCGGCGGCGGCGGCGTCGCGGGCTTTAATGGCGACAAGCACCGCCGCATGCTGGTCGTTATACAGCATCATGTTGGCCCGGCTTAGGATTTGCCCGCGCATCTGTCCCCACTGAGCATGGGTTTTGATGATATTAATCTGCTTGTAAAGCCACACCATCAGCGGGTTCGACGTGGCCGATGCGAGCGCGAGATGGAACTGCTCGTCTGCAACCGCATATTGCTCGCGATTATCCTCATCCGCCGCCGCCTGAAGCGCTTTCAGCCAGATTTGCAGCTTATCAATATCGCGCGCGGTGGCGTGCAGCACGGCGAGGCGGGCAAGTTGCGGCTCGATAGTGGCGCGAACCTCGATCAACTCAAGCGGGCTAGTGATATCGGCGATGTCCATTTCTGTTTCAGCCGGATCGTAAATCACGTAAGTGCCGCTCCCCGCCCGGCGCTCGACCACCTTTTGCGCTTCAAGCCAGAGCAGAGCCTTGCGGATCGTTGTGCGCGAGGCTGCGTAGTCCATGGCAAGCTGGCGCTCCGGCGGAAGCTGCTGGCGATGTCCATAGACACCGGCCAGAATCGCCTCCTGCAGGGCATGTGCAATCGACAAAGCACCGCGGGACGTGACCGCGCCATGTGTTAAATATGATACGTTTTCGTGTTTCATGCTCGCTCTTATAGCAATCCTACTTGCATCTGCACTATGGCAGGTTGTCTCATTAATACCAATTATAGACCAATTATATTATTTGGCACAGATTTTGGTTTGTGTTAATATCAGAAAACTGGATTTCTGGATTTGGTTATACGTGGCTCCGGTTTCAGGCGGTTGAAAATGGCTATACCAGACGGTGTAAAATATTTGGTTATCGGCGCGGGTGTGCATGGCCTCAGCAGCGCATACCATCTCGCAAAGACCTTGAAAGCCACCGGGCGTGGCGGTGGAAGCGATATCCTGATTGTGGACAAAAAAGCGGTAGGCGCTGGCGCCTCCGGCATCGCCTGCGGTGTGGTGCGGAACAATTATTACCAGCCCGCGATGCGCGAACTCATGGCGCATAGCGTTTCCGTTTGGGAGCGCCATCAGGAAGCCCTGAGTTATCACTCTGTCGGCTACATGCAGATTTCGCCGGAATTTATGCATGAGCAGATCGGCTCGATTTACGAGCAGGAGAAAGCCATCGGCTATCCGTCTGATTTCATCGAAGGCAAGCACGACTGCGATCTTTATATGCGCGAAATGTTCGATGACTGGCGCGCGGAAAACATCACCTCGATCCTGCATGAGAAAAAGGGCGGCTACGCCAATAACATGGAGAGCATGCGCGGTCTCGCACGGATGGCGGAAGCCGAGGGCGTGCGTATCGAAACCGGCGTGAAGGTTGTCGGTTTTGAGCGCGCGAATGGCTCCTCTAGTGCGGTGCACGCCGTCATCACCGACAAGGGCAAAATCAAGTGCGATCAGGTCATCATCGGCGCTGGGCCGTGGGTGAAGCAAATTTGGGACATGCTGCAACTCCCTGACAGTATCTCGATAAAAGGCCGCGACGGCAAAATGCATGACGGCCGCCAGATGTGGACTTTCTGGTCGCTGCAAGAAGGTACGCTCGGCGTCGATCCCGGCCTGCAGAAAACCAACGACGGAAGGATGCCCCCCGTCATTCACGTCGACACCGACGCGCCGCTGATCTCGGACGTGGACGGCTCCGTCATCACCGACAAACTCTGGGGCATCTATTACAAGCCGGACTTCCACTTCGGCGGCGTGCAGGGCGGCGCAATGCCCTACCCGATCCAGACTGCACCGGATGAAGTCGCGGTCGATCCTTACGGCCCCGAAAGTCCGGACTTCATCGTCGGCCAGGAATTCGCGCACATGTGGTGTTCGGCTCTCTCTCATTGTCAGTCCCGCTTTGAGGGGCAATACCCAAAATTCAAGACCGAGCCGTCTGGCGGCATTGGCTGCTTTACGCCGGACAACTTCCCCATCTTCGACCATTTCTGCGAAAACGTAACGATTATCGCGGACTCGAACCACGGCTACAAAATGGTGGGCGTCGGCGAACTGATCGCGCAGGAGCTGACCGGCGAGCGCAGCGCGCTGTTGGAGCCATTCCGATTCTCGCGCTACGCTGAAGGCAAACTGCATCCCGCCTCCAACAGCCCATTCCCATGGAGCTAAAGCCGTAGACACCGGCACACGTCTGTACATCCACATAGCCAGCAAATGTATGAGGATCTTATGCAACCAGTCAGCGACTTAGACGGATATGTGAATTCGGCGGGACGCGCCGACGCGGTTCGGAAAGTTCGCGAGCAAATCAACGCGCTTGGCATTACCTACATTTATTATCAGTTTATTTCCGTCACCGGCCGCATTGTCGGCAAGGGCATCCCCGCCGAGCATTGGGAGCGCACCGCCGAGAAAGGCTTCCAGCTTGTGTATGGTGCGACCGCGAACCTGTTCACTGACCGGCACGGGCAATATATCGGCTATGGCCCGGAGGCATCCGAACTCGTCGGCATCCCCGACCCTGATACGTTTGTGCAACTGCCGTGGGATAAGCGCGTGGCGCGGGTGTTCTGCACCTGCTTCCGCAACCGCGAGGAGGACGAGCGCGGCGGCGGGTTTCTAAGCTCCGACTGCCGGGGCAACCTGCGCCGTCATCACATTGAGTTCCAGCAGAAGCACAAGATGCAGATGCGCATCGGCTGCGAGCCGGAAATGATGTGGCTCAAGAAGGACGAGATGGGCAAGCCAAATGGCGGCTACTCGAAGCCCTATTGCTATCACATCGACCAGTTCGAGAGCCTGCGGCCCGTGTTCATGAAGGTAATCGAATACGCCAATCACATGGGCCTCGACATGATCCAGGGCGACCACGAGGACGCGCCCGGCCAGCTTGAGCTGAACTTCCAGTTCGACGACGCGCTCCGCACCGCCGACCGGCTGGTTACGTACCGGCAAATCTGCTCGCAGGTCGCGCGCGAATTCGGCCTCATCGCCTGCTTTATGACCAAGCCGTTCATGGGGGTGTCGGCCAACGGCTGCCATACCAACATTTCGCTATGGAGCGCCGGCGAGGACAAGGTCAGCATGCTTGGCCTGAAAGAGCTGCCCGGGATGGCCGACGCCTTCACCTATGTCCATGGCGGCACGAACTACTTCATGCCCGACAGCTCGATGCACCCGAAAAAGCCAGGGCCGGTGGGGCTAAACTGCATCGGCGGCGTCATTGAGCATCTGCCCGCGCTAACCGCCATCGGTTGCTCCACGGTGAATTCCTATCGCCGCCTGTGGGATCAGGGCTTCTGGGCGCCGGTATATGCGGACTGGGGGTATCAGAACCGCACCTGCGGACTGCGCGTTTCGGCGCCGGGCCGTTTCGAGTATCGCGCGGTGGACAGCATGGTGAATCCGTACATCCTTGCCTCGGCGCTGCTCATGGCGTTCGACGACGGTCTGGAGCGCAAGCTCGACCCGGGCGAACCCGAAAGCCGCAACATCTACTCGGCCATGAAAGAAGGAAAAAACGTTAAAAAGCTGCCGATGACGCTGGGCCAGGCTTTGGAGCGCCTTGACGATGATGAGGTCATCAAACGCGCCATGCCGGACGAGATGTATCGCGTCTTTACCCACTACAAAGGCGACGAGTGGGCTCGCTTCAACGCCACCGTCACCGAGTGGGATGTTGAGCGGTATCTGGATTGTTTGCCTTAGGCACACGCCTTAACCCCTCACCCTGTCCCTCTCCCGCCGGAGAGGGGACGCCCATAACTTCCTCTCCCACGGGAGAGGGTTGGGGTGAGGGGTTCGATGTTAGAGATTTATGGAGACTTAATACATGTGTGGAATTGCGGGGCTTATACATCGCGGGCGCTCCGGCGACATCGGTACTCAGATGACGGCGATGCTGCAATCGCTCAAGCATCGCGGGCCGGATTCGACGGGCTACGCGCTTTACGGTCAGGGCATTGGTGGCGACCGGTTCGTCATGCGCTTCAAGGTCGCCGAGCAGGAGGATATGAAGCACGGCTTTAAAATCCGCGAGCTGGTGAAGGAGCGGCGCTCCGAGGTTGATGCGCGCCTCGCTGAGATGGAAGCCAGGGTGGTGGATCAGGCTGTCGCCACGACTTACGCCTTCAAATACACCTTCGATTATACGGGCGAGTTGAAGAAGCTCGTGGATTATATGGAGGACATCGAGGGCGTCGAACTCATGTCTATCGGGCGCGGGCTTGAGCTGGTGAAAGACCTTGGCGACGCCAAGATGGTCTCAGATCAGTACAAGCTGAAGGGTTTCCAGGGCACGCATGCTCTTGGCCATACGCGCATGGCGACGGAGTCCGATGTGGATATTCGCTCCGCGCACCCATACTGGGCCTATCCGTTCAGCGACGTGGCGGTGGTGCACAATGGGCAGCTCACCAATTACTGGAATAACCGCCGCGACCTGGAGCGCAAAGGCCAGCGCTTCATCTCCAACTGCGATAGCGAACTCATCGCGGTGTACCTCGCCGATAGGATGACGCGCGGCGACGACCTCGAAGGCGCCATGACGCGCTCCATCGACGAACTCGACGGCGTGTTCACCTATCTCGTCACCACCGCCGACAGCCTCGGCATGGCCAAGGACACCATGGCCGCCAAGCCGATGGTGCTCTACGAAAGCGACGATTTCATCGCGCTCGCCAGCGAGGAAGTGGCGATCCGCTCCGTCTTTCCGCACGAAATCGATACGTCCGACCCCTATGAAGGAGAGGTGCGCGTATGGCGCAGCTAGTGGAAGCCGTCCGCGACGGCATGCATGCGGAACAACTGCTGGGGCGCACGCAACAGCGGTTTTTCGAACCGGGGCAAAAGGGCCGCCGCTTTACCTATCCGTGGGCGCATGAGGTTGACTTCAACAAGCGCGCGGAGTTCGACGCAGGCGGCATGGAAACGCGCGCCATCAACGTGGAAATCCGCCGCCTGATGAGCGAGGGCAACGGCACCATCGTGGTGCATAACCCCGGCGCAAAGCATTCGCTGGGCGTCGGCATCCTCAACCGGCTGCAACTCTATTTTGAAGGCTCGCTCGGCTATTTCGGATGCGGCCTCAACGACGGTCCAAACATCCGCATCAAAGGCCGCGTTGGCTGGTCATGCGCAGAGAACATGCTCAGCGGCACGGTGGTGATCGAGAAAAACGCCGGCTCGTGCTTCGGCGCGGCCATTCGCGGCGGCGACCTTGTGTGCAAGGGCGACGTGGGCGCGCGCACCGGCATCGACCAAAAAGGCGGCACCATCATCGTGGGCGGGCGCACCGGCGCGTTTTCCGGCTTCATGATGCAGCGCGGCCGCATGGTCGTGCTCGGCGACGCAGGCGCGAACCTTGGCGACAGCATGTATGACGGCACGATTTATGTGGGCGGCAAGATTGCAAGCCTCGGCGTCGATGCGGTGGAGGCGGAGATGACCGACATTGATGTCGCCTGGCTTGCTAACAAGCTGAAAACCTACGAGATCGCCGTGCCGGGCAACCTGAAATCGATGACCAAGATCGTGGCGGGCAAGCAGCTCTGGAACTACGACAACCTGGAGCCTGCCGAGAAGAAGCTGGTGCTTTAGCGCCTCGCCTTCGCGAGGCTAACGCCACCTCGGTCATCACCGGGTTTGACCCGGCGATCCAGGAATGTGGCGAGTCGTTTGCAAGACTTGAATGGCCGGGTCAAGTCCGGCCATTACGGGGCAAGAAACTGTCATTCCCGCGAAAAGGGGGAGCCAGTAAATGCAGGCGCCGGGTTACTGCAGCCAGCTTTCGCTGGAATGACAAGAACGTTAAAGGCTTTTAGAAGAGGAACGTGAAATGGGTCCGAAAATGAAACCGGCTGAGGGCTTCGAGGCCGATGCCTATCAACCGCCGCAGCGCAACCGCGATCTACTTGGCCGCAGCCGCATCTTTACGCCGGAGGTCATCGACGACATCCATATCAAGTCCGAACTCGGCCGCTACCGGATGCGCGGCTTCTCGCTGTTCAAGAAAATTCCGCACTGGGACGAGCTGACTTTCTTGCCCGGCACGCTGACGCGCTTCGTTATCGAGGGCTATCGCGAGAAGTGCATCACCAAAACCGTGCTCGGCCCGAATGCCAAGCGCCCGCTGGTGCTTGACATCCCGGTTTACATCACCGGCATGAGCTTCGGCGCGCTGTCTTACGAAGCGAAAATTGCCCTGGCGCGTGGCGCGACGATGGCGGGTTCGGCCACCTGCTCGGGCGAGGGCGGCATGATCCCCGACGAGCGTCGCTATTCGATGAAGTGGTATTACCAATGCATTCAAAGCCGCTACGGCTTCAATCCGCATCACCTCCGCCTGGCCGATGCGGTGGAGTTCTTCATCGGCCAAGGCTGTAAAGTGGGCCTCGGCGGGCATTTGATGGGCCAGAAGGTGACGGATCAGGTGGCGGAGATGCGCTCTCTGCCCGCTGGCATCGACCAGCGCTCCCCCGCCCGTCACCCGGACTGGCTCGGGCCGGACGACCTCGCGCTCAAGATCGAGGAGGTGCGCGAGGCAACCAACCATGAAATCCCCATCCAACTCAAGCTCGGCGCGGCGCGCGTTTATGACGATGTGCGCATGGCGGCGAAATGCGGCCCGGACATGATTTACATCGACGGCATGGAAGGCGGCACCGGCGCTGGCCCGCATATCGCGACTGAGGAAACCGGCGTGCCGGGCATGGCGGCGATACGCCAGGCGCGCAAGGCACTCGACGATGTGGGTATGACCGGGCAGATTTCGCTTATTTATGCGGGCGGCATCCGCAATGGCGGCGATCTGGCCAAGGCGCTGGCGCTGGGCGCGGATGCGGTGGCGATCGGCCATGCATCGCTGATGGCGCTGAACTGCAACAAGGCCATTCCCGAAGCGGATTTTGAGGCCGAAGTGGGCGTACCAGCGGGCTATTGCTATCATTGCCATACCGGCCGCTGCCCGGTCGGCGTGGCGACGCAGGACCCGATTTTGCGCAAACGGCTCGACCCGGACAAGGCCGCCGAGCGCGTCTACAACTTCCTGCACACGCTGACAATGGAATGCCAGATGATGGCGCGCGCCTGCGGCAAAACAAACATCCACAGCCTGGAGCCGGAGGATTTGGCGGCGTTGACCATGGAGGCGTCTGCGCTTGCGCAGGTGCCGCTCGCGGGCACGCAGTTCACCGTCGGCCGCCCGGACATGACACGATACTAGGAGGATAGCATGGCGGAAATCAAACCCGGACGGCCCGCAGTAGTAACAAGCCAGCCGCAGGACATCGACCATTTCATCAAGTGCGACGGCATAGACACCGAGCGCGAGAAGGTCATCGGCCAGCACATCGGCTATCGCTATGACGTGAACCTGCTCCCAGATTACGAGCGCATGACGCCATTTTTGATAGACTACATCGAGCACATGGGGTGGGCCGACCTTAACTGGCTGGAAGACGTGCATATGGGCTATGAGGAGGGTCGCCCCGCCGTGTTCGACCGTAACGTGAACGGCTGGGTGCAAGTGCCGTCCGGCGTCAAGCTCCCTGACAACCAGCAGGACCGCGACATGCTCGCGCGTGAGTTGCTTATCAAGTTTCAAATGGGCGAGAACCATCCAATGGTGGATTTGCGCGCCGCCTACGCCAAGTTTTGACTTCCATGCTGCCTGTCAAACCACGAACAATTGGCATCATTGAGGCCGGCCTGACGCCGCCCATCATTGCTGCGGCCCATGGCGACTTCCCAGCCATGATCGAGCGCTGGCTGAGCCCGGCTTTGCCGGAGGCGCATTTCAAGACAATCGCGGTGATAAAAGGCGAAGATTTGCCGGACGCCCGGGATTATGATGCATATGTCATCACGGGATCCGAAGCGGGCGTTTACGATCGGCTGATCTGGATGGCGCCTTTGAAAGAGTTTATTCTTTTCGCCGCCGCTGCTCGCGTGCCGCAATTTGGCATTTGCTTTGGACATCAGATCATGACTGAAGCATTTGGCGGACGTGTGATAAAGTCCCCACAGGGCTGGCAATGCGGACTTTACGACTACAAGATCGACGCCAACGAGCTTCTCCCTGAAATCACCATGTTACCGATGCTGGCTTTACATCAGGATCAGGTCGTGGAGCCGCCACCGGGCGCACAGTTGATAGGCGCCCATGAAGCCTCGCCTTACGCGATGCTTCAATACCGGCCGGAAGCTTTTTCTACTCAGTGCCACCCTGAATTCGATGTCGAAACGGTTAAAGCTTATTTGCGCCTTGGCAAGCTCAGCGTGCCGCAAACTCTGGTTGAATCGAGCGCGCTCGCGATGCAACGTTCACCGGCAAACGACAAGATTGCCGCGCTCACCGCCGCAGTGTTCCGCAGAAGCTGGCTAACGCTGTAACAAAAGCAAAAGCAGCGTCGTAGTTGCCAGCTATTTTCGCCAGTAGATTCCCCAGTTGACAAGCAGCGCAAGATGTCGAATCATAAAATATGATTTTTATCATTCGACAGGCATGCAATGATCGCTGATGTCGCCGCCGCCGATACCAAAATTCGCATCCTTCTCGAAGCGGAGCGGCTGTTTCGCGTCTACGGCTATTCGAAAACGACGGTCGCCGACATTGCCGACGCCTGCGGTATGTCTCCATCGAATGTGTACCGTTTCTTCGCCTCCAAAGGCGAGATTAATGAGGCCATCTGCGAACGCATTCTCGCCGAAAAAGAACGTCGCTTACGCGTCATTGCTGTGAGCAACGCATCGGCGGCGGATCGCATTGCAGCGATGATCGAGGATGCTCACCGATACACTTTGGAGACGATGCTCGACGATCGCAAAGTGCATGAGATGGTTGTCGTCGCGCTTGCCGAGCAATGGAGCGTCATTCAGGAGCATTTAGAGCGCATGACCGGGATCATGGAAGAGATCATTCGCCACGGCGTCGCGAATGGTGAGTTCCGAAAAGTTGAACCAGCGGTGATGGCGAGGTGTTTGCTCGCCTCTATCGCCGCGCTCACGCATCCCACCATGGTCGCGCAGTGCGCTACCATGGAAAATCGCGCCAGTTCTGGGGAAATGGCGGCCTTTATTCTATCGGCCCTGAAAGCTTAAGTTTTACAGCAACACATGAGGCGCGTGATGAACATCGCATTTTTTTGGACTGCGAATGATAATAAACGAATAACATCAGTTATCAGCGCTTTGCGCACATTTATCCTTATCGGCTTTACTCTGGCGGTCGCCGCCTGCCAGGAGGAAAAACAGATCGAGGTTCAGCCACGCCCGGTGAAAACCGTGGTCGCGCAATTATCCAAACCGGAACGCATTCTCACCTATTCCGGCGTTGTGCGGCCACGCATCGAAAGCGCCGTCGGCTTCCGCGTCTCGGGCAAGCTAGTCGAACGGCTCGTCGACACAGGCGACCATGTGGCGCCGGACCAGGTTTTGGCGCGGCTCGATGTCGCTGACTTGCAGCTTTCGGCCGCCGCGCAACTTGCCAATGTTGATGCGGCAAAAACTCGACTGGCTGTGGCCAATGCGGCGCTGGCGCGCTCGGATAGACTTTTACGCAACGGCTATGTGTCAAAAGCCGCGTATGACACCGCCAAGCTTGAGGTGGACAGCGCCCAAGGGGCGCTGGATGCGGCTGAAGCGCAACTCCGCCAAAACCGCAACCAGGTCGGCTATGCGGAACTCAGGGCGAATGCGGCGGGCGTCGTTACGCAAGTGAACGCCGAGCCGGGACAGGTCGTAACTTCCGGCCAGACCATCCTGACCATCGCAGAGTCGAACGAGATCGAGATTGCCGTCGCGGTTCCCGAAAACGAGCTTGCCGCGCTGGAAGCCGGAATGCCGGCGCGCATCGCGCTCTGGGCGGACGCTAACATCGCCGCCACCGGTAAAATTCGCGAAATCGCGGGCGCGGCGGATAGCGCAACCCGCACTTACGGCGTCCGCATCGCTGTCGAAAATCCCCCGAAAGCGATGCGGCTAGGCATGACCGCCAATACAGAGTTGCGAATTTCAATACAGCCAGAAATTCATGTGCCTCTGGCTGCGATTACGCAGCAGTGGGAGGGAAATCTTGTCAGCAAAGCCAACGTTTGGGTGGTGAACTCTAACGCGCAGACGGTATCGCTGCGCGAGGTCAGCTTGGGCGTCTTGAGCGATAACGGCGTCCGAATAGTCGACGGGCTTTCCGAAGGCGAAATCGTCGTCGCGGCTGGCGTTCAATTTCTCAAAGAGGGCCAGAAAGTGCGGCTCGACGAGAAAACCTCCGAGATCGCTAACAAAAGCTAAACCGCCTGCGGGCTATGCGACTCATCTCAGTTCTCAGGAGTGTTCTATGTCGTCATTCAATCTGTCTCGCTGGGCCATCGAGCATCGGTCTTTTACGGGCTTTCTGCTGATTTTGCTACTGGCCTCTGGCGCGTTCTCGCTGTTCAATCTCGGCCAGAAGGAAGACCCGGATTTCACTTTCCGAGTCATGGTCGTGCGCGTGCTTTGGCCCGGGGCAACGGTGCAGGAAATGCAGGATCAGGTTGTCGACAAGATCGAAACCAAGCTTCAGGAAACCCCCAAACTCGACTACGTCCGCAGTTATTCGCGCCCCGGTGAGGCAACGATTTTCGTGAATATTCTAGGCGAGGCCAAGCCCGCCGAAATAGAGAACGCTTTCTACCAGGTTCGTAAAAAGGTCGGCGATATCCGAAACGACCTGCCCGCCGGTGTCGTTGGCCCGTTCTTTAACGACGAGTTCGGCGACACCTATATCGCACTTTACGCGCTGACTGGCAAAGGCTTCGATTACCCGGAGTTGAAGGATGCCGCGCGGAAAGCGCGGGACGTTCTGCTTCGCACGCCCGGCGTGGAAAAAGTCGATATTCTTGGCGATCAACCGGAAAAGATTTACGTCGAAATATTGTCGCGCGTTCTCGCGGAGCGGCAAATCGCCGTTTCCGATATCCAGAACACGCTTTCCGGCCAGAACGCCATGGCTCCGGCGGGCAGGGTGGAGACGACCGACCGCAGCGTGCAGCTTTTTATTGAGGGCATGCTGCTCAGTCTATCCGACATCGCCGAACTGCGCGTGCGCGCCGGGGGCCAGACGATCCGGCTGGGCGACATCGCGAAAATTACGCGCGGCACCGAAGACCCGCCAACGAGCAAAATCCGTTTCGGCGGCGAGGAGGCCGTGGTGCTCGGCGTCGTGATGGCGCCAGGCTTTAATGTGACGGAGGTCGGGAAAGGGCTACAGGCAGGGCTGAAGCGCATCAGCGCCGACTTGCCGATTGGCCTGAATTTCGGCGTGATCGCGGACCAGCCGGAGGTGGTGCAGCGCTATGTAGGCGAATTCCTGATTAGCCTTGGCGAAGCGCTGGGCATCGTACTGGCGGTGAGTTTCCTATCGCTCGGCTGGCGCTCTGGCCTTGTGGTGGCGCTCACCATTCCGCTCGTACTCGCCGTCACCTTCACCCTCATGATGTTGCTCGGCATCGATCTCCAGAAGATCTCGCTTGGCGCTCTGATTATCGCGCTGGGCTTGCTGGTCGATGACGCGATGATCGCCGTCGAGATGATGCAGCGGAAGCTTGAGGAGGGGTATGACAAGCTGAAAGCTGCGAGTTTCGCCTATACCTCCACGGCATTTCCTATGCTGACGGGCACGCTAATCACCGTCGCCGGGTTTCTGCCCGTTGGTCTCGCGCAATCTACAGCGGGGGAATATGTGCGCTCGCTGTTTATCGTGGTGGGCGTTGCGCTGGTCGTGTCCTGGTTCGCCGCCGTCTATTTTACGCCCTGGATCGGTTATTTGCTGCTGCGGGAGCAAAAAAACGGACAACATCATGAGGTTTTCAACGGGCCGTTCTATCGCCGTTTGCGCGGGGTCATTCAGTGGTGCGTGCGCCGCCGCCGCCTCACTATCGCGTTTACGCTCGCAGCCTTTATGGCGGGCGTCACCGGCTTCGCTTTCATACCGCAACAGTTTTTCCCGTCCTCCAACCGGCCCGAGGTCATGGTGGACATGTGGCTGCCCGAAGGCACCGCTTTTGCCGAGACCGAGCGGGAGGCGATCAGGCTAGAAAGCGCCTTTAAGCAAGACCCCGATCTGGCGTCCGTCACGAGCTACATCGGCGAGGGATCGCCCCGTTTTTATCTCCCTCTGGATCAGCAACTCCAAAATCGGAACTTTGCGCAGATCGTCCTGCTCGCGAAAGACCTGGAAGCGCGCGAGAGGTTGATAGCGCGGGCGCGAGAAACGCTCTCAACCGACTTCCCCGCAGTGCGCTTTAAGGTCGAGCGGCTTAACTCCGGGCCGCCGGTTGGATGGCCTGTTCAACTACGGGTTATGGGGCCGGAGCGCCAAGAGGTTCGCCGCATCGCCACCGAGGTGGATGCTATGATGCGCGCACATCCGCAGGTGTCGTCGGTTCACGATGACTGGCTGGAGTTGACGCCTGTCCTAAAACTTAGCGTCGATCAGGATAAAGCCCGCGCGCTGGGTATTACCTCGCAGGCCATTCGGCAAACGCTGCAAGCCGTGCTGACGGGCGCTGCCATCGGCGAATTTCGTGAAGGCGACGAAACTATTGGTGTGGTGGTAAGGGAACCCAGTGAGACCCGCAATCTGGTGAGCACGGTCGAGAGCGCTTACGTAAAAACATCCAGCGGTCAATCGGTGCCCATACCGCAGATAGCCCGCGCAACCCTGTCTCTGGAGCCAGGGGTCGAATGGCGGCGCAACCGGCTGCCCACCATCACCGTCCGCGGCGTCGTGCCTGACGATGTCCAATCCCCCGATGTCGCCAAGGCGCTGTATGCGCAACTGGCGCCGCTGCGCGAGAAGCTTCCCCTCGGCTACGCCATAGAAATGCAAGGGGCGGTGGAGGAGTCGGCGATCAGCCAGGCGTCGATCTTTAAACACATGCCGCTCGTCGTGCTCGCCATCGCGTTCCTGCTGATGGTGCAATTGCAGCATTTCGGCAAATCCGTGCTTGTGTTCGTCACCGCGCCGCTTGGCCTTATCGGCGCTTCCGCCGCGCTGATCGCGTTTTCCGCGCCATTCGGCTTTAACGCCATTCTCGGCGTGATAGCGCTACTCGGCATGATTATGCGCAACAGCGTGATACTGGTCGATCAGATCGATCAGGACATCAAAGCCGGACATTCGCCCGCAGACGCGGTGGTGGACTCGGCTGTGCGCCGTTTCCGGCCTATCGTACTGACCGCCGCCGCCGCCGTTCTCGCCATGATTCCGCTGACGAAAAGCATCTTCTGGGGCGCCATGGCAATCTCAATGATGGGCGGTTTGATCGCGGCGACTGTTCTTACGCTTACGTTCCTGCCCGCGCTCTACGCGTTGACGTTTCGCATCAAAACGGCGCCATTGCCTATTGAAGGCGTTTCTGTCTCGGTAAATCCGGGTCAGGCCCTGATTGACGCGGGTGCAAGATAAAGTAGACCGGCTGCAATAAATTACATCGGCCGCGTTGTCGCTGCCACTAGTCCGACTCAATTCCGCTATCGCCTGCGCCATGCCTGGAAGCGAGCGAAAACAAAACGGTCTAGCAGCAGATGTAAAAGCTTCACGCCAAGCGCGGTGCAGAACAGCATTGTCGCCACGGCTGCGGCGGCAGCAGTTGCGCCCGCCTCGTCCATGTGCACGATGGCGATGGACGCAAGTTTGGTGTTCGATCCATACAGAAAAATCACAGCCGACACCGTCGTCAGCGCGTTGACGAACAGATAAACCGCGATATCGAGGATCGTGGGCAGGCAGATCGGGACGGTGACCCGCTGGAAGGTGCGCGCTACCGGCACCTTCAGCGAGGCTGAAACGCTTTCAAACTCCGGATCGACCTGCTTGAGAGCGGTCACTGCAGTCAGATGCGCGACCGTATAAAAGTGCGCGATAGAGTTTATGGCAAGCACCAAAATCGTGCCGTAGAGGAAGCCAAGCGGATTCCAGGGCGCGTTGATGAAAAATACGTAGGCGAGGCCTAACACCAGCCCCGGCACAGCCATCGGGATCATGGCCATGAGCTGGATCAGCCCCCGGCCGAATTTCAAACCCCGGCCCTTCTCGACAAGATAAGCGCCGACGAACACAAACGCCGTGCCGATCACAGCGACGAGCAGCGACATGACGATGGAGTTCCAATAGGACATCCAACCGGAAGCGTCATATTCGACAAAGTTGTAGTTTTTCAGAGTCGGCGTCAGATTATACGGCCAGTAGGTTATGAACGACGCCCACACAGCTACACCAATCACGCTGGCGATCAAACCGCCAATCACCGCGCAATAAACCGCCGCCCAGCCATCCAGCAGCAGGGCGCGTTGCGGAACAAGTGGGACCGCCCGCGCCGACAGCAGCGACACCTGGCGGCTTTGAATGATCCGGTCTATGGCGAAGGCGAACACGGCCGGAATGAGCAGGATGAAGCCGACAACGGCGCCCATCTCGAAATTCTGCTGGCCGACCACCTGCTTGTAAGCGTCTGTCGCCAGCACGTTAAACTGCCCGCCGATCACCTTCGGAATGCCAAACTCCGTCACCGCCAGCGTGAACACCACGAACGCCGCGCTAATGAGGCCATACTTCGCGCCGGGCAATGTCACCGTCCAGAATACGCGGCGCGAGGGCGTGCCAAGCACTTTCGCCGCCTCGTAATGCCGCTGGTCGGCTAGCGCCAGCGCCGTCGTCAGGATCAGCATTGCGTGCGGGAAGCAATAGAACACCTGGCTCATCACAATGCCGATGGGGCCGTATATCGTTTCGCCCATCAGCCAGGGTGTTAAAAAGCCCTGATTGCCAAAGATGTAAATAAAAGAGAGCGCGGAGAGCAGCGACGGCGCGAACAGCGGCAACAGCGCCAGTGCGAGAAAGAGCGGCTTTAGCGGCATCGAGGTGCGCTTCAGCGCATAGGCGTAGCCGAACGCCAAAGGTATCACGATGGCCGTGGTCAGCGCCGACACCCATACGCTGTTCCATAGCGACGTGACAAGCGACGGCGTTTCAAAATAACGCGCGAAGTTGGCCAGACCGATGAACTGCCCGTCCGCATTCTGGACACTTTTGATGAGCAGCACGCCAAGCGGCATGGCTAGCGTCACGATCAGCCAAAGCGCGATAACCGCGACCCCGATTAGCAGTACCCAGTCATCGCCCGCCATCTTCAGACTCGCGCGGCGGGGCGCAATCGTTGTCGTCGCCATCATGGTCTCCTAAAGCGGATAAACGCGCAGAGCTTCGGGTGGCAGGCTCAGATGCAGGCGGCGATCCACGGCAATTCCAAGATCGCGCAGATCGTTGGCGGCGATGTCGGCGGCGAACTCGACACCCGGCGCGCGGTCCGGCGTGATGAGCGCTCGGCAGAACCCGCCGTGGAAATTCAGCTTGGAGATTTGCCCGGCGAAACCGTTGGCGGCGTCTTCGCTCACATTGCGCACGCGCAGATCCTCGGGGCGCACGGCAAGCCGCACCTTGGCGCCGGAGGCGAGGCCATGCGGCACGGCGGATGCGAACTCAAGATCGCCGACGCGAACGCTCATCGTCCCGGTTGCCAACGCTTCGATGAAATTCATGGCGCCAACGAAATCGGCGACGAATGCGGTTTGGGGGTGCGCGTAAATTTCGGCGGGCGTGCCAACCTGCTCGATTGTGCCCTGGTTCATTACTACCATCCGGTCAGCGAGGCCCATCGCTTCCTCCTGGTCGTGGGTGACCATTATCGTGGTGAT
Organism: Hyphomicrobiales bacterium; assembly: GCA_034440495.1. GTDB lineage: Bacteria > Pseudomonadota > Alphaproteobacteria > Rhizobiales > Rhodomicrobiaceae > JAWXCE01. The sequence continues at coordinate 92,698 of JAWXCE010000045.1, read as the reverse complement.
GCCAAGCCGCCGCTGGAGGGATTTAAGTTCGTCGCGCAGGCGTAGCCGTACGCGGGCGTCGAGCGCGGAGAGCGGCTCGTCCAGCAGAAGCAGCGACGGCGAGGTGGCGAGCGCGCGGGCAAGCGCAACGCGCTGCTGCTGGCCGCCGGAAAGCTGCACGGGATATTTGTCGCCTTGGTCGGCCAGGCTGACAAGGGCCAGCAACTCATCGACACGGGCTTTGATAGCTGTGCGGCTCATGCGCTGATTAACGAGGCCGTAGCCCACGTTTGCCGCAACCGTGAGATTAGGGAACAGTGCGTATGACTGGAAAACAATGCCAAAATCGCGGGCCGATGGCGGCAGCAGCGACACATCGCGCCCGGCTATTTCAATAGTTCCCGAGGATTGAGGGTCAAGCCCAGCGATGACGCGCAGAAGAGTGGTCTTGCCACAGCCGGACGGCCCAAGGAAGCATACAAACTCGCCCTTGTAGACCTCTAGCGAAACAGATTTTAGCGCCACGAATGCGCCGTAGGATTTATCAATTTCTCTGGCGCGCATATGCACGGTCGGCCCGGCCCCGTTGATTGACATCTCACACTCCGCTCTCGCTTGACGGACCTACATTAAAAAGCGGCCCGCTAGACCCGATCCCGATTGTTTGACTTAATCAAATCGGGTGAACCGGCTAGACTTATAAATAGAGCCGTTCTTATCCGAAAACCGCGTAATACTTTTCGGGAACGGCTCTACAGCGGGCCGCTGTCGTTGCATTATTTCGCGACTGGTTTCGGCGCAGCCTTGCTCTCATAGCGCTTCGACCACTCGGCCAATGTCTCTTCGCGCGCGGCGGCCATGGCGGTAAAATCGATTTTCGCCATTTTGGCTTCAGCGTTGGCTGGGTAGTTAGTTGGCGTGTTTTTCACGTCCGGGTGAGCGACGACCGCGTAATATTTCGAGTAAACTTCGTTTGCAGGTTTGCTGGCGGCCCAATCCATCACCTTTTTAGCAGCGGCGGCGTTTTTGGAGCCTTTCACGATAGCGATGGCTTCCATGTCCCAGCCAATGCCTTCGGTCGGCACGACGATCTCAAGCGGGGCGCCGTTGGTTTTTTCTTTCGCGGCGCGCATGTCGAGCGAGATGCCAGCGACGCGCTCGCCTTTTGCGGCCTGCACGCACGGCGCGGAGCCTGAGTGCGTGTAAACGCCGATGTTTTCATGCAGCGCGTCCATGTATTTCCAGGCCGCGTCCTTACCCATAATCTGGATCCAGGCGGCAACGGTAAGGTAGCCGGTGCCTGACGACGCAGGGTGCGGCATCACAAGCTTGTCTTTGTATTTCGCGTCAAGCAGGTCTTGCCACGAAACAGGGGCTTTCAAACCGGCCTTCTCACCTTCGATCGTGTTGTAGCAAACGACGCCTAGGAATGCGTCCATGCCGACCCAGGTTTTTGGCTCTACGGCGTCGGTGAAAGAAGGCTTCAGCGATGCGGCGGCGGCTGGAGCGTAGGTTTCCAGAAGGCCAGCTTTTTCGAACAGCAGCAGCGAGGATGCCGCGAGGCCCATGACAATGTCGGCTTTGGGCGAATCTTTTTCGGCGAGGAAGCGTGCTGTGATAACGCCCGTGGAATCGCGCACCCACTCAACCGAAACTTCAGGAACGGCGGCTTCGATAGCGGCTTTCATCGGGGCGAGCTGATCATTCTCCAGCGCGGTGTAGATGGTTAGCTTGGTTTGCTGTGCGAAGGCTGAGGCCGTGAACAGGGCGGATAGCGCGAGCGCGCCGCCTGCTTTCAGTATGGACTTCATTCTCTCTTCTCCCAGGGTTGCATCCTCGCCGCGCCAGCGCGGCGGCGTTAGGATTACGTTAATGAAGTAACGGAGATGTGACGGGCGTCTCGCCAGAGGCAATGCGGCGCTCGATCTCGTCGATAACGGAAATGAGGTCGGCTACACTGTCGATAACGTAGTGCGCGCCGCACACCTTGAGTTTGGCGCGAGCGGGCGCGGCGGCGGCTTCTCGGCCCGCGGCGTCAAGCGCCTGCCATTCGGTCAGCGAAAGCCCGGTCTCATTGCCTGAAGCAGCGACGGCGACCGTCCACGTTCCCGCCGCCAGCCCTTCGAGAATGCCGGGCGCGGTGTCGTCAACTTTCACCACGGCGGCGGGCGGATAGACGCCGAGGTCGGCGAAGGTGCGATACATCATCAGCGGCGACGGGCGCCCCTCGGCTAGATCGCCCGCGCAGACAAGATTATCCGGCGTATACCCTTGCGCGGCGGCGACAGGCAGAATGCGCGCCATGATGCCTCGCGTATATCCCGTTGTGGAGCCGATTTTCACCCCGCGCGCGCGGCACGCGGCCACGGCCTCAAGCGCGCCGGGAATAAGGTCGGCAAAATCGGCGGCGACTGCCTCATTCATCGGCACGAACACATCGTAAACCGCATCGATGTCGGCGCTTGTCACCGCAAGGCCGTGGCGTGCAGCCCAAGCTTCGGAAATGCGCGGCGCCGCGAGCAAATCCGCGATATGGTCGCGCTTCGGCTTGCCCATCGGCCCGCGCGCCTCGGCGATGGAGATGTCCACGCCGAACTTGGCGAACGCCTGGACGAACACGCCCATCGGGCCGCGTGAGCCGAAGTCGATCATGGTGCCGGCCCAATCGAACACCACGGCTTTGAGCTTACCCATAGATGTCTCCTATGACTTCCTCGGCGATGGCGAAGGCGGTGGAGGCGCCCGTGCCGCTCGTCACCATGACGATGCGCACGCCCGGCTCCGGCGCATCGAGGAACATCAGCCTGTCCGAACAGGAAGAATAAACCCCAGTCCAGCGCTCGGTGACGCGGGCCTCGGGCAAATCAAGGACGGCGCGAAACTCATCGAGGATGGTCTGGTCGACGGCTTGCGGCGCGAACGGCGGCGGCGTGTCGGCGTAATGGTGGCTGTCGCCCACAACGAGCGAGCCATCAGCGGATTGTACGACAATCAGATGAACGCCGTTGGCCAGCGCCCCCGGCTGTTCTTCCTGCAAAACGCGCTTAAGCGCCGCCGCCTCCGGCAACTCCGCATAGCCGAGATACCGGATAAGGCCGAGATCGGACATCGCCGCAGCGCCAAGCCGCACACCCGCGCCGGGATCGACCCGCAACATGTGCAGCAGGCATTTCGTGGGCTGGTAAGCGGCGATGCGTTCGGGGTAAAGCGAAAGGAAATCGTCGCCAGGGCATACGATCACGGCTTCCGCTTGGTAAGCGCCGCTCGTCGTCATTACTTTCGGATAGGCAATTTCCCTGACGAGCGCGCCTCGAACGATGCTGACGCCATGCGCCGCCTCTAGCCATGCCGCCAGTTTAGGGATCGCCGTGCGGGACTCAACCCGCAGCTCATGCGGGCTCCATAGCGCGGCTTTCAGCGATGAGTTCAAGTGCGGCACGCGCGCTTTTGCGGCTTGCGGCGTAAGCATTTCACACGCCGCTCCCATCTCCGTTCGCACAAAGGCTTCCAGAATCGCTACGGCTTCATCCCGTCGCACCGGGACCATCAAACCGTTGTGAATGATATCAATGCCCGCTTGCGGCGCGACCTCAGCCCACACGTCGCGGCTGAGCCTAGCCCGCCGCCAGCACTCGCCCGCCTGCTGTCCCGTGACGGTGATAAAACCGAAATTGCGGATGGAAGCGCCGTTCGCCTGCGCGTCGCGGTCGATGACCAGAACGCGCTTGCCACGGCGAACCGCCGCAAATGCATGTGCAAGCCCGACAATGCCAGCGCCGACAATCGCAACATCGAACGCGGTTTGCATTTCAACTTCCTCGTTGCTGAGGCGAGATGTAAACGCTGCCATCGCGTCAAATCCAATTCGTTGTTGCGAACATGCATATAGATTAAACCTATATAAACGCACTACGATGGATATCACCCGCGATGAATTTTCAGCATGTCCGCGCCTTCCACGCGGTGGCCAAGCACCGCAGCGTCGTGCGGGCGGCGCGCGCGCTTGGGGTCTCGCAGCCGACGCTTTCGCAACAAATCAAATCGCTAGAGAGCCGTCATCAAGCACGGCTGTTCGAGCGAACAGGGCGAAGCCTAGCCCTTACCGCGCTTGGGGCGGAATTGTTCGCGGCAACAGGCCGGCTCATGACGTGCGTAGATGAGGTTGAAACCGTTCTGAATGAAGCTGGCGGCATGGCGTTAGGTGGACGGTTGCAAGTTGGAACGGATGGCCCGCAGCACGCAGCGGCCATCCTGGCTGAGTTCCGCAAGAAACATCCCGCGCCCAAAATCACGCTGGTCGTCGCAAATGCCTTGCAAACCATGCATAATCTGATCGAGGGCAAGGTCGATGTCGCCATTGTGGCGAATCCACCGGGAGAACCGGGCATTGTTTTTCAGCCGATTGGCTTCGACCCTCTCCACGTCGTGGCGCCAGTGCACCATCGTTTCGCCAAGCTTGCGGAAGTGCCGCTCAACGAGCTTGCGTCCGAAATTTTGCTCCTGCGCGAGCCGCAATCTCGCACCCGCGCCCTCGTTGAGCAGATTTTGGCCGAGGCGGGGATTGAGCCGCGCGAGACGATGGAACTCGGCCCGCGCGAGGCGATCCGCGAGGCGATCGCGCGTGATATGGGCGTTGGCGTGTTTGTGTCGATGGAATGCGGATCCGACTCTCGCCTGACAAGCCGCCCCTTGGCGACCTCCAGAAAACAAGCCGGTCTGACGGAATACGTCGTCTGCAAGCAGGATCGCCGGCACCAGGGCGTGATACGCGCATTTCTCAATATCGCCCGCACCTATAGTGAAACCTGGCGCGGCGGGACGAGCGGCGGTGACCCCGGTCAAACTTCGCAATAAGAAGCGGAGGACGACATCTCCGACATGACATCCCCAAATAAATAGGGGTGTAATGGAACCGTTCTCCGGCTCCCGGACTTTTCAAGCCATGCGCGGAATGCTTCCCATTCATCTATTCCCATGCTCAGCGCTCATCTGAAAGTGTATGTTCATGACAAACCCGGAGGACAAATTAGAAAATGCAAAACCCAAAGTAAGTGGTGGAAGCGGTATAAGCCGTCGTTCGTTTTTATCGGTCACCGCCGCAGCGGCACTGCCACTCGCTTTGGACGGGGCTAACCGCCAGACTTCAGCGCAACCCCAAACCGCACAGAATCCAAGAGACGCTGTTCCCATGCGACTTCGGGTTAATCAGCGCGACTACAATCTCAATTTGGATGTGCGCACGACGCTTCTCGACGCGCTACGCGAACATATCGATCTGACGGGAAGCAAAAAAGGTTGCGACCAGGGACAATGCGGTGCCTGCACTGTTCATGTGAATGGCCAGCGCGTTCTGGCGTGCCTGACGCTTGCCGTCGCCGCTCAGAGTGCGGACATTACGACAATCGAGGGACTGGCTCAGGATGGCAAACTGCATCCGATGCAGCAGGCCTTTATCGATCACGACGCTTTCCAGTGCGGCTACTGCACGCCCGGACAAATCATGTCAGCGGTTGCTTGCGTGCAGGAAGGCCATGCAAAAAGCCCCGAACTTATCCGCGAATATATGAGCGGCAACCTCTGCCGCTGCGCCGCATATCCCAACATTGTGGCCGCGGTGACGCAGGCCCGCGATTTTATGGAGGCTTGAGATGCGGCCATTTCTTTATGAGTCCGCGACGGACATGCCAGGCGCTTTGAAATCCGGCTTGTCAAACGCCGATGCCGCGAACCGCGCCCCTACACAGTTTCTGGCTGGCGGCACAACCATGATCGACCTTATGAAACTCGATGTCATGCAGCCATCCAAACTCGTTGACATCAGAAAGCTGAATGATCCCGCACTACGCGGTGTTCAGGCCACGTCTCAGGGTTTGCGGATCGGCGCTTTGGTGACGATGGCAGAGGCGGCCGAACACGAAGCCATCAAGCGCGACTATCCTGTTTTGTCGGAGTCGTTGTGGATGGCCGCCAGCCAGCAGCTTCGCATTATGGCGACGGTTGGAGGCAACGTGCTCCAACGCACGCGCTGCAATTACTTCCGCGATGTTTCCTACGCAAACTGCAACAAACGCAACCCCGGCTCCGGATGTGCGGCAATCGACGGCGTTAACCGCCTCCATGCGGTGCTTGGCGGGTCAGATCAGTGCATTGCTGTTTATCCGGGAGATTGGGCGCAGGGCATGATTGCTCTTGATGCGCAGGTGGAGATCGCCAGCGAACGCGGACGCCGTTCCATACCTTTCGCCGAGTTGCATCGCGAGCCGGGAACAACGCCCCATATCGAAACCGTGCTTCGTCCTGGTGAGCTTATAACAGCGTTTACCGTGCCTGCTGGCCCACATACGCGTCGCTCGCTTTATCTGAAAATCCGCGATCGTGAGTCGTATGCTTTCGCCCTTACGTCCGCCGCAATCGCCCTGGCGCTTGACGGCGATAAAGTAACGGATGTTCGCATTGCAGTTGGCGGTGTGGCGACGAAGCCATGGCGCGTTAAGGTGGCCGAAGATAGCCTTCGCGGCCAGCCTCTCAACGAGGCGACGGCGCTGCGCGCTGCTCAAGCAGCGTTTGCGGGCGCGAAGCCACAAAAATACAGCGAATTTAAAGTGCGGTTAGGCCAGCAGACCGTGGTTCGGGCCTTGTTGAAGGCACGCGCCCTGGAGGTCTGAAATGATACAAGCTGCGCCGCCGCCAAAAGCAAACATGGGCGATCCTGTGGTTCGCGTCGATAGCGAACCGAAGGTGACCGGAGCAACGAGGTTTGCCGCTGATATGGCCATGCCGCGTCTTGCCTACGGTTATCTGCTAACCTCCGCAGTAGCCTGCGGCAGCATCAAGGATATCGACGACTCTGAGGTGCGCGCAATGCCAGGCGTAATTGCTATGATGACCCATGAGAATACAAAAACTCCAGGTGAATTCGTCGCCCGCATTAAGGGCGGCACGGACGATACCAGTGCGAAAGTGCTGGAAGGCAATCGCGTCCATCATGACGGCGACGTCATCGGCCTTATTGTCGCCGAGAGTTATGAGCTTGCGCGCGAAGCATCTTACCGCATTAAAATCACCTACGACATGGAGGAGCCGACAGCCTCGTTCGACTCAAAAGGCGCTGATGTTCAGCTTGCGGCGGATGCGACCGAGAACTTTAAAGAACAGATAACCGGAGACGCTGCAAAGGCTTTTGAAGAAACTGCTGACAAAGTGGATGCGTGGCGCCAAACTCCTATCCAGCACCATAATCCGATAGAGCTTTTTTCGACCACCTGTGTGTGGGAAGGCGAAAAGCTGACGGTTTATGAGCCAAGCCGGTGGGTAGTAGGTCTCAAATTCGGTCTTGCGCGGCATCTTAAGATGGATGCGGGTAATATCCGCGTCTTGAGCCGTTTCATCGGCGGCGCATTTGGCTCAAAGGGCGGCGTAACGCACCGTTCGGCGCTTGTCGCCATGGCGGCAAAACAATTGAAACGACCTGTCAGGCTTGTCGTAACCCGCGACCAGGGCTTCACAACATCAAGCTATCGCGGCGAAACCAGACAGCGCATCAGGATGGCCGCGTCCAAGGACGGAAAACTAACATCGTACTTGGATGAATCCTGGGAGATGACCTCGCGCGCGGACAGCTTTGATACCGGCGGACCTAAAATCACCACTCCGATGTACGCCTGCCCGAACATTTTGACGAAGGCGCGTATCGTTAAGGGCGACCGTAACGCGCCCGGCTATATGCGCGGCCCGCCAGAGGCGCCGTACTTTTTTACTCTGGAAACCGCCATGGACGAACTGGCGGAAAAACTTAAAATAGACCCTGTTGAGTTTCTCAAACTAAACGAGACGAGGGTAAGTCCGGCGAGCGGCGCGCCATACACTTCCCGCTCGCTCATCCAATGTTTTGATGAGGCCTCAGAAGCGTTCGAGTGGAGCGCGCGCAAACCAGAGCCGAAGTCGATGCGTGACGGCGAATGGCTAATCGGTTGGGGCTGCGCAACCTCATGCTATCCAACCCAATATAGCCCTGCATTCGTGCGCGTTTCTCTGAACGATGACGGTTATGTAAAAGTCCAGTGCGCAGGGCATGAACTCGGCACTGGCGCATATACCGTCTACGGGCAGATGGCGGCCGAATGTCTGGGCTTGCCGCTTAAAAATGTCACCGTGGAGCTAGGCGACAGCGATCTTCCGCCGGGGCCGGTCGCTGGTGGATCGAACAGTACGGCAAGCATCTGTTCAACGATTAAAATCGCCTGCGACCGCTTGCTGCAGCGCTTGGGCGGCAAGCCAGATACGGCTAATCTCAAGGCCGCATTTGAACGTCTGGGCACATCCGTGATCGAAGAGTATGCCTCGTGGACGCCTCAGGAGGCGAAAAAAGACGCACTTGAAGCCTTCAAGCAGGGCAAGACCGACATATCCGGAGGCGCTAGTGAAAAGCGCACCATGTTTGGGTTTGGCGCCGAGTTCGTGGAAGTGCGCGTTAACGAACACACGCGCGAAATCATTGTGCCAAGAATGGTTGGCGCATTTTCCGCAGGCGGAATCATGAACACCCGCACCGCGCGCAGTCAGCTTATGAGCGGCATGATCTGGGGCGTGTCTTCCGCTCTTTACGAGGTCACGGAAATCGACGAGCGGACAGCGCGCTATGTAAACGATAATATCGCGGATTATGTCGTGCCGACCTCGGCTGATGTGCATGATGTACAGGTGATACTTGTGTCCGAGGTGGATAACGACGTTAACCTAGCGGGCGTCAAAGGCCTTGGCGAGATGGGGGTTATCGGCGCCAACGCGGCCGTGGCGAACGCCGTCTATCACGCCACCGGCCAGCGCATCCGCGAGTTGCCGATTCGCATCGAAAATCTGTTTGCCGTCTGATTAACGTTAACCGCTCCGCTTGGCGCGATGGAGGTTTGCAATGGCCGATCCCGCAGTACCACAACAAAAAGAAAATATGGGCCAGCCAGTGCCCCGCATCGATGGCCGCGCCAAGGTGACGGGTGACGCCAAATATGCATCAGACTTCGCAACGCCACGACCTGCCTACGCTTACCTGGTGACAAGCTCAATCTCCCGAGGCGCTATCACAAGCTTCGATGATGCGGCGGTTCGCGATATGCCGGGCATTCTGCATGTGATGACCCATCTCAACACGAAAATTCCTGGAGCGTTCAAGTTTTTTGGCAAAGGCGGTTCGGAGTCTACAGCGCAAAAGCCGCTCGCAGACAACCGCGTTCGTCATGATGGTGATATTGTGGCTTTGATCGTGGCTGAAAACTACGAACTGGCACGTGAGGCTTCATACAAATTCAAACCGGTTTACGCGGCTGAAACTCCAACCGCGACCCTCGAGTCGAGCGGATCGGACTTTCACGAAGCAGCCAAGGTAAATCCGGAGCACGAAGATCCCAAGCTCGGTGACGCGGCCGGCGCTTATCTTCTTTCCGAGATCAAAATCAACGCCGAGTACCGCACGCCCGCTCAACATCACAACCCCATAGAGCTTTTTTCAACCACATGCGTGTGGAACGGCGATGAACTGGTTTTGTATGAACCCAGTCAATGGGTTATAGGCATGAAGTTCGGTTTGGCCAGACAGCTCGATATCGAACCTGAACAGATTAAAGTCGTATCGCCGTTTATCGGCGGAGCTTTCGGCTCCAAGGGCGGCATCACGCAACGCACGGCGCTGGTTGCCCTGGCCGCGCGCAAGCTCGGCCGGCCGGTGAAGCTCGTCGTCACGCGCGATCAGGGTTTTACCACCGCGACCTACCGCGCGGAAACCAAACATCAGGTTCGCATGTCAGCCACCGCCGAGGGCAAGCTATCATCTTATTCCCACGAAGCCTGGGAAATGACCTCGCGAACTGACGACTACGTGGTTGGCGGCACGAAAAGCAATGTGGCGATTTACGCCTGCCCAAACATTTGGACGAAAGTTCACTTGGTGAAAGGCGACCGCAACACCCCCGGTTTCATGCGCTCGCCCGCCGAGGTGCCGTACATGTTTGCGCTTGAATGCGCCATGGACGAACTGGCCGAGTGTGCTGGGATCGATCCGGTACAGTTCCGGCGCATAAACGAGACAAAAGTCAATCCAGTTACGGGCGCCGCGTATACATCCCGCTCGCTGCTGGAATGCTACGCCGAGGGCGCCCGCGCATTTGGCTGGGAAAAGCGCTCCCCGCTGCCCGGCTCTATGACGGATGGCGAATGGCTTATCGGCTGGGGCTGCGCCACCGCGATGTATCCAACTCAACACAATCCGACCGCTGTGAGAGTGCGTTTCAACGCCGACGGCTCAATTCGCGTCCAATGCGCCGCCCACGATGTAGGAACCGGTGCCTATACTGTTATTGGTCAGGTCGCTGGAGAGTGGCTTGGGCAACCTATTGAAAAAGTCAAAGTGGAGCTTGGTCACTCAGATTTGCCCCCGGGTCCGGTTGCGGGCGGCTCCGTGACGACAGCCAGCGTCGCCTCCGCCGTGCAACTTGCCTGCGGCGTCATTCAAACCAAACTTTTCCAGACCAGCGGGCGCGACTCGATGACAGCGCTGACGCCTGACGACATCCAGGAAGCATTTCAGCGTCTTGGCGTGTCGACGATCGAGGAACTCGTGGAGTGGAAACAGGCGGATGCGCCAAGCGGCGCTATAGACGATCTTAACAAGGGCAGCGTCGGGATAACTGGAGGGCCGCTAAAAGATCGCACCATGTTCGCGTTCGGCGCGGAGTTTGTTGAGGTGCGCATCAATCAGCGCACGCGCGAGATTAAAGCTCCCCGTATCGTCGGCGCATTCGCGGCCGGGCGTATCGTTAACCCCCGCACCGCGCGTAGCCAGTTGATGGGCGGGCTCATATGGGGCGTATCAGCGGCTTTGCATGAGGCGACCGAAATCGATCCCAAAACCGCTCGATATATCAACGATAACATCGCCGATTACGTCATGCCAGTGAACGCTGATATCACGGATATTCAGGTTATCATGGTGCCGGAAGTGGACGACAAGGTGAACCCTGCTGGCGTCAAGGGGCTGGGCGAGTTGGGCAATGTCGGCACCGACGCCGCCGTCGCCAACGCCGTTTACCATGCAACAGGCAAACGCATTCGGGAGCTGCCGATACATATCGATAAACTGATTTGATCGATCTCGCACTGTGTCAAATACAGCGAGCATAGTTAGTAGGTAGTGACATGGTTGAGCGTATTAGGACTTTCTGGAAAGGCCATCTGCGCCTATCCCTCGTTATTATACCGGTTAGGATGGTTACCGCAACACGCGCCGACCGCGCCATTAGTTTTCATCAGGTTCACCGGGAGACGAAAAAGCGCATTCGCTATCAGAAGGTTGCGCCCGGCGTGGGCGAGGTGCAACAGGACGACATCGTTAGCGGCTATGAAGTCGAGCCGGGGCATTACGTGCTGTTCGAGGGCGATGAACTTGACGAACTGAAGCTGAAAACGCGCCATACCATCGAGCTCACCCAGTTTGTCGATACATGCGAAATCGACCCGCTGTACTTCGAGCGGCCCTACTATCTCTTGCCCGATGGCGATGTAGCCGAGGAAGGGTATAGAGTTATCCGCGATGCCCTACGCGAGGAACGTAAGGTCGGCATTGGCCAACTGACGCTGCGCGGCAAGGAAAACCTGATTGCGCTGAAGCCTTGCGGCGCGGGCATGTTGCTGGAAACTCTGCGCTATGAGGAGGAAATTAAAGAATCCGATGATGTTTTCGAGGGCATCGGCGCGGGTAAGCTGCGCTCGGATCTGGTCGACATGGCCAAAGACCTTATTGCCCGCAAATCCGCGCCGTTCGATGCGTCAGCCTACAAAAACCACTACGCTGAAGCGCTTCGCGAACTGGTGCAATCAAAGCTAAAGGGTGGCAAAACAGTCGCGGTGGATGCACGCGATGGGGCGCCTGCAGGCGCGGTCATTGACTTCATGGAGGCGTTGCGGCGCTCGGTTGCGACCGACAAAAAAACCGCGCCAAAAGCCATCGCGAAAACTGCTAAATCTACGCCCACCAAGGCGGTAAAGCCTTCCCGTAAAAAAGCCAGCTGATGCCTCGCCGCGCGGACAATCCACTTGGTGCCTATACACAGAAGCGAGATTTCAAGCGCTCCCCAGAACCCGCCAGCGGCGGCAGGGCTGGCGGCAGCCTTTTCGTGGTTCAGCACCATTGGGCGCGACGCGATCATTATGATTTCAGGCTGGAACTGGGGGGTGTGCTGGTAAGTTGGGCGGTGACACGCGGCCCCAGCCTTAACCCCGCCGACAAGCGCCTTGCGGTGCGCACTGAGGATCACCCGCTCTCCTATGCGGAGTTTGAGGGGTTGATTCCTCGAGGCGAGTATGGCGGCGGCACGGTGATGTTGTGGGATAAAGGCGTCTGGGAGCCAATATCCGCCGATGCCGCGCAGGCCATTGCCGACGGTTCGCTGAAACTAAGGCTGTTCGGCAAACGGATGCGCGGGGCCTGGGCTTTGGTGCGCATGAAGCCCGAGGGCAAACGGGAAAACTGGTTGCTCATCAAGGAAAAGGACGAGCTTGCCGACAGGGAGGCTATTTTCGTTGAACAGTTTGAAACCAGCGTTTCGACAGGCCGCAATCGAGCCGAGATAGAGGCGGGCAAACCTGCTAAACGCGCGCGCAAAAAGCCTACCGCCGCTCGCTATCACGCCCTCCCAGAATTCGTGCCTCCCTGCCTGTGCAAAACCCGCGATGCTCCACCATCCGCCGACGGCTGGCTTCATGAAATGAAATATGATGGATATAGGCTCCAGGCGGCATGTTCGGGTCCCGAGGTGCATCTATACACACGCGAGGGGCATGACTGGACGGGACGTTTTCCCGCGATCGCACAGGCTTTAAGGCTGCTTAATCTTGATGGCGCGCTGATAGACGGTGAGGCTGTCGTTTTTGATTATAAAGGATTGACCGACTTTCCGGCACTTGTCGCGGCGCTTGAGAGGCGGGGTGCAATCGCCTTTGTCGCCTTCGATATTTTAATCCATGCGGGGATTGATCTACGCGGTCAGCCTTTGACGGCGCGGAAAGTAACATTAGACCTCGCGTTGCATGAGGCCGACGGGCAGACAATCCGAACGGCGGCATGGCACGAGGGCAATGGCGACGAGTTGTTCGCCAATGCCCTCGGAGGCGGAGCGGAAGGCATTATTTGCAAAAAAGCAGCGTCTCCTTATCGGTCAGGCCGCAGCGACTCCTGGCTTAAAGTAAAGGGCCAAAAGCGGGAGGATGTGGTCATCGTGGGATACTCGCCCTCCGATAAGCGTCCCTTTGCATCGCTTGTTGCCGCTATCGATGCGGATGGAGCGCTGCGCTATGCGGGCCGCGTGGGAGGCGGCTTCACGGACAAGCAAATGTCGGAAATGAAGGCGAAGCTTGACGCGATCAAGCTAAAAACTCCGCCATCCCTTTTGAACGCCACCGCCGCGCCTCGCGGCATTGTCTGGATCAAGCCGCGTTTGCGCGCCGAAATCGCGTTAGCTGGTTGGACGGGTGATGGCCAAATACGGCAGGGCCGCTTTTTGGGCTGGCGGGAGGACTGGATGCCAATTCCTGCAAAAGAGCGTATTGTGAAGTCGGGCATTAAAGCGGCGCCGGGAAAATTGCCGTCGATACGCTTGACCCATCCCGAGCGGGTGATATTCCCGGAAACTGGCCTTACCAAAGGCGGGATGGCGGACTATTACGCGACCGTGGCGGATCGCATTCTCCCTCATTTGCGCGACCGTCCAGTGAGTTTTGTGCGCGCGCCGGATGGACTTGCAGGCGAAACCTTCTTTCAGCGACATGCCCTGTCTGGCATGAAGCGTGGCATCAGCCGCGTGCCTGATCCGGCGAAGGAGCACGCAGACTATCTGACCATTAATTCCGCCGAAGGGCTTATGAACGCGGCTCAGTTCAGCGTCATCGAATTTCACGGCTGGGGCGCGGTTACGCTAGACCTTGATGCGCCTGATCGCGCTGTGTTTGACCTCGACCCTGATGAGGCAATTTCGTTCAGCGCCGTGCGGGACGCCGCATTCCAGGTGCGCGACTTGCTGAACTCGATTGGCCTAGAAAGCTTCGCGATGGCCAGCGGTGGCAAGGGCGTTCACGTGATCGCCCCACTTGATGGGACACAGGATTGGGAGGCGGTCGGCGACTTTACGTCAGGCATTGCTCGGGGTCTGGCCATCGCCGAGCCGTCAAAATATGTCGCCATCGCGACAAAGGCGAGGCGCAAAGGAAGGATTTATATCGATTGGCTTCGCAACAAGCGAAGCGCCACAGCTATCGTGCCCTGGTCGCTTCGGGCGAGAGCACAGGCAACAGCAGCCGCGCCTGTGTCGTGGGATGAGCTTAAACATTTAAAAAGCCCCGCATTGTCTCACGCAGAAGTAGAGCGCCGCGACGATCCCTGGCAGGGGTTTTTTAGCGTAAAGCAACGTTTGCCCGATGGCGCTCTGAGCTTTCTGTCAAGCACGCAAAATGGAGGGAAGAATCAAAAATGAACGTCGCTGGCGGCCTTGCGGCGCACCTGCGCTAGCCGTTTTCGCTGTTGAGTTTTGAAATCGCGTGCAAAAAGGTTGCGGCAGCTTGGGCTAGATGGTCGCCGCAAGGGCAGACATGATAAGATGGTTGCCACCGTTTGCGCTAGCGAACAGCCACCGATTTGCTTTTCAGAATCTCGCGCAGCTCGGCGATGTCCTTTTCGAGACTAGGTACAACCTCTTCGCGCATTTTCTTCACATCCTCCATAATCCGTTTTGCGGCGCGGCCTGACTTCCAGCTTTTACCTTGAATATCATTTCCATTGGCCTCGATGTTATCGTAGAAGCGCCGAATGGCTGAAATCGATTCCGATGGGATTTCAAAGGTAGTGGATTGCTCCTTCATGGTTTCCCAGATGTAGGTTTTCATCCGGATCGCCTCTGGCTGCTGCGAACTGCTGCCAGAGTTGCAGCAACCGTTTTTATCGGCCCAATACGTCACCCAGCTATCGGTTGGCAGGAAGTAATCGGCGGATATGCGCGCCCGCAAGACTTTCTCAAACTCGGCGGACCAATCATCAACCGCTTGCAGATTATCTTTGACCTCATCGAGCAGCGAACGGCGCATGTAATAGCCAGCGCGCTCGTTTCGCGCCGCCTCGAACTCAATAGCGGTTTTGTAACCAGCCTGAGCGGCCAGGTAAACGCCGAGGATAGTGGACACCATGATGACTAGGTTCGATACCCAGAACTCAGCGTTTCCGCTGTCGCGAACCTTAAAAATACGCAATACCCGCAAAACGTCCTCCCTACGTAGGGAAAACTGTCGCCGTAACTTTTAACGCATAACCAGCTTAACCAAGGAAGACAAGCGGCCATGGTTTGCACAGACAACAGGGCTGCAAATTGAACTAATTATCGAAAACTTGCCTCTTCGCCATTTTATGGCCTACAACTTCGGCCATTCACAGGCATTTGAACTCTCGCCCGGCGCCATTCATGAAGCCCATCATCGCCGTTTCCAATCTCTCGAAAACCTATGCATCCGGCTTTAGCGCGCTGAAGGACATCAACCTTGAAATACGGCAGGGGGAGATATTCGCGCTGCTCGGGCCGAACGGGGCGGGCAAGACGACGCTGATTAGCGTTATTTGCGGCATTGTCAATCCGACCGGCGGTACGGTTACGGTCAACAGCCACGACATCGTCCGCGATTACCGCGCAGCGCGCTCCATGATCGGGCTCGTGCCGCAGGAACTTGCTACCGATATGTTCGAGACCGTCTGGGCCACGGTGAATTTCAGCCGCGGGCTTTTCGGCAAACCCTCCAGCCCGTCACACGTCGAAAGCGTGCTCAAGGGTCTGTCGCTTTGGGATAAAAAAGATAGCAAGATCATGACCCTGTCGGGCGGCATGAAGCGGAGGGTGCTAATCGCCAAAGCGCTCGCGCATGAGCCGCAGGTGCTGTTTCTTGACGAGCCAACCGCAGGGGTCGATGTAGAGTTGCGTAAGGACATGTGGGCGACCGTGCGCGCGCTTCGCGAGTCGGGCGTCACCATTATCCTGACCACGCATTATATCGAGGAGGCCGAGGAGATGGCCGACCGCATTGGCGTCATCAACAACGGCGAAATCATCATGGTGGAAGAGAAGGCCGAACTCATGTGCAAGCTCGGCAAGAAGCAGATGACGCTCGAGCTGCATGAGCCGCTGCTGGCGATTCCGCCGGAGCTTGGCCGTCACGCGCTCGCGTTAGGCAATGGCGGCGGCGAACTGATCTATACATACGATACGCAGGGCAAGCGCACTGGAATCACTGCGTTGCTAAAGGATTTGAGCGAGGCAGGCATTCGTTTCCGCGACCTCAATACGCGGCAAAGCTCGCTTGAGGACATTTTCATCGGTCTGGTGAGGCAAAAGCAATGAATTTAGGAGCCGTTCGCGCCATTTACGCTTTTGAGATGGCGCGCTGGGGGCGCACGCTGTTTCAAAGCGTGGCTGCGCCCGTTATAACGACGACGCTATATTTCGTCGTGTTCGGCGCGGCCATTGGCTCCCGCATTGCGCAGATCGACGGAGTCAGTTACGGCGCATTTATCGTTCCCGGCCTCATCATGCTGACGCTGCTGACCGAAAGCGTCGCCAATGCCTCGTTCGGTATCTATTTTCCGAAATTCACCGGCACCATGTACGAAATTCTGTCAGCCCCGATTTCGCCGCTGGAAATCGTGCTCGGCTATGTCGGCGCTGCCGCCACAAAATCCATCCTTATAGCATTGATTATTCTGGCGACGGCGAGCCTATTCGTGCCTTTGCGAATCGAACACCCGCTCTTCATGATCTGCTTCCTGGTGTTGACCGCCGTCACATTCAGCCTGTTCGGCTTCATTATCGGCGTGTGGGCGGACGGTTTCGAGAAGCTGCAATTCGTGCCGCTGCTAGTCATTACGCCGCTGACGTTCTTGGGTGGCGCATTCTACTCGATCAGCGTCCTGCCGTCCGAATGGCAAACGGTAACGCTGTTCAACCCGATCGTCTACCTCATCAGCGCCTTCCGCTGGAGCTTTTACGGCGTCGCCGATGTGAATGTGGCCCTAAGCCTCGCCATGACGCTTGGCTTTTTCACCCTCTGCCTCACCGCAATCTGGTGGATTTTTCGCACCGGCTACCGGCTGAAAACCTGACGCTTCTTCACCAAACCTGTGATACTGGCGTTTTCCCGAAGAGTTCGGCGAGGCGGCGGCGGGCGCCCGGCGATATGTCATCGGAAGGAGATGCTGGGTCGAAAAATCGCTGCTCGGTGATTTCGCGATTGGGCGGCGGCACGGCGGGCTGGCGCCAGTCGCGCACGATAAAAACCGCTATATGATCCGACGGCGCTGTCTGGAAGTTGGCGAAAAAACCGTGCAGCACGGGCGACCCTTCGACGATGACGCCAGTTTCTTCGAACACCTCGCGCCGCATGGCCGCCTCGACGGTTTCGCGCCAGTCAACGCCCCCGCCGGGGAAATGCCACCCCGGGCGATAGCCGTGGCGGATGAGGAGTACGCGGCCACCGCCGTCAATTACGACGCCTTGGGCGCCCAGCGTCATGCCCCGCGTCAGCCGCCAGTAAGGGAACAGGATTTTTGTCGCGATCCATTTGCCAGCCATCAGCGCCACCGAGTATTCCGTTTTCCGCCGAAAGTCATAACAATTTTGCATAATCGTAGTGCGCGGTTACTCCTAGACATTTGACACGCCTCAGCCATCCTACCCGCAAAATAATGAAAACTCGGCGCCGGGACTTGCGCGTTAGTATTTGTCATCCCCGCGAAAGCAGGAATCCGGTGCGGTAAGCGGAAGCTTACAAAAGAAGGCTGGAGTTCCGCCGTTGCGGGAATGACAGCTGAGCAATGATTGGTCATAGGGTTGAGGCGATGCAGCGTGCGCTGAACGGGTTTTGAATCGTCGTTGTCGCGGGCGCCGCAATCCTCGCCATTAACATGGGCATTCGGCAAACCTTCGGACTTTACGTCGCGCCTATTAGCCGCGATTTGGGAATCGGCCGTGAAAGTGTGGCGCTCGCCATCGCACTGCTCAATCTGGCATGGGGCGCGGCGGCGCCGTTTGCCGGGGCTTTCGCGGATAAGTTCGGCTCGATCCGCGTAATTGCGGCAGGCGCGGCTTTGTACATCACGGGCCTTGTCATCATGGCGAATGCGACGGACGAGAAGGGACTTGTCATCAGTGGCGTGATGATCGGCCTTGGCGTTGCTGGCACAGGCTTCTCGGCGGTGCTGGGCGTCGTTGGTCGCGCCGCGCCGGACAACAAACGTCAGCTTGCGCTCAGTCTGGCGACCATGGGCAGCGCGGTCGGGCAGTTTGTGGCGCTTCCCTTCGCACATGTGCTGATGGACGGCTATGGATGGGTGTTTAGCCTTTTAGTCCTTGCGGCGGTTGCAGCGGTGATGGCCCCGCTTGGGTGGGCGCTGGCGAGCGGGCCGCCACCCGCCGCAAGTCAAAGCACTCAGAAGTTGCGCGATGCGCTGTATGAGGCCTTAGCACATAAGGGCTTCTGGCTACTGACCGCCGGGTTTTTCGTCTGCGGCTTTCACATCGCATTCGTCGCGGTGCACTTGCCTGGCTATCTGGTGGAGAAGGGTTTTACCCCTCAACTAGGGGTCATCGCGCTCATGCTCGTTGGCCTTGCAAATATCGCAGGCACCTATCTTTGCGGGCGCGCGGGCGATTTCATGGAAAAGCGTATCGCCCTGACCATTCTCTACACGTTGCGCGCCGTAATCTTTCTAGGCTTTCTTTATGTGCCGCTCACACAGGCAAGCGTGCTAGTTTTCGCGGTGCTTCTCGGCCTGTTGTGGCTGGGTACGATCCCGCTGACGAGCGGAATGCTGGTGACATTCTTCGGCGCCAGGTGGCTTTCGATGCTGTACGGCGTGGTGTTCCTGTCGCATCAGGTTGGCAGCTTTCTCGGCGCCTGGCTCGGCGGGCGAATCTATGACGCGACAAAGTCTTACGACTCGATGTGGTGGGCCTGTGTCGCGCTTGGCGTTTAGCAGCTTTGCTGAACTGGCCGATCAAAGAGGCTCCGTCCGCGCGATTGTCGGCGGAAACGGTGTAAATCTGGTCTGAGGAAAGCGTCAGTGCTGTGTCGGTGCGTCTGCTTTCACCAATCCCGCCCCAACTTTGCGCTTTTGGTTGTATAGTTATGTCCTAAGCGCTATCGAATCATTCGACGTTCCTGAGATGGCGCACGGCGCGGTTCAGAGCGCCGATCAGTACCCTACTAAAACAAAGAGAGTCCCCCTCCATGGCGCAGTCCAGCCAAACCGTCATCCAGAAAGACACCACAGTCATCGGAGCGATCCGTAATTGCCGTCAGATCGAAGTGCACGGATATATCGAGGGCGAACTCATCGCCGATGAACTCATAGTGCATGAGGGTGGCCGCCTGCATGGCAAGGTCAGAACCGTGACCGCGGATGTGCGCGGCACACTACAGGGCAATGTTGTCATTAAGAACCTTATCACCATCCGCAGTTCCGGCGCTGTTAATGGCGAAGTCCAGTATGGCCAGCTCGCCATGGAGATGGGTGGCGAACTGAGCGCCGAGCTTCGCAACGCGCCGCCGCGTTTGGCTGGCGACCTGAAAGTATCCGTAACACGGGGGCGTTCCGTACTCATTACCACCGAGGACATCTCCGCCTTCGATCATGACGACAAGACGAAGGACATTATCCTGAATGTTTCGAATGTGAAGAACGGTTTTCTTGCGCTTGCGCCATCCAAAAACACCCAGGTTTCTAGCTTCAGCCAAGCCGATATTGAATCGAGCCGCGTGCTTTTCGTCCACGACGGCTCGAATGGAGCCTTGGCAAGCTTCGACATTGTGGCGTCTGACCCTAAAGGCGCCATCTCCGGTGACCCGCTTACTGTCGATATAACGGTGGTTTCCCGAGGCTAAAGCAGGCATTCCCGTGCTCATTTGTGCAAAAGGAACCTTTCATACATGCGTTTGTTGAAACAGCGTCCACTTCAACGAACAGGAAATTTATATGAAACGGCTAAACCTTTTGCTGTCCGTTGCGGCGGCGGTAGGCGCGTTGCTTGCGTCGCAGGCAATGGCGCAAGATTTCAAAAAGACCATTGATCGCGCTGACAGCGACATGGGCAACGTTATTGAAAGTCTGCAGAAACTTAACGGCAAGGCAATTGAGACGCTGACGCCTGAAGAGGCTCGCAAACAGCCGACGCCCGCCGATGCCGTGAAGGCGCTTTTAGCGGAAGAGCAGGAAACGCCGGAGCCGCTAAAAGTTAAAAAAATTGACGTTACTTACCCCGGCGCGGCAGGCCCCCAACCAGCCCGTGTTTATATCCCTGATGAAAAAGACAGCGATGACACAGCGTTTCCAGTGATCGTTTATTACCACGGTGGAGGTTTCGTGATTGCTGACATCAACACTTACGAAGCTTCAGCTATGAGCATTGCTGAAAAGACAAATGCAATCGTTGTGTCGATTGAGTATCGCCGCGCGCCGGAAGCCAAGTTCCCCGCATCACATGAGGATGCATTCGCTGGCTATAAGTGGGCGTTGTCGAAAGCGGCTGAGTGGGGCGGCGATCCGCGCAAAGTAGCCGTGCTTGGCGAGAGCGCTGGTGGCAACCTTGCTGCAAATGTCGCTATTATGGCCCGCGATCAGAACGTGACGATGCCGGTTCATATGGTTCTGGTTTACCCAATCGCCGATACTGACATGAATACCGAGTCCTACCAGGACAACGCCAACGCCGTGCCGCTTAACAAAGCGATGATGGAATGGTTCGGCAAACACGCGCTCGGCGAAGCTGGCATGAAGAGCCCGATGATAAATCTCGTGAAAGCAAACCTGAAAGGTCTGCCAGGCGCGACAATCATCACAGCCGAGATCGACCCATTGCTAAACGATGGCGAAAAACTGCGCGACGCTCTACGCAAAGCAGACGTTAGCGTTTCTTACGAGCAATATAGCGGCGCCACGCACGAGTTTTTCGGCATGGCGGCTGTGGTCGATGACGCTGACGACGCTCAAGACTTCGCCGCAAACAACATGCGCGAGGCTTTTGAAGATGTAGAGGACGCGCCTTCTCGTTAATGCTAATCAGAGGCGGCGGAATCATCTGCCGCTTTTTTCAACCAATAAAACTGATTTTATTCATTTCATGTCTTGCCGTTTGCGCACTTGTTGGCGCTGGCGCATATTTCTGGATCACGCGCGGGTCCGCAATTTTGCTTGATCTCTCGGCAATCGCGGGATGTCGAAGCGCCAGCCTGTGCAAGAACCACACTTCACACCGAGTTGAGCATTCTTCGGAAACACAATGGCGCTTAGTGCCGAAAGCCTAGAGGCGCTGAGTGCGGTTCTACCTTAAACCATCAGGCTCTAGCATCAGCAATGTGCGGTTACCGATTTTCTCAAACTCGATGGGTATTGTGATGAACTTGCTTCGAAGCAAAAGGGTATGGCTGGCTCTGGTAGCCGTAGCGGCGTTGGTCGCCATGCATTTTAGCGGCATCACCCAGTATCTGACGCTCGAAACCTTGCGC
Organism: Hyphomicrobiales bacterium; assembly: GCA_034440495.1. Lineage (GTDB taxonomy): Bacteria > Pseudomonadota > Alphaproteobacteria > Rhizobiales > Rhodomicrobiaceae > JAWXCE01. The sequence goes on along the minus strand of JAWXCE010000045.1, from coordinate 71,140 downwards.
GCGAACCGCGCCGAACTGACCGCGTTCGTGGCATCTCACCTGCTTCTTTCGGCAGCTCTTTACACGCTGATCTATATCGCAGCAGTCGCCTTTTCGCTGCCTGGCGCGGTGTTGCTTACTCTCACAGGCGGCTTCCTATTCGGCACAGTGGCAGGATCGACGCTTACAGTTTTGGGCGCGACCATTGGCGCCACTCTGATTTTTCTGCTGGCGAAAGCAATTCTCGGCGAACAGGCGCTAGACCGCTTAGGGCCGCAAGGGGCGACATTAACGCAAAATATTAAAAAGAACGCCTGGTCTTACCTGCTCGTGCTGCGCCTGGTGCCGCTGTTTCCATTTTTTCTGGTCAACCTGGCGCCCGCCTTTGCAGGCGTTGGACTCAAAACCTTCGTGCTGACAACGTTCATCGGCATTATCCCCGGTACGGTTGTGTTTTCGCTTGCGGGGGCGGGGATAGACGACGCGCTTGCACGGGAGGGAGCCATCTCCATCAGCTCGATACTCACGCCAGAAATTATCGCGGGCTTGGTGGGGCTGGCGGTTTTATCTCTCGCCGCAATTCCATTGCGCCGCAAATTCGAGCGTGCGGACGATGGCGTCATCGCCGCTTCCGAATTGAAACCATCCTTGAGATCCAGCACCATACCGCCTGCCTGACAAGGGCGTTAATCTTGCGTCTGAAACATTCCCGCAGGATCGTTGAAAACCAGCGCGCTGTCGGGTCTTGCAAGGGATATGAGCGTTAGCTCACCCTGCCGCGCACGATCAACCGCCAGAGAGGTTGGCGCCGACACCGTGACCAGTAAACCGATGCGCGCCAGCACCGCCTTTTCCACAAGCTCGTACGAGCAGCGGCTTGTTAGCACCGCAAACCCTTTGCTCGGATCGCGGCCACCACGCAAAAGCGCTCCTATCAATTTGTCGAAAGCGTTATGTCGGCCAACATCCTCGCGCACCTCAAGGCATGCGCCATTTGTGTCAAAAAATGCGGCCGCATGCATGGCCCCCGTAGCCTCGTGAAGCGGCTGGCGCGCGCGCATCGACGCCAGAGCCTTAAATATTATATCGGTTTCAAGTTTTGGCGGCTGATCGAGCGGGTTAAGCGGCAGAAGCGCATTTTCCAGCTCGATGATGCCACATATCCCGCAGCCCGTTTGCCCCACAACATTGCGCCGCCTGGCGGCAAGGGCTGCAAACCGCTCGTGCGGCACCTGTATGCGCAGCACGATGCCTTTCGGCGTTGCGTGAACGCTAATCTCTGCAATGTCCGTTATCGAATCGATTGCGCCTTGGGTGAGCGAAAAACCGGCGGCGAAATCCTCTAGATCGATGGGCGTCGCCATCATCACGGCGTAGGCCATGCCGTTATAGGTGATGGAAACCGGCGTCTCTCCCGCCACGTCGCGAGCCATTGCGACGCCGTTTTCGCCGCTGTCAAGAATGCGAACGGCGCATTCCGTTCTTAGCGGCTCGGCGAGCATTGGGGCCAGTTCGTCACTATCGGGTTCCAGAAAGTCCGCTTTAGCTTTCATGAGGAGCCTTCAAGTCGTTCGAGAAATGCATTTGCGGCGGCAAGTTCCTCGGGGGTGTTGGCATTGAAAAATGGATCGATAGCCTGCCCACCCGCTTCGATGTTATCGAAGCAAACTTCGACAGCGCCGTGCCGTTGCGCCCAATCCAGCACTTTTCGAGCGCCCGACGCCAAAGCGTCCTCAAGATCGTCAGCCAAAGCGACTGGCCATAGCCCGAATGCCTGATGAGTGCAGCCTCTTGAGGCTGCGATAGCAACGCCACGGTCATTCTCACCAATTTGCGCTATGAAACGTTCGACAAGATCACCGGGAAAAAACGGAGTGTCGCAGGCCGAGGTGGCAATAAACGTAATTCCATCGCGATTGGCTGCAGCCCACCTCATTCCGGCAAGTATGCCCGCAAGCGGGCCTGCGCCAACGCCGATTGTGTCCGCAACCACTGGCATGCCAAATTGAGCAAAGCGCGCCGCATCGCCATTGGCGTTTATGACGACTTCCGAAACCTGCGGTTTGAGTTTTTGAATGGCGTTTCCCATGAGAGCGCCATGCCCAAAAGCGAGCAGAGCCTTGTCGCCGCCGCGCATTCTGCGGGATTGCCCGCCTGCGAGCACGACACCAACCGTTTTAGAGATAGCGTTCATCGCATCAAATTTCACCCATGGGCAGCGATGGTCAAGCTGCATTCCTGGAGTTTATTATCGAATTGCGAGGACTGATAGCAAACCGTAGAGATCAGGACGTGCGGCCGTGACCCCGCTCGCCGCGACCTTGTCTGGCGGCTAAGCATCGACAATGACGTGCTTGATCCCGACATGCGGTTATCCGAGATCGCGAACTGGATTAAACACCAGGTGCGCCCGGCCAAAAGCGCACGTGGACGCGCATAGTATTTCCGTCATAAATGTAATCAAAGAGTGTTCGCCATTTTATGGCCGCAGTCGCAGAGACACCATCGGAGATTAGACCATGCAGGCGTTGGGACACTATATTGGCGGCCAACACGTTGCCGCAAATGGCGCTGTGACGCCTGTATTTAATCCCTCGCTGGGCGCGCAGGTCCGCGGCGTGGCGGCGGCGGGCCGAGATGACACGCAAGCCGCTATCGCTGCCGCGAAAGCCGCGTTTCCCGCTTGGGCCGACACGACGCCCATCCGCCGCGCCCGCGTAATGTTCAAGTTCCGCGAGCTTGTAGAGCGCCATACGGATGAACTGGCAAAACTCATCAGCGAGGAGCACGGCAAGGTGCTGTCCGACGCGCGTGGCGAAGTGATGCGCGGGCTGGAGGTGGTGGAGTTCGCCTGCGGCATCCCGAGCGCTCTTACGGGTCTTGCGCATGAGAACGTGGGCGCGGGCGTCGATTGCCACGCCGTCCGCCAGCCATTGGGCGTGTGCGCGGGGATCAGCCCGTTCAATTTCCCTGTAATGGTGCCGATGTGGATGTTCCCAGTCGCCATCGCCTGCGGCAATACGTTCGTCATGAAGCCGAGCGAGAAAGACCCTAGCCCATGTCTGCTGCTCGCCGAGTTGATGACCGAGGCCGGGCTTCCCGGCGGCGTCTTCAACGTGGTGAACGGCGGGCGCGAGGCGGTGGAGACGCTGCTCGACAGCCCCGATGTGGCGGCGATCAGTTTCGTCGGCTCCACGCCCATCGCGCAGATGATTTATACGCGGGGGAGCGCGGCGGGCAAGCGCGTGCAAGCGCTCGGCGGCGCGAAAAACCACATGGTCGTCATGCCGGACGCGGACATGGACGCCACGCTGGACGCGCTGATGAGCGCGGCTTACGGCTCGGCGGGCGAGCGCTGCATGGCGATCTCGGTCGCCGTCGCGGTAGGCGACGGCACGGGCGACGCGCTGGTGCGAGCGCTGAAACCGCGTGTCGAGGCGCTGCGTGTCGCGCCCTCGCTCGATCCGGAAGCAGAAATGGGGCCACTTATCACCGCCGAGCATCGCGACAGGGTTGCGGGCTATATCGCAACAGGCGTCGAGGAGGGCGCGGAGCTTGTGGTGGATGGGCGCGGCCTCAAGCTGCAAGGCTATGAGAACGGTTTCTTCATTGGCGGCAGCCTGTTCGACCGCGTGACGCCTGCCATGCGGATCTACCGCGATGAGATTTTCGGCCCCGTGTTGGGTGTGGTGCGCACGCCGTCGCTCGACGAGGCAATCAATCTCACCAACGCCCACGAATTCGGCAACGGCGCCGCGATCTTCACGCAGAACGGCGTGGCGGCGCGGGCGTTTTCCAACCGCGTGCAGGCGGGCATGGTCGGCGTGAACGTCTCGATCCCAGTGCCGGTCGCGTATCACAGCTTCGGTGGCTGGAAACGCTCGCTGTTCGGCGATCATCACATGCACGGGCCGGAGGGCGTGCGATTTTACACGCGGCTCAAAACCATCACGACACGTTGGCCAAAGCCGAAGGACGGCGCGGGCTTTTCCATGCCGACGCTATCTTGATAACGCGGCGCGATTTTTTACAATCCTAGCCGGAAAATTCTGCGCGCCACGCGCGATATTCGGTAGCCGGGGCTTCTATACCTGTAAGCTCAGGCCCGGCGCGTGCGATAAGCTGGCCGTTTATAAGTCTGCTTAAGCCATTTTCCATTCGGTGCGTTGGCCGTTACAGCGTCGCTTTCCTGTAGCGGCTCACTTTTTGCCAATGGTTTGTAGGACGTTCTGACCATTGGCGCGGGTTGTAGTTCACGCAAACGGTAGGCCGAAATTTGAATAATATCCGCGTCCTGAGCACCGCTGTTTGAACCTCTTGCAGCCGTAGACTCCGTTTGGGAGCGCTGCTCAATCAGTTCGTTCAGTTCGGACTCGATGTCGCGTAGGGCTTTTTCCGCATCGAGCGCTGTCGTTGTATCGATCCCCAAGACCTGAAGCTGAACTTCGTGAACCTGCGCCTCAACTCTGGCAATTTAAGAGACAAGGGCGCCGTCCTCGCCTTTAAACCTGGCGAGGTCGCGCTGCATGCTGATGAAGCGCACTTCGTTCGTGAGGTTTTTCTTGTAGAGATTATCGACAAGCTTTAGCTCGCGGCGGATGAGTTCGAGTTCGTTCAGCTTCGCTTTCCGCTGAGAGCGCAAGCCTTCAATCTCTTTTTGAAACTGTTCAATGCGTTCAGGTGCTGGGCCTTCTGGTTTCATCGGCGGCGCGTTTGGCCAGAAACACCCGGCGCTCGGCCTCGGCCACAGTTTGCGCGCGGTTGCTGGCCATTTCAAAACCTACGGGGAAAATGACCTCGGCTGACCCAAGTCTTTCCGCGTCGAGGCGCGCTTTCTGCGCAAAGAGTTTTATGAAACGCTTGATCTGGGCATCGGTCTGTTCGGCTTCGTCCGTGTTTTGCACGTGCACAATGATGGTGCGTATGTTTGCATCGCCGCTCCCGGAGAGTGCGATTTTCGCCGCGAAGGCGCTTTTAGGCGCTTTTATCCTTGGCGCGCGCCTATCGTCAGCCGTTACGCCCGCTCCAAACACGGTGACTGATGCAACGACTAATGCGAATAAAGGAATGCGCCCATGCAGCCTACAGCTCAGGATCGCCGATAACTTCATGATGCTATCCTCGTTTTCACTTATTTGATGCGCGCAATGCATCCTCAACTTGTCGAGTGGACAACGGCTGCGTCTTGGCCTTACTCCCTTAAACGCACGCAAACTTCAGGCGCATATCCAAATATTTTGATTTTTCGGAATACTGACCGCTTTCCAGCGTTAATAATGCGATTGAAACCGTTTGAATTTACTGGTGTGACATGATCCTCTTTCCCCGTTTCAAGCGCCGCATCGAGTTTGTCTGCGATCCTGCCGACCTTGGCGTAATCGCCGAACCGATCCCTGCGAAAAATGTGCTGCCGGACTGGTTTCGCCGCCTGCCGACCGTTGATAAAAATCACGTCACGGCGAGCGATAACGGCCTGACCATCAAGCGTTGCATGCCATTTCTCCACGCATGACCACCGGCTATATTCTACCGCTGGCCGCGACGGTACGGCTCGAAGTCCGCGACGGCGGCCGCACGCTCGACGCCGGATGGGAGATCGACAAAACCATGATCTCCAATCACAATCCGCACCAGGTGACAGGCAACCCGCGTGAGCCGCGTCCGCCGTGCAAAATTCACAACTACTGGACGATCAAGACGCCTCCGGGGTGGAGCTGCCTGTTCGTGCCGCCGCTCAACCGGCCCAACCCGGTCGTCGAGATCGTGGCGGGCGTGGTGGACACCGACACATACCAGTCGCTCATCCATTTCCCGTTTTTCGCGACCGCCGACGATGGGGTCTACACGCTGGAGCGGGGGCACGCCTGTCGTGCAGATCATTGCCTTCCAGCGCGACACGACGCATCTGACGGCGGACATCCGCGCCGAAACGGCGGCGGAGGGCGAAACACGCGAGAAAATCATGCGTAATACCCAAGCCGTCGAGGGCTGGTACAGGCAGGTCGCCCGCGCCAAGCGTTAACAATATTGCCGGTCAGAAAAAGGGACCTTTAAAGGTCCCTTTTTCTGACCGGCAATTAAAATTAGCGGCGATTTTTCCTCTTGGACTTGCTCGAATTTGACGAGTTGTTCGAGCTTGAGTTTGATGAGCTGTTTGAACTGGAGTTCGAGGAGCTGTTGCTGCAGGAAACCATTTCGAAAATTGTCGCAAGCGGCGGCGTTATCGTTGCGGCGGCCGGCCGACGAGCCGGTGCTGGGAGGAAACACAGGGTATCCGGGCCGATACGAAGGCGTAATCGCGGTTTCCGCTGTGGATATCCGCTTACGGCCATCTCGCCTTGCCACGCGAGGCGCGCACATAAAGTTCGCCGCGCCGGGCGTCGGCGTGGTGGTTGCCGCTCCCGGCGGTGGATATAGGCTTGTTGACGGCACATCGTTCGCGACGCCCTTCATCACCACCGCTTACGCAATTGGGCGCAAGGACGCCCCAAAACGCGATGATTTGACCACTATTCTTTCCCGTGCGGCGCGTGACCTTGGCGCTCCGGGTCATGACCCCGTTTTCGGCTGGGGCCTCGTTCAATATAGCGCCTTGCCAAAGTGCTGAAATTCAGCGGCCGCAATGAACAGTTACGGGAAGTGGGTGGATAGGCTGTTGCCTGCCCCGCCACTAACGCATCCGACTGAAGTCTAAAATGTTTTTGGGTCATCCCCACTACTTCCTGCGAAAGCGCGGCCTCCACACGCCAAGTGCGACGTTTGCGACCGACACCGCCATCATCACCCAAAGTGTGATCCACTCGCTGCCTATCGATGCGCCGAGTTTCGCGTTAGCGACGCCCGTGCTTAGCGCTTCAGCGCTTAATGCCGCTTCGCGCCCCATCGGGCCATGGATGCCGATCAAGCCCCCTTCGAACACCAGAACTCCAGTCGCGAGCTTTATCAAGACCCACCCCGCGTCCTGATATACCCTCGTCACCGCCATGGACAGCAAGCCGGCGACCAGCGTGGCCACAAGCGAGGGGAAAAATATCCAGTTTGAGATGGCGGCCATCGCCAGCCGCATGCGCGCGTAGTCTGCAACAGCCATTGGCTCGGGTAGGATATAGATAAGCACGAGGAGAGACGCCATCGCGCCCATCATTCCGATAGAGCCAATGGTGTGCAGAAATTTTAATAAGCGTCGCATCCAGCTCCGACTGTCTTGTCTGTCAAAAACATTATGCAAAACCTTAATTTATCGGTCAACCGACAATAAAGGGCAGCGTTACGTGCGGCTGCTGGTTCATCCAGCCGACCCTCGGCCGGATACTCGTTATTTTAGTTCTCCAATTAAACGAGGATTTGTCCTTGTGAGCCGAGTCGCCAATGCCTAAACTATGCGCAGCACACTCAGGCATAAAGCTCTCTGCAAAGGATCAGGACATGACAGCCGAAGCATCAGCGTCTGAGATACGTAAAACAGCCGGTCGAGGCCGCTTGTTCGAGAGCGTGCTTGACACTGTCGGGGATACGCCGTGCATCCGGGTTAACAATCTCGCGCCCGATCATGTCAGGCTTTACGTCAAGGCCGAGTTTTTCAATCCAGCCGCATCGGTCAAGGATCGCCTGGCCGTTAACATCATCGAAGCCGCCGAGCGGGCGGGTAAGCTAAAGCCGGGCCAGACCGTCATCGAGGCGACCAGCGGCAACACCGGTATCGGCCTCGCCATGGTTTGCGCGGCCAAGGGATATCCGCTGGTGGTGACGATGGCGGAGAGCTTTTCGATCGAGCGCAGGAAACTCATGCGGTTTCTCGGCGCAAAGGTCGTCCTTACGCCACGCGCCGCGAAGGGCTTTGGCATGGTTCAGAAGGCCATCGAACTGGCGAAGGCCAACGACTGGTTCCTCGCCCATCAGTTCGAGACGGATGCGAACGCCGACATCCATGAGACGACCACGGCCCGTGAGATCATGGCGGACTTCGCCGGAGACAGGCTGGACTACTGGGTGACTGGCTACGGCACGGGCGGGACGATTTCAGGCGTGGGCCGGGTGCTTCGACGGGAGCGTCCCGAGACAAAGATAATACTGTGTGAGCCCGCCAATGCGCAACTGGTCAGCAGCGGCACGGCGCAAGAACGTGACGCGGATCATCAACCCGCAGTGAGTCATACCGCGTTCGAGCCGCACCCAATTCAGGGCTGGACGCCGGATTTCATCCCTTACGTGCTTCAGGAAAGTATCGATAAACGCTATTTTGACGAGTTGATCCCGATTGCAGGCGCCGAGGGGATTGTATGGTCGAAAAAGCTTGCTCAACAAGAGGGCATTTTGACCGGCATCTCCGGCGGTTCGACATTCGCCGTGGCGATGGAGATTGCCAGGCGAGCGGAACCCGGCGCGGTGATCCTCTGCATGCTGGCGGATACGGGCGAGCGTTATCTCTCCTCACCGCTGTTTGAAGGCATTGCCGAAGCTATGACGGAGGAGGAAACGACCTTGTCCAAATCAACGCCGGGCTATCACATGGCATGATGTCTGGCTCAGCTTTTTCTATGCTGGGGCAGACTGCGTGCGACGTTTGTGCATACTGTTCGATAATCGTTCGAGAGCCGCGCCGTGCTTTCTTGGCTTGACTACGCACATCCTTAGGCGAGGTGCGCCCGATGGCTGTTAACGATCTGCGTCAAATGCCGGGCGTTGGGCGTTTTCTGGCCCTCTGTGGCGAGAATCGATCTGTTCGCCGGACGTGCACGCGCTGATTACCCTGCTTCGCCCTCCAGCCACAATTTATCAATCCAAAGGCTTTCGCCAGCCGTTTTAAACAATGATTTGGAACAGGAACCATAAGAAATATCTACTCTCTGCAACCTACGATAATTAAAATTGTCATTGTCTGACCATTATGAGCGGTTAATCCTCGTCAACATGGCAGGGACAGAATCAAGTGTAAATCCGTTGTAGCTAAGAAACGTGGCGGAGAAGACTAGACATTTTACAGTGTGTCCATGTTTCTTATCGGCATTTTGCATGGGGTAAAAATTGGTGGACAAAGCGCAGAGACGAATATCCTATGATCGGCCTTCAGGCCATTGGACATCTCCTATTTATCAATTGCATTGCTGACGACCCTAAACTGCGGATATGGCCGGCTTGTAAGGCCAACGCCGATAACGGGGAACTCAGACAACCTTCCGGGATACGACAATGGTAAGAAGTCACCAGATTACGATAAATGGGGAAAGTTTCTCCGGTCGACGCGGTGAGTTGCTGCTCGATGCGGCCCTAAACAACGGCATCGAACTGCCCTTTAATTGCCGCGCAGGCCACTGCGGCGCGTGCTGCGTCAGGCTGGTGTCGGGCGATGTGCATGGCGGCGAAGGCGCAGAGCCGGGCGTCGTTCATGCCTGTCAGGGCCGGATTGCCGGCGATGCGGTGATCGAACGGAACCAGTCGTCTGGCGTTCGCACCGTCGAGGGCGTTGTGACTTCAATGCGTCCGTTGTCGCACGAGGTGATGGAGGTCGGCATCAGAACCGACCGCGCGCTCATTTATCATGCGGGCCAATACGCGCAACTGCGCTTCAACGGCTATCCAAGCCGCCCATTCAGCATTACCCATCCGGTGCGCGGCACGCCGAACAGCCGCACAGTGTGGTTCCATATTCGCCGCATGGAGAACGGGCATGTCTCCAAATGGCTCGGCAAGCGCATCAAGCTGGGCCACACAGTGAAGCTGACCGGGCCTTACGGCTCGGCGCATTTCCGACCCAATTTAAACAGTCGCTTGATCCTCGTTGGTACAAACACGGGCTTTGCGCCGATCTGGTCGATCGCTATCGCTGCGCTGCGCGAGAACCCAGACCGCAGGATGCTCATCATCGCTGGCGGACGAACCATTGAATCGCTTTACATGGGCCCGGCTCTCGGGCGGCTGGCGCGTTTTCCAAATGTTCGGGTGGTGCCCTGCTGCAGCACCGTGCAGACGCTTAACAAATCTGTAAAGCCGGGTCGCCCGACCGACTATTTGCCGCGTCTGCACCCTACAGACGTGCTCTATGTATGCGGCGCGCCGGAGATGGTTGCTTCAGTCAAAGCTATCGCAGCGCGTAGCGGCGCTGTCTGCCATGCCGATCCATTCCTGCCAACCACGGACAATTCGGTCGAGGAAAGCATTATGACCCGTGCGATCGGGTGGCTCGCCGCGCCCAGCACCGCGATCCAGCGTATGGCGATCGGCAGCCAGCATAAGCGGCAGCTTGCTATCGAACCCCCGCGTAAGCGGCTCGCTCTTGAAGCTCCGCGTCAGCGGCCTCCTCACGAAACCCCGCGTCAGCGGCAAGAACAGCCAAGGCAGGCTTATCGTATGGCCGCAGCCGGAGTACGGGCGAGAAGTCACTATGGGGCTTAAATTGCGTCTTCCTCGATCGATCGGGTTCTGTCTCGACGGCACAATCCAGTCTGTAATGCTGTGTGTCTGCGGTGCGCTGATGATTTTAGGTTTTGCATCGGACGGCGTAATTGCGTCCGATGCGGCGAAGACCGTCGGTCCAAACGCCTGCGCCGAATGTCACAAGGAAGAGGCCGAGGCGTGGAAGGGCACCCATCACTTCAATACCTTCCGTGAGATGCCGCGCAATGCCGAGGCGAACGAGATCGCCAAAAAAATGGGTTTGCGGCGCATCAAGTCTGAAGGATTGTGCATGAATTGCCATTTCACGGTGCAGGAGAAAAACGGCAAGCCGGAGCCAATTACAGGCATATCCTGCGAGTCCTGCCATGGCGCCGGGAAAGACTTCATCAAAACCCACAGCGAGTTCAGCGGCAAGACCGAGAAAACCGAGACTAAGGCCGAGGAGGAGGTGCGCTGGAAACTCGCCGACGCCAAGGGCATGATCCGGCCAAGCTCGCTCTATGAGCTAGCGAAGAACTGCTACAGCTGCCACGTCGTCCCGCAGGAGGACCTGGTAAATGTCGGCGGCCATAAGGCTGGTAGCGCTTTCGAGCTTCTGTCGTGGTCGCAGGGGGAGGTGCGGCACAACACCTGGCACTCCAAGGGCAAGTCGAATGACGCCGCCGACGCTTCCCGGAAGCGCATGCTCTATGTGGTGGGGCTTGGCGTCGAGCTGGAAACCGGCATTCGGGCTGTCAGCAATGCAACAGCGAGAAAGCCATACGCCTTCGCCATGGCGAAGCGGGTCGATGCGGCGCGCAAACTCCTCGCCGCGGCCGCCGCAGCCGCGCCGGATGTTCCCGAGTTGAAGCGGCTGGTTGACTATGCTTATTCCGCAGGGCTGAAATTGAATAACAAGCCCGCCCTGAGCGCCGCCGCCGACGGGGTGTCGAAAGAAATCGCCAGCATCACGGCTAAATATGACGACGCCAAAATGGCCGGCCTCGACCCGCTGCTCCCGACGCCGGATAAGTTTAAAGGCACGGCAAGGAAGCCCGCCGGGGCTAATTGATCCTGGCCTATTGGCGACAACAACAATCTGAACGGGCTTGATGGATAAACAACCACAGCGACGGATGCTTTTGGGGTATTTCGTAAAAACTTGGGTGGCCCCGTGAGATCGGGTGCGCGGCGCGCATCTGACGCCTCAATCCGCAGACGCGGTGCGGGCTTCGCGGAACAGGTCAATACTCAGATACTCCTAAGCCTGCTCATCGCCACCCTTTCCAGCCGTCCGTTCTGGCTAGTCTGCATCTCAGGCATGCTACTGTGGCTTGTCTGGATTTATGAAAGCGGGCTTCGCGACCCGCGCTATCTTGACGGCTGGTTACTGGCCGCAGGAATGAGCGTGCAACTCTATTTCCACATCGCGATTAAAACGGCCAGCTTATCTCCAAAATCTGCAAAGCGTTGGCGGAACATCCATATCTTTCTGGGCTATTTACTAATCGCCGCCTTTGTTTCACATTCGGATTTCTCCTTACCGGACACCGCCTTCGAGTGGGCGCTATGGACAGGATTTGTGCTAGTGACCTTGAGCGGGATTTTCGGCGCATATCTTGCGTGGTCGCTGAAAACGAAGCGAGGTATCGATGAGCGCATTAGCTATGAACGCATCCCTACGCTCCGCGCCGAGTTGGCGCGCGACGTCCATGCCGTCGTCTCAAAAACCGATCCGACAGCCGCCGCGATTGCCTTGCCGGGGCTACCTTATGACGCTTGGATTATGGAGCTTTACAGCAATCACCTGCGGGACTTTTTTCAGCGGCAAAGCAATTTCGGCCCGCATCTCATCGCTTCGCGGCGCCCGCTCAAGCGGCTGACCGACGAGATCGATAACATGTCACCTTATGTCGATCAGCAGAGCCAGGAGAAGCTTGCCGTCATCAAGAAGCTGGTTGTAGAAAAGGACCGGCTGGATTTTGCGCGCGTCTATCTCGGAATGAACAAAGCGTGGCTTTTCGTGCACGTGCCCGTTACCTATTCGCTAATCGTGATGACGGTGCTGCACGTACTTGTCGTGTATGCTTTTTCATCGGGGGCGTGGTGATGCGGCGACCGGGACGAAACGGATCGGTTCGGCCGCCAAAGGACGATAAGTGGGCGCTTCCGCGCTCTCTGCGTGATCGTGTAGCGCTTTTGCTAACGGCAGTCACCGTAGTATGTTTGGTGTTCGGCCTCGTCCTTACCACGGGCGCGAAATTCCTGATGCCGGGGCCTTTGGCGAGCGCTCACGGCGCCATTGATAATTGCGGCTCCTGCCACACCAAGAATGGCAACGGTAAGTTAGGCTGGATACATGGCCTTGTCGCGGGCGATCCCGTCGCTGACAGCAAGGCCTGCATCACCTGCCACAAAATGCCGGATAATCTGGCTTTCAATGCGCACGGAGCCTCTGCTGGGGTGCTTAGGCAGAGCACCGAACGGCTGACCAAAGTCGCGGCGGTGACGCCAGCACCGCAATCGGCGCGCGCGCAGCATATCGCCTTCCCGACTGACAAGGTGGTTGAGAGCGGGCTTTATTGCGCAACCTGCCACCAGGACCATCAGGGCGTCAATTTCGACCTGAACAAGATATCCAATGAGCAATGCCGCTCCTGCCACGTGGTAAAGTTCGACAGCTTCGACGGCGATCACCCGACATTTGAAAACTATCCGTTCGAGCGGCGAACGCGGATCATTTATGACCACGCCAGCCATTTCGGGAAGCATTTCCCTGAGATAGCGCAGAAAGACAAGACAAAGCGCATCCCCGAGACCTGCTCGACCTGCCACAATAGCAACGAGGACAAGCGGGTAATGGGCGTTGCGTCGTTCGACCAGACCTGCGCCACCTGCCATCTCGATCAGATCATGGGCAAGGAGCGGGTAAGCGGCCCGAAAGGCATCGCTTTCCTATCGCTGCCCGGTCTTGACATCGAGACGCTGAAGTCCAAGAACGCCGCTATTGGCGAGTGGCCTGACACATCGGAGGCCGAGGTGACGCCATTTATGAAGGTGCTGCTGTCTCAGGACGAACCCGGGCGGACGCTGGTCAGAAAGATCGAAAAGCTCAACCTTCAGGATTTGACCGATGCGAGCAATGAGGACATCACGGCTGTTACCAAATTCGTTTGGCGGGTAAAGAAGCTGTTCCATTCGCTGGTTGTCGCGAAATCCTCGACCGTGGTTGCCAAGCTCGATCTAGGCGGGGGCGTGAAGGTTGGCAAAGACCTGATTGTCAACCTCACAGCTAGCATCCCGCGCGACTCGATTGTCGGCGCGCAGCGCGAATGGCTGCCTAACCTCGGCAAGGAGATGGCAAATCGTAAGGATGCGGCGAATGACGCGCCGGTTAAAAAGAAAACCAATTTCTCGGAGAGAAAACTGGCGGCGCAGGTAACCCCGGAGGAATTACGCGCCTCGGCTAAACCTGCATCGCCAGACGCCGACATGCGTTTAGCTCAAGCGGGGAACCCGCAACGCGCATCCGATCAGACCGACGATCTTCTGTACCCAGACGGTGGGGCCCCGCCGCCTGCCGCCTCGGGACCTAGCTCGAAGCCGACCGCCGCCACCGCACCGGCGGCGGCCGAGGCCAATGACGCCGCCGATGATAGCGCCGCCCGCGCCGATGCCGACAACCCGGTGGACGCAGATAGACCCAAAGCAGCGTCCGCACCGCCTACAGCCGCCGCCATCGAAAGCGACGTAGACGCAGAAAGTTGGGCAGATTTTGGCGGCTGGTATCGGCAGGATTTTGCCATCTTCTACCGGCCGGTCGGGCATAAAGACAAGTTTATATATACTTGGCTAAGTCTGACTGGAATGCAGTCGCCCAAAGGCCTTGTGAGACCTGCGGCCGCCGTGTTCGATGCGTTGACCAACAAAGATGCGCAAGGCTCATGCGCCAAATGCCACAGCGTCGATGACGAGTACGGTAAGGGGCGGCGGGTGAATTTCTCACCTGTTACCGCGAAAATGAAAGAAGGGCGTTTCACCAAGTTCATCCATGAACCGCATTATGGCGTCATGGAAAATCGTGGATGCCTCACATGCCATAGTCTGGAAAAGGGCAAGCCTTACCTGAAGAGCTACGAGGAAGGCAATCCGCTGCGCTTTTCCTCAAGCTTCAGCAATGTAAAGAAAGACCTCTGCCAAACCTGTCACGCGACGAATGCGACCCGGCAGGACTGCCTGACCTGCCACAAATACCACGTGAACGAAGTTATTACCCCGATTATGACCACGAAAATTCCGGCGCAATAGCGCTCTTGCTGTGGTAGGTATGAAATATCATGGTGGGGCGTTCGATTGGAAACTGCGTTACGAGCTTACTGAGAACGCATGGGTGTGTTTGATTTCATTCTCGGCGATTAGAACAAGTCACACGTATTGCAGGTGGCGCGCTAGCGTGCGTCGAGTGCGGTGCGTAGCCAAATGAAAGCCAAGGCGTATAAATATATTAGTTCTCAGTGTGTGGGCCCATACCCGGGGAACGAGTAATTTCGCTTTCTATGAAGAGATCAAAATTTAGGAGTATAGCCGGTTTAATTGCCTCAATCAAACCAGCTAAGAGCTGTTGTAGTCGGCATGGACGCCTGAGTGTGTTCAGGAAATGGTCTTATCCAACCGCTGTTTCGGCAAAACTATGACGGTTAGCACCCATAGTGTTTCAGGCAGGCCCGGTAATCTAAGTTTTTGTAGCCCCAATTAGCCGAACATTTCTGGCGCAAGGTTGCACACGAATTAGTACGAACAGGCGAGTTTGCGCGTTTAGGTTTGTACGGACGATCAGACTTATAGGAATAATCTAATCTGTAATGATAACCAAGATAGACATATCCCCGGCCTATATGCGTTGGGTAAAATCCACGGCTGTAATAGTAGGGATAGTCGTAGGCCTGATAACTCGGCGCGATGGGAAACACGGTTCGTGGGACGTGCCGACGTCGTTTTATCTTAATTACGTTACTCTCAGCGTTTAAGACGGACGCCTTAGCTGGTGCAGCGCTAGCCATGGGGGAAAAAGCCCATGAACTCACCGTCAACAGGCAAGCAATCAGAAGAGATGCAAACACATTTTGCCTATTCATGAGATCCCCTCGCCGTATGGTTATAGTCAATTTAAATGCAATCTTTTCCAAGATTGCGTGGAAATAAAAACTTATCAGTCCTTCTTTACTCAAACGACAGTTACTGCGTATGCGTCTGTAAAGTACGACATCAGTCTCAGGCTAGAAGTCTCGGTTTGTCAATTTGCCACTACGCCCATCGCTTCGGCGGCCTGTATGATTCGCTTTTGGGTTTCCGGCTCGTCGGCAAAGATCGTCTTGGCTTTTTCAAGGGCGGCAAGCGCTTTTCCGGCGTCTTTCATAACCACGCGCGACCTCATCAGCATGATCCAGCCATCTGCGTCTTTCGGCGAGGACTCTAGCCGACCGGCCAGGCGATCAACCATGCTGGCCACCATAGCCTGCTGATCCTCCGGCTTGAGCTGCTTGGCGTTCTCGACATCCGTGGCGGTCGGGCCAGTCGTCGCCGCGCCTCCTGAATAAGCGGAAGCCAAGTCCATCGCTTTTGCCGTGCCACTAGACGGTCTTGCTTCAGCGAGCTGGGCGCTGATATTGATTCCCGCCTGCTGTGCTGTCTCCTCGATGCGGCTCCGCAAATCGCTCGTCCATTCAGCGTCCGCCGGGGCGGCTTTGTAAAGCGCAAGCCATTCATCGATGGCGCCCTTCGTGTCTCCCTTCTGCACTTTGGCCACGCCTTTAAAGAACCGGGCGCGCTCGTCATTAGGGCTGATCGCCAGTACTTCCTCGAACATCGCCAGCGCCGCGTCGGTGACGGTGTTGTTCGCTTCCACGACCATGGCTTCGCCAAGGAGCGCTTTCAGAGCGGGATTATCCTTTTGTAGATCGACGGCGCGGCGATAGGCTGCGACCGCGTCCTTATAGCGGCTCATATTATAATATGACCAGCCAAGCACGCGCCAGCTTTCGGGATCGTTTGGATTGTCCGCCAGACGCTTCTCCAACCGCTTGACCAGCCCGTCAACGTCGCCCTGTGAAGCGTCTGCAGCCTGCGCGACTTGAGGGGCTTGGACACTCGGGGGGGCAGACGCCACTTGCGCGCGGCTTTGCGCTGATGGCAAATCAGGACGGCCTAACGCCGCATAGAGGCCCACCGATCCGAGCACAACGATAGACGCGACGCCCGTCGCCATGCGGTACTGCCAATTCGCGGAGACGGTCTGGGCCGGAGCGGCGTCCGAACGGCTTGCAGCGAGAATGCGCCGTTCGATTTCGAGACGCGCGGAGGCAGCCTCGGTCTCGTCGATCTGGCCTTGAGCTTTGTCGCGTTCGACCTCGGCAAGTTGATCCTTGTAAACGTCCAAACTCGTTGGAGTCGCGTTTACGCCACGGCCGAAGAAAAACGGCGCTAGAACGATCAGGGCGGCGACGCCCAAAAGAAGTGTAAGAATGAGCCAAAGCGTCATGATGTCCCTTTTGTCATAATGGCTTGCAGTTCTTCGCGTTCGGCTGCGCTCAACGTCTCGGGGCGCCGGGCGGTAGTTCCGAACGGTCTGCGGATCAACATCCAATAGCAGGCAAGCGCCAGAAGCAGCACAAGGCCGGGCCCGAACCATAATAGCAGCGTCCCGATCTGAAACGGCGGTTTCAGCAGTACGAAATTGCCATAGCGCGCCACAATGAAATCGACCGCAGCCCGGTCAGTGTCGCCCGCCTTTATCCTCTCTCGCAGGAGCCTGCGAAAGTCGCGCGCCAGTGGTGCGTTGGAATCGTCAATGGACTGGTTCTGACAGACCAAGCAACGCAGATGCTGGCTAAGATCGCGCGCCCGCGCTTCCTGCGCCGCATCGGGAAGAACCTCGTTAGGCTCGACCGCTACGGATGGCGTGGAAAATACGATTAGCGCGATAATAGCAAAGGTGGCGAATAGTTGGTAAGGCCCCATCGTTCGGTCTCCTATTCTGCTGGAGCAAGCGCAAAAGCAGGCTGAGCGCGGCGTGGCGCGCCAACGCGGAAACGGCGATCCGATAGCGAAACAAAGCCGCCTAGCGCCATAATCATAGGCCCGAACCAGATCCAGGTCGCCAACGGATGATAATAAGCTCGCACCGTCCACTCATTGTTATTGTTCTTCTCGCCCATAGCGACATAGACGTTAGAGATCAGATTTGTGTGTATCCCCGCCTCCGTCGTTTGAAAACGGCGAACCTGATAAAAGCGCCGCTCGGAAAATAGTGTCGTGACGAGCTGTCCATCGCTTTTGATGTCAAACACCGCGCGCTCGGCCACATAGTTCGGGCCGTTTTCGGGGCCAACCGATTTTAGCATCACTTGATAGCCGCCAACTTCGATCTGGCCGCCAACCGGCAGAGCTCGTATCTCCTCCTGCTGCCAAGCTGACATGGCGGTCATGCCCGCAACGGCGATACCGATGCCCGCATGCGCTATGACAAGGCCATAAACCGAACGCGGCGTGATCTGCGCAAGATGTACGCTTGTAGCGAAAGGAACCTGCCCAAGGCGCACGCGGTGGACGAGGATCGCGAGCGATGCAGCAATCACCCAGATCGCCAGACCCAAGCAAATAGCGGCAATCGCATGTACGCCAAAGGTGGCGATAACAATGGCGGCCGCGGCCAGCCCCGCAATGATTGCCGGGCGCATAAGCTTTGTCAGGGCGTTGCGGATCGCATCGCGTTTCCATTTCAGCATTGGCCCGACCGCCATGACGACAAGCAGCGGGATCATCATCGGCACGAAGGTAAGATTGTAGAATGGCGGGCCGACGGAGATTTTGTCGCTGCTGATAGCCTCGATCAGCAACGGGTAGAATGTGCCGATGAACACGGTCGCCGCCGCCGAGACCAGCAGGACGTTATTGAGAACTAAACTCGATTCGCGGCTCACGGGCCCGAAAGGCGTGCCCTGCTTGAAGGAGGGCGCGCGGTAGGCGTAAAGCGCCAACGCTCCGCCGGTGGTCAGCACGATCAGGCCGAGGATAAACACGCCGCGCGCTGGATCGACTGCAAATGAATGCACGCTAGTGAGCACTCCCGAGCGGACAAGGAAAGTGCCGATCAGGCTCAGCGAAAAGGTGAGAATGCCGAGTAAAATCGTCCAGTTGACTAGCGCCTGCCTGCGCTCAACGACCAAGGCTGAATGCAGGAGCGCGGTGCCTGTGAGCCATGGCATGAAAGAGGCGTTCTCAACCGGGTCCCAGAACCACCAGCCGCCCCAGCCGAGTTCATAATAAGCCCAGAAACTTCCCAAGGTGATCCCTATGGTGAGAAAACACCAGGCGGCGAGAACCCATGGCCGCACCCAGCGCGCCCACGATGCATCCACTTTGCCTTCCATGAGCGCGGCGACAGAGAATGAGAAGGCCATCGAGAAGCCGACATAGCCGAGATACAGGAACGGTGGGTGTATGGCCAGCCCGATGTCCTGAAGCAGCGGATTGAGATCCTGGCCGTCCAGCGCCGCCGGATCGAGGCGGGTGAAGGGGTTCGAGGTGAACAAAATGAAAGCAAGGAAACCGAGGCCAACCATGCCCTGCACGGCAAGAGCGCGAGCCTTCAGCGACACTGGCAAATTGTCGCCGAAAATAGCGACGGCGCCACCAAACAGCGCCAATATTAACACCCAGAGAAGCATCGACCCTTCGTGATTACCCCAGGTGGCCGTCACTTTATAAATCATCGGCATCGCCGAATTGGAATTCTCGGCAACATTCAGCACCGAAAAATCAGACATTACATACGAAGCGACAAGCGCCGCGAAAGCAACGATCAGAAAGAGCATTTGCCCAATCGCCGCTGACGAGCCAAAATTCATTAATTTCAAATCGCCCAAATGGGTTCCGATCAACGGCACGATCGATTGCGCTAGAGCAAGGCTCAGCGCGAGGATAAGGGCGAATTGACCAATTTCAGCGACCACACAACGTCTCCCCTGCCGACTTAATCAAAGCGCGCGCGCGACAACATATTAGAGTTCCCACGCTCGCAACGAAGTTATCTAATCTCTCTATAAGGCTATGAGTGGGCGGCTTACGGGCCTAACTATGGCAATTCTTATATAAGACAACTGACAGTAGTTCCTTTGAATTATGAGGTATTTTGCAATCTATAATTGCACTAAAAGATTTTTTCAACCTTGTGGTTTTGTATCCGGCTGTGTCATAAATATCCGCAATTAAATCGAGGTAGATAAGCTAAGCTATTACTGCAAAACAACTTTTTTCGAAAAGAAAAATTGATACAACCCTTCACTTGAATTCGCCATTGTTTGCCACGGTTTGGCTATAGTCACGGCCTGTTGACGCCCATTTCAATCTTTAATGATACGTTCGACGATCGAGATCGGCTTTGCTGCGGCCTTGAAAGCAGGTGAAGAAGGTCGGACGGGGATTGGGTGGGGTGCTATGAAACTGTTTTCTAAAACTTCGATTTTTGTCTTCTTCATTGCAAGCGCAATGCTGATTTTTTTCGCATCGCTTGGTGGAAAGACGCTCGCTGAGGAGAGGCAGACAACCGAGACGGAAAGCAAAGGCGATCGCCTTGCGTTGCCGAATGAACCCGGGGCCGCCGCCACGAAGAACATCGGCGAAGCGGGCCCAACCAAAGGCAAGCCGAAAGTGGCTGCGCCCAACAAGACTGGCGCAACCGCCGGGGTGAAGGAAACGTCCAGCGACGACAAGCCTTCAGACCCAACAGACCAAACCGACGATCTTCTTATTAACACCCCTGAAGAGTTTAAGATTCCTAAGGCTCGGATTGAACAGGCCAATAAGGTCGAAGATTCATCCAAGCCTTCCGAGCCTTCAGCGAAAGAGGACGCCGCCCCGGCCGCGACGGCCAAATCGGGCAGTAACGAGGGTGAGCAGGTTGCAGCGGCTCCAAGCGGTGCTTTAAAGGCGCGTGTTGCGACAATCGGTGGTGAGCAGAAATTGTCTGCGGATGCGGAAGCGGATGGCAACGCCGAGGTGTCCGTACTTGCCGCAGCGGCTAAAGCCGAGATCGGCAAACCATCTCCAATCGTTCCGCTTAGCGAAGAAACTCTCTCTCTTTATCCAACTGCTGCGCAATGCGGCGAATGCCACAAGCAAATTTACGACGAGTGGTCTTCTTCAAATCATGCCTATGCGTCGATCTCGCCGATGTTCCACAAGTTCGAGCAGAAGTTTACGGAGTTGACCCAGGGTACGGTCGGCACCTTCTGCGTGCGCTGCCACCAGCAGGTCGGCACACAGCTTGGTGAGAATCGCGAAACGCCGCTCTGGGCTCGCAGCCAGATTTCGCGCGAGGGCGTGACCTGCATCACCTGTCACCGCGTCAAGGAACAGTTCGGCAAGGTCAATGGCGAGCGCCGGGTCGAGCCGGGCAAGATTTTCGAGCCGGTTTATGGCAGCGGCGACAAGAGCGTGCTCAAGGACGTGCTCGACAACAAGGAAACATACTCCGTCAAAGTCAGCAGCGACGGGCGTGGCAACGACATCCACAATGGCATGATCAAGAACGACCAGATCACCAAATCTGAATTTTGCGTTAGCTGCCATCAGGTCGCGGTGAACCTTGGCATCAAGCTTGAAATTGTCTGGGAGCAGTATCGCGACAGCCCAGCCAAAAAAGCCGGCGTCACCTGTCAGGATTGCCACATGGGCAAAGTTCCTGGGAAGAACGAAGGCTATGAGACCGCGCCTTCAGCCGTGGTGGGCGGTAAGGAGATCAATCCCGGACGCAAGCACGCCAATCACCGCTTCGTCGGCCCAGGCTATTCGATTGCGCACCCTGGAATCTTCCCGCACAACCCGAAGGCGCAGGTAAATACTATCAAGGATTGGCTACAGTTTGACTGGCGCGCCGGGTGGGGCACCACAGATTTCGAGGACAAGCTTGCGGACGGCAAGATCAAGGCCAAATTTCCTCAACGCTGGTCTAATGCTCTCGACCGTGAGGACGCCCGCAGGATTATCGATGAAAATCTCGTCAAGCTTGACGAGCGCGACGAACTTCGGCGGCAAGTTATGGAGAATAGCAGTAAAGTCGAGGGCCCCTTCCTAGCGAGCGAGCCGAAAGTCGGCAAGGACCTCGCGTTCTCTTACAAGATCAAGAACGTCAATACGGGGCATAACCTGCCATCCGGTTCGCTTGGCGCCCAGCCGCAACTATGGGTGAACGTCGCCCTCGTCGATCCTGACGGCAAAAACGTCTGGGAGTCGGGCTACGTCGACAGCAATGGCGATATGGCCGATCTACATAGTCTGGATGTCGCGGCCGGCAAGATTAGAACCGACCAACAGCTTGTGCACTTCCAGACCAAGTTCCTGACGACCAACGTCAAGGGCACGGATCGCGAGATGTACTTGCCGGTGAACTTTGACGTCGATCCTTTGCCGCATCTGCGTCCGCCCGGCGTCCCCGCCACGGTTCTTAACCATCCGCCACTGGTGCGCATGGAGAATCACTCTCTGACGCCGCTGGGTGAGAAGATGGCAAAGTACGAAGTGCCAGGGAACCTGATAACGAAGCGCGGAAAATACCGTCTTGCCTTCCGGATGAGAAGCCGCGCCGAACCGATCTATTTTATGCGCTTCGTTGGCTCCACCAAGGAAATGGAGCAGCGCATGAACGAGCGTATGGCGAATATCCATCCTTACGCTGTGGAAATTGAAGTGAAATAAATGCTACCGACAGCCGGGTAGTTTCGACTAAGGAACCGCAAGGGGTTAAGAAGCGGATCCTTAGTTCTCACCGAAGCCTCTCTCAGTAACCAGTTGCGCAGGTTAAAGTAACGAAGATGATGGCAACGGTTGGCTAGCAGAAGCCCGGGTGGCGCGTGCACTTATTGGCGAGCCGAAAGGACGGTTTCGCCTAAAGCCGAGATGGGGGAGTAATGAAGAAGTATCGGGTCACTAAAACAAACGGGGGCTTCTACATGGCGTGCAACGTAAAAGGCAATGTTCGGCGCCGGGCCAGAACAACCGCAACTATAGCGCTGGTAGCTGGTGGCTATCTTTTGATGTCTGGCACGACAGCAAAACTTGCTGCAGTTGAAGGCGCCGAGGCAGGCACGAAGGGAGGCATGTTGATCGGGGCGGCGAAAAGCAGTAATACAGCTTCTAAACAAGGTAAGTTGTTGCAAGCGTCGCCCAGCGCTTCCGTGTCCGATCAACAGTATGTAGAAAAGTACTCCGAAGAAAAAAATAGTACTAAAACACAGGCTGACGCTGTCAACGGCGCTGATGAACAAGGAACTTCGACAGAGGGCAGCAGCAATAAGGCTGACAAGGGAGACAAGCTGCTCGCAGGCGTTTTCCGCTCCGATCCTCAATACAAAAGCAACTATCAGGCTCAGGATCAGATCGACATCTACGGCGCCAAAACCGCCGTCGAGCCTCCGCGCCCGCTTGAGTTTGGCCGCCAGCAATACACCTCCGGAGCCTATGAGGAAAGCAGCACCATTCTCGGCGAACTCAACCCGCTACTGCCCGGTCTTGCCGTCTATGGCGACTGGCGCTCGGCCGTCGCCTACAACCAGAACAATGGCAAGGACGTAGCCCAGATCGCGACCCGGCTGAACATTGACGTCGATCTCAAGATCACGGGCACCGAACGAATCCACGCCTTCTTCACACCGCTTCAGGCCGATAACAAATTTACCCGATATGAGTTCGGCGGCGGGGACGGCGACGATAAGTTCAACGATGAGTTCGACCTCAACCCGCAGACTTTGTTCTTCGAAGGCGATGTCGGCGCCATATTAGCTGGTTTCTCCGGCAAGGAGGCCAGTTTCGACCTGCCCTTCGCCGCCGGTCTGTTCCCGCTGTTCCTTCAGAACGGGATTTGGGCAAACGATGCGATCCTCGGCGGCGCGGTGAGCCTAACCGCGAAGAACTCGCGTGCGCTAGGTCTCGCCAACTACGACGTTACCTTTTTCGCCGCGTTCGACAATGTCGACAATTTCGGCATCCTGGGAGCAAACGAGGAAAACAATAGCAACGCCAACATCTATGGCGTGACAACCTTTATCGACGCCTTCGAAGGCTATATTGAAGCGGGCTACGGTTTGATTCAGGGAACCGACGACCAGGTGGACGGGCAACTAACGAATTTTGTGACCGCATCCTATACACGGCGTTACCGCAACACCTTGTCGAACTCGACCCGTGTGTTCGCGAACTTTGGGGACGGCGAGGACGATGACGGCTTCGCGATCATTTCGGAGAACAGCTTTATCACGCATTTGCCGAGCACACTGCTTCCTTACGCCAACTTCTTCGTCGGTTTCGAGAACCCTCAGCCACTCGTTGACGGCAATGGTGCGGGCATCCTGAAAAACGTCGGTATCAACTTCGAGACCGACGCCCTCACTGGCTACCCGAAACTCAACGACACTGGCTCTAATGCCTTCGGCGGCGCGATTGGCTTGCAGTATCTCTTCGGTCTCGATCAGCAGCTCGTCTTTGAGGTGGCTTCGGTGCAGCCCTTCGGCGATGTTGTGCCCGGCATCGGTATCGCGGATCCGCAATACGCTGCGGGCGTTCGCTATCAGATTCCGATCAACAAGGCTTGGCTGTTCCGCGCCGATGCCACCTATCAGATCACCGAGAACGCCGACGAAGATAGCTTTGGCATCCGCACCGAGGTGCGCCGGAAATTCTAACTGATTGATGATAAACTGGTAAAGGCAGGAGGCTTTAAAAGTCCCCTGCCTTTACCTCAAGTAGAGTTGGCTTTCATGCAAGCGAGATAACGTCCGCAGCACTTGCTGCGGTCAGAGCCGCGTAATGTTATGGCTTCGCGTGCTTCTAACATTGTTCAATAGCCGCCAGCTGTGATCGAGGCCGACCGCATCACCCTAAAGGTTTTATCTATATTTTGGCGTAAGCGTCGTGATCCGACTTTTTCGCAAATGGGACAAAGGCGAGAGCAATTATTGTCAAGATGGCGATGAGCGCCCAGGCTTCATTGATCGAGTGCACGAGCGCCGCCTTTTCGATCATCGGTTGTAAGAAAGCCATGACTTGTGGATCCAGCGGCCCCGGAACACGATTAGCCATCATCTCCAGCGGTATCCCGATGGATATTGCTGTATCGATGTCACCCTGCTTCAAGCGTTCAATAATCGCGGCCGCATGGACGGGCGAGCGGCTGTAGATCACCGTATCGATAAGTGCAAGACCGATGGCGCCACCGAGATTGCGCATCAGGTTAAACAGCCCACTCGCATCCGGAATACGGGCCTCAGCAAGTTGTCCCAACGCAAGGCGCGTTGGTGGAAGCAGGCAGAACATAATCGCAAAGCCGCGGATAACCTGGGGCCAGAACATTTCATCATAATCCGTCTGCTGCGTTTGCATCGCGCTCAATCCCAGCCCGACGGCAAAGAAGCTAAAGCCGATAGCTGTCAAAAAGCGAGCTTCCATCCGCCGTTCGAAGAACACAGCCACCGGTGCGATAGCGAGCTGCGCAACGCCGGTCACAAGCATTATCGCGCCGATTTCGAGCGCGTTGTGCCCGCGTACAAAGGCGAGGAAGACGGGCATAAGGTAGACTGAGCCGAAAAGCCCTATCCCGAGGACAAAGCTGAGGATGCAGCCGATCATGAAGTTTCGATCCGAGAAGTTGCTCAGATCGACGATCGGGGTGTCCGCGCGAAGCGTGCGCTTGATAAACGCGACGCCGCTGAAGATGCTAAGCGCGAACAGACCTACGATAAGACCTGAAACCCAGCCTTGTTGGGGAGCCTCCTTCAAACCGATTTCCAGCGCCGCCAAAGCAAGCGCCAGCATCACCAACGAAAGGCTGTCGAGGCGGCGAACCGCAGACAGTCGCACCTCATCCTTAGGCAGAAGAAATACCGCAAGAACGATCGACGCCACGCCGGGAACGACGTTGATTAGGAACAGCCAATGCCAGGAATACGTCTGCGTAATCCATCCGCCCACGATTGGGCCCACTGTCGGCGCAAGCACGGCCAAGACGCCCGCGAGGGTCGTAGCGACGCCCTGTTTATTAGGTGGAAACAGGATGAAAACGGCTGAAAAAACAGCGGGGATAAGCGCTCCGCCGGAAAAACCCTGAAGCACACGCCAAGCTATTAGCGCCGGAAAAGTTTCACTTCCCGCGCATCCTATGGACGCGATGGTAAATACCGAGAGCGCCATGACGAACAGCCACCGCATCGAAAGCACGCGGGTAAAAAAACCGGTAAGCGGAATGGCGATCACTTCGGCGATTAGATACGAAGTCTGTATCCAGCTCATCTGATCAGGCGAGATTTCCAACGCGCTTTGGATTGTCGGCAATGATGTGACCACGACCTGAACGTCGAGGATCGCCATGAACATGCCGACGCACATGGTGGCAAAGCCGATCCACGTTCCTAACGTGACCTGCTTTTCTAACGTCGCATCACCCGGGAGCAGCATCACGAACCTCTTTCAACGCGGCATTCTCCGCGCGAATCCTTATAAACAGGACGAGGCCATTTAAAATAGAAAATATAACGGCATACCAGGGTAGACCTAGACAAAGCGGCAGGACTGCGATCTCGCCGATGACCACAAGGTAGTTCGGATGCGACACGAACCGGTAGGGTCCCCGCGCGACGAGGCGCTCACCCGGATTGACTATGATCCGTGTCGTCCAGCGGCGACCCAGCGTGAGCAGCACCCACGCCCTCAAAGCCTGCAGGAGAATGAAAACGGCCAGCCAGCCAAGGTTTACTGGCTGCGACCAGCCTAACGCCCAAAGTCCTGCCAGCCAGAGGGCATGCAGAAGGACGATCAGCGGATAGTGCCCCGGGGCCATTTCGATAGCACCCTTGGCCATTAGTTCGGCCGTGTTACGGCGCGCAAGCCAAAGCTCGCCAAGCCGTTCGGCGGTAACCAGCGCTAGGAGAATGACGGCGGCCGTCATGCAGCCTGCTGAAGCGAAACGCAGCTAACCGTAAAACCAGGCCCCATGGCGCTTAGCAGCGTCCGCGAAGGCAAGCCTGCCGTGATTGAGCGTTCGAGAACGAACAGAACTGTCGGCGCGGACATATTGCCATAGTCCGCCAGAACCGAGCGTTCATGGTCGAGCGCGCCTTGCCCCAGCGATAGGGCGCTTTCCAAAGCTTCTATCACCTTCTTTCCGCCGGGATGGCAGGTGAACCGGTCTATATCCGATAGTTGCAAATTCGCCCGTTGAACGATCTGAGCCATAGCCGGCTCAATTCGCTCGGCGGCGAAAGGCGGTATGGCGCGGTCAAAAATGACGCCAAACCCCTGAGGATCGACATTCCAGCCCATAATATTAAGTGTATCGGGCCACATATGCTGCCCGCTCATCTCCACCGATGCGATCCCGCCAGGCCCGGCTTTAAGAACGCATGCGGCCGCACCGTCCCCGAAAAGCGCGGTGGCGACAATGTTGGCTTTCGTCAGCAAATCGAGACGAAAGGCGAGTGAGCACACTTCTACGGCCACCAACAGAACCGTAGAGCCAGGATGGGAAGCGGCCATCCGCGAAGCGATGCTAAAGCCCGATACGCCCCCCGCACAGCCTAGTCCGAATACAGGCACCCGCTCGATATCCGTTCGAAAACCAAGGCGCTCGGAAACGAGCGCGTCAAGGCTCGGTGTCGCGATGCCTGTGGATGAAATCGTGACGACGCAATCAACATCGGAAGCATGCAAACCCGCAGCGTCTAACGCTTTTGCGGCCGCATTGATAAACAGATCGCACGCGCCTTCAAGATATGCGGCGCTTCGCTCAGGCCAACCCAGGGGCTGGAAATACCACTCAATGGGCTTTACCGCGTATCTGCGGTTGATACCCGAACTTTCAAAAACGCGCGCTAAGCGCTCGAAATCAGGGTAACGGCTCGCGAAGCTCTCATGCGCCGCTGCGGCGACATCGCGTTGCTTCATTTCATGAGGCGGGACTGCGCTTGCGATAGAGACGAGCTTGACTTTATTTAACATTAACACCTTGGCGAGAACGGAGTTTATTTATTCGCGGAAACTTTCCGATTAATGTGTGCCGCGATGGAAGCGAGTTATTAAAGCCAAGCGCGCCCCTAACTCGATTAACCGCTTGGTTGAACAATAGCTTCACAACGCACGAATATGTGTTCTTTAACGTTTTTGAATTTGGCAGCTACGGACAGGCAACCCAGCCATCGTTATGTCCCCATCAACGTTTTTGTGCCTATGAGATATATTAATGTCAGTTTTAAGGAGAGGCGATGGAGTGGCTGAGAATGCTACCCGGAAGCACGACAGAGGAAGGCACCACATCCAACCGCTATCTCTCTTCCAGCTTTTTCGATACAAGCCCATGAGCGGCTGTTCTGACACAACAGCAAGGCAGTCAGGTCGCCTCGAACTTAACACAGTATCGTCTGGCGCCATTGCAGGATGAAGTGACCCCACAACTCGTTGCTTTTGACCCCGGGCCGTTGTCACCGCCGCCAGGGGTGCCGGGTACAACAAACCCAACCCCACCGCTGCCGCTAACCCCGCCTCAGTTTTTTCCCTTCAGTGTTCAGGTGGTCAGTCGTATTAGTGGAAGCTTGACCTGGGAAAGCTACTATTTGAAGGTGTCGGTCAACGATCAAGTGCGGCACTATTTCGTCGGTGTACAGAATGGACCGAATGCCTTTTGGCAGCTAGATTACCGCGATGGCGTGCTTTATCAAGGCTGGGCAGACAGCGGGGGGGGGCGCCCCAAAGTCTTGGAGGGTTGCCTTTCCACAAGGCTTGTCGGCAAACGTAGGGTACGCGAGCTATGATGAGGCGTATCAACAATTCAAAAAAGATGGCTATAGAGGCCGTGAAATTAGAAATTAGACTGTAGCTTTGCTGCCGCAGACTTAGTTTGAGTTAGGCCCCCTGTAACAATGTGTTGGTGGCTGACTCATCTCCCTATTATATTCGCATAGTTGATTGCGATTAGAGCGCAGTTACGCGGTTTGATTTGATCATTTAGTGCGTGATTACCTGCTTAAAAACAAACCCAATATAAAGATAAACCTCTCACCTGTTCCGCTATTGGCGCCGAGGCTGCGTTGAGCCGCTAGTCTCCACGCCGCTAATCGTTACGTCAAGCGCCGTTAACTTCCGCCCTGGCCGTCACGCTGGATCCATCATTGCTTTCTGGTTCTGATTGGGATCAGCCCCAATCGCGTGCAAACATCGGCGTTTAACGACAGGTTTTAGTCAGCAAATCCCGCTATCTTATACGAGCGCTTTCAAAAACTTTAGCGGCGCCTGCATGCATAAATGAGCTTTTTCCTACGGCCTCTGATCGAGTTACAGAAATTGTGGTGATTGGTGAAAGTTAGCTCAGCTATCCAACCCCCGGTGCTTAAGACCCTAGCGCTTAAATCTTGGAGAACAAATTCCTATGGCAAAGATAAGCGCACCTGACGGGTACAGGTCTAATCCAAATGTGGAAAATTCGCGTGTCAGAGATTCTGAAAGTTTCAATATAAATTTAATGGAAATCGCCTCAGCGACTCGGGAATCCGAAATAGTAACTCGGGGTCCCCGAGGCACGAGTTCGGCGCTCGTGTCGGCCCCGGATGGCAGCTTGTGGATTCAATTCAGTCTTTTCGACCGGACTTATAACAATGCAATCCCGGAGAATAATGCCTGGAACCGGTTCTGGGACGCAGCTAATCCGCTTCCCGAGCTGCTCGGCACTGGCAACGCGGATAATGACGCCAACCCGTTAGTCACCGATCCTGATTGGCAAGCCCCAGCTTTCTTCTTGAAGCAGGCGGGTCTGTCAATGCAGGCGGACGGCACCATTCTGATTCCCGCTACCCGGCAGGGCGCTGAGCTTCTGGCGGTGATGAACCATGGCACTACGGGATTTGGCATTGGGCACTATGGCCAGCTAAATGTCGAACAGCTATTCAAGGACCTGCCAATTATACCCGAGGTTCAGAATGCTTATCGCGACACCTCTCGTAACATTCTAGGCGCTCAAGCATACGCGGCGGTGCAAACCATTGTTTCCGGGCTTGTAGCGGCAAACCTGGCTCGTTCGACACCGACGGTTATCGTCAACCCGAGCACTGGACAACGGCTTAGTGTGACCTCGAACCCACGCACGGGCGGCATCACAGGCACATTGTCAGATCGCAATGGCATCCCACTGGCGACGCAGAGCACGTTAGGCCGGGACTTCAACAGGACTATTAATGTACCGCCTAATATAACGCCGAACCGGACTAATGTATCTCCGGGCGGTCTCACCACCAGGCCATCGCAGCCGGGGCAAGTATCGCAGCCTGTGGCAGTCACCACGAACCAGCAAATTGTCCTGGGGAACACACCGGTCACGATCCGCAGCGACGTAACCAATGGCGTTCCCACCTTTACGGCGGTTTACGGCGCTAACGGGCAATATGTGAAGCCTCTGCCGGGCGCCACCACGCCAAGCGAGGCGATTCAGAATTTTCGAGCCTCCTATAATGCTGGCTCATTGCCCGGATTGCAGCCCGCGCAGCCAAACCGCATCACGGACATCACCGCAAAGCCATATGCAGCAACTCAATCGAATTACAACACGCTGATAACACAAGCGATAAACTTCAATAACGCCTCAAACGGCAATGTCAGTTTGGCGATTCCCGTTGTGAGAACACCAGGCGGTCAGGTTTCCATCGATTATTTTGAGAATCTGTCGCCTGCGGCGGCACGGTCTCTGATCTGGAATCTGGAACGGAAAGACCTGCTAGCGCCCAACTTCAGCAGCGATGCCGTGTTTAAGCAGAATGGAATCGGAGGCGGCGGAAGGTTGGAAAACGGGCGTGTCAACGACCCGGAGAACAATCTGCAATTCCGTGAAGCCAATATCTATTTCCGAAGCCTTACGCAAAAGGACATCGACAAGGCTGTCGCCAATGCGGCTCTTACCGTCAACGGCAAGACCGGCGAGACTGTCGACCCGCGATACACCGGCCAGCTTGTTCAGCGCGCCGTTGGGGAAAACCGTCCGGAGCGCGGCAATGTCTCGCTCGTCATTCCGCGGGTTATTGAAATTCCCTATACCAATGGGCGCGGTGAGGTAGTCACAAGTCTTCCCGTCAGCTTTACGGAGTATTTCTCCAACCTGTCTCCGTCTGAGGCAAATTCAGCGCTGAGCGCTGCCGGGGGATGGCTTGATCCAAATCGTGATGGAAAACGGGAATATTACCCAGGCTCGGACACCATCCGTATCTCCGACCCCGCTGTTCCAAGAGATATTAACCCCAGCAATTACTGGGATAAGCTTCTAAACATCAGCGGTTTGTCGCAACAAGGGCTTGCTGAGCGAAATCAGCGTATAGCCAATCCACCCCAGCCGGCAAGCGCCACGCCCGTTTCGCAACCTCAGCAGACCAACCCCGAGACGGCGCCACAGACAAGGCCAAATCCGCCTGCCATCACGGCCCCGAACCCATCGCAGCCCCCAGCGCCAACCCAAACCGGTGGTTCAGTCGGCGCCATGTCGGCTAATGAACGGCCCAAGCCTTCGCTTACGCAGCAGGAAGCGGATAGCGCCATTGATCTAACCTCGCGGTTCAGGTCCTTGGAGGAGGCTCGCTCTTATGCCGAAACTCAGCCTGAAACACAAATTTTCTCTTACACGGACCTTACCGATCAAGCAGCGGGAGAAGTATTTTTCCTTCGTGGCGGCGGCGAAAATGCACCGACGCAGTTCATCGCTCAGTCGTCCATGTTCCATCCGGACGCCATCGCATTCAATCGCGCAATCAACAACTGGTCGGATATCGTCTCAACGGGCCTTGGTTCCACCAATCCCCAAGATCGTAGCCTAACCTCAATCTTAAAGCAGATTGAGCCACAAGCAAATGCGCTTGCTCGCGATCAGTTTCCAAATCTGCCAAGTATCAGAATGGATTACGGCCGTGAACGTCTGGAAGGCGCTCGCAACACCGTGCTCAACCACCAGATCTTCCAGGAATTCATTCCCCCAACCCTTGAACTTATGAGGCGCGACTGGGACAATGTTTCTTTGGTAGGAGGCGGTAAGCCCAGCTTCCCCCCTGAGGAGTTAATGTCTCGGCTTCAAGCCGGAGACCAAGAGGCTCTGCGTCTCGTCTATCCGTGGAAGATCAATACGGGGAACGGGGAAGTACTGACTGCTTTCGTCTCAATAGACCCGCCAAACCCATCGCTTCTGAATAACCCCTTCCCATTCACTATGACCACTTACTATCCGTCGAACGCGAATACAATTTCTGCAATAAAAACAGAGCTTTCCGAAAAGTGGACGCAGATGCAAGCGATCCCTGCTGGCGATCCCCGCGCGGTCGATGCCATCGCCGATTTTATGTTCGATTACAATAAGCTTTACTGGCACTCACATGGAGACGGCGAGATTGGTCTCTCACTAATGTCTGGGTATCTAGAAACTAAAGGATTTCGACTTGAGCGAATTAACCCGAGTATCGATGTTAATGGTGTGTCCTTCCAGACAACGCGCGAGGAGTACATCGAGAACTTTAGGAATGGCAGCTACTTTGATCTGACGCCGCGGCCCGGAGTTGTCCAAAGCTCAGCTAACACACCTGTGGAGCCGGCTCTTAGCAACGTAAATCCACCTTCCGTACCGCAGGATCCGATTGGCCTTGCGAATTACGTCAACACCCTAAACCCTGCCGATCTGGCCGGTGTCATCGCAAGTCCTCGCGCTGAAGAGTTTAGGATTGTTCTAAGGCATGCGACGGAGATCGCCGGCGTGCCCTATCGTAGCAATACAGGCATTACCCAAGAGCAGCATGCGGCTCTTAGTAATAATCTGACGAGCTTGAGAGATGCATGGTCAGCTTTAAGTCCAAGGGCAACCATGTCGGATATCGCAGGCGATAGAGACTTGCCCAGAACGGTCACCGCCTCTGAAGCGAGAGATATATTAATTGCCGACGGCATTGACGCGGATCTGGCGGACGACTTTATTCAACAAAGTAATGGCCTGATTAGTTATTGGCCAAACGATCAAATCAGAGGGCTTCCAGCGGACTTTTATAGTGCTGGCCGCGCTCCGGCAGGCAATCCGGCTGATCAAGATTTAACGGCTTTTGATAACGCGCTTACTGGGCCTCTATATCCGATACCGAGCGGGGGATGGTTGGTCGCTCCACGGCTTCCAGCAAACACACAGATGTTTGTGCACGGAGACATTCATGGGGCAAGCAACTTATATCTTGCGATGCAGTCTACCGCCGAACGGCTCGTATCAGAGGGACGTCAGCAAACGCAAGGCAATGGCGAAAACATAAGGACAGTTATCGCGAGCATTGGCGATCTTGGAAACAAAGGGCCCGATACGGCGGCGGTGGCTGAAGATCTGCTTGCAAAAATCTCCCGCTATTCAAACGATCCCAATACGGATTTCATGATCTTTAGCGGCAATCATGAAGACCCGCGAACTTACGGGACATTGCTCGACGTGAACGCCGATGTCAGCAATGCCGAGGTCAGAAACGCGATGGAAGATATCCTCAAAAAGGGAGGATATTTGACGCTTGAATCTTTTGAAAGACGAGTTGTCGGCCGAGGCGAGCCAGGTTTTAGTGTCGATCTTAGTAAACCGCCGACCCCAAGCGATCCAGAGTCGATTCCTTACTATCGTCAGTTACAGCAAGACATTGCACGTATCGTTCCGGAGGAATATCGGGAGATGGCGCTCAATCTGCCTTTGGCCACCACCATTGGAGATTACTTCTTATCGCATGGAGGCGGTGACCCGAAAAAGTCTCGTTTCACCATCGATCAAAGCGTTTCACTCACCCAGCTTTCTCCAGACCAGGATTTCCGCTGGACGCGCTTACCCAATGTTGTCGAGGGGCATGAGGGAGAGATTTTCTTAGACCTGCGTGAACCTGTGTATCCGATTTTCGGCCATACAATGAATGTCAGACCAGGGGAAACGCCATTTGGGTTTGATCTGGACGTTAGCGCTTTCCGGGCCTGGCAAATGGCGGGACTGTATATTCCCCCAAACGGTCAAGGGCAGGCGCAGCTCGTGCTTGTCCGTCAAACTGACGGGGCCGATCGTGACGTTGAAGTGAGGGTAATCCCCATTGAAACGGCTATACAGGAAGGACTTATTGACACCAGATTTGACCCAGTCAATCTAGTGCCGAACCGGGAAGAGAAATCCGACCGTGAAATGATCAAGCGTTATATGGATAGCATACAGCCATAATACTGCGGGGTTGCTTGGTTGCAAGCCGAAAGCGGGCGCTTCCTTGGAGCGCCGCAGGATGCGAGCATTGCGTGCGAATATCGGATCTGGCCGAATGATAGGCCATAAATGATTTCACAGCAGTTAGATTTCATGCCCTTCAGATATCATTTACCAGTCAACATAAGGCTTTAAACCGCGCCGCAAAGCCGGAATAGTGGGTCTCAACAGTTTGAATCACTACAGTCGCTGGGTGTTAAGCCGCGAACATAGAAAACTGCGGGAGCAATCTCTCATAAGCGCCGGAATATGATAGTATTTTACCAGCCTTGCCTATTTGAATAGAAAAAGATTCTAAGAAAAGATAAATTATGTGTTATTTTAGCACATTAAATGTAAGAATGATTGGCTCTAGCCGAAGCAGTGTTGGTTATCAGTCTCACTAAACGATTAGCTAAGGTAAGTTCAATCAAAGCTAGAATTTCTAGTATACGGAGATTTGAGTAATGAACTTCAGCTCTAAATCTAGTTTCTTGTTTGCAGTGCGCGAATATTGCGAGCAGAAGCTTGCCAAAGACGTGATCGAGCTTGACCGCTCGGACACTATTCCACAGCGGGTCTTCTCAGATCTTGCGGCGCTAAGGCTTTTCGCGTTTGCGTCGCTGGGCGACACAAACGCAGTGCTACCTCCGCAGGAAAGGACAGAACTCCTTTTTGAATGCCTCTCAATCATTGCGGAAACCTCCGCGGCGGTAGCAAAAGCTGTTATGGATCAAAATTTTGGTCAGATTGGCATTATGCGTGAATACGGCAATTCCACCATTCAGGGAAAGCTTGAACAGATACGAACCGGCGCTAAACAGGCAGCGTTTTTGATGACAGAACCGCAATCAGGCTCCGATCTATCCCAGTTCGCAACCACCTTTAAGTGGGTTGAAGGCGGCGTTGTCATTACCGGCGTCAAAGACTGGATTACAGGCGCGGCGCGGCGCGAATTTTTTGTAACACTCGCAAAAGAAGCTGAAACTGCAAGAAAGTTTGGTGTTTTCCTC
This sequence comes from Hyphomicrobiales bacterium, assembly GCA_034440495.1. Classification (GTDB taxonomy): domain Bacteria; phylum Pseudomonadota; class Alphaproteobacteria; order Rhizobiales; family Rhodomicrobiaceae; genus JAWXCE01. The sequence goes on along the minus strand of JAWXCE010000045.1, from coordinate 36,472 downwards.
ATTGATCGCGACATCACTGCCCCCAATAGCATCCGCATTTTGGATCGTAAAAACAAGCTTGGACTTCGCGGTTTGGGAGAATATCGAGTCGAACTTGATAGTGTTTTCGTTCCATTAAAGCACATTATCATCCAGCCGGGGCCGGGTGTGACCCGCAAGGTTATGAGCCATTATAACTTGAAGCGTTGCGGACAAGCAGCCATTGCCGTAGGCACGACGCGGTCTGCGATGCGCGCCGCTTACAGCTATCTTCAAAACCGTTTTCAGCACGAGGGTGGCATCCCATTCCAAAACACACTTTTTGCTTTTGCAGACCTTTACAGCCGTCTGTACGCCGCAGAGACCTTGCCTTACTCTGCTGCTAAAGAAACAATGAATGGCGACAAGACTGGAGTACCTGCTTCAATCGCCAAATATGTTTGTACCGAACTTGCTGTAGAAACCACGGGTAGGCTTTCGCAACTCTGTGGCGGCAACGGATTGTCAGACAAGCTGCCGCTGGAACGCCAGATGCGCGACATGCGCATGCTTACTGTGGCGGGAGGGGCTTCGGAAGTTCTTAAAGCCACAATCGCGCGAAATCTCGATAGTCTTTTAACGTCTCCGGCTGTTGCGCGGCAATCGATGGCCCATCAAGAGGTGGCTAGCAGTAAAGCAAAGATACTTGTGACGGCTTAACCCGTTGCAACGTATCATCGAAGCGGGTGGCAAATAGTTGCCTGCTTCTAACCTCTCCGAGCATAAACCTAATCCGTGTTGCATCTACGCTACTCCCGTAAGCGCGCTTCATCAAAGCGTAGGGTCCGAAACTGTCTTCAACGAAGAATTTGTTATGGGGCGTCAGAGACGACAGGTTTAAGTCAGAAAAGCAAGTTAGAGTCGCAACATGTGCTGAAGCGTTCATTTCGAAAAAAAATTATAGTTTGTTTTGCCGCACATTAACCTACGCAGACAGTTATTACTAATAACCTTCTAAAACACGGCAGTTGGCTACAAAGGAAAAGCTATGGCAGGCCATAACTCCATTTGACACTAATTCAAATATTTTATTTAATTTGAAATATATCACCCCTGATTTAGGTGTATTTAAAACGTATTTACTAGAATCAATAAATTCGAATGCATTGTCGGCGAGCAGCCCGGCAGTTTTAGTCGCGCCAACAGATAACACTGTTCTTGCTCAAATGAGACCAAATGAGGGAGTCGGATTTGCGAACAATCTCAACGGCGCAATTGGTCAGGCAGCGACAGACGCTATAAACAATCTTCCCCCGCCCGCGCGCGCTCTTATACAGGCGCTCCGAAATACGCCACCGGATGCGATAGCTGCTGGTACGGTTGTAACTTTGCCAAACGGACTAAAAATAGGTTTGTTTCTTTTACAGCCATCAATGCAAAGCAATGCTCTTATCCCTGATCTCTCCAAATCTCCGACAATCTTTTTTTCCATCCCCAGCAAGGGCCTTGTAGGAACCTACAATCCAAACAACAACCAGGTAGAATGGGGAGGAGGTGCGGCAAAGCCGTTGTTAAGCACCGGGTTGCCGAGATCGCCCAATCTTCCTGGCATTAACGATAGTCTTTTCTTTTACAATGTGCGCGACGGGGGAAGCTTAACGGATGGTAAGCGTTCAACCTCAGGCAACTTCGGCGTCCTGAATTCCACCGTGTCCGACCCCATTGCAAAATGGGGCATCGATCAGTTGTCCAAAGGCGTAACCCAGATTGCCCGTGCACTTGAAGCTGCGGGCATCTTAGGGGATGTGGTTACAGTCCCGAGTGGCGAAGGTGTCGTCGCCGCCGTAACAGTCGAAGCTGCCCGGCTTGTGCTTGTAGAATACATCAAGAAAAGCACAACGTGGTTTGTCGGCCCTGCCTGGCGAGGTGTGGACTACGAAATGTACGGTAATGGCGAAACGACATTAAACGTGTCAGGAGGAAAGATCAGGCTGAGCGATGGCCAAGGTCTAGGCGGGTCGGGCTTGTCCACGGACAAATTCATTGTCGACCTCCCAAATGTCCTTGGAAGTTTAGGCGGCGTCGATCGCAACAAAATTCTTTCAACGAATGACCCGAAAGCTCAGCGCTTGGGCAATATTTTATACAGCGCTTATGTCGAAGGTGGCCAAAATGAGTCACGCGCTTTGATCTACACGATCAACGCGTTCAAGCAGGGCGGGAAAGCTCAACTTGCGCAACGGGCAGTCGAGGTTTTGAACGCAACGCCCCCAAACAGCGTTAACGATCGTGCATTTGCGAACCGCGGCATGGGCGAAGAAGCCTCTACTCTGGCCAAGGGTGTTTATGATCACCTCCGCCAAGTCGAGGGTTACAGCCCGCAGCAAGCCTGGGGAGCCGTTTGGAGCAACTATGTTGTTGGCAATAATAGCCAGATAAATTCTGGCATAGTCAATGGCGGCAATGCGGGCGGCATAAACGCGCTTAAGGCGCTGGCAAATAACATTGGTTTGGACCCAGCCCCATATCTTCCTCGTCGATAATTAGGGTAAACTACGAGAAGAATGCTTAGAAGTTCTGTGCTGCACTCTCAAATGCGCCTGCAGTACAATTATAATAGTGATATTTATTGCAATAATGAACTAAATCTGACAGCGCAAACCAACGTAATTACGAGTGAAGTGAATTAATTATTTCTCGTGGATCGCTATGGCGCAAAAGGCCGCTTCGCGACGGTTTGCGTTCGATTTTACGCATGGCGCTTTAAAAAAGCATTGACTTACCTGTCAAAGCAGAAATCCATCAACCTAGCCACTACCCACTTTTATCTACGCGATTCCTGCCAGGTTAAAAATTCTTCAAATAGCTTATTTTGCTGGTTAGGTGGACTATTTTCTGACGTCCACTGATCAAGATATTCTTCAAAAACGAGCTGAAGATTTCTGTGACTGACTGTTTGTTTCGAAGCGACAATCCATGCGTTAGCCGCTTCAAACTGCTTCCAGCCAGGGAGCAATGCAGAGGTTGAAACTGTTTTCCAGGCAATATGCCGCGGCGGCGCTTCCTGTAATTTGCTAAATCGGTCAAAAAACCGCTTAACAAAGCTAGCCACCCGCTCGTAGCGCGGATCGCCCTTGCGCCAATTGTAAGTGACCAAAACTATAGAAACCGCAATCGTACTCACCGTTTTGTTCTTAGCGATGAAAGCGGGGTAGTCCTGTTGAGTAAGTTTAGCTGGCGTATACTGAGGCGGTAAACGGTCTGTCCAGGGAATTGCCAGCAAATGCAGATCGTAGTTGAACATGACGCGCTGATAAAGCCCCGGCGATCCCAGACAAAAACATACTATTGCATCGATATCGCCTTTAATTAGCATCTCGACGGCGTCAGGTTGCGCCGTTTGAGAAATTTTGGCTGTAATGTCAAACGCTTCAAGTATCTTTTTTGCATGGATAGCTGCGCCGCTTCCGGCCAGTCCGACATTGACGCGCCGCCCTTCCAGTTGCTTAAGAGTTTTGATCCCGCGACGCGCAAGTATTTGTATTTTATCGTCAAACAAGGGTGCAATATAAGCAATCTCGTTGGCAATATCAAAGCCTGCCTCTCCTGTTTGCTTTAAGTGCTCCAAAGTCGCCAAATCTGTAAGGCCCATGTCGATATTTCGCAAGAATACCACATCACGCACATTACCTGCAGCTCCATCGCCCACGATCGGTACAACACGCATGCTATCCAGATCGCTTATGACAATTGCGAGATCATCAGCGATTTTCATGAGTGTGCTATCGGGATGATCGGCCACCATTGTAATCACGGTGCTATTGACCTTGATTTTTCGTTCCTCGCGAGCCGTTGAAAGTGGTGTGTAAGCCTCCACTAAATGCGGCCACCAGAGTAAAGCCAGCAAGGCGATACTCATCCCTTGCGCCAATCGAGGGCGCTGAAAATAGCTGCCTTTATCCATTAGCTCCTCCGAATTTGCTTGTTTTTGTATGTTGAAATTATTTTAATTAAAGCAAAATTCTTTGAATATTTAATGCAATTCATCCGAAACACAATACATACGAAAGAGCATGTCAATATGATGGCTTTTTTTATAACGGCATCTTGAGTTATGCACGATCCTTGCCCATTTGTGCGCAGGGTCGCAAATCCACCTCGGGGAGTTTAGTATGGATCGACGTTCGTTTATCAGGAACGCAACAGCGGTTGCGGGCGTCCTGTCTGCGACATCGGCGATGGCTGCTCCCGCAATCGCTCAGGGCTTAAAAGAAATTAGAATGGTTACAACCTGGCCACGTGGTTTCGCGGGCCTTGGTTCAGCCGCGCAACGCATCGCTGACCGGATCACTCTTATCTCGGGTGGCCGCATGAAGGTGCAGTTATTCGCCGCCGATGAAATGGCGCCTGCTTTTGGAGTGTTCGACGCTGTTTCCACTGGCAAAGCAGAGATGTATCACGGCGCTGAGTATTACTGGGACAAAAAGCATAAAGCTTATCCGTTTTTCACTACTGTTCCTCTTGGAATGACGGCCCACGAGATAGAAGCCTGGGTGCACTTTGGAGGCGGACAAGAGTTATGGGATGAGCTTGCGGCGCAGTTCGGATTAAAATGTTTTCTTGCGGCGAACACCGGCGTACAAATGGGCGGCTGGTATCAAACGCCAATCACTACCCTTGAAGAAATCAAAAATCTTAAAATACGCATGCCCGGACTTGGCGCGGAAGTTATTCGCAGGCTCGGTGGTGAGGCGATTGCGATCCCGGCGGGAGAGATACTCGAAGCATTAAAAAGCGGAAAAATCAACGCTGCGGAGTGGATCGGCCCTTGGAACGATCGCGAGTTCGGACTGCACCGGGTGCTGAAAAATTACATGTTTCCCGGCTTTCATGAACCGGGAACTGCGCTCTCACTCGGGATAAATAAGAAATTCTGGGACAGCCTCAAGAAAGACGAACAAGAGATTATTAAAGCGTCTTGCTCAGCCGAGAACAGCATCATGATAGCGGAGTTTAATGCGCGCAACGGCGAAGCGTTGGCTGATTTGCTGACCAATCACGGTGTGAAACTGCATATTTATCCAAAGCCTGTATGGGCCGAGATTGCGAGAGTTTCGCGTGATGTCGTAAACGAAATCGGCGCCACCGACGATATCAGCCGCCGCATCTTGCAGAGCTGGACGGATTTTCAGAAGAGCGTGTCGGAATGGCAGCAAATTTCCGATATCAGCTACATTGCGTATCGCTCGTTAACGTCAAGGCGATAAAACCCGGCTAACAGGGGAGTATTCATGCCACTGCGGTTTTGCCGCCGCAGCATGAATACTAGTTTCTACAAGATGTAGACAGTATAGGCAGCGGAAGACGACCTAAATCGCCTTATTACGATGCTGAGACATCATAAAACTGTCGAAAGTGTTCTCGGCGATCTGTTGCCAGAGATATCCCTCATTACGGATCACCTTCATTGCTTCATAGGCTTTTTTGAAGTCTGGGTTTTTGGCGCAGATTTCATCATAAGTATCGTTTGCCGCCTTAAAGCAAGCGGTGAAGATTGCCTCGTTGAAAGCCTTCAACACCGCGCCATTGCCGACGAGCTGTTTTATCGCCGTTGGATTTAAGCGGTCATAGCGCGCCATCATCACGGTGTTGGCCTCGTGAGCGGCAGCTTTGATCGCGGCCTTATATGCTTTTGGCAACCCCTCATACTTTTCCTTGTTGAAGAAAAGATGGAACATGGTCTGACCTTCCCACCAGCCAGGGTAGTAATAATATTTAGCGACCTTGTGAAAACCGAGCTTCTGGTCGTCATAAGGCCCGATCCATTCCGTGGCGTCGATGGTGCCCTTTTCCAGCGCCGGATAGATATCGCCCGCTGCGATCTGCTGCGGTACGGCCCCGAGGCGGGAAAGCACCGAACCAGCGAAACCGCCGACACGCATCTTCAAGCCTTTGAAGTCCTCTACGGTGTTCACTTCCTTACGGAACCAGCCACCCATCTGCGCGCCCGTGTTGCCTGCGGGCAGAGCATAGATGTTGTGCTTGGCGAAAAACTCGTTCATGAGGTCGATACCACCGCCCTCATACATCCAGGAATTCTGCATTCGCTGATTGAGGCCAAATGGCACGGAAGTAGCGATGGCAAAAGTCGGGTCTTTGCCCCAGTAGTAATACGAAGCGGTATGGCCTATCTCGACCGTTCCGGTTGTCACGGCGTCGGCGACCTGCAAGCCGGGCACGATCTCGCCCGCCGCTAAAAGCTGCACCTGAAATTTGTTGTCGGTGATATCCGCCAGCGCCCTGGAGAAGGTTTCAGCGCCGCCATAGACAGTATCGAGCGACTTGGGAAAGCTAGACGCCAGCCGCCATTTGATCTCCGGCGACGATTGTGCAATCGCCGGAGTGGCGACCGCCGCTGCGGCCACGACGCCAACTCCGCTCTGTTTTAGAAATTCACGTCTTTTCATGAAGTATACTCCTTGGGTTTAACGGAAGACTTCGCTTGTAAACATCGGTTGTTCATTGTGGCTTGACATCTGGTGCGGGGTATGCGGTTAACGGCGACGCGCCAGGTATCTGCGACGGGGGCGCGAGGCCAGGAATGTCCGGGGGCATCTGCGGCGATGAGAGGCCGGGGATTGTCTCTGGCGGCGCAAGGCCAGGAATTGGCCCATCTGGCGTCAGACCGGGAATCCCCAGGCCTTCATTCCCGCTTCCGAAAGTCGGCACGGAAATCTCGATTTTGCCGGGATCGCCCTTTGGCCCACCTTCGTCTTTGTAATGAGTGACCATGCTCGGAAACGTGATAACCAGGGCCACCATGATGCATTGAATAATAACGAACGGTACGGCACCCCAATAAATCTGCGCCGTAGTGATGGGGGCCATAGTTTTCCCGGTCAGTCTGTCTTTGTAGGGTGCGTTTGGCGCGACCGACCGCAAGTAGAACAGCGCAAAACCGAAAGGCGGGTGCATAAAGCTGGTTTGCATATTCACAGCGAGAATAACGCCGAACCAAATCAGGTCGATGCCTAACTTATCTGCGACTGGAGCGAGTAACGGTACAATAATAAATGCAAGCTCAAAGAAATCCAAGAAAAATGCAAGAAAAAATACAAGTATATTTACAAAAATTAAGAATCCAGTTTGCCCTCCGGGTAATGAAGTAAGCAGATGTTCTACCCAAATGTGACCGTTTACCCCATAGAATGTAAGCGAGAAGATGCGCGCTCCGACCAATATGAAAAGCACGAATGCGGATAGTTTTGCAGTTGATTCAATAGCGGAACGCAGCAGAGTAAGATTAAACCTGTTGGGATTGCGATCTAGAATCCGCTTAAAGATGGCTAACAGAAGCGCACCCATCGCTCCCATGGCCCCACCCTCAGTCGGCGTGGCGATACCGACAAAAATTGTGCCCAGAACTAGGAATATTAGGGCCAGCGGCGGCACCATGACGAAGGTGACTTGCTGTGCAATATGCGAAAGGAAGCGAAGTCCAGTTAGTTTGTGAATGATCCAGTTTATAAGAGCTGCGCCGAAGGCGAAAGTTATAGCGGCTGCCATCACCAAAATCACAAAGTCTGCGCCGTTATACGGCTGGTCTCGGATGACAAAGTAGCCAACCCAGCCAGACACAACGGTCAGGATAAGCAGCGAAGTCAGTCCGCGCTTGCCGCTCGTCTCACGAAAACGAACATCTTCGGGGGGCAAGCCTGGAGCTGCTTGCGGAAAGAAGGTCGACACCAAAAAGATGTAAAGCGCATAAACCGAAGAAAGTAGCAAACCCGGTATAAATGCGCCTTCATACATATCCCCGACGGAGCGTCCGAGTTGGTCAGCGAGTACGATAAGCACAAGCGAGGGTGGGATAATTTGCGCCAGGGTGCCTGACGCGGCGATGACGCCCGAAGCAACTCGCCTGTCATAGCCGTAGCGGAGCATGATAGGGAGCGAAATGAGGCCCATGGAGATGACCGACGCCGCTACTACCCCCGTCGTCGCTGCAAGAAGCGCCCCTACGAAAACGACAGCATAGGCAAGCCCCCCTCGAATAGAACCAAATAGCTGCCCAATTGTCTCAAGTAAATCCTCCGCCATACCGGATCGTTCGAGTATCAGCCCCATTAATGTAAAGAAGGGTATGGCCAGCAGAACATCATTGTTCATAATTCCCAAGATGCGCTCGGGTAACGATTGCAAAAGCGGCCATGATAACGTGATCGCACCGTCTGATAAGGGCGCAAGCTCCACGCCGATTATGAAAAAGAAGAGGCCACACGCTGCTAACGAAAAAGCGACCGGGTAGCCAAGCAGCAGAAATATAGCAAGCGCCGCAAACATAATCGGCGCCATGTTTTCTGCGATAAAAACAGCCATAAACAAGTCTCCGGGAAAGTTTTATTGAGGGGCTTTGGATATCCGCGCGGCGTTTGCCGCGTCTTCCAGTTTTTTCGCCGCTTCAGCCTCCAGCGCTTCTTTCAGCCGCTGTGCTTCAGCTTCCGCCATATCATGATGTCCGCCGCCCACACGTTCTTCGATCACTCCGCGCATCATGGCCACGCGTTTAATAATTTCCGAAACTGCCTGCAGAAACAGCAGGACAAATCCGAGCAGAATTAGAAATTTGGCTGGATAGAGCGGCAAGCCGCCCGCATTGCTCGATTGCTCGTTTTCCAGAAACGAGCGGACAAAAAACGGGTAGGTCGTCACGATCATGACGATCGTCATGGGCAAAAGGAAAAATAGATGGCCGAAAAGCTCAATGCGGCTCCGTGTTCGCCTTGAGTAGAGGTTAGAAACAATATCGATGCGGATATGCTCGTTGGCTATCAGCGTCCATGCCGCGCAGGTGAGGAACACGGCGCCGAACAAATACCACTGCATCTCCAGCCAAACGTTTGATGAGGAATCGAATGCTTTACGGACGATGGCGTTCACCGCGCTTATGATTACCGCTAGCAAAATCAGCCACGCAGCGGAACGCCCGAGCGCAGTATTTAAGCCGTCAATTGCCTTGGAAATCCGGAGAGCCGCCAGCATCAATTCCTCCGCGCCTACGGCTTACGGAGCCGTTACCGACCGCGCTGCCTAGCTTAATATATTGCTAATACCAGTTCAGTTATAGCGCGGAGCCGGGGATCGACTTCACCTACCTTCGCTCGCGCGACTTAATACTTTCGCTCGCTTATGTTGCGGGAAAATCTGGTTTGCCTTTTGAAAAGGCGAAACGTGACCTTAAGCTTAAATATTGAGCTATCGAGGGCTGATAAGACTCGTCACGTCTTTTAAGTGCAGTTACGAATAATGAATGTCGGCATGGATCGTGGTTGTTATCTCTACGGCATACGTGGGGGTCTTATTTCTGGTGGCGTGGTGGGGAGATCGCCAGGCGGCGAAAGGCTCTCTGCTGCGCCCTGGGTCATGGCAGGCCGTATGCGCCTACGCTTTGACGCTCGCCATCTACAACACGTCATGGAGCTTTTACGGATCGGTTGGGCGTGCGGCGGCAAGCGGTATAGATTTTCTGCCGATCTACATTGCGCCAACACTCATCCTGATATGTTGTCAGCCACTGCTTTTGCGCATCTACACCATTGCCAAAGCCCACCACGTAAACTCAATCGCCGACTTCATTGCGTCGCGTTATGGCAAAAGTCAAACAATCGCGGCCATCGTAACCATTGCGGCTCTTATCGCAGTGTTGCCTTACATTGCGTTGCAACTAAAAGCCGTTGGAACCAGCTTTGATGTTCTGGTCGGTGCAGCGAAAAGCCCGGATGCAGGCAACGCCGCAGACTGGCAGGACACGCCATTTGCAGTCGCTGTATCAATGGCCTTGTTTGCCATCATTTTTGGCGTCCGCCATGTTCACTCCAGCGAGCATCATCGCGGCCTGATGCTTGCGATTGCGTTTGAAAGCCTGGTGAAGATCGCCGCGTTTCTCACCGTGGCGGGGTTTATCGTGTTCGGCATGTTCGGTGGCATGCAAGACCTTCTGTCTCGCGCGAGCCAGGACCAGAGGCTTCAAAAACTGTTAGAGGTCGATTTAACCCATCCCGTCTGGATATCGGGCACTATCATTTCTTTCATAGCTTTTCTGTGTCTGCCACAGGCTTTTCACGTAGCGATGGTGGAGAACGAGTCTGCGAGCCACATGCGAACAGCACGATGGCTGTACCCACTTTATCTTGCCGCCTTCAGCATTTTTATGGTGCCAATAGCCATCGCGGGTCTTGTCACTTTCGGCGACAACGTAACCCCCGACACTTTCATGATCATGCTGCCGATAAGCGCGGACGCGACCGGTATAAGCTTGCTCGCTTACATCGGTGGGTTCTCAGCGGCAACGGGCATGGTGATCGTTTCGGTCGTGGCGCTGAGCACCATGCTGTGCAACGACGTTATTGTCCCGGCTATCATGAGCGCCGGGCGGCCAAGTTTCGTGCTGGGCGGAAATGTCGGCTCGCGGCTGCTCATTATTCGGCGCATTTGCGTGGTGGGCGTCCTGCTGCTCGCCTATCTCATGCACAGGCTTATGGATCAAAGCTATCCACTGACTTTGATCGGCCTCGTCTCATTTGTCGCTATTGCGCAGCTCGGGCCGCCATTTCTCGGTGGGCTTTACTGGCGGCGGGCCAATCGCGCAGGCGCCGCCTCCGGCATCGCGGCTGGCATGGCCGTTTGGGCGTATACGCTTCTATTGCCTTCCTTTGCCAGCGATCTACCGCTCATTTCGGATTTTCTGCGGGACTCGCCACTTGGCCCCACATGGTGGCGGCAAAACGCGCCATTTGGCACGGGTCAGCTTGACATCATTACTCATGCAACGATTTGGAGTTTGACGGCAAATATCTTCACCTTCTGGCTTGTATCTTTGCTGCAAGGACAAAGCTCTATCGACCGCATTCAGGCGGATGCTTTCGTCGACTATCGGCTGGAGGGACGGCAAACCCAGGGGCGCCTGCGCGCGATCATACGTCTTGAGGATCTAAGAGCGCTTGTTATCGGTTTTCTCGGTCCTGCCACCGGGGCCACCGTGTTCGACGACTATTTAAATCGGCGCCGTGCAGGCCTCGGACCGGCCTTAACCGAAACGGGATTTGTCGATCTCGACGCCATCCGTTTTACAGAACAGATCTTATCCGGCGCGATCGGCGCTGCCTCGGCGCGAGTGGTGATGTCCGCAGCGCTGGAAAGCAAGCTGCTTTCGCGATCGGCGGCCAAAGAGATGTTGGATGAAGCCTCGGAAGCGCTTCGGATCAATCATAGCCTTATGCGAGGCATGCTGGAAAGCATTCCCCAAGGTCTTTGCGCCTTTGACAAACGGTTTTGCATCACAGCATGGAACGACCGATTCATCGACATTGTCGATCTGCCGCGTAATTTTGTATGCATCGGCCTATCTGTATCGGGTATTATCAGCTTTAACTCCGCCCGAGGCGAGTTAGGCGCGGAGGGCCTCGCGGAGTTTATTGTTAAGATAAAGTCGGCAACGCCGGGGCTGAAATGGCCATACGTTTATGAGCGGAGGCGATTGGATGGCCGCGTCATTGAAATCGTTTTCGACCGGATGCCGGAAGGCGGCTACATAGCGACCTACACCGACGTCAGCGAGCGTCACAAGGCGGCGGAATCGCTGGTCGAAGCGAATGAGCAGTTGGAAGTGCGCGTCGCCGAACGCACTATCGCTTTAGAACGCGCAAAAGCCGACGCGGAGCAAGCCAACGCTAGCAAAACTCGGTTTCTCGCCGCCGCAAGTCACGACCTTTTGCAGCCGCTGCACGCGGCAAGATTGTTCATCGCCGCTTTGAGCAGCAGCCTAAGCAAAAAACCTGAGCATATTGAACAAGTAAAGACAGCGCGTGACCGCCAGCGGGAACATGCAAGGAGCGCTGGAGCTGCATTGCTCTCCACCGAGCACCTGCTGGAAAGCCTGCTCGATATGTCATCGCTCGACAAAGGCATTGTCTGCGTCAAGATCCAGTCTTTCCATGTGGATATTCTTCTATCACAGCTAAAAGTAGAGTATTCTCTTATGGCCAAGGAGCGCGGGCTAAATCTGCGCGTCGTCAATTCATCAGTTATTATCGATTCAGATCAGGGCCTGCTCCGCCGTGTCCTGCAGAACATTCTTACCAACGCCATTCGCAACACCATCAAAGGAACGATTCTTCTCGGCTGCCGCGTGCAAGGAAAACACGTGCGCATTGAGGTGTGGGATACGGGCGTAGGCATTGCCCCGCAACATCTTGACGCGATTTTTGAAGAGTTCCGGCAGCTTGATCCGCCGCCTTCTGCAGAACGTGGAATTGGTCTGGGCCTTGCCATTGTCCAGCGCACCTGCGAACTCTTAGGGCATAAGATTACCGTCCGGTCGCAGGTTGGACAAGGATCGGTTTTCAGCGTGACAGTACCGCGCGGCTGGAACTCGCCAATGCGCGCGCCGTCCAAGAGTCATCATACCGTATGGTTGGGCGGTACGCGGCCTCTTCTTGTTCTGTGCGTTGACGATGAAGATGTCATTCTGGAGGGCACAAAGGCGTTGCTGCGCGAATGGGGCCATTCCTGCGTCATCGCGAAAACCGCCGAAGAAGCGCGAAATGCGTTGAACTGGCGCATTCCCGATGCCGTGCTGATGGATTATTACGTCGGCGAACATCGCACCGGCGTACAAATTCTCGAAGAGTTGCAGCGCCTGTGGGGACGGTCAGCTCCAACAGCCCTGGTGACCGCGCAACGCACCGACCTTGTTCTGCGAGAGGCAGGCGAACGCAATTATGATATTCTGCAAAAGCCGATAAAGCCAAGCGTGCTACGACGTTGGCTCAACGCCGCAGCGTATCAGACCAGCGAAACGACTTCAGAGGTTTTTAAGTGACGCTATCCTCCAGCCCATCGCGGATCGTCATTGGCGACGATCATCCACTAGTCTTGAGCGCTCTATGCGCCGCCTTTCAAGAGGTTTGGCACGATCTCGACATAGTGCAATGCGCTACCCTGGATGAAGTGATTGCCGGAATGGAACTGCATGAGCACACCGTTGACCTAGTGTTGCTAGACCTTCATATGCCGGGATCGCAAGGCCTTAGCGGACTCATTCGTTTAGCGAAAAGTTATCCCACGACGCCGGTCATTCTGATCTCTGCGCAGACAGACACGGATACTGTCCAACGCGCCATGGCTTGCGGCGCCTCGGCCTATCTCTCGAAAAGCATGAAGCTCGAAGAGATGATTGACGCTATCTCTAAGGTTCTCGAAGGCGAGATTTGGTCGCTTTCGACGCCAGATGCCTCAACAGATTTTAGAGAAGACTACGCGAAACGTCTTGCCAGCTTGTCGCCGCAGCAGTTGCGCATTCTTCAGCTTATTGTGCAAGGACGGCTGAATAAGCAGATCGCAGGCGAACTTGGCATAGCGGAGCAAACCGTTAAAATTCACGCCTCGACGATCTTTCGCAAGCTTGGCGTACGCACGCGCACGCAGGCCGCAGTCGCAGTCGGAGCTTTTTTTAAATCCCAATTTTGACGCTAACGCGTATCCACGCGCTAGCGCCATATAACCAAGGGTTTTACTTCTTATCCTCAGCGGTTTTGAAGTAACGGAGCCACGCGATCATAAAGCACGTTCCTAGTAGCAGCTCCTTCAGACCTTTCGATATTGGCAATCTCTCTGCCAAGATCCGGTATGCCGAAATTCACTTTCCAGCCTGAATCATACAAAGCACGCGCGAGGTTTTTAACTCGGTTGTTGTAGTCACGGGGATTTTCTGCTTTCAGCGCGGTGAACGCTTGTGGCAGGTCCTCGAAACCAAAACGTCCGTCGGCACCGGGCGTATTAGGAATTTGCAGCTTATTACTTTGAGGATTCAAGAACATTTGCTGGAATAATATTCTGACTGGTTCCAGCTCGGGCCGGTAATAAATGTTAGATAGATTTTCTTTCGTGCTAGGCGCGTTGTTGTATATTTCTATTATCTCTCTTCCAGCTTGCACAAGGTCTGGCCCCCTAAACGCGGGAAGTGCATCCAGGTACTCATCGAAATATAATCCCAAACGCACGTCATTAGACTGGGGAACACCTCCAACCGAGTTGGTCGGCGTCGTGGCTATCTCCCGAAGCGTTCTGCGCGTAGGCTGGGCCGAACGATCAATACTATCCGACAAGTTCTGATTTACGGTCCGAACTAAGTCGGATCCTATATTGGCGGCAGCCGCTGGGGCATCTCCAACGTTTGAATTAAAAGTGCTGCCTGGAATGCCGTAAACAAACTCACCATTTGCCAGATTAAGGCTCAGTCTGGATACTGATGCGCCTCCTCCGACGTAAACCCCCGTTGACTGATTGAGGACAACGCCGAGGGCTGTTAACACTGCGGCGACTGGCGGCACGGGCACTTTGGTGCCAACGTTGATTAAACTCTGTCCAGCGCGATGAGCAAGTTTTTCCGAGTAAGGGATCCGAAGCAAAAGCCCTACGGTCACCACGCCCCCGCCTTCTACCTCAAAATTTAGTGTAGGTTGACCACCGGCATTTGGCGTAACCTCAAAAGAGTTATTGAGTTGTTCAAACCCCCGTTGGAACGTTTGAGGCAACTCAGTTACACTCGTAACACTTCCACTAACGCCAGCATTGATGAAAGCCCAGCTATCCGGATCGGCTTTGTCAACAACCAGCGGAGATCTGCCGTTACGGATTTCGCCAGGTTTGATGTCGTGAAGCCAGGCCCAGCCAGCGCGGAAGTCAATCACAGGCAGCTGCGTCAATCCCCGTAACTTGATCGTCATAACATAGGCGCCATTTGGAATCGCTGGATTGTTCGAAAAAGTTGGTGTTCCTGACGGCGGCACGGCCCCAAGCCACAAAGTTGAATTCAAAAGCACGTCAACCGATCCCCTTCCGGCTCCAAGTTGTTCAATCCTTTGCAAGGCGTCGGGGGGAAGAATGATTGCTACTGAAGCCGACGCACTGCCTAAGTTTTGGAAGAATGGAAGCACATTCTCAGGAATAAGCTGAAGAAGTTCTGGAGGTAGGGCGTTAATGCGTGTTCCAATAATCGCAGACGTGCCCCGAGGCGTAGCGGCCAAAGCCTGCCCAATAAGATCCAGAATAGGGTCTGAATCTTTTTCAGGCGCCGACAAAGGCGCCGCTCTCGGATCCAAATTAACCGGAACAATGTTTGTGTTTCTGGGCGCGCCTGTTGACTGAGCAATCTGATCCGCTTCTCGTAAATTCAGATTAAATATATCAGAATTCATGCTGTCATTGCTTGTCGAAAATAGAGAAGATCTACTTAGGTCAACTGCATTTATCTGTGCCATTAAATTCTCTCCTACAAAATTGGGTATCACGAAACTTATTAGTATGAAGTCAGGTTCAACATGCCGAGGGAAACCCTTCGACGCCGTAAACCCTGTAAAGGGTTTGCAACCAAGCTCACCATTTAGGCTAGCTAGTTTTGCTGACCAAAACCTGTCGGCATTGGCTAAGGCTGAGAATGTGCGATTTTGGAAACGGGCGTCAGCAAGATGACGGTAGCTTGCCCTCGATGTAGCCGCGTTCTGTTTCCACCCGCTGCTAACTCCGCAATATTGGCTGGCAGGGTTAGATTTGTTTGGTGGCTTTCATAGCTTTCAGAAATGGCTGATAAAAAGCTTCGCGCAAGGGCTTGCCGATCTCTGACTTTTTGTAGAATTCGATCGCAAAATCATCGTCATAGTAACGGGAAATTTTGTTCTCCGAGGCGGTCTGCAGGATTTCATACATCCGCGAATCTTTGCCTTTGCAGATAATGATAGGGAGCGGCATGTCATTCCGTACGAAGCGCACGCCTACCACGGCGTTTGATCCCTCTATGATAATTGTTGCCTCCGCATCGTTATGCCTGCCGTCTTGGAGTAAACCTCTGCGCAGTTGTTGATACGCCCCCTTAATTTCTGGCGCACCTTCCTGCTCCTTCCTTTCACGCTTTGCCTCACTTTTCGACATGCGTTGCTGGCGTTTGAAAAGCCAGTGCTGAATCATGATGTCGAATATCCCGGCGGTAAGAAGTAGGGCAATCGCCAATATAAGAATAGGCTTTATCATGGATAAAAAGACTGGGCTAAAGCACGAAAGACCGCAAAAAGGAATATTGAATGGCGCCTTCATGCTTAACGCTAGGATCGCTATACACATAGCGCTGAACACGCCCACTTTAAGTATGAGCTTTACAAGATCGACTAGGCTTCGGAGGGCGAACATGTTTTTGATGCCCTCCACAGGATTAAGCTTATTGAAGTCGAGCTTCATTGGTTCCAGCGAGAACAAAAACCCTTTATTAACCAGAACATTTACAGAAATCACCACTAAGACATTTACTAGCAACAAACTGGCAAAAAACGGCCCCACACTGAATAACAGAGCTTGCAAGAACGACAGCGCACCCTGTTCTAAATCCAAAGCCTGATCGCCCGGTGACGCTTGTGTGGTGAGATTAAAACTTTGGCCGATTTTATGACCGCCTAACCACAGTAATAAAAGCGCGGCTGTTGTGCTTGCTCCCGCCACCATATCGGTGCTGCGAGCAACCTGCCCTTTTTTGCGTAGGTCCTTAAGCCTTTTTTGAGTGGGCGGGAGAGACTTTTCTTCGGAACTACTATTGCCGCTCATTTAAAAAACTCTTGAACGGTTGATAGTGTTGACTTGATTGGCTCTAAAGTATTTGGCAAATAATCGAGAACATACATTGTATATATCTGCAGCATGACGAAGAACGCTACGTTGGAAAATGACATTGAAAGGTCAAATACGTTGGTCTGCGGCGCAAATCTGGCGATCATCATCAGGATGAAAAACGCGATAAGAATAAAGATGATCAGTGGAGCCGCGAGTAAAAAAGCCGACTTCAAAACCGTATCCAACAAAGCAATAAGCTTGAAGCCAGCGGCGGCATCGAAGGGAGGTAACATTTGCATGACCGGCCAAATGTCATAAGAAGAATAAACTAGGCCAACAATAACAGTTAGCCCATCCATAACAACAAAATAGAGAATAATAAACAAAGATAGTAGAGTTCCGGTGATACTTGACTCGGTAGTCCCTTGCGGGTCTTGCATCTGAGCGTCGGGAGCTTGCCGGAGGAGATCGAGAATATTGCCAGCAGCTTCCGCAACCCAGAACGGAACGCTGATCACAAGCCCTATCAAAATGCCCAGAACAACCTCTTTCAGGCAAATGAAAAAGACTGAAACCGAAGACACTGGTTCCCTCGCGGCCGGGTCGCTTACGAGCGAGAGAACTATCGGGACACTGATTGCAATGGAGACGACTGTTCGTAGGAACTGCGGCAAGCCAAGCCGGGTCATCACCGGCAAAATCGAAAGTATCGCAAGCGGCCGAGGTAACGCCAAGGCAAGCGCCGTTAGATATAAAAATACAATATCGACAAACGGTTTTAGCTGCTCCAAGTTTTTAACTCTTCATGGGCGAACTTAACGGGTGAGATAAGCAAAGTCCTCAAATATACGTCGAGAATGCTCGATCAACGGCCGGGTGAGGGTAAAGCCGAAGATCGTTAACGTCAGACCTACAGTGATCAGCTTGACCGTGAGCGGCAGCGTCTGGTCTTGAATCTGAGTGGCAGCCTGAAGTATGGCGATTAACAGGCCCGAAATCATCGCAACAAGAAGCGGCGGCACGGCCACGATTGCCACAATCTGGAGCATAGTCTGAAAGTGCTGTATTATGGTGGCAGTTTCCATGCCGGCTTTCTCCTATTGCCCTAGGCCCGATCCCGATTTGATAGACTCAATCAAATCGGATCAACGGCTCTAGCTTTATAAATAGTGCCGCGCCCGTCCGAAAACCGCGAGATACTTTTCGGGAACGGCTCTAACCATAGCTAAGGACAAGCCCATGAAAGATCTTGGACCACCCTTCGATACTTACGAACAAAAACAGTTTGAATGGCACAGAGATCGTTAAAGGCGGCACCATCGACATGCCTAACGCCATCAGAATGGCCGATATGATTAAATCCACCGCGATAAACGGCAGGTAGATAAGAAAGCCGATCTCAAAAGCTCGTCTTAACTCCGAAATCACGAAAGATGGGATAAGGATGGCGAGATCGCTGGAAGTCACCGTCTGCCGCATCTCCTCCGGCCATACCCGTTGCGTAGCGGCATAAAAGAACTCCCGTTCGTTAGGGCGTGTGAACCGGATCAAAAACTCGCGCACTGGTTCGCGGGCGCGCCCGCTTAAGTCGATCCAGTCCTGGAATGTTTCGAATTTGGTGCTTGGGTCTTGCACTTGCTGAAAGACCTTTTGCATCACCGGCGCCGAAATAAATATGGTGAGGACGAGCGCGATCCCGTAAAGCACCAAATTCGGCGGCGTTTGCTGAATGCCCAGTGCGTTTCTTAACAGAAACATCACCACGGAAATTTTAATAAACGACGTCATCGTTACGACGATAAAAGTGATGGCGCCCATGCTGGCCACGATCATGATTATCGTGACGATGTTGGGCGAGAAATTATTCATCGCCAAACATCCTTGTTACACGGACGCCGAGGGTTTCATTAATTTCCACCAATTCCCCATGCCCGATGCGCCGCGCGCCAGCATAGATGTCCACCGCTGCGGGAGGGTGGCGCCCCAGATCGAAGACATGACCTGCCATAAGGCGGCGCAACTCGCCCACATTTATCTCCCGCCGCCCAACCTCGAACACAAGCTTGATTTGAATATCGTCGAACTCGGCGTCTGCTGTCTCTGCATCACGATCTATGTTCGAGGTCTCGGTCATGCTCCATACCTCTTTCTGCTGTGCGCTTAATTTAACGGGAGGGCCAAGAAGCGCCCAGGCTTTGCTCTCAAGCCGTGCTCGCGCGCCATATTGCTCGCCAAAAATCGCCATCGTCTCGGTAACGCCGGTCGCGCTGTCGGTCAAAATCACGTCGTTAACCCGAATGCTGCGCAGCATTCGAAGAGTAATGTGTGTGACGCCGACGCGAAACGCGGCGCGTGTTGGCACATTGGCGGCCGTGACCGGTTTATCGGCAAGGCCGGCGACACACTCGCTCAAAAGCGGCCCCAGACCAGGCGGTGCTTCGAGCGCAATGTGAAAAATTTGATCTTGGAGAACACACGTTCCGCCAATTATAAAGGCTAGTGGAGCTTTTATTTGCTTTAAAGCAACCCCCTCAATGCTTATGGTGGCGTTTAATGCTTGCTCAAGGATGTCAAGGGTTTCGTTCAACCGGTATTCAAGAAGAAGCGTTATTGTTTCTGGACGAAGCAGTTGATCGGGCGGCAAGCCAAACGAGTTTATAAGAAGGGAGATTAGCGCATTAGGAACGTAAAGTTGCGTTCGGATGCCGCCGATAAGAAGTATCAATCGTGTGTCGTTTTTATTTATGTCGCTAGCTGATAGAAAGTGCGGCGAAAAAGTTAAACTCAGATTTTGGGTGGCAAGCTCCCATGGTGCCCGTGTCCGGTACCAAGCTACCGACAGGTTCATATTTTCTAGGTGAAGTTTGGGAAAACTAGGAATTTGGATGCGCAAATCATGCGGGGTTTTAAATCCGGTATTTATCATGGGAGACGAAGGTGGTGTCCTCTGCGTCGCGTGGTAAGAGTGTGGCGGCATCGCCGTCATATATTGCCCCTTCCCTGACGCGCTTCTTCTTCAATAAGCAATTCTTCCAGAGACGCTTCTTCCAGCCCCGCCTTTTCCCACTCGCGCTCAATAAGGTGCGCGGTCTTTTGCTTGGCGCGAAACAAGGCTGCATGGCTGCGGCGGGCTTCGCTTAACGCAACATCGGCCTCTGTCGCTGCCAATCGCATTTGTGCACCCTTTTCGCGCAATTGCCCGACCTCGGCGCGTCCGCGCTCGATTGAGGCGCAAGCGCGGCCCAACTCATTCACGGAAAGCGCTTTACCGCTAACGCCGTTATAAAATTTTGCGTCTTCCGCCCCCAGCTTTGCGACTCGCAACCGAAGCTCAAGCCGCACCTCACGAACTGCGTCATAAGCGGAATTGCGCAGGCGATTGCGCTTCTCAAGCTCCATCCGTGCGTTTTTTTCGCGGTTTTCTCGCAGCTTGGCTATCGCACTTAACCCGTGGGAGATCATTCAGCTAAACTCTGAACAAGAGCGACTGAGTCTTCCAGGCGCGCGCGCTCATGGAAAGGTTGGCGCAAAAAGCTTGCGATAGCGCCGTGTTTCCGCACCGCCTCGTCAGCCAGCTCATCATTGCCGGGTTTGTATTCGCCAACCTGGATAAGGAACTCCACTTCCGCATATTTCGACAAAAGTCGCCGTATCTTCTGTGCGGCGGCGTTATGTTCGGTGGCGACCACATCGATCATGACGCGGCTTAAACTGGCGTTGACGTCGATGGCGGGAAAATGCCCAGACTGCGCCAATTTTGACGTTAACACTATATGCCCATCCAGAAGACTGCGCGTTTCCTCGGAAATCGGATCGGTGGCGGCGTCGCCCTCCGACAAAACCGTAAAAAGCGCCGTGATTGATCCATTTTGAGCCATGCCCGCCCGCTCGAACAGCATTGGCAAACTGGTGAAAACCGAGGGTGGAAAACCGCGCCGTGTCGGGGGCTCGCCTGCCGCCAGGCCGATCTCGCGGATGGCCCGCGCCAATCGGGTTACGCTATCCACCACCAGCAGCACTTTTGAACCTCGATCGCGAAAGTACTCAGCGATGGTCATGGCGGTCTGCGCGGCTTTGAGCCGTTCCACCGAGGAGCGGTCGGACGTCGCCACCACAATTACGGCGCGCGCCCTGCTTTCGGCCGTTAGATGGCGCTCAAGAAATTCCCTTACCTCTCGTCCGCGCTCGCCCACCAGGGCAAGCACGCGGACATCCGCTTCCGCCGTTTGGAGAATTTGAGCTAATAATAGTGATTTTCCCGCGCCCGGTGGACCATAAATGCCAACTCGCTGGCCCTCGCCGCACGTTAAAAGTCCGTCGATAGCGCGCACGCCAAGACTGAAACGCCGTTTTATGACATGGCGTGACAGAGCGGGCGGCGCAGCTCTGTGCAGCGACCGCATCTCCATCGTGGGAAGATCGCCCTTTTCATCGGAATCCAGCGCGCGCCCGTAGCCGTCCAGCACACGTCCGAGCAAAGCATCCCCAACGGCGACTTCTAGCGAGCGGCCGGTTGCAGTTACTTCAGTTAATGTTGAGAGGCCAGCAATCGTATGCAGTGGGCTAAGCATGGCAACCGTGTCATCAAACCCCACAATCTCGGCGTAAGTGACAATCCCACTATCAACATCCCGCAATGCGCATATTTCACCCAGACGCGCATTTGGCACCGACGCGTATATCAGGGTTCCAATCACCCGCTTAATACGCCCCTTCACCTGTCGCGTATGGGTCGCCAGGGCTGCGCGAAGAAGGTTCGGTGCAAACCCCGCCGGGGCGTCGCCGTTAAAATTCATTCGGGAGCCCCGGCGAGAACTCCGGTTGCTCGAAACGAGTATTCTTGCGTACAGTGTTTGTGCAGACTTTCTGACAGGATCGTCAACTGCGTGTCTATGGAAAGATCGATGCTGCCAAACTCGGTGATAAGAATACAGCTTTTTGCGGTGAGAGTAGTGTCTTCACGTAGAATAACGCGGGGGGTAACGCCGGGCTGAAGCATCGGTTTAAGTTTCACCCTCACCGCCTCAATCACATCGGGAGCAACTTTCAACACAAGTTCAGGCCCAAGATTTATAGTCTTCAAGGCCCGTTGCACGGCAGCCGAGACGGCATCGCTCGCATCTAAACCGTCAAGCACTTCCTTCAAAACCTGAATTGTAAGATCCGCTAAGGTCGTTTGAAGGTGGGAATGATAGCGCTCGACCCCTGCCTGGGTCTGAACAAGCAAATCGATTATGTCTTTGGCGCCGCGTTGCAGTCCGATGGCATACCCCTCGTTCATCTCATTTTTAATGCGGTCATCTGCGCGTTGCCTCGCCTCCTGATAAACCTCCTTGGCTGCATTGAGGTAAGTTTTACCCTCTGACCAGATTGGAACATCCTCAGCGCGAATGACTTGGCCCGCCGGTCTGAATTTAAACGGGCGCCCCGAAGCCTGCGCGGCCGGCGGCTTTATGGGCACGCGATCATGCGGCATGGTTCGTCAGTTCCTTGCCGACAGCGCTGATAATGCTTGGCCCATGCCGTAAAAAATTCGGAGGGATTGAAGTTGCAAAAAAAGGTGTTGGAAATTTCAACAAAATGCGCGCGCTGATTGATTTCGGCAGCATCGCCAGCCACGCTCTGAAGCATAAAACGCCATCGCGTTCCAAACATGCCTCGGATGGCCTTTCTAAGTCTGTCTCGGGATTATCAGGCGCCGGGAAAATAGCGGCTTGGGAAATTGCAATCTGATAACCCGATTCACCGATAGCGCGGTGAATTTCAACCAAATCGACTTTGGTGATAAGCCGCATAAGTGATCGTCCATGCCACACTGCGCCTGCGATTTTAATAAGCTGTACAAGATGGGCGTGGCTAAGGATCGCGATTGATACGTCAGCGCCCTCCAACTGCGGCCTGTATGGCTCCAGGCAATAGCGTTTATGGATCAGCGACGATAGCCGATGCTGAAGCCGAGGGCAGTCATTCATTGATTTGGTGATATCGTCTGGCAGCTCCGACATCCATTCCGACTGCCGGTCGGGGTGGATGTACAGACTGGGCAAATCGCTGAACACGGGTATGACATCGTTGACGTTCTGGATATGGCGCAAGACTTGCTCCCGTGAAAGTTAGATTTGAGACGCCTTCGCTGGAATCGGCGAAACCTCAGACTTTGCGTGTTCAATACGGCGCTGGAAAAGTCGTTGAGCGTCCATCGGCAAACTTGCTGGATTTCGCCGCCAGGCTATCAAGGTGATGATAGCTACGACCCAGCCCAGAATACCGCCGATTTGCAGGACCCATGCGGGGATACGGCCGGTTGCAAATAATTCGCGTTTTTGCGCTTCCCCTGCAGCACCGGCAATCTGCACCGGACGTTCACTAGGTACGAAAACGACAGAAACTTTGTCATAGGTCAGGCCTTCGATACTATTTTTCACCAGTGTTTTAATCTGCGGCAGCAAAAGCGCGACCTGAACATCCGTGTAGTGCTTGATAAAAACAGACGCTGAGGACGGCTTATCCTCTTCGCGCAGCGGGTCATTTTTCGGTAGCACAAGGTGGACCCGTGCAGCCGTCACTCCATCGATTTCACTCAGCGTTTTAGAAAGTTCCTGGCTTTGTGCGTAGATAAAGCGGGCGCGCTCCTCCACCGGGGATGAAACAAGCTTGTTGTCTGCAAAGACATCGCCCATGGTCACAAACCTTGGCCGCGGAAGGCCAGCGTTGCTTACGATTGTGACGGCGTCGGAGAATGAGGATTCGTCTACCTGAACCATGCTTGTACCGTCTTTCGCGGAGACGCGGTTTGCGGCCAATCCGTTTTTAACGAGAACAGCAATCATTTCGTTTGCTTCGGTCTCGGAAAGCTTGGTGTAAAGATCGATTTTACAGCCTGTAAGCGTAACCATTACAGCCGATATGACGCATAAACGCTGAAGCAAGTTTATTTTACGACGCTGTACGGTCATAATACACCCATCCTGTAACTTTATTTATTGTCCTTTCATTAGGTCATTGAAAGTTTTGGATGTTCTAGTGGAAACAGCAGAAATAAACTCGGACTCTATCGCAAATCTAAAAGTATCTTTCATATATTGAATAGCTTGATTTGTACCAAGATCTCTAATAACTCCGTCATCCTTTACATCTGTTGTAGCGGAGGCTTTTTGATCAGGGGCTTTATCTATGCTTGCAATATCGCCCATACCTTTAAGGTCGAATTGTTTTGCACGATTGCTAAAACTCTCTAGATAAGTAAGGGTGTTGGTCCCAATCGTACTGCCTTTATCCTCAGGATAGAGATTTAATTCTGTTGCGCCGGTAGTATTATACGCTCGCACTTCGGTAGCGCCTAGAGGCGCCTGAAGATCCATGGCAGATAGCTCGGAAGCTTTTGAAACGCTGATCTCAAAGTTATTCGCGAGTTTGGCCTCGTGTGCCGCTTCTATGGATTGCTGGATGGCGATCAGATTAGATTTGGCTGGGTCCTGAACGGATTCGAGCGCTCCAACGATTGCTTCGATTCCCATATTTCCCCCTACAGTCGCTAATGCGGACTGAACATAAACGTACTCGAGCGGCATGTCCTCACCCGACACATTACCGTTTTAAAAGAGTACGATTTGAGGCACCGGGATCAAATGAAATTTCAGGAAAGGAGATAACCTCAAGTTATATATGAGCTAAAGCTCTATATCCTGAAATAATGGGTATGGTTGCGTATTTTTATATGTTCAACTTAAAAATGTATTGCAATAGCAAAAATGTCAGTGCTTTACTTTGTTGAAGCGAGTTAACAGGAATATTTGGTTTGCATGCAAAATAAAAGCCGTAAATTGAAGTCGGCGTGCGTTGTGCTGGCCACCATTGCAGGAGGGCACTCTGTGACTTCAGCAGAGCTTGTTCTTCCAGCCGAGATATATCCCTATAGTGTAGTTTTGCAAGATTTACCTGTTGTACTTCGTGAATTTGGGCAAAACATAGGCATAAGAGTTGAAATTAGTGCAACTGTAAAAGGCTCGGTGAGAGGCCGTCTGCCTCGTCTTCCGGCAAAAGAGTTTCTTGATTACCTCTGCCATGTCTATGGGCTGGAATCGTACTTTGACGGTTATACACTCTACATTTCATCTTCGAGTGAAGGTGCAACGCGAGTTTTCCCATTGGGTAAGTTCAGATCGGATCAACTCACGGAAAATCTTCTGAAAATGTCAATCACCGACTCGCGATTCCCGTTGCGATTCGGTCCAGATGGTAGGTCGGCGATCGTTTCCGGTCCGCCGCGGTATATCGCGCTAGTTGAACAAACTCTCGCGTCACTCACTCGCCCCGAAAGCATACCCTTACTTCCGGTTGAACAACCTAAAAAAATCGTCATCTACCGGGGCGCTAACATGTCAGTTGTCGAGTTTGGATCAGGCGACAAAACGAACTAGCCCGGCTGTGCCGCGCATTCGAAGTGTCGTTAACCGCGGTGGTATTGGGTAATATGTCTAACAAAGGCGAGCCAATCGTTCAAATCCGTGTCGTGTCCGGCAGGCATGCCGGAGCAAAGCAGCTATTATCCGCCGGTGCGTTAACAATTGGCAGTTCGATGGATGCGGATGTGGTTTTGACAGACCCATCTGTTGAAGCGATACATGCTCAAATCACATTATCAGCTCTCAAAATACGAGTCCAAGCTGCCGGAAACCCGATATCACTAGGAACACAACATCTTACAACAAGCGGTAAAGCCGAGTCTCGATATCCCGCCCGGCTTGTGCTCGGTGATATTGAGTTGGAGCTAACCGGACTTCAGGAAACGCAATCATTGGATTGGTTTTCTTCACTATTGAGCCGTTTCTCCAAATCACAGTTGTGGGGCGGAGCTTTTGCGGCTTCGTTTGCGGTTGCGCTCTTTGTAACTTTCATTCGCGCCAAAGATGACACAATAGCTGCGCTCCCCGTTGTCAATGCCGAAGCTTTTGAACAAGCGAAAAAAGCTGAGCGATCCGCCGCCCAAAATGTATCGACTCGACTAGCGCATTCCGCTGCTGAGGCGCTTCGAGAGCGTTTATTGGCCCTAACTCTAGACTCGGTTGTCGTAACGGTTGAGTCGGGGATGGTCATCGCTAAAGGCACAATCATCTCTTCGAGCCGCGAAGATTGGAACGCTACTCAGGTGTGGTTCGATCAGAGCTTTGGTCAGAAAACGGTTTTACAGTCTCAAGTCGCCGAAACGGAAGTGAATGCCGCAAAGTCGCCAATTAGTATTCAGTCCATCTGGGCTGGAAAAATCCCCTACCTGATCGACGGGAGCGGAGAAAAATTATTTGAAGGGGCGATACTGAAGGACGGCTGGGTCATAGAGAAAATCGAAGAAGGTAAAGTGCGACTTCGGCGCAACCAGGAATTACTATCACTCAAAGTCTAAAACGTCAAAACCTGGAATTATCTTTACTGCTGAGGTGATCCCGCGTAGAGGAGGACAATGCATGAACAGTATTACCATGCTAAACACGTTCTTAAGAGTTGTGGGCGGCAGGCAAGATCTTATTGTAATTTTGTTCATCATTGTAGGCATTGGCGCGATGATTTTGCCAATAACGCCCGGCATGGCTGACATTCTCATAGCAGTGAACATAAGCGTTTCCGCACTGCTTCTTATGGTTGCGTTTTACATACGTTCTCCTGCTGAATTTTCATCTCTTCCATCCGTCATTCTCATTAGCACCGTATTTCGTCTCTCGATTTCGATTGCGTCGACTCGCTTGATTTTAATCGAGGCCGACGGAGGCCAGATTGTACAAACCTTTGGTGATTTCGTTATTGGGGGAAACGCGGCGGTTGGTCTGGTGGTTTTCTTCATTATAACGATTGTGCAGTTTTTGGTTATTACGAAGGGCTCGGAACGCGTCGCGGAGGTAGCCGCCCGTTTTAGTCTCGATGGCTTGCCAGGCAAGCAGATGAGTATCGACAGTGACCTCCGAAATGGAGACACGGATCAAACGGAGGCTCGCCGTCGGCGTCAGCTTCTGGAGCGGGAAAGCCAGCTTTATGGCGCGATGGATGGCGCTATGAAATTTGTCAAGGGCGACGCGATTGCCAGCATCATCATTATCATAATCAATCTAGGAGGTGGCATCGCGGTCGGCATGTTACAGCGTGGGATGCCATTTGGCGAAGCTGTACAGGTTTTTTCCCTGCTCACCATTGGCGAAGGCCTGATCGCGCAAATTCCTTCTCTTTTTATCTCGCTAGCGGCGGGAACGATCGTTACCCGGGTGCATACAGGTACGGGACAAAACCTTGGCGCCGACATTGTCGCCCAGGTTGCAGGACGGCCAGAGGCTTTACGCCTTGCAGGTTTTGTCCTTATTGGATTAGCGATGGTGCCTGGTTTTCCCGCGCCCGTATTTCTCGTCTTGGGCGGACTTATCGGAGGCAGCGGCTTTTTTCTGCTTCGCCGCGATATAAAGAAGGCGGCTCATGATGCAAGCATGGTTTTTAGCAAGGCGATGTCCGCGGAAGTTGCCGCGCATCTGCCGTCGCCGACAGGTGCGCGTGTCAATGTTATCGTCAGCTCCGCCCTCTTCACGTACTTTGCCGACAAAAAGGTGGATCAGAAAATCCGCGCTATTGTTCATGCCGCTGCAGATGACCTTGGTTTCGCGACGCCAAGCATTGGCTATCGCATAGATGCTAGTTTTCCAGCTGCACGGTATATTGTTGAGCTCGACATGGTGCCCGAGATTGTGCGCGATGTGGAAATTAGCAAACTATATATCAAACGTAACGCCGCCAAGCTTCTGGGTGCTGCCAGCAACATTATTTCCGCTGATAGGCCAAAATCCGCGCATGAGTTTCTTGCAGTAGATGAGAGCGCGGTCGCCGAGTTACGAAACGCGGCCATCCGCACACGGGCGGTGCACGAACTCATCGAAACTGATGTAGCCAGTTTACTGCGGCAGAATGCGGCTCAGTTCGTCGGTTTTCAGGAAACCCGCCGCCTCCTCTTAGTGGCCGAGATCGAATCTAAGGATCTCGTTCGCGAAGCTCAACGGATTGCTCCAGTGCAGCGCATTGCAGACGTCCTAAGGCGTTTGCTGGAAGAGGGCATACCAATTCGCAACATGCGCCTTATCCTTGAAACCATCCTGGATTGGGCACCGCGGGAACAAGACACTGTAGCGCTAGCTGGCCATGTTAGAACGGCGTTAAGACGCCAGATCTGCTTTCAGTACGCAAATGAAAACCGATTGATTCCCGTTTTGATGATCGAGCGGGAACTTG
The DNA here is from genome assembly GCA_034440495.1 of Hyphomicrobiales bacterium. GTDB lineage: Bacteria > Pseudomonadota > Alphaproteobacteria > Rhizobiales > Rhodomicrobiaceae > JAWXCE01. The sequence goes on along the minus strand of JAWXCE010000045.1, from coordinate 8,599 downwards.
AAGATAATCTACGGGAGGCTTACCGCCAGGCTCTTGGGCGGCAACAGCAAAGTATCGATCTAGAAACTGCGTCGGCCTTCATAGAAACGCTTACCCGTCAAACCGCCAACATTCAGGAACAAGAACTGACGAATGCTGTTATTATGGTTTCGCCAGATTTACGCCGACTGCTATGGATGGTCATAAGCCAAAGCGACCAGACTTATCCTGTGCTATCGCATAAAGATATCGTACCTGGTTTCTCCGTAAAAGTCCTTGTCACTATAGGACAGTCGCAGCAAGGTCAAACCCCGCTGGCGCAACTGTATACGCCTGAGCTAACAGACTAGTAAAACCCAATTGCTAAAGAACGAGGTGCGGCTGAGGAGAAGTTTGGCTTGGCTACTTCGCTGCTTCGCTATTCTGCTCAGCGTCTTCGCCATTGCGCGCATCACCTTCGACCTTGGCGGGCTTCGGGGGCGGTGGGTTCCGGTACTTAATGACTGCATCTGCGGCGCGCTCGCCATCGGAATAGCGTGTGCCGCGCCCGCGCCTAAGATCGTGCGGCCTATCCACCATTGCTTCGAGATTTGAACGGCTACTGCATCCAATCTCCGGATTAAAATCGTTATTATTATCGTCGTCCCATAACAGCGTTCCGATAAACCGGTCTGAAGCTGCGCAATCGGGCGAAGGGTAAGCGTATCTACCGATTGTGGGCTGGCTCATGTCTCCGGCATGGGCGTCGTTTAATGGGCTAAAAATAAACCCCGCCAGCAACACTATATGATGCGCTTTCGCTTTCATCGAACTCTCCTGTAAAGTGAACTAGACCCTAAGTCGCATGATTTACGAAGGCCAAGACCAGCAATCAGCGCGGTCTACTTAAACGATGCCCAATCCTCGATGCCTTCATACTTTGTTTCCGGCGGAGTGGGACGCCGTGCTAATCGGCCTCTTAGAATTCGATCAAGATCGTCGGGTGGAGCGACAGCGTCAGTCGGAAGCTTGAATGCCTCGGGATTAGCGTTTGGCCTCACGATGTAGGGAGTTACGATAATTACAAGTTCAGACTCATTTTTCTGAAAGCTGGTGGAACGGAATAGCGCCCCAACGACCGGTATGTCGCCCAGGCCTGCCAGTTTCTCTATCTCCGTGTTAAAGCGATTTTGCATCAGTCCTGCAATAACCAGGCTTTCCCCACTACCTAGCTGCACGGTTGTTTCAGCGCGGCGTGTGGAAATCGCAGGAATGCGAATGTTATTAAGGGTTACCGCGCCGATTGCTGAAATGTCGCTTACCTCTGGCTTGACGGACAGGTTTATGAGCCGATCGGTAAGCACGGTGGGTGTAAAGTCCAGGCTGACCCCAAACTTACGATATTCTACAGAAATATTGCCAGAATTCGATTGTACGACGGGAATTGGAAATTCGCCGCCCGCGACAAAGCTAGCTTTCTCGCCTGAAACCGCCGTCAGACTAGGCTCCGCTAGGATCGACACTAGCCCTTGGGATGCGAGCGCATCGATAAGCGCAGTGATGCTGGTTTTCTGACCAGCGCCGGGACTGCTCCCCGAAAGTCCGAATGTGAAAATACCGGATGATGACACCGCACCCCAGTTGATGCCCAGATCTTTGATGACACTCCGCGATATCTCGGCGATTCGCACACGCAACGAAACCTGCATCGATCCGCTCACTTTCAGATTCGTAATGACAGGAATTCCTTCACCTGCAAGCCGCGCGGCAATTGTCTTGACCTGCTGCGCAATATCGGCGCTTGGAACCACGCCGCTTAAAATCAAACCCTGAGGGCTTTCAACAATCGAAACGGGTATATCGCCAATTTCATATTTTAGGAAACGGCTGAGATCGCTCGCGTTGTAAGTCACTACAACATTAAAGGAATCGACCTTGGAGCCGTCGGCGGCAAGGGCGAAAAAGGTCGTGCGACCACTCTTTTTTCCGTAGATGAAAATTTTACCGGGCACGGGAAGTTGCACGTCCGCGATGCTTGGGTCCGCGATGAACATGGTTGCCGCAGGCCCAGCGAGCTGAATGAGTTCACCGCTGGACACGTAAACTTTGATTTCGCGTTGCCGTACGTTGGACCCTTGCGGCAGGTAAGAGTCCGCCGTGGATGAGGTGGTTAGATTGCGAAAAATTGTGGTGGTCGGACTGCGTTTGACGAAGCTCTCACCTGCAAAAACGCATGAAGTATTTATCAAGATCCAAGAAAACAGAAATACAGTAAAAGTCCTAAAAAAAAGAGCGTCACCAAGACCTTTGTCAATACTCCGATAGCGTAACGCTAAACTTTTCATAACATGTACTAGCCCCGTGGCAAGGATATCTCTCCCCAACTCTATGTGAGAAATTTTGTCATCGGTGTGACGTATGGCCAACAAATGTGCAGGAGAAGAGAAAAAAACGCCAACTATGGCATTCACGGAAAATTCGTTTAGGCGGATATGGCGTTAGAAATTTTTATACACGACAGGTTTTGGTCAGGAAAACGATTTAGTTTCGCATCGTGAAGGTTGGATACGAGAAGCGTATTCTATACCAACAGAACCTAAATCATTATGAGGTAACAAAATGCCGATTATGGCAATTCTCGGTATCATACAGCAGATAATGGCAATGGTCGCCAAGGCGCAGGAAGCCAATGAAGCTTCGCAACAGGCCCAGGAAGCCTCAGGCGAGGCGCAGAAATTTCAGGCATTGCTGGCAGGATCATCAACTCAAGAGCCGACAACCTAAAACTGCCTTAGTACGTGTTCGGGAAAGTTTTTCCTGATCTTCCTAAATAATCTTAGCGGTTCATTAAATGTTTACTCCTTGGTGAACCGCTCTTTTAAAATTTTGAGAATTGGTTTGGCCTTTTGTTCGGTAATGTGAGCTTGGATTTGTGAGCCTGTCTTGGAAATTTGGTCAGTATTAGGAAAGGCTGGAAAATGACGGTTACAGCGCCGGAACAAGGCTTTAGTGGAACGGGACGGATCTACGACGATCCTCACTTTGATGGCGCTCAGGGCCAGCGTTATGACATTCAAGGTGTTGCCGACAGCTTTTACAACCTGCTTACGGATACGTCGGCAAAGGTAAAGGTTAACGCTCAGTTTCAACAGTATGGAAACAGCAAAACTGCTACGGTTGTTGGTCAACTCGGTATAACCTTGGGTAATGATAAAATCATAATCAATCAAGGTGACCTAAGCATTAACGGGCAGAGCATTACCACCGATGGATCGTATCTTGGTGGTAAAGTTGTCCGTAGTGGCGATACTATTACGATAACTACTCCGCAATACGCAGTGCTAGTCGAGGATAGAGGTGTTTATCTTAACACGACTATCACCGCAACCAACGCAATGACAAACTATGACGCCGCGAACGACACTGAAACTGATCGCGAAGCGCTGGGCTTGTGGGGCCAAAGTATGGTTACTGGAGCTGGCGAAGAGATCGATACCAACTATTACGATTTCCAGGTCAACGACCTGTTCAACGACAGGGTTTTTACCGGCATTAGTGATTTCGACAACATCAATACGAACCTTGTCGCACCTACTCTTGGCCGGGGTGCAAGCACTCAGGACAGTCTGAATTTCTCTATAGCGATGTTTGAATATTCAATCGCTACTGGCGGAGCCGTAAACGGCATAGCGACTGTTGGCAAAACTCTGCAAAAGTCTGTCGAAAGCAAGCCACAGTAGCAATGGAAAAACAAACAAAAGGCTGCAAACTTGTGGTCTTTTGTTTCGTTGCAAACGAAAGTATACTTCGCCCTATCAACCAGTCACATGCATTGTGTGCGAGTAATATAATTTAGGTGCCCAGTTCCTTTGCTACCGCCGCTCCAGCACGTTCCATGTAACCGCGAAAGCGCTTTATCTGAACCGAGCTTAAATTATGACTGGCGACAAGGCCGCGAACAAAAAATACTACGTCGGGATTGAACGGCACAATTTTGCAAGCAAGCCTTTTGGCTGTTAAGGCCGAGTATTGATCAACAACCGCTACGCCTGCTCCCCGAGACACCAGCGACGCGGCGATCTCGTAGGTTTTGACCTTAACCTGCGGAATAAGGTTAACGCACGCATCTTTGCAGGCCGCTTGAAAAATCAAATCCATCGGATCGCCAGTTTGCAGTCCTACAAAAGGCAAGTGAACCAAATCTTCAAACTCTACAAACGCCGGTAGCGGCTGAGCGCAATCGGGAGGAAAAATAGCGAAGAACCGCGCTTCACACATATTGAACTGAAATAGGCCAGGATGCTCTGGTGGTTCAAATGCAAATCCGACATCCACGCTGCGGTTTAATACGGCGCTGCAAATGTCGTTTGTTGCAAATGTTTCGATTTCGCATATTGCATGCGGGTGTTCGAGTCGAAACTGAGAAATAGCAAGCGGTAAAATATCGATACTTAAAGCGGAAGCCGCCGCTATGCGCAGCCGGTCGACCTCACCAGTCCTGATATTAGTCGCTAATTTTTGTATATTTTCAAGTCCCGCGAATAGCCTCTCGGCTTCCATGTAAATTGCCCGGCCTTCCGGGGTTGGATAAAGGCGCCCGCGCACCCGATCAAAAAGCTTGAACGCGAGCTGATCCTCTGCCCTCCTTAATGCTTTTGATATCGCAGGCTGCGACACATTCAGGATTTTGGATGCGCCGCTTACCGTTCCTGTACGCATTATTGCGTGTAAGACTTCTATGTGGCGGATATGCATGCACAACACCGTCGGCTGAATTGCCTGTTAGAAATCATATTAGAATCAATGCCGATTTTAGCGTTTGGTGGCCGTTGACAAAACCTCCTACTTTAGCAGGGCTTGGTGCTTGGAAGTCAGTTGCCGTTTCTCCTACTAAAGTGGGGGGCCAAGTATGTTGGTTTGAAGGCCAGCTATGAGCCAATGGGTAACAACATATAATAGTAGTAATTTTGCACCACATAGACTTTATTTCAGGAAGAAAGTTTGCTTTTTTTGTCTTAACATGGTTCGATATAAATGTTTTAAGTTTTCGCCGACAAGGACGGATGTAAATGCAGTTATTGATGTTGGATCCCGCTGCAAGCCAACGTCAGCCTTGGATTTCGGCTCTTCGATCCAGCGGTTTCAATTTGGATTTGTTTGAGTTTTTGGAGGACGGCAAGGAAGCCGTTCAACATATTCAGTATCAAGTTATGCTGGTTGATTCCCGGCTGCCCGATGGGGATTGCATAAATTGGCTCCGGGAGCGACGCTCCACTGATATTTCTACACCATTTGTTGTTGTGACCGCTGCTCAGGATGTAGAAAGCCGCATAAGGGCTTTTGAGTTTGGAGCAGATGACTGCGTCACGGATCTATTGGACGCACGGGAGCTTGTCGCCAAAGTTCGGGCTATTCTGAGGCGACAACCGATCTCGCGGGAGTCGCTTCTGCACTCTGGAAATGTCTGTCTGGATATTATCGGTCGGGAGGTTCGAATTTGCGGTCATCTATTAACGATACCACGCCGAGAGCTAGGCATTTTGGAGCACTTAATGCTGTCCTTCAACCGTTTGGTGACGCGGGAGTATCTTGAAGGTAGCGCATACGGCGCATCACGCGAAGTCTGTCCAAATTCGATTGAGGTGCGAATTAGCCGTCTTCGCCGAAGTCTCTCTCAAGCTGGGGCGGACGTTGAGATAAAGACATTGCGCGGTATCGGCTATCGGCTGCAAATGTGTGGTGAATAAAACAGACTTTAGTGTAATCAGCCTGATTTATCGATCAAGCTGTTGAAGTTAATACCGTGGTATGATAATTGTATACTCGTGTTATCGGGATTTTAACATAATGACAAATGCATCTTTAGGAGCGACCGCTACTGAATCCCTCGCTGTGTCTCAAGCGCGCGCTGAGCATGCTGGAGGATGTCGGGATGAGGCTGCGTTTCAGTCGATCTTGGATCAGTCTGATATGATAAACCAGTCTGCCTTAGGCGGCAGCAATGGTAATGCATCACATCGGGGAAGTTTTGACATCGATACTTTAGCCCTAAGCGCCGCTGATGATTCCTGGGTTAATGTAGTTGCAAAAGTTGAGCAACTTCAGCGTGAGAACCTTCCTCAAGAGAAGCGTGAATTGCTAATTCTTGAGATTGCAGAAAACTGGCGGACTTTTCAGGCCCAAAGTGGTTCTTTGGCCAGTCAGCTTGAGATTTATAAACCCGCAACCTAACATATTAATTTCGCACAGATATAACATTAACTACGCAGGCGGGTTCCGGACGAGGATAAATGTGCGATATTGGCCAAATATAAAAATTGAATCAATTCTGCTTGATTTTACATTTAGCACTTTGATTTACGGACACCAGCTTGGCTAACGCCGATCGCGGCTAGACGCTAGATATTGAAAAATGCGCAGGCCATTTTGTTATTACAATTTTAAAATGCAGACAGGTTTTAGTCAGCTAAACGCGCTAAATTTGGATTGTCGAGGTCAGCCATATAGGTGGTGAAAATGCTAGAGGCACTAAGCGGAATATTCGGCGGAGGACCTTCGCAAGAGGAAGCTATAGAGGACACCATTGAGAAGTTTCAGGTGTCAATGACGCAAGGCTTTTTTAACTCGTTCCGGGCTCAGCTAGATGAAGCCTATAAGGACGAGGACGAAGGTTAGACGAACCTTAAATTATCTTGGCTGACGTGAACAAGGAGAGTGACATGTCTGAATTAAGCAACATAAACACGAATTTCACTGCACCAACGCTTGCCAAAGGTGCGTCCACGCAGGATAGCTTGAATTTTTCGATAGCAATGTTCGAATATTCAATTCAGGTTGGCGCCGCCGTTAACGGTATCGCGACAATTGGCAAAACCCAGCAGAAAGCAGTCGAAAGCAAGCCGCAGTAGTCTAAGGTTAGGATTTTTAATTTTTATTGGAGGCCGCTTTATGCGGCCTTCATTTTAGGTATTTATAAGCATTAAATTGACGCAAGCGCGCTTCAGCATAACAAACGAAATTTTCTTTTACTTACCATATTTTGTGGCGACACGGGCGGAAGTGTGCTGGTTATTGAAGCACTTCTCTAAGAGGTTGCAATCCTTAAATGGGGAACAGGCTGAAGTATATTAGCTTATGGCGATTTCGTTTGTTGCTAGGATGTTCTCCTTGGCGCCGCCAGCGCCCGGAAGCGTCGGCCGCCAGCGGGAATTTCGAAGGCACCGGTTTCCCCGCCATCGACGCCGCCGAATAGGGCGGACATTGGCTTGGGACAGGGTCAGTTTGTTGCACGGGATAGCTTGTGAAGGATTGAGCGTCAGTTTCGAGGGGGACATTTGGGTGATCTCCGCGACGGGCCGGAGGAGCCACTCTCCTCTCGCCTCCAACCGTCACAAACCCAAAAACCCTTTATCACTTTCAGACGCTTGCCCCACAATAAAGGCGTGAAATCCAGCACGGCGGCGAGGAGCGCGACCACGCCGTTCACCGCAAAATACTTCGGAAACATGTTGCAAAGGAACTGCCCCCGCTTGGCTGATCTAGAACCTGGAAAACCGCCGGAGCGATCACCGCGGAAAAGAATAACATCGCGCCAAGGAAGCGAAGGCGAGAAGCGCAGAGAATTCGGGCATAACTTACTCTTTAACTATGAAAGGATTTAGCCGTAGCCGATTGGCCTTGAATGCTGGCTTACACGTCAAACGCTACGAGAGGTTCGCGCGGATGATTGGATCCCGATAATCTGCCGCTCAATAAGATTGCGCCCTTCCTTTGCGGGGGGCAGTCACCTAGGTTCACTTTAAGAATATTTGTATGATCGCTCAGGTAATAAGGAAATACGGAAAGTGCGCTCAGTGGTTCTCTACGGTATCGCTGCTATCGTCATCGCCGCAGTCGCGGCTATCGGTTTCTGGACCTATGTGATGAGCAATGTCGAACAGCCAGGTTATCGCATCATGGTTGCCGACGGCGCAATTGAGCTGCGAGACTATCCGCCATCAATTGTAGCCGAAGTAACCAGGCGTGGGTCGCGCCAAGAGGCGGTTAGCGCCGGGTTCGGGCCCCTAGCGGGCTACATCTTCGCCAAGGAGCGCTTGGGCGACAAAATTGCAATGACGGCCCCTGTCACGCAACGACGGGAGAAGATCGCGATGACCGCGCCTGTCACGCAGTCCGTGAGCGAAAGCGGCGACAACGCCTGGACGGTGCGTTTCATCATGCCCGCGAAATACACCCTTGAAACGCTCCCGAAGCCTGCAAACGCCGATGTGCGGATCATCGCCGTGCCCGAGGCGCGCCGCGCCGCGATCCGTTTTTCCGGCTATGCCACAGATGCGTCCATCGCCGAACAACAAGCCTTGCTGCTCGGCTGGCTTCAGTCCCGCAAGTTGAAGCCCGTGGGATCGCCGACCTACGCATACTACAACGACCCGTTCACGCCCGGCCCGTTGCGCCGAAATGAAGTTGTGTTCGACGTCGTTGATGAATGAAAAATCTTAATATGAGAGAGCTTTTACCAGTTTATTCGGCCTTACAAGCTTCAATGTCTGCCGGTTGTGGGCGCCCATCGGTAGCGGGCGGGCTGAACACGGCGAGATAAGCATCGCTGCCTTTGAGCGAATGGACGGCGATTTCGCGATAG